>CAZMHH010000063.1:0-21252 GCA_964566035.1 uncultured Thermodesulfobacteriota bacterium
AGATTTGAACTTTCCAGAAGCCAGAGAAGGATTATAAGCAAAAACAGAGATTTTAAAGTTATTTTCAGGGATGCTTTTATAGATCGTGAAAAAGAGAGGATTTTTGAGATTCATAAAAAAAGGTTCAGTGATAATGTTCCTTATTCATTATATGACTTTTTTTCGTATAAGCCTTCAATAATACCCTGTCGGGCGCTTGAGTGTTGTCTGTTTTCCGGAAGCAGGCTTGTAGCGGTTGGTTTCATGGATGAGGGAAGGATTTCAACCTCAAGCGTTTATACCATATTTGATACTGAATTTGAAAAATTAAGTCCTGGAATTTATGTTTTGCTGAAGCAGATATTTTATTCAATTAATGCGGGAAAAAAGTATCTCTACCATGGCTATGCTTTTGAAGAAAATTCATTTTATGATTACAAAAAAAAATTTTCAGGGCTTGAGTATTATGACTGGCATGTAGGTTGGAAAGTTTTTAAAAATGATTAGTTTTGTTTTTAAGTTAACCTTTTTTAGACTCGTTTTTTGTGGTAAAATCAAAAAAGTAATTTAATAGTGCATTTTGCAGCTGACAGAGAAGCAGAAACACTCAACCCGGAAACGAGTTATAGCTTTTAACTGTTGAAAAAATCAGTTTATGGGTTAATTTCTGTTTCTACCGACAGCTACCCTATAATTTTGAGCAAATACTTTTCTATGAAAAATAGTCAGACACTTGTTTTAGAACTTGGTGAAACTCCTTATAATGAGGCTTTTGATCTACAGAGAAAGATTGTGGATGCACGTTCAAGGGGCATTATAGAAGATGTTTTTATTCTTCTTGAACACCCCCCTGTTTTTACTGCAAACAGAGATATAACGTTTAAAAATATACTTGTTTCTGAAGATGAGTTAAATAAACAGGGTGTGGAGGTATGCAGGACAGACAGGGGAGGAGATGTTACCTATCATGGGCCTGGACAGATTGTAGGCTACATGATAATGGATTTGAAGAAGCAGGGCAAGGATCTCCACCGGTATATAAGAAATGTTGAGCAGCTTCTTATTGATACACTTGGAGATTTCGGGATTAATTCGGACAGGGATCCGAAACATCCCGGAGTCTGGGTTGGCAGGGAAAAAGTTGCTGCAATCGGCATTGCAGTTAAAAGCGGGTGGATAACCATGCATGGATTTGCTCTGAATGTAAATCCCAATATGCAGCACTATAAGATGATAATAGCCTGTGGAATAGCAGACAAGGGTGTTACATCAATGAAGACTCTTCTTGACAGGGAAATTTCCCTGAAGGATGTAAAAGCCAGGCTTGTTTTTAATTATGGAAAACTCTTTGGCAAAGAGTTAAGAAATATTTCACCGGAGGAAATAAAATGTCTGTTGTAACCAAAAAGCCTGAATGGATAAGGGTTAAGGGTGTTGATGAAGATGTACTAAACAAAATGAAGGACCTTATAGATAAATACCATCTTCACACCGTCTGTGAAAGTGCAACATGCCCCAACATGGGGTCTTGTTTCAAATCAGGAACAGCCACTTTTATGATATTGGGGGACATCTGTACAAGAGACTGTGCCTTTTGCAGCGTCAAACACGGCAAACCGGATATTCCAGATCATGAAGAGCCTTTAAACGTTGCTATGGCATCCAGAGAACTGAATCTAAAACATGTTGTTATTACTTCTGTTACAAGGGATGATCTTGAGGACAAAGGAGCAGAGCAGTTTGCAAAAACAATAAAAGAGATTAACAGAATTCTTCCTGATGCAACAACTGATGTGCTTGTGCCTGATTTTCAGGGCTCAACCGAGCATATCAGAACCGTTATTGATGCAAAGCCTGATATTTTTGCTCATAATCTTGAAACAGTCCCCAGACTTTATTCAACGTGCAGACAGCAGGCTGATTATGAAATGTCTCTTTTTGTGATTGGAGAGGCAAAAAAAATGAATCAGGCTGTTTTTACAAAATCAGGCATAATGCTTGGACTTGGTGAAACCAGGCAGGAAGTACTTGAGGTGATGAAAGACCTTCGCAAGGCAAACTGTGATTTTATTACCATCGGGCAGTATCTGAGACCAGCCCAAGGGAATATTGAAGTAAAGGATTTTATCACTCCGGAATCATTTGAGGAATACAAGAAAGCAGGAGAGGAGATGGGGTTTATTTATGTAGCTTCTTCTCCTTTTGTAAGAAGCTCTTTTCATGCAGAGGAAGCTCTCAAACATGTTAATTCTTCCTGCAATAATGTAAAGTTATAAAATTGAGCTTTAAGTGGCAGTGCTAAGTAAGTTTGACAGCGTTACAGTCGTGCCTGTTTTTTTGAAGCAGTGAAGTATAGCTTAATGAAGAAAAAAGTTGTAAAACCGTAGGTGTATTAAGATGTTTATCGCCTGCTAAAGCAGGTTTGGAGGGATGTCAGTATTTTTTCTATACAGCTTTGTGCGGATAACGTCTCAGACCCCTTTATAACAGGAATGAATCTTATTATGAAAAAAAGAAAAACCGTTACTTTTTTATTATCTGTACTGTTTGGAGCCGTCTGCTTTATCTTCCTTTCCGAAACCGATCATTATTATGCGATACAACTGGGGCTCCTTGGTTTTTTAATAGGTGCATCAATGATATGGCTCCTATATTTTTCAGTATGGTTTATAAGTACTGGTTTTAAAAAAACAGCTTTTCCTGTCCAGTCAGAAGCTATTGTGAAAACAATCAAAAGGTTTTTTTTAAGAGATATTTCAGATGACCAGGAAAAACTCCTGGTTGAGGTTGCGGGAACCATGATAATGATAGCCATTGGTTTTGGACTGGTTATAGCAGGTTACCTTGTGCTTTCAGGGGTTCTGTTTATTTCAGGCAAATTTCACTGGTAAGAAGAGACGTCAAGCTTATGGGTGTTTTGCAAAGGCATACATACCGCGTTCATGAATCAGGTTTTAAAAAGGACAAAAAGTAATTAATTGTGAATTAAATACAGGACTTAACACCTTGACTGAGGTTTCTGTATAGATGATATATTTTATTATGCAGTTGATGAAAAGACTCAGGCATTTGCTTGAGTTTCTTTTTTTAAGATGTTTTTGTTGTTTTCTTGAACTTCCTCCTTCTGAGATGAGTGTAAGGTTCGGCAGGTTTGCAGGACGGATTGCATACTATATCTGCAGGAAGAGAGTGGCAATGGCAAAAGAGAATCTTGAAAGAGCTTTTCCGGGCACTTTAACAGTTGCCGAAAAAAAGAAGCTAGTGCAAAAATTATTTATACTTGTTGGAGAGGTCTTTATTGAGTCTATAATCTTTCAGCAGAAAGATGTGGTTGAAAATGTTACAGTTGAGGGAATGTATTATCTTGATGATGCAGCGGTAAGCGGAAAAGGCACAATAGTGCTTATTCCCCATTTCGGGGTATGGGAGATTGCAAGCCATGTATTTGGTTATTATCTCAATCATCCCGCAACCATTTACAAGTCAGTGAAAAACCCCTATATCGATAGAGCAGTTGCCAAAGCAAGGCTCAAAAGCAATATTTCTCTTATACCAAGTAAAAATGCCCTGAGGCCTGTTTTAAGAAACCTGAAAAATGGATATGTAGTTGGAATCCTTTTTGACCAGAATGCAGGAAGAAGCGGTGTGGTGGCGGATTTTTTTAACCAGCCGGCTCTTACCTACAACACCCCTGCTGTCTTCGCACTGAAAACAGATTGCATTGTCCTGCCGGCTTATATGCAAATGGGAGATGGCTTAAGAAAACATAAACTTATTATTGGAAAACCATTTGAACTTATCCGTACCGGAGATGAAGAAAATGATATAATGTTAAACACCCAGCGGTATAATAATTTTCTTGAGGACCTTGTCAGGAAAAATCCTGAGTGTTGGTTTGGATGGCTTCACAACCGGTGGAAGTTTCCAAAAGGAGTAAAGAGCTGAATGTCAGCTGGGTTAGCAGCGTAGCTCATAGCTAAAAGTGATCTCCCCCCCAAAGCCTATGGACTATTCAGCCTTCTCCAGAAGTAATAGCAGTTCCTTTACTCTTTTGGGAGTGTTTATATTATATGGGCATTTATTAATACATTGACAGCACTCGTCGCATTTTTTAAGAGCCGGTTTCAACTGTCTTCCAAGATTTAATGTGTATAAAACATCATCATCCAATGGCTTATCAAAGCACTTCATATGAACCATGTGGACAAAGGGTATCATAATACCCTGCGGGCATGGCATACAGTAGGAACACCTTCTGCAAAAATCCTTTCCAAGCGCTGCAACATTTTTTTCCAACTCATCAAGTTCACTGCCTGAAAGTTTATTATGCTCAACAAATATTTTAAAATTTGCTTCAAGCTCTTTTATAGATGATATCCCGGGTGTTACCACACCGGAGGGGTGGCTGAAGAAAAACCTGAGAGCAAGGTCCTTTCTTTCTATTACTCCGCCTGCAAGCGGTTTCATTACTGATGTTGCAACGCCGAGTCTATCTGCTTCCTGAAGCAGTCCGTCAAGGGGTTCCTGCTCTATTATGTTAAAGGGAAACATTACCATTTCAAAAAAACCTGATCTTATAGCCCCAAGCAGGGTTTTGGGGTTATGTCCCGTTATTGCAATATGTTTTATAATGCCTTTTTCTTTTTTGGTCTGCAAAAAAGCAAGGGGCTTGCCCATAACCATTTCCAGTTCAGCAGGCTGGTTTACGGAATGAAAGCCGTAAAAATCAATATAGTCACGTTTAAGTTTCCTGAGACTCTGCTCAAAATCTTTTATAAATGCATCTAAACCGGCTTTGTATGAAATAGATCTCGAAGCAATTATAGGGTAAGCATTAATTGAGGAAAATGCTTGCCCGAGTTTATCTTCACTGTCCTGATAGGCAGAAGCAGTGTCAAAGTAGTTTATTCCAAGGTCAAGAGCCCTTTTCAGTATTGTTTCAGAATCCTGTGAAGATACCCTTGGAAGATACATTGCCCCAAATCCCAGTTCACTGGCTGTAAGGCCGGTTTTTCCGAGACTAATTTTATTCATAATCAACGCTCCTGATCTGAAATTATAATTGTTGCTTTTATGTTATCTCGAACGAAGTGAGAGATCTCGTAACATACTGAAATAAGGAGATTTCTCCCTGCGGTCGAAATGACAATATGGTTGTTTTTAGACTTTTTACCGGTTTATCATTTTTAAGTCTGTAATATATTACTGATGTTTGTCAATAAAAAAGTGTTTGACAAAAAATTATTATTGTATACCATTATACAATAATAGATGCAGTCAATATGTTTTACGGGTGTTTTTGTGAACAGTGTTTCATTAAATAATGTTTTCTCACTCAGCAAGAGAATATTTGCTTCAATTGAAGATGATATACTGAGCGGGAAATATATTTCCGGTGAAAAAATCAGCGAGTCAAAACTTGCAAATGAACTCGGTGTGAGCAGAACCCCTGTTAGAGAAGCTCTCAATCAGCTGGCAAATGAAGGGTTAGTTGAACTTGTTCCAAACAGAGGTGCTCTTGTCAAGGGTATTAGCAACGATGATATAAAGGAAATTTATGAAATAAGGGCTGTTATCGAGGGGCTTGCAGCAAAATGGGCAACTGAGAATATTACCGAACAGGAGATATCTGAGCTTAAGGATTCTATTGACCTTGAAGAATTCTATACTAATAAGGGTGAACTGGGCAACCTTATGATGATAGATTCAAGCTTTCATGAAGGAATATACAGGGCTTCAAAAAGCAGACCCATGATGTACATGCTTAAGACTTTTCATCAATATGTCAGGAAAGCAAGAAACATGTCACTTTCTGTGCCCGGCAGGGCAAAGAAGGCATTTGATGAGCATACTGCAATACTTTCAGCAATTATTAAAGGAGAAGGAAACAGGGCTTCTGAACTGACGACAAAACATGTTCGAAATGCAAAGAAGAACCTTGTAAAGGCATTGGAACAAAAATCTGCCAAAGTAAACTTGATGAATCGGTAAAAAGCCCACAAAACTCCATCTCCCTGAAAAGCTGATAAGCTATTAAGCTGATGGCTGATAAGCAAAGGCAAAAAACAGGGGAGATAGCAGAACGTCGGACAATTGCATTAAGATTTTGCTTAATAGCTCAATAGCCAACAGCTTAACAGCTAAAACGGGTTGGGGTGAGGGTGATATGAAATCAATTACAGTATGTTACAAATATCTTTCCCGCAACCCCTTTTGGCAATTTAAGAAAAAATAGACTTTTTACATGACCATCAAACTTGATGGACCGGCAAATTGAGAAGTAGCCATAGTCACCTGATAACCGCTCTTCGGTAGTAAGCAAGGCTGAAGCGGTTAGCAATAGTAAAAAAGCAGAAGAGAGAAGTCTGAATTTTGTATTCTTTATCCTGATAACAGATCTGGTTTTACCCTTTTATTCATTTAGCATACCTCCATTTATGATTGTATCCACGAAACAGATAAACGATAATTTCCTTTAAAGGTGTTTAAAAATGAGCAGTTCAAGTTTAATTGATTCTTTCAAGGTTTTGAGAGAAATATCCGTTGGGGGTGATAACTATATTTATTTCAGTCTTGATGAATTAAGGAAACAAAAAATCGTTGATGTGCAAATATGTCCTTATTCCGTAAAGGTATTAATAGAATCACTGCTCCGTTCCGAAAACGGTAAAGATGTTACAAAGGATGATTTACTCAAACTGCTTAACTATTATTTATCAGAAGATAATTCAGTGGATATCCCTTTTAAACCAGCCCGCGTTCTTCTTCAGGATTTTACCGGTGTGCCCTGTGTGGTTGACCTTGCATCCATGAGAACAGCTCTTGCTAATAACCAAAAACGCCCTTCATGTATTAATCCTGATATACCTGTTGATCTTGTAATTGATCACAGCGTTCAGGTGGATTTTTATGGACGCAGTGATGCATGCATAAAAAATGAAGGGCTTGAGATGGAAAGGAATATGGAACGATACGAGTTTCTAAAATGGGCACAGAATGCATTTAATAATTTCAGGATTATTCCGCCGGGACAGGGTATCTGTCATCAAATCAATACAGAATATCTCACAACCCTGGTTTCTGTGGAAAAAGTTGGAAATAAGCAGATTGTGTATCCGGACTCAGTTATTGGAACTGATTCCCATACCACAACTGTTAATGGAATGGGAGTAGTCGGATGGGGTGTTGGCGGTATTGAAGCTGAAGCAGTGATGCTTGGGAAACCATTGTTTATTGCTCCTCCGCCTGTTTTGGGGTGCAGGTTGAAAGGCAGACTGCCAAAAGGGTGTTTTGGTACAGACATTGCGCTTACAGTTACAGAGGTGTTGAGAAAGAAGGGTGTTGTAGGTAATTTTGTTGAATTTTTTGGAGATGGGCTCTCAAATCTTTCCGTTCCGGACAGGATTACAATCGCAAATATGGCTCCTGAGTATGGGGCTACAATGGGGTTTTTCCCTGCTGACTATAAGACCCTCGAGTACTTAAGATTGACTGGAAAGTCTGAAAAAATGATTGAACTGCTGGAGAGGTATATGAAGGCTCAGGGGCTGTTCAGAACTGATGAGATGCCTGAACCTGATTTTTCAGATGAGGTTGAAATTGATCTTTCAAAAGTCAGACAGTGCGTTGCGGGTCCAAAAAGACCACAGGACAGGATTGCATTGTCTGACTTGAAAATTGAGTGGAACAGGCAGTTTAATCAGGTTAACATGGCGGTTCCCAAAGCAGACGGAAATAAAATAGAAAATGGATCGGTCCTTATTGCTGCTATTACAAGCTGCACAAACACAGGTAATCCAAGATCTATTATTGCAGCAGGGCTTCTCGCTAAAAAGGCTGTTGAAAAAGGTTTAACTAAAAAACCATGGGTTAAGACAAGTCTTTCTCCGGGTTCAAAGACTGTTACTATTTATCTGAAAAAATCAGGACTGCTTCATTTTCTTGAAAAACTAGGTTTTTTTGTTGCCGGTTACGGATGTATGACCTGTATTGGAAACAGTGGTTTTCTTGATGATAATATTGAAAAAGCTCTCAAAGAAGGCTGTTTATCAGGAGTCAGTGTTGTTTCAGGAAACAGAAATTTTGAAGGACGTATTCATCCTGCAATCAAGGCATCTTATCTTGCATCACCTGCTCTTGTTGTTGCGTATTCACTTACAGGAACTGTTGATATTGATTTTGACATAGACCCACTTATAACTGATAGCCAGGGTAGCAGTGTATATCTTAAGGATGTAATGCCTGATGAGGATGAAATCAACTTTTATTTGTACAAATACCTTAACAGGGATCTTTTTAAAAATGTTTATGAGGATCTTTTTTCAGGCAGTCCGTTATGGAACAGTATAGATTCACAGAGGGGAGAAGTTTTTAAATGGAATGAAAAGAGCACATATCTCCAGAAAGCTCCATTTTTTGATAATTTAATTGAAAAAGAAGATAGAATAAAACCAATTATTAACGCCAGAGTACTTGCAATGTTCGGCGACAGCGTGACCACTGACCATATAAGCCCTGCAGGTACAATTACTATTGACAGCCCTGCCGGCAGTTATCTTATTGAAATGTCAGTTGACCCTGCTGATTTTAATTCATATGGAAGCAGAAGGGGAAATCATAATGTCATGTGCAGAGGAACCTTTGCAAACAGGAATCTGAAAAACATGCTTTCAGCAGGAGAGCCTGGCGGTATTACGGTTTATCTGCCATCTGGAAAGAAGATGAGTATCTATGATGCTGCAATGGGTTATATACAAAACCGCACTCCTACTATTGTAGTTGCAGGAAATGACTATGGAATGGGCAGCAGCAGAGACTGGGCAGCAAAGGGAACATATCTTTTAGGGGTAAAGGCGGTGATTGCCCAGTCTTTTGAGAGAATACACAGGAGCAATCTTGTTGGAATGGGAGTGCTGCCTCTGCAATTTATTGAAGGGGAGAATGCAGATGTTCTGGAGTTGGATGGCGCAGAGTTTTATTCAATAGCTTTGGATGATAATATTAAACCAAATCAGACAGTTGAGGTCGCAGTCGAAAAAGAATACGGAGTCAGCAAAAAAATAATGGTTCTTTGCAGGCTTGATTCGGAAGTTGAAATTAACTGTTTCAGGCAGGGAGGGATACTGAAAAAAATATTCAGGGAAAAGAACAGTGGATAGGGGCGGAAGACTTATTTCGAATAAAACCGATTATGAATAAAAAGTTACAAAGCTTCAAGTAAAAGCAATTCAGATCGTAGCTGGTAGCAAAACCTAAAACAAGCTATGAGCTACACTGCTAACCTTGTTTTACTACGAGCTATGAACTACGCTTCTAATTATTTAACAAAGGAGGTAACAGTATGGACAGAGATATTCAGAAAATAACAGATATTATGATAGAGGCTGGCAATAAAGCAAGAAAAGAGACAAGCAATGAGCCAGAACCTGGTATGGCTAAGCCGATAAACTGGCCAATTAATTGTACTGTTGGACCAGGACTTGAAGGTGCAATTGCAGCTGAAACAAAGATTGGATATGTAAATGGCGCTAAAGGATGGCTAATATATAGAGGCTATGATATCTTCGACATGGCTGCTTATTCATCCTTTGAAGAAGTATCATTTCTTCTTCTGCACGGACATCTTCCCAGCTCTTCCGAATTGGATATGTATAAGAAAAAGCTGGTGGTTTATCGGCATTTAAATAAAACACTGCGTTTGCTTATGAGCTTTCCTGTTGAAGAGATGAATGTAATGAGTGCTTTGCGTCTTGGAACAAATCTTATGAGGCAGGAGTTTACAAGTATTGATATGGAGAAGGGAAAACCTGCTTTGGATGATGCGATCAGCTCCGATGAGGACTCAATTCCGATGGAAACCCTTCCTATGGGAGAGCAGAGGGCTATTTATGAGTTTAAAATGGCGCAGAAAAAACAGATGACAGAACATGACAGAATGCTTGAGCAGGCTTGCGGACTGGATGCCTGCTATCATCTTATATCAGGTGTAGCAACCATCACGGCTGCTATTGCCCGTTTAAGAAAAGGGTTGATCCCAGTTGAACCCGACCCGGAATTAAGTCATGCAGCAAATTTTCTGTACATGATAAAAGGTAAAAAACCGACTCCTCTTGAAGAAAAAATCATGGACGTAGCCCTTGTTCTTCATGCAGACCATGGAATGAATGCAAGCACATTTGCCTCGCTTGTTGTGGCTTCAACCCTGTCAGACATCTATTTTTCTGTTGGAGCAGGTATTGCGGCTTTGTCCGGACCTCTGCATGGAGGTGCTAATGAACAGGTTGTCAGAACATTGCAAAAGATTGGAAGTTCTGATAATGTTTCAAAATGGCTCAAAAAACATTTGAAAAACAGGGGTAAAGTATCCGGGTTTGGTCACCGTGTTTATAAGGCTTATGATCCAAGGGCTCGTATACTTGGTCCAATGGCTGAATATCTGGCTCATGATAATCCTGATGTTAAAAACCTGTTTGAAACAGCTAAGCAGCTTGAAAAAGAGATGGCTGGAAACATTGGGTCTGAAAAAAAGATATTTCCCAATGTTGATTTTTATTCAGGAATAGTATATGCGTGTCTTGGAATAGATATTGAGCTTTTTACCCCTATTTTTGCCGTAAGCCGTGTTGCCGGATGGACGGCAAGGGTTCATGAGTATATGCAGAATAACCGTATTTTCAGACCAAGGGCAATGTACACCGGAGAGTTTAACAAACAATATATTCCGGTAGAGAAAAGATAAAAACAGCAATTTAGTTCGTAGTAAAGGCAAAAAAAGCAGATGAGTGGATGGGCTAAACCCTATTCACCCATCTGTTCATTCACCCAACAGTTTACTGACTAAAAATAATACCATATCGATTTATAGTCATCTATGTTTTCACCTCGTCGTTTTAGCCTTTGCAGATAGTTATAGATAGGTACATCGGTATCAACAAAGGTATCGGCGAGGGACAAATTTTTTTCCCATGGATGAAACTCATAAACGCGGCATCCGTTTGCAAGAATGGTAAGCAGTGTGTGGTTCTGTTCTGCCCTTATATAGTTCTTGCCAAGTCTCGGGACATTGTAAACAGGTTCATCTGTCCGCACAAGTCCAGGGGATAGCCTTGCTTCTTCATTTACCTCCTGCTGAAGTCTTGCCATGGGAACCCTGAAGGCGTTTGTTTCTTCTTTGCCTTTGGTGTTGAATGTGTAATATGGATCAACTCCAATAAGCCTCAACTGTTTGCGAAGAGCAACAAGCTCAAATCGTCTGCTGTTTTCGATCGTAAAAACGGTCTGGTTATATACAGAAATTCCGTTCTGCTTAAATTGCTGAACAGCAGTCATTGCCTCGGGTGTTATTTCATAAGGGTGTTCAAAGTGGGTTATGATGACAATTTCTCTTTTCCCGGGCATGTGATATTTTGAAATGGTTTTAGTCAGTTCCGTATTTATTCTCTGTGGCAGCACAACGGGTGTTCTTGAACCTATCCGTATTCTTTCAACATGGTCAATTTCCGAAAGTTTTTGCAGGATATGACCTATCTGTTGATTGCTCATAACAAGTGGATCGCCTCCGGTTACAAGTATTTCATTCAGAGCTGGATGGCGGCTTATCCATTCAATGGCTTTTTCAATCTTCTTCAGAGGAGCAAGAGCCTCGGGTGTAAGGACATCGTTTATTTCCCAGTTGCGTTGACAATAGACACATATCTGGCAGCAAGTATTGTATGGTTTAAGTATTGCAATATTTGGATATCTTCTGGTTATAAGATCAAGCGGCGATGTTTCAGACTCCATCATAAAGTCAAAGGAGCAGTCATCATCTGCTGAGTGCTTTTTCATTGATTCAACATAGTCAAGAGGCGGTATGACCTGTGCCCGGACTGCATGGTCTCTTTTCCTTGATGGCTCTTTATCCATAAGTGAAACGTAATACGGAGTTATACCGAAAGGCAGTTTTGCGGCATTTGCATTGTCTATGGCTGCTTTTTCATTTTTTGTAAGGCTGACTAAATCACCCAGCAAAACAGAGTTGCGCACAATATTTTTAAGGTGCCATTTATAGTTATTCCAGTCTTCAGGAGAGGCGTTAAAGTATTTCATGATTCTTTTACTGTTTTCTGTTCTTACAGTCTGGATCTCTTCATCCAGACCAGACTGGTACCTCTTTATGAAACGGGCACTGTTTTCAGCCATTTTATCAAGCTGATCTGAACGTATGCCGGCAGCTTTTCTGCCTTCCAGGTTCATGAACTTAGGGTATGAATAGTGGTCATAAACATGGCTTTTCCCGAGCATCCCCAGAAAAAGATGAATCATCTCCTCAAAAAAGCTATCGGATAAATCATCAGGCAAGTCAGCTTTTCTGTCCTTTGCAAGCAGCCACAGCAGTTTAACAATGTTAACTCCCGAGACCCTCTGGCTTCTGATCGAGATAACCCTTCTGAAAGTAGTTATGCAGCTTGACTGCAGAGCCCATTCAAGCGGCTTAATCCTGCTTTTGTCGCTATGAAGAATTCGCATCAGTTCATTGGTATAGCTCAGCAGAAAGTATCTTGCCATTTTAGGATCATCAGAGTCACGAAGCAGACTGAAAATTGTCTGATTAGTGGTAAACAGACGATTTATATTTTCAGGATTATAATTCATATTTTCTCCAAATGGTAAAAGTCAATTTAGGTAAAAAACTAATGTATCAAGCTGTTAAGGTATATAAGTCTGGTTGTAAACCTGATAGGTTTCCATAAGTTGGAACTTCAGTATTGGAATATCTCCAGTAATTATTATAAAACAAAAGAACCTAATTTAAAATAGAAATATGAATTAGCAGATATAATTATGTTGGTGCACTTGGCAGTGTGATATATCTCATTTAATTATACCCGGCAATCTGTTTCTTGCTATTGCTGAGAATTACAGCACTGGCTATAGTGTTTATAAAAATTCTCTAACCAGGACTGATTGAGCAATTTATAAATATATTTTTTTTAGTGTTTTTTGAATATTGAGTTGGCAAAGACCAGAAGTTCAGGAAGCCCTACTGTTACAATACTGTCTCCGGGCTGGAGAACCGTGTCTCCTCCAGGAAGCACTGTTTTTTCTCCATTGCGTATTGTGGCAAGAACAGTAATACCGTAGTCTTTTCTCAAACCAAGCTGTGCAAGTGTTCTGCCCGATGCTCCCGAGCTTTCCTCTACCTGTATAACCCTCACATCCATGCCTGAAAGAAATACATCAAGTTCCTGGATCGGTGTTTTTTCAGTACTCATGGAGCGGAGCATCTCATAGCCTTCTGATCGTATAAGTGAAACGATATTTTCTATCTCTTCACGCTGAATAAGATATTTGTTAAGAACCCTTATGAACATCTCGATTGATGTTTCGTATTCTTCAGGAATTACCTCGTTTGCGCCTAACTCGAAAAGAGTATGAGCCTGGGAAACATAACGGGTTCTTGCAATTATATATATTGTCGGGTTTAGTGAACGTATCTTGTCAACAATTCTGTTTGTTCCTGCTGGATCTGAGATGGCAATAACAGCCACACGGGCCTCGGTAATGCCTGCATGTTCAAGAACAGGTTCATAGGAAGCATCTCCATGATAAATTGGTGTTGAATCATCCTGCAGGTAATTTACAGTGTCAGGGTTGGCTTCAATAATTACAAAAGGAATATGTGTTTTACGGGCTGCCTCAGCAAGTGTTTTGCCGCAAAGCCCGAATCCGATTATGACTATATGGTCAATAAGGCTGGACTCGGGTATGTTGTTGAATTTTCCTGCTTTGAACCTTGCGGGCAAAGGGAGTTTTATAAGCTGATTTGCAACTGTTGGTGCAAGGTTGATCATAAGAGGTGTCAGTATCATTGAAAGAATGGAAACCCCGAGAAATATTTGAAAATGGTCGGTACTAAGCAAATTGCCGGCAAGGCCTGCGCTTGCAAGAACAAAACTGAACTCGCCTATCTGGGCAAGATAAAAACCCGATATCAGAGCAGACCTAAGTGGGATTCCTCCAAAAATTGCTGCTCCTGTTGCAAAAACAAATTTCAGGGCTATTACCAGAACAGTTCCGCCAATAATAATTAAAGGTTCGGTAATTATAATGCGAACATCCAGCAGCATCCCTATTGAAACAAAGAAAAAACTCATAAATATATCTCGAAGAGGAAGTATATTGCCAAGCGCACGATGTCCATATGGTGATTCTGAAAGAATGAGACCGGCAATGAACGCTCCGAGCGCAAGAGAAAGCCCAATACTGTGTGTAAGAAACCCTATGCCAAAGCCGATTAGTATTATTGTAATAATGAAAAGATCCTGATCCCTTGTTCTTGCTATCTGGTGCAGTATGTTAGGAAGCAGCCATTTTGAAGTTATTATTATTCCTGTAATTACGAGAAAAGATTTGAGTAAAAAAGGAAAAAGAGATGCAGCTTCAAACCTCGATTCACCGGCAAGCAAAGGAATGGACAACATCATAGGAACAACAAGAATATCCTGCAGTATGAGGGTTCCAAATGTTATTCTGCCGTGCGGTGTATCAATGTCTCCTCGTTTCTGAATCTCCCTCATGATTATGGCAGTGCTGCTCATTGTTATCAGAAGGCCTATAAAAATTGATTTATTAACTGGAATACCGGAAAAATAACTTGCAGCAAAGCTGAATCCAAAAGTGACAAGCACCTGGAAAGATCCGCTCTTGAGAAGGATTTTTTTTATTTTAACAATATTTTGTATGCTGCACTCTATGCCAATGGTAAAAAGTAACAAAATAACGCCTATTTCAGCAAGATACTCTACACCCTCTATGGATTTAATTATAGAAAGTCCATGTGGTCCTCCGATAATACCGACCAGAAGAAGACCTACTATTGCAGGCAAGTGGATGATATTACAGATAAACAGTGAAAAGGTTGCAAGCAGCAATATATATATTATGTCTGAGAATATTCCAAGTTCCATAATGTTTCATGTTAAGAAAATTATAACATGGCAACAGTATATCATGCTTCTGATATTGATCATGATACCTGTATTGATTAGTTTATTTTAAACCTGCTGATCATTGCAACCATACGGGAAGCGATTGTTGAAAGATCCCGTGATGAGTCATTGGTTTTTGAGGCATTACGGGATGTCTGGCCGGCTGCCGTGTTGATTCCGTGTATGTTTTTAGAAATTTCCAGAAGTCCATTTGAAGCCTGGTTGGATGATCTGGCTATTTCCCTTGCTCCTTCTGCTAGTTCATCAATGTTACCTGCAACCTCTGATGATGTTTTTGCGGCTTCATCAGTATTGTTGGCAATTTCATGAACAAGTTTAGAAGCTTCAGCAGAGTTTGCTGATACCTGCTGTGCGCCTTTTGCGTTTTCGGCAATGGTTCTGGAAATGTCATTTGCAGCCATTGTCTGTTCCCTCACAGATCCGGCTATCATTTCATTTATTTGAGCAATGTCGTTTATTGTGCTGTTTATGTCTTCAACGGCTGTGAATGCCTCCTTGGTGCAGGTCTGAATGTTTTCAATCTGTCCGGCTATTTCATCTGTTGCCTCTGCGCTCTGGCGGGCAAGCTCCTTTACCTCTCCAGCCACAACAGCAAACCCTTTGCCTGCTTCCCCTGCTCCGGCTGCTTCTATGGTTGCATTCAATGCAAGCATATTTGTCTGATCGGCAATCTCGTTGATAACGTTGATTACTTTTCCAATCTGTTTTGATGCCTCTGTGAGTGCTGCCATTTTTACATTTATTTCTTCAGCACGGTGTTTGGCTTTCTGTGATATAGTGTTTGCCTGACTGGTATTTTTAGCTACTTCTCCAAGAGATGATGTCATTTCTTCAATGGATGCGGCAACATTGCTAATCCCTGAAGACATTTGTTCTCCTGCCTCTGCCACCTTTGTAACCTTTGCAGAAGTTTGCTGCGCAAAATTTGCTACACTTTTGAAATTTGAGGAAAGCTTTTCAGTCATAGAGGCAATTGATTCCACAGATGAGCTTGTCTGTCCAGTGGCTTGGGCAACAGTTGCAACATTTGAAGAAGCAAGCTCTGTCGCATTAGATACGGTGATTGACTGAGCATTCATCTCTTCGGCGGAAGAAGCAAGCTCTGATGATATGTAGGAAAGACTTTCAGATGAAGCCGAAAGTTGATTTGATGTTTCAGCTACGCCTGCCAGGGTTTCTCTCAACTGCCCTACGGAATGGTTAAGACTGTCAATCATGATGCCTATTTCATCACTTCTTTGTGATTCAAGGGTTGAGCTGAAATCGCCTTCCCCGAATTTTTTTACAAATCCAACAATTTTCTCAATAGGGTCGGCTACGACTTTCTTTATATAGAAGTAGAAAAGACTTCCTGATGTGATAAGAATTAATATGGCAATTAAAATATTGTCTCTAAAGGCTTTGGACAACTCTGCTCTCATTTTATCAAGCGGGTTTATAATCTGAAAAGCTCCCCTGACATCACCAACTTTCCAGCCCTCTTTTGTCATTCCGACAAGATCGGGTTCTCCTTTCGGATCTCCGTGACAGGTCATGCAGTCTTGAGTTAACTTGATTGAACGGAAAACCCTAACAGCATCAACAAAGTGAAATCCTCCGCCTTCTGCGCTGTTAAGCTGTTCTTTTCCTCTGAAGATAATGCCTATTTCACCAAGTATACGGGCTTTAGATTTATCTTCAGGAAAAATTATTTTTCCTCCGTTTTTCTCAATCTCATCAAGAGAGCCTTTTCCTTCAAGATAATTAATGACCGCTTTTTCGACCCCGGGTCTAGGCTCATTTAAAGGGTTTCTGGGATTGTTTTTCGGTACTCTAAAAATGTATCCGAGCTCGGAAGCTTTTGACTGGGCAGCTGTCCATGATGCTACAACAGGTATTGTTTGGTATATCTTTGTTTCATAGTATTTACTGCCTTGGGCAATATCATGTTGAAAGGAGGCAAGCAGGGACTTGTCATCAAAGGAGCCTGAATCTCTTAGATCCCCTATAAATGTTCTGAAGACCTCACAGTTTGCTGTTATTATTCTTGATCTGTTGAGTTCTTTTGCAACGTGCGTGTCTGTCAGGGTTTTGCTTTGATATGTAATTACGAAAGCAAAGATTGCAATAAGGATAGCATAAACCATCACAATTATTTTAGTGCTGAGTTTTTGTGACTTCCTTATTTCTCTGTTCATTTTTTACTCCTGAACCGGACAAGTCGGAAGAAAAATTATTTTATTCCATATAGTTATTATGAATTTTTAAAAAATCAGAAAACAAGAGTGTTACACAGTTGGAACGAAGCAAGATGTCTCCTGACGTTTCTGAAAAACCCGGGTTTCACTCTTTGTTCAAAATGACAATAGGGTTGTTTTGTATCTTTTTAAGGATCAAACATAATTATATATCAGCACTTTTATAAAATGATAGAAAAAATATTGAGTCGAATCAAAAAAACCTTTTCAAAACATGTAATTAGCGTCTATAATTATATAAAAATGACATGATTAAATTTATATTGAAAAACATAAATATGAGATTTTTAAAAACAGTATCATTTATAATTCTGCTTAATTTTATTCTGTTTTTTCAGATAGTTGCAGGAAAATATGGGTTGAATGCGAATGAATATGCTTCAGAGCAGGATTTAGCCACAATGAAGCTTGTGGAGGCTGTGGTTTGTGAAAACATTAAGGATTTTGCACCTGAAAACCCTGCTGTGGTTTTTCCTGTATCAATAGGCAGGGTAAGCTGTTTCACAGCGTTTGAATCTGTTGCTGAGAATACTTTTATTTTTCACAGGTGGTATCACCGGGACAAACTTATTACAACTTTCAGACTTGAAATCAAACCTCCCAAATGGGCAACCAGAAGCTCCATTCAGTTAAGGGAAACAGATAAAGGACCCTGGCGTGTTGAGATACTCGACAGTTCAGAAAAAATTATCGGTCTGCTTCGTTTCAGCATAACCGATTAAAGGCTGCCGTTGGGTTTCTGTACTGATAATTGACCGTGATCAGGGCAATCAAAAGTAGCCGAATTTAATAGAAAAATTAAACTAAAAATATGGACTATACCTCTTCTTCTGCTTTTATATCAAGTCTTAGCTGGCAGGATGTGGCTGATATTGCCCTTAACAGTTATATCCTTTTCAGACTCTATGTCTTTTTCAGGGGAACAAATGCTTTCAAAGTGTTTGCAGGAATAGCTCTTCTCTGGATATTGCAAAGATTCTCTGTCTATCTGGGCCTCATTCTTACAAGCCTTGTAATTCAGGGAATAATTGCTGTTGCAGCTCTTGTTTTTATAGTCATATTCAGACATGAGATCCGCTCCGTACTTCAGGCTCAGAACCTTAAATCCCTTTTCTGGGGGTTTACCCCTAAAAAAGCGGTGCCTCCTGTTGATATAATCTCAGAATGTGCTTTTGAACTTGCAAAGTCAAAAACAGGAGCTCTTATTGTTATTAAAGGCAGCAATGATCTTTCTGAAATTATCCATGGAGGAATAAACTGGCAGGGTACCATTTCAAAGGAGATGATTAAGAGTATTTTCTGGAAAGACAATCCTGTTCATGACGGAGCAATTATAATACAGGGAGATAAAATTACTCGTGTGAAGGTTATTCTCCCTCTGTCTCAGAGAAAAGATATGCCCTCTTATTATGGAACAAGACACAGAGCTGCTGCAGGGCTTGCTGAATCAACAGATGCGCTTGTGATAGTTGTTTCAGAGGAGAAGGGCAATGTTCTAATTATGAAGGGCAGCAAGATAAGTGTTGTTTCAAGAAAAGAAGACCTGATAAGGATGCTTCAGAATTATCTGCTGGTTGGATCGGTTGATCGTAAAAAGGTAAAAAGACAGTCTTTTGAACTGTTTGGATCCGCTATTGTATCATTGCTGCTTGTAGCGGCTATATGGTTTGGGTTTACGCGGGGTGAGGATGTAGTAATAAGTTTTAATGTGCCTATACAATTTGTCAACAGGAGTCCCGGAATGATAATTCAGGAATTATCACACAATGAGGTACGTGTCCAGTTGAGCGGTTCCGGGGCGCTTATCCGGTCTGTAAGAAGTTCTGATATTTCTGTAAGGGTTGATTTGAGCAGATACAGCTCCGGTCCAAACACCATTCTGATAAACCAGCATATTATTACTCTGCCGCCGGGGATTTCGCTTTCAAGAATTGAACCTCAGGTTGTTGAATTGTTTCTGGATGTGGTTAAAGAAAGAGATGTTCCTGTTCAGGCTGACTGGGCAGGCAGTCTTTCTGATAACTTTATTATGATAAAATCAAAGTCTGAACCAAAAACTGTAAGGGTAAGAGCGGGCAGTCTTAAACTAAACGATATCAATACTCTTTACACTGAAAAAATTCTTCTAAACAGCATAACTGAAAGCGGCAGTATGATAGTTAATCTGGCTTTAGATGATGTTCCTTTAAATGCTTCAATGGTTGAACCAAACAAGGTGACAATCAGATATGAATTGAAAAAGAGGGATAATTAGCTGTTGTGCTGGTAAGTCAGGGTATAATAAAAAGCTAATTATCAGAAACCAGAAGGCAGTAGAAGCTTAAAACCCTGTAATAGAAAGCGGTCAATAAAAATATGAACGAAGAGAAAAAGGATACTGCTGTTACAGGCAGTAATATTGCTGAAAAACCAAAAGATATGGAAGAAACAATTAATTTGATTAAGAAAGATTTAGAGGAGATAGGGGGGCGAACAATCCCTAAAAATAATGAGAAAAAACATTACGCTTCTTTTATGCTGAGGTTATTTGGCTATATTATTGATCAGGTTATAATTAATACCTTTACAATCGGCGCTTTGGTTCTGTCCTCTGTTCTCCTTGGCAGGGAGTTTTTTGATGATACATTCGGCTCTGTTTTTCTGCTTTTTGCACCCTTGAATTTTGTAATTGAGATGTTTTATTTTGTCTATTTCCATGCGGCAACAGGCAGAACGTTTGGAAAGCTTTTATGCGGTACAAAGGTTATTGATAAACAAGGAAGAGTTCCAGGGTTTAAGAAAGCTATATTAAGATATCTGGGCTATATTGTATGTCGATTGACCTTGTATATAGGTTTTTTATGGATTTTGTTTGACAGTAACAGTCAGGGATGGCATGATAAAATTGCGAAAACTTATGTTTCTAAGGAGAATTAATATGGAAAAAATCAAAATACTTATTATTGAAGATGATCAGAAAATTCTGGATCTTTACAACAAGTTTATAAGCGATAAGGTTTTTGAAAAACAATTTGTAAAGGACGGAAAAGAGGGACTGAAACAGTATGAAATCATGAAACCTGATCTTATTATTCTTGATATTATGCTTCCAAGCATGAGCGGTTATATGGTGCTTAAAGAGATAAGGCTTAACATAAATGACAAAAAAACGCCAATTATAATGTCAACCTCTGTTTCAAGAAAAGAGTCGGTGCTTGACTGTGTTAAACTTGGCATCCAGGGTTATATTGTAAAGCCTTTCAGTCCGAAGGAGGTACAGGACAAAATTTTGGAGTTTTATTCTATGGCAGAACCTGAAAAGACAAAAGAAGCTCTCAACTCATTGAAACAGTAAAAAATGTTGATGGATCCGTAAAAAGTCCCCTTTTTTCAACCCCTTTTGTTCTGATAGCGCAAAGCAAAGGTCAGCTGCCGCTGAAAGAGGTCGACTACAGTGTGCTGTTATGTGGTCATTGATATGCTTCTTTACGATGCCGGACACGAACTATAGTAATTATCAGCTCGTTTTTAATGATTTGATACACAACCCTATACTCACCGACCTGAACTCGATATATGTGTTCAACGCCCTGTAATTTGCGAGTACCGGATGGAAAGGGATTTTTTGAGAGTAGTTCTACTGTTTGAAGAATCTGGGGGATGTATTGGAGGTTGATCTTTGAGAGTTCTTTTAAGGCAGAAGGCCTCCACTCAATCTGGAAAAATATCCATTTTGCTTTAGCTCTGCCTTGACTTTTTTATGAGGTATCGTTGGCTCATCCTTCCTTTCGGCTATAACCGCAAGGTCATTCAAGTCTTCAATCAATTCATTAAACTCATCGATGGGCAGGATTACACTCGTTTTGTGACCTTTGTGATCTGTAATATATTGAAGATGAATTTATTTTGCCGTTGCCATGTATCATACACCTTTTATTGTGTTACAAGATCAATAAAAAAAGTTTATCAAAATCAAGATATCACAATTAATATACATAAATCTCTTATTAAACTGGATCAACTGACTTTTTTGTACAGCGAAACAAAACTAACCCCCTGTAAAAACT
>CAZMHH010000064.1:0-20823 GCA_964566035.1 uncultured Thermodesulfobacteriota bacterium
ACACACTGAAACAACGAGATTTCTCACCCTGCTGTCGCAAGGTTCGAAATGACAAAAAGTGATCTTTCTGACTTTTTAGTTGTTTATCAAATTTGATTAACCGGTAAAAAGTCTAAAAAGCTCCCTCTCCCTTGACGGGAGAGGGTTGGGGTGAGGGTGATTAGAAAGCAATTACAGTACGTTACGACTATTAACCTCCGCAGTCTCTTTTAGCATTTTAAGAAAAAATTGACTTTTTACGGGTCCATCAAATTTATATACATATAGTTTATCTGTAAACTGAGCTGTTTAACTATTTTTCTAATTATTAAATCAATGGAGGTTTTAAAGTATGGAACAACTTAAAGACGGACCGCTTAAGGGTGTTACTGTTCTTGATTTTACCTGGGTGCTTGCAGGACCTTTTGCCACAAGAACACTTGCAGACATGGGAGCCTATATCATTAAAGTCGAACGTTACAAAGACGGCACAAATGAAAGACATCTTCCGCTAATCATGGAACATAACGGGGTTAAACAGAGTTCTTATAACATCAACTGCAACAGAGGGAAAAAAAGCGTCTGTATCAACCTGAAAGACCCCAAAGGCAAAGAACTTATACATGAGCTGATAAAAAAGAGCGATGTGATAATAGAAAACTTCGCACCCGGTGTTATGGACAGGCTTAAGCTTGATTACGATTCTGTCAAGAAAATTAAAGAAGATATTATCTACTGCTCTATTTCATGTTTTGGACACTGGGGACCTTATTCCCATAAACCCGGCTATGACATGATAGCTCAAGGTGCAAGCGGCTGGACAGACCAGAACGAGCTGCCCCAGATTGCACCTGTTTCAATAGGAGATATGACGGCATCTATCCATGCAGCAACAGCAATTTGCGGAGCCCTCTACTGCAGAACCCAGAGCGGCAAAGGCCAGAATATTGACATTTCCATGATGGACTGCCTGTTCTCCCTTCACGAAAACACCCTGCCATGGTATCTTTTAAGCAGTGCAATCGGTAAACCCGTTGATCCGCCAAAAATCGGGAGACTTCACCCCGGCTATGCCCCCTATGGCGTCTATAAAGGTAAAAACGGTTATATTGTAATCGCTTCACTTACCCAGCCCCGCTGGATTGGAATAGTAAATGCAATGGGCGAGAAATATAAATGGCTGTTTGATGATCCAAGAGCTGCAACTGTTTCAACAAGATGCACCCAGGAAAATGCCCCTTTTATTCACCAGGTTGTTGAAGAATGGGTGATGTCCTGTGAATCTGTTGAAGAAGCCGAAAAGATACTTGAAAAACATGAAACGCCCTGCCTCAGGGTACGTTCAATTAAAGAACTTGCAGATATGGACCCGCATATTCTTGCACGGGAAATGATGGTGGAAGTCGAGCAGCCTTATATAGGCAAAATGAAGATGTATGGGAGCCCGCTTAAAATGTCTGAAACACCCTGCGGTGTGAGGGGTCATGGTCCCCTTCTTGGCGAGCACAACAGTGAGGTTCTTGCAACCGTGCTTGATTACAAACCAGATCAAATTGAAGCTCTTCTAAAATCAGATATCATCTATCAGGAACCGGCTACTGAAAAAACCGAATAATTACTTGAAAATTGACGCAAAAAAAAGGGAAGCTATCATGCTTCCCTTTTTTGCAGACAGTTTTGGAACAATGAGAAAACATAGTAGATTTACAGATTGGTAAATGCCGGTAAGGGTTTTAATCTATTATCCCATATAAAATAATTTTAAATTTTGAACCTTGCATCTTATTGTTTTCAGATTATAATTCACAACTTCTTTTTCCTGCTTATCACCATCCACTTAACAGCTGTTTTACAAAATCCAACTTGGTTTTTTAGCCAAATCTGCGTAGTGATTTTGCAATATAATAAAAAGCTGCCCAAAGCCCGGCAGGAAATTAATACAATAGAAATTAAAATTTATTAATATTTTATAGTAATTTACTACAATAATAAGTTGGTATCTTTTCTGCATTTATTCAGTATCGTAAAAATACGTTATGAGAATTAACAGAGGTAAAATAATGACCGTTAAAACCATTGAAAAACTTAAGAACATGAGGGTTCTTTTAATTGATGATGATAAATGGATCAGAAGCTCACTTGAGTACTATTTTCAAAAAAAGACCCTTGTATTTGAAGCATTGGAAGATGCCGGGCAGGGGTTTGAAACAGTCAATTTTCAGGACTTTGACATCATAATATGCGACTATAAACTGCCCGGCGCAAATGGAATAGAAGTTCTCAACGCAGCAGCCAGAGTCAAGCCTGACATTATAAGAATACTTATAACAGCGTTTGCAGATGACCACGTTATATCCATGGCTCAAAAAACCGGGGTTGATGATTTTATAGCAAAACCCTTTAAAGTCAAAGATATTGAAAATGCACTTGAAAAGCTTGTAAAAAATTAAACACAGAAGAAGCAGGAAACGGTTTAAAGTCTGACGGGCTTAAAAACTTAAATCCCGTTGGTTGCTCTTTTACTGAAGAGAGGTTATAAGGTCTAACCCTTTTTCATATAGTCCATCGCATATAATCTTATTTATTACATTGTAGAATTTTCACAAAATACATGTTAAAATCAAAATATCTGAATTCATCAATAACCCTTTTTTAATTATAAAACAATGTTAAACAGCACAGACATCCTCGAAAAGCTGAAGGAACGCTATCCTGAAAAGTTCTCTCCTGAATACAAGATATTTAAAAACATTCACAGAGGAGATAAAATTTTTATAGGAACTGCATGCGGTGAGCCACAGCATCTTGTAAATTCGCTCTCTGAATATGTTAGTAATAACCCTAAGGCTTTTTTTGATGCTGAAGTTTTTCATGTATGGACACTCGGGGTTGCACCCTATGCCGATGAAAAACTAAAACGCAACTTCAGGCTCAACTCATTTTTTATTGGAGACAATGCAAGGGAGGCTGTCAACCAGGGCATGGCTGATTACAGTCCGCTGTTTCTCTCAAATGTCCCATCCCTGTTTTACAGGGGAATTGTCAAGATGGATGTTGCCCTTATTCAGACATCCCTGCCTGACAGTCATGGATATGTCAGCCTTGGAATAAGCGTTGATATAGTAAAAGCAGCTGTTGAAACCTCTTCAGTTATTATAGCCCAAATCAATTCCAACATGCCAAGGGTGCACGGAGACACATTCATTCATTTGGATAAAATCAACTATATAGTACACCATGATGAACCGATTCTTGAATTTGCTCCAAATGTGCCGGATGACATTTCAGATAGAATAGGAAAATACGTAAGCAGAATAATCCAGGACGGTGATACTATTCAGGTCGGCTACGGCAGCATGCCAAATGCAATAATGTCAAGTCTTAAAGATAAAAAACATCTTGGAATTCACACAGAACTGTTATCTGACGGCATGGTAGAGCTTATAAAGCAGGGAGTTGTTGACAATTCCAGAAAAACCATTGACAGAGGAAAAACAGTGGCTTCATTCTGTATGGGTACAAGTCAGACCTATAAGTATATACACGACAACCCCTCAATTGATTTCAAACCGATAGATCAGACAAACAACCCGCTTGTTATTGCCCAGCACCAGAATATGATTGCAATAAACTCGGCTCTTCAGATAGATTTAACAGGGCAGTCAAGCTCTGAGTCAATAGGAAAATATTTCTACAGCGGAGTTGGAGGGCATGCTGATTTTATGAGGGGCGCTTCCCTTTCAAACGGAGGGAAACCGGTTCTGACACTGCGCTCCACCTCAAACGACAACAAATACTCACGCATTGTTCCTCTTCTTGATGAAGGTGCGGGGGTAACCCTTACCCGCGGTGATATCCATTATGTTATTACAGAATACGGCATTGCATACCTGCATGGCAAGAATGTTCGTGAACGCGCAATGGATTTAATTGCAATTGCTCATCCAAAGTTCAGACCCTGGCTTATTGAAGAAGCGAAAAGTTTTGGCATAATTTATAAAGACCAGGCTTTTATACCGGGCTCAAGAGGAATATATCCCGAACATCTCGAAACAACAAGGGTCACAAAAACAGGACACCACCTTTTTCTGCGCCCTGTAAAAATCAGCGATGAACCGCTTCTTAAAGACTTCTTCTATTCACTCTCAGACAAGAGTCTTTACCGCAGATTTATTTCAAGCAGACAGGATATGCCACATGAAAGGCTCCAGTCATTTGTTGTGATTGACTACACAAATGAGATGATAATCCTTGCAACCACCGGAGATGAAAACAATGAAGAGGTTATAGGCATCGGGCAGTATGGAATAAACAAGTCAACCCACACCGCAGAGGTTGCAGTAGTTGTAAGAGATGACTGGCATGGAAGAGGGGTTGGAACAGAGCTTCTCTCCTATCTTACATACCTTGCCACAAGGCAGGGGCTTCTTGGTTTTACAGCAGAAGTGCTTGTTGAAAATAAAGCCATGATGGGGCTTTTTGAAAAAGGGGGGTTTGATATTGAAAAGACAACAAGCGAAGGGGTTTATGAGCTTAAACTGGTTTTTAGAGAAAATTGACGGGAGATAATTAATTTATGAACGACATTAAGCATCTGTTTGAACCTCAAAGCATTGCAGTAGTTGGGGCATCAAAAGACCCGAAAAAAATAGGGCACACCGTTGTATCAAATATTCTGTCAAGCGGTTTTAAGGGTAAAATTTATCCTGTAAATCCATCAGGCGGCGAAATGCTGGGTCTTGAAATACACAGATCAATTGAGCAGATCAATGCCCCTGTTGATGTGGTCTGCACAACAATACCAGCACAGTTTGTTTATGACTCTGTAAAAAGCTGCGCTGACGCGGGTGTTAAGTTCAACCTCATAATTTCATCGGGTTTCTCAGAAGTAGGAAACATTGAAGAGGAAAAAAAAATAGTATCCTACTCGAGACAGCACGGTATGAGAGTAATAGGGCCTAACATATTCGGGGTATATTCTGCTGAAGCAAATATGGATGCCACCTTTGGACCCGGCAATATCCTGCCTGGCAGTGTTGCAATAATCACTCAGAGCGGTGCTTTGGGGCTTGCAATGATTGGAAAAACAAAAGTTGAAAATATAGGTATATCTGCTATTGTTTCTGTCGGGAACAAATGTGATATTGATGAGACAGACCTGCTTGGTTATCTCGCAGCGCAGAACAGAACAAAGGTTATCCTGATGTATATCGAGGGAATAACCAATGGGCAGAGGTTTGTTGACACCGTAAAAAAGGTAACTGCTGAAAAACCGGTGGTTGTAATAAA
Organism: uncultured Thermodesulfobacteriota bacterium; assembly: GCA_964566035.1. Classification (GTDB taxonomy): domain Bacteria; phylum Desulfobacterota; class WTBG01; order CAIYCZ01; family CAIRTM01; genus CAZMHH01. Next base: position 5,269 of record CAZMHH010000064.1, read on the forward strand.
ATCCGGAAGGTCTGAAAGAGGAGCCGTAGCAGCGGCATCTCATACAGGCTCGCTTGCGGGTTCTGATGAAATAACAGATGCGGTTTTAAAGCAGTGCGGTGTGTTAAGAGCAGAGAATATAAGGGAGGCTTTCAACTGGGCAAAATTCCTTTCCAACAACCCTCTTCCTGCCAAAGATAATTCCGTAATAATCACAAACGGCGGCGGTATTGGAGTAATGGCAACAGATGCATGTGAAAAATATTCAATAGACCTCTATGATAATGGAACAAAACTCAAAACCATGTTCTCACCCGTCACCCCAAGTTTCGGCTCTACAAAAAACCCGATTGACATAACAGGCGGAGCTGCAAGCAATGAATATAACTCAGCCCTGCAGGTTGCTCTTGAAAGTCCTGAAATCGGTTCAAGTATTGCTCTGTATTGTGAAACAGCAACATTTCTTGCAGCAGATTTGGAAGTTGTTCTTGAAGAGAACCATAAAAAATATCAGAGAGCTGGCAAACCTCTTGTTTTTGCAATAGTAGGAGGGGAGGATATTGAAAGCGCCATCACAAAGCTTGGGAGAAAAAATGTTCCGGTATTTGGAGATGTCTATGAAGCAGTAGCCTGTCTTGGCAGATTATATGAGTATAAAAGACATATTAAAGGCATTTCAGATGAGTTTGAAGACTTTGATTTTGATGTTGAAGCAGTGGAAAAAATATGCAGAGGTGCACTTGCGCAGGACAGACATTTTCTGCTCTCACATGAAGCAATGCAAATTATGGAGCTGACCGCCATACAGGTGCCTAAAAGCGGTGTTGCCCATAACCTTGATGAATCCGTGATTAAAGCAGAAGAGATTGGATATCCAGTCGTCATGAAGGTGGTGTCAAAGGACATTGTTCATAAAAGCGACGCCGGAGGTGTTGCCCTTAATCTTGACAACAGAGATGAGGTCATTGATGCATATCAGGCAATAATCCGCAATTGCAGAGAGTATAAACATGATGCAATAATCCAGGGTGTTGAGATTGCAGAAATGCTCACAAACGAGATCGAAACAATAATAGGGGCAAGAAGAGACAATACCTTCGGCCCTATAATAATGTTTGGGCTTGGAGGTATTTATGTAGAGGTTATGAAGGATGTGGCTTTCAGAGCACTTCCAGTCAACCGCACACAGATAATGGAGATGATTAAACATACCCGTTCTTATCCTCTTCTTTTAGGAGTAAGGGGTGAGGAGCAGAAAGATATTGAATCAGTTATAAACACAATAGTAAAAATAGGAGCTCTCATAAGCAAATGCCCTTCCATATCAGACATAGAGATAAACCCGCTTATGGTATATGAAAACACCATGGGCTCAAAAGCAGTTGACGTAAGGATTTTACTCTCAAAAGAGGAAAGGAGATAAATATATGAATAAGTTAGTTATTTCATCGCTTAGAAACAGCACGGGAAAAACCAGTTTTATTTTAGGGCTTACAGAAACCCTTCAACAGAAAACAGGCTACATGAAACCTTTTGGAGACAGACTCCTTTACAGTAAAAAAAGGCTGTGGGATTATGATGCAGCTCTTATGGCAAATATTTATAAAATGCAGGAAAGCCCTGATGAAATGAGTATAGGCTTTGACCATTCAAAACTGCGTTTCATGTATGACAGGGAGACCGTGAAAACAAAGGTTACAGAACTTGCTGAAAATTTAAGCAGTGGAAAAAATTTGCTTATTGTGGAGGCAGGCAAAGCAATCTCCTACGGAACTTCCGTTTACCTTGATCCTCTTTCCGTGGCAGGATACCTGAACTCACCTCTTGTTTTTGTAATAAGCGGAGATGATGACACGATACTTGATGACATAATGTTTGTTAAGAAAAATGTTGATATGAAAGGTGTGTCTCTTAAAGGTATTGTTGTAAACAAGGTTCACAATATTGAAGACTTCAGGGAAACATATCTGCCGGAGATAAAAGATATGGGGGTTGATGTGCTTGGAATTCTTCCCTATAAAAACGAGCTTTGCATGTTTACTCTCCGGTTTCTTGCAGACAAACTATTTGCAAAAATCCTAACAACAAAAGAGCATCTGGACAGAACAGTAAAGAATATATTCATAGGTGCAATGTCCGGAAATGTGGCAATGCAGAAACCTTTCTTCAAAAAAGAGGGCAAACTAATAATCACTGGCGGCGACAGAAGCGATATGATTCTTGCTGCAATTGAAACAAACTCTGCCGGGGTAATCCTTACAAACAATATACTTCCTCCGTCAAATATAATCTCAAAGGCTGAACAGAGCAACACCCCCCTGCTTGTGGTATCACCTGATACTTATCAGGTTGCCCGCCAGATAGACAGGATGGAACCACTTGTGACAAAGGATGACCATGACAAAATAGACCTTCTGAAACAGCTCATAACTGATCATGTTGATATTGCAGCTTTTTCATGAAACCGCCGGGGGAAGGGCTGAGAAGGATCGTCGTTAAAAAGTTGAAACAACTAAGCATTGATAAACACCCCCTCTTTTTTGAGAGAGTGTGTCACAACCGGGTGATTCTGTCATTTCCAGCGGTAGCGATAAATCTTTAAGATAGTAAAATCAAGCATTTGATATTTATTACCCCTGCAAAACGCAAAATTCGAAATGACACTTTGGACTGTTATGACATAGCCTCACGGTAGCAATGCCAAAAGTGCCCTATCTTGCTGCGGGGTTCATCAATATTTAAAATCTGCTTTCACCTATCACAAAAAGGATTTTAGCTTTTACTATTTACCCTGCCCTCCTGTCACTTCAACTTATACGGATTCCATGTGTCATAGCGCCGCTGATAAACATCAAGTGCGCTATCTCCTTTGAGAATAACGTCGAGCATTGGAATAACCTTTACAGCCGCCCTGTTGATGTCTGTTATGAAGGTTGACGGTACATATACTATATCACCCGGTTCAAGCAGAAAGTCGCTCTCCTTCCCGCTCATAATTTTGTTGAAATTAACCCTTCTGACACTGGCTGGTTCACGCACACCTCCGCTGATAATAATAATACTGTTTTTCCTTGCAGTCTCCTCTATAAAACCGTAGGCAAAGGTGATTGCCTGCATAAGGGTTGTGTTTGCGCGGTAGGGAACGCCGATGGGTCTGTTTACTTCTCCTAAAATATAGACCTGTTCTGCCATAGCTGACGGGATATAGATGAAATCACCGGGGTGAACACGTATGTTCTGCGACATATCCCCCCTGTCAAGCAGCGCAACAAAGTCAACATCAACAAGCTTGCCTCCGCGGGAAAGGTATGCAAGTCTCAGATTTGCAATATCGCCTGCAAACTGAAATGTTGATGTTGCAGCCACCATATATCTCAATCCGCCTGCCTTGGCGATAAGGTCAAGCAGTCTGTCTGTCTGTGATACAGGGTAATTGCCGGGGCTCTCTAAAGCCCCTAAAAGCGTTGCAAAGGTGCCTGCAAATTCTCTTCCGAGAATAGTAACCCTTGGCTCGATGATATATCTTGCGAGCCGGTTTTCAATCTCCTGTCTCAGTTCCATAAAGGTTTTGCCCACAGCCTCAATCTCACCAACAAGAAAATATGAGATGGTCCCGTCCGGAACAACCACAAGATCCCGGGTCATTTCAGGCTCACCCCAGACAGATATTTCAAACCGATCACCCGCCTGAATACGGTAGTCTGAATAAATGGAGGGTGCTTCTTCCAGCTCCTCTCTGCTTATCCTCTCTGTTCTGTATTCAGCGGAGTCGTCATCAGTAACAAGTTCTTCCTCGCTGACAGTAATGACATCCTCAGGTGCCACATCTTTTCGAGCAGAGGCACATCCAGAAGCCATAACAATTATTGTAATTATTAAAATAATTTTTTTCATAAAAACCTCTAAAACTTAACAGCTCTTTTTTTTACTTCTCAACTGCGAAGCCCCTCAACAGCTTTCTTGACTACCGGCTATTTACCCTGTGAAATACGAAGTAACCGAAGGTTATTTAACAGGGCGGGCTACGAGCTAATTTCTTTCAACTTTGCGCTTCTGTTTTTTTTTACTACGAGCTAACCCCCTTATCAGCTCTTATACCCTCCGTAATAGGTGTACGTTGTGCCATAGAAGAAATCAAACTTCATGTTTTTTGCTCTGTTTAATGTTGTGCCGATCATCTTTGTCCCTACATGTTCAAGCCGGCTTATTGCCTGCTGAACTGCACCTACAGGTGTCTTTCCGGCATTTACCACAAGAAGCGTTCCTCTTGCAAATGGGGATACAAGGGTTGTATCAACAATGGGAAGCACAGCAGGCGCATCAATTATCACAACCTCAAACTGCCTTTCCATGTCATTGAAAAATCTCCGCAGTTTATCAGGTACAAGCAGTCTGTTTGCGTTTTTTCGTTTTTCACCTGTAGGGATCAGATAGAGGTTGTCAAATGTTGTTCTGTGGATAACCTGAGAATATTCCGCCTCGCCTGCAAGCAGAGCAGCAATGCCTTTTTCTCCCTTTTTCACCTCTCCCGGCAGCCTGAGCCCATAGTATTCTCTTTTTCGGCGCAGATCAACGGTTAGAAGAAGCGTACGGTTGCCTTCAAAAGCAAACGAGCAGGCAAGATTAACTGCGGTAAGGGATTTTCCCTCACCCTGAATTGCAGATGTAATCAGCAGACTCTTATGCGGATTGTCCCCTTTGCTGTACCGGATATTGTTTCGCAGAACACCGTAAACCTCGGCATTGAGCTCATCAAATCCTGCAGGGTTGATAAATTTATCATTTTCATCCCACTGGGGCACAAGCCCCAGGGGGGGAAGATGAAGCATTGTTTTCATCTCATTTGTTGTATTAATTGTATTATCCCAGTTGTGCAGAAGGAAAGCAGCGGCAATCCCCAAACCCAGCCCATAACAGATGCCCAGTATAATTGCTTTCCTTATATTTGGTTCAAACGGACGGGACGGGGGTAGGGCAGGTTCAATTAGCTGAACATCTGAAACAGCCGCAGTGCTTGCAATTGTCTCCTTCTGATAATCCTTTCTCAGATCATCAGAGAGTTTTTCCAAAATATCTTTATGGCGTTTAAGTCTTTCCAGTTCCACAGTCTTTACCGGAAACTCAATAAGCTTGCTGTTCAGCTCATTTCTTGTTTTTTTTATGCTTTCAAGGGTTATGCGGGCGCCTTGAAACTTCGACTCCAGCAGAATAAGACTTGTAACCATGTCTGAGCGGAGACTGTCAACCCGAACCCTTCTTTTTTCAGCAGTTCCCTCTCTTTGCTGTGAAATACTTCTGCGCAGCGCTTCAATCTGGCTTTGCACCCTTATCACAAGAGAATTTTCAGGGGTGTAACGGGTAAGCAGTTCTGTTTTGTGCATTTCCAGTTCCTGCAATTTTTCATCCATTATATTCCCCCTTGTATCTACCCATAGGATCTGGTCTGATGGAACTCCCTCCACCCCAAGCTCGCGTTTCAGTGCCTCTATCTGCTCTGTCATCTCCTCAACATTCAGCTTGTTTGTCTGATAGAGCATCTCGTATTCTGAGGCAAGGTTCAGAAGTCGCTGTTCATCTGCTGCTATGGCTGTAAAACCCTCCTCCTGTTCTCCGTATTCGCGTCTGAGCTCAACTATTTTATTTTCTATCTCATCTATCTCTTCCTGTTTTGCTCCGTAGAGTTTTTCAAGAATTATTGATTTATTGTTCGCCTCCTGCCTTTCAAATTCTGTAAGCCTGTCTATAAAAGAACGGGCAGTGCTGTTTGCAATGGCTGCTGTTATAAAACCGGAGTATCGGGAAACAGCTACGAAATAGAGAATATCTTTAGAATCTCTGTCAATGGAGGATTCAACTGATCCAGAGGGTGCGCCCATATTTATCATCTCACGCGCTGCCTGCCAGTCGCTTTCCGGTATTTCGTATCCTTGTGCCTCAAACTCTTTGAGCTCATCTTTTATAAAATGAACTGCGCCCTGCAATACGGTTCTGGAGGTGGCTATTTTTTGAAGTGTATCAGAACGATATCCTTTGCTGACAGAATATAAGCCCCCTACAGGTTCGGCTTTCCTCAGTATCACAGCCTCAGCCCTGAACATTTGCGGTTTAAGGGAGGTTAACCCGACTGTTCCTGCAAAAACAGCAACTGTTATTAAAACAACCACAAAACGGTAGCGCAGCAGAGTTTCCCAGTACTGACGGATGTTGAACTCTTCAGTCAACTGGGCTGTTTTCTCTGATTGGCGGGACTGATCCTGTACATCAGGAGATGCCTTGCCGCTCCCAGGCGGGGCCGGTGTTTTTTTATCTTTATTCTGCGGACCACGTTTTATGTCGGAAATCCTGAAATCATCCATTTATTTTACCGTTCTGTTTCCAGATATCCATTGCAATCGATTTTATTACCTCTCTTGATATACAGTCCGCTTTAAGTGAAAATGCCCTTACAAGAGCAAGTTTACATATTCTGTTTATTTCTCTCGGCACACCGCCTGTAACCTGGCTTAAAAACTGAACTGCAGCATTGGTGAAAATATCTCCGTCCACATGACCGGCAACTTTTAACCTGTGTTTTAAATAACCGTCAATATCCTTCTGAGATAGCGGATTTAGATGAAACCTGAGACTTACTCTCTGATCAACAGGGGGGATGTTCTTAACCATTGATCTTAACTCAGGCTGCCCCATGAGTATTATGGTTACGTAACCGTGGTCTTCAAAAGTAATGTTTGTGAGGTTTTTCAGCTCAGTGATAGACTCTTTGGAAAGCTGCTGCGCTTCATCCAGCACGATAACAAGGCTCTTTTTCCGTTTAACTATTTTTTCTTTCAGTATATTTTTAAACTCCTTGACAAGATAGTAGATATTATCATCAGGGAGGTTTTTGTTTCCGCTGTCAGCGCTTAATTTATGGATACACTCCATAAGAATAAAGTTAAAGGGAAGATTTGAATTCTCCATATCAACCACTTCATACTGAATTGGAGAAAGTCTGTTTTTAAAAACACTTCTGGTAATAGTTTTTCCGCACCCAATCTCACCTGTCAGGAGGCCAAAATACATGTTCTGTTCTTCAACAATGTAGAAAAGCCTCTCAAGCGCCTCAACATGGTCATAGCTTTCAAAAAAATATTCAGGAACCGTGGTGTTCTCAAAGGGTTTTTCCCGCAATCCCCAGTATTTTAAATAATCATTTACTTCATCTTCCTGCAGTATGGGGCTGCTGTCATAATCGGCTGTTTCATGGACATAACCCCGGTTCTCCTCTTTTGACTTAACATAGAAGTGATGAGGCATCTGAAGTGTTTTTCTACTGACCATCTTTTATTCCTGTATTTCTGTTTTCTATCAAACCTTTAAAACCCTTCATATTATCAGACTATATCATTCATAGAACCTGAAAAAAACCTTTTTTCATATCTATTCTTTACCTTTAAAAATAAAGATATCCCATTATATAAATAAATTTCAACAATTTAAACATGAAATGTTCATAAATTATTTATAAATGTTATTCAACAATCATGCCAGAAACGGTGAAAAAATTTAGTTGTGTGGGAATGAGGGCTGCGCCCTTCAAGAACAAAACAGGGAAGGATTGGATGATTGAGGCTGAGAATTGCCACAAAAAATCAGAAAACAGACAGAAATATATTCTCTGTTTTATATCATACTTACCCCCATGTAAGGTGTTGAGAAGATTTTTTTTTGCTGACAGCTGAATGCTGCTTTCACAACCACAGACCAGATAACTATTAACAGATAAGCTATAACTTTTCATTTGACTTTAACCTATCATTATAATATACCTGAAACATCATTTTTAATTATTTATGATGGTTCCGTAAAAAGTCCAAAAACAACCATATTGTCATTTCGAACCCTGCGACAGCAGGGTGAGAAATCTCGTTGTTTCAGTGTGTTATGAGATCTCTCACGTTCGTTCGAGATGACAGATGTGGACTTTTTACGGTTTCACCATAATTAAAGACTTTGAGGAGGCTATAGTATGGCGAGTGAATTTAGCGATATAATTGCGCAAATAAATAAAAACTACGGAGGGATAGCTGCCGACAATTCGAAAACAAAGTTTACATGGGCGCTTAACGTAACATGGGATAAGATTCCCCTTGATAACCCGATGGTGCAGAAAGCCATAAAAACAGATAAATTTAAAAAATATTTTATCAAATGGTATTCCAACTGGCACAACAAAACCACAGAAGGCAAAGTAGAATGTTTTGAAGCAGCCCTGGTATCATTTATCGGTTTTTTCTTCAAAACCGCAATTAACAAACATTCCGACGGAAAAGTTGATGTCCTTGCTTTTATCTGCAACACAGATAATGAAGATGAAAAATTTGATTACATCGAATGCCCCCTGGATAATGAGTGAGGGCAAATTGGGTGGCGCCACGGTAATTAAGCAAAGACCTTTTTTTGTGTATGTGTGTAATCAGGTGAAGGTCATTATACCCTCCTACCCTTATTCAAAGGTGTCTCTTTATTAGAATTAGAGTAAAAAATATAAAACCATCACTGTTATTGCAATTATCAGGAGGATAAATTTTACTCTCTTTAAAATCTTCAGAATATTCATTTTTCTTATCTTGACCTGATGGATTCGTAAAAAGCAGAAAGGACACCTGTTGTCATTTCGAACTCCGCGAAACGCGGGGTGAGAAATCTATTTGTTTCAGAAGCTTATGAGACATCTCTCGTACGTGTCCCGTCGCGCTTCGCGGTATCAGAGGTAACAGCAAGAGGCTTTTTGCGGGATCTTCATGACTTAAACAAGGAGCCGGATTCCCCTGCACATCTTTTATCATCTCTGTCTTTATCCATTACTGACAGCTTTTCCTTCCATCTGCTTATAAGGTTTAAAGCGTCAAGAGGAGTGGTGCTGTTTATATCAACATCTGCTATTTCCTTGATAAGCGGATGGGGTTCGGGAAACCCACTGTTTACAGCCTGATCAGTCTCTTCACCGGAAACCCCTGCTGATTGTAATGCTTTAAAAATTGGAAGATCATAGATGGAAGCTGTCTTCTGTTTCTTGCTGAGTATCTTGCTTATTGAATCTTCTGATATCTTCTCCTCTTCAAGACAGAGCAGAACCTCTTTTGCACGTTCAATAACGCCATGAGGCAGCCCTGCAAGTTTTCCTACATGTATTCCATAACTCCTGTCAGCTCCTCCCGGCACAACCTTTCGCAGGAAAAGCACATTGTCATCAACCTCCTTTACTGTAACATTAAGGTTTTTTATCCCGTTTCTGTGGTCTGCAAGTTCGGTCAGTTCATGATAATGAGTGGCAAACAGACACTTGGGGTGAAGGGCTTTTCTGCTTATATATTCACAAACCGACCAGGCAATGCTGAGCCCGTCAAAAGTTGATGTTCCTCTTCCGATTTCATCAAACACAATAAGACTTTTGGTTGTGGCATTGTGAAGGATGTTGGAGGTCTCGGTCATCTCCACCATGAAAGTGCTCTGTCCCCTTGAAAGATTGTCCGAGGCTCCTATACGGGAGAAAACCCTGTCAACAATACCTATATTTGCTATCCGTGCGGGAACAAAAAGACCCGACTGCGCCATAAGAACAATAAGGGCAACCTGTCTTATATATGTTGATTTTCCCGCCATGTTAGGACCTGTGATTATAAGAAGCTGGTTTTCTTCAGTATCCAGAAAGACATCGTTGTCGACAAAATGACCTTCAGCACATGCCTTTTCAACAACAGGATGTCTGCCGCCTGCAATGTAAATCTCTGAACTGTTTGAGACTGAAGGTTTACAGCAGTTGTTTTCAATTGCATATTTTGCGCAGGAACATAACACATCAAGGGCTGCTACAGCATGGGCAGTACACTGAATCTGCTCAATACAGGCTAAAACCATTTCTCTGATTTCTGTAAATATTTCCTGCTCAAGCTGCTTTGCCTTCTCATCAGCAGTAAGAATTTTCTCCTCATACTCTTTTAGCTGGGGGATGATAAAACGTTCTGAGTTTACAAGAGTCTGTTTCCTTTGATAATAGTCGGGCACCATATCAAGGTTTGCTTTTGTAACATCGATATAGTATCCAAAAACCTTGTTGTATCTTATTTTAAGCGATTTTATTCCTGTCTTTTCTATCTCCTGTTTCTGCAGTGACGCTATCCACTGCTTTGCATGTATTGAAATATTCCTGAGCTCATCAAGCTGCCTGTTATATCCGTCTTTTATAAATCCCCCGTCACGAAGATGTGCAGGAGGTGAGTTAACAAAAGCCTTAAGGATTTCATCTTTCAGCTCCCTGAGATCAAAAAGGCTCTCATGCTGTTTGGTTATAAAAGCTGTTTTCATTCCGGCAATAACCCGCTTTATGTCAGGAACACTGTTAAGCGAAACCCCTAGCGCAACCATATCACGCGCAGAGGGTGTACCACAGTTTATACGGGCAATCAAGCGTTCCATATCCTTCACCTGGGAGAGAAGCCCCTGAAGTGATTCAGTCAGGTCGGGGGCTGCAAAAAACTCCTCCACTGATGCAAGCCGCCCGGATATAAGCACAGGGTCAACAAGAGGACGGGCAAGCCATGTCAAAAGAAACCTTGCGCCCATCGCTGTTACTGTTCTGTTCACAACACTGAAAAGGGTCGGGGTCTGACTCCTTTCGGTGTTGAGATTAAAAAGCTCAAGGTTGCCGATGGTCTGCTTGTCAAGAGTCATGTAGTGGGGATTTTTAGCGGGTACAGGTCTTTTTATATGGGAAACAGACTTATGGAGATTGTCCTGAAGATAATAGAGCAGTGCGCCGCAGCAGCATAATCCGGCAGTAAAACCTTCCATGCCGAAGCTTTCGGGAGATGTCACCTGAAACTGATGAGCAAGTCTTTTACCTGCATCTTCCAGATCAAATACCCATGAATCATATTTATTAAAAACAGGGTTTATTCCTGTGAAAAACTTTTCCAGAAGCTGTATGTCAAAACTTTCAGGCAAAATACATTCTTTAGGGCTTATTCTTATAAGCTCATCCTGGAGTTCATCTTCGTTTTCATATTCTCCGACCTGAAAATCACCGGTTGAAAGGTCAATACAGGCAACCCCCCATAGCTTTTTAAGCCTGTAAACTGATGCAACATAATTAAAGGTTTCCGGGTTTTCAGGTTCATCCTCAAGGTTTGTTGAAGGGGTGATAAACTGAACTATTTCACGCTTTACAATCCCCTTTGAAGTCTTGGGGTCTTCCACCTGTTCACATATTGCCACTTTAATGCCTGCCCGTGTGAGCCGGTTTATGTAGCTCTGGGCGGAATGGAATGGAACCCCGCACATTGGAACTTTTGACCCGCTTCCTCCGTCTCTTGCAGTAAGTGTTATATCAAGCAGGGAGGATGCCCTTTTTGCATCCTCGTAAAACATTTCGTAGAAATCCCCCATACGAAAAAACATTATCGTATCTTGGGGAAGTCTGTTGCGCATCGAACTGTACTGCCTGAGCATAGGAGTAAGAGACATTTTTATCACCTGAATAATTGGCCGCTACGGGTTAAGTTGCTAACCCATCTATGGCCTTGTTTGCAAGCCTGTCGGCATCACTGTTCTTATGCCTTGGAATATGAGTTATTTCATAAGCCTTAAAAAAAGAGAGTTTCTGTTTTGCCTCATCAAACAGTGGTTTTAACTTCTCATCCTTTACCCTGTATAACCCTTTTACCTGTTTTACAATAAGCTCTGAATCACAATAAAAGGAGGCAAAATCTGCTCCCTGCTTTGCTGCTTCATCAATTCCTGCAATAAAAGCCCTGTATTCTGCAACATTGTTTGTGGCTGTGCCAAGATAAAAACTTATTTCAGCAATAGTATCATCATTGTTTTTAATCACAGCTCCGACACCTGCTTTTCCCGGATTGCCTCTTGCAGCTCCGTCAGTGTATATGCTCAGTCTTTTTTTATATTCCATTTTCTCTCCAACCCCTGCCCCCTGCTTTATTGTTTTCCCTTGCATCTTGTAGCTTGAACCTGCTCTTATACCTTTGCTTAACAGCTTAACAGCTCTTATGTTTTTAATACGAGCTATAAAGGGTTTTGCTGAAAACTGACAGCTGCTTTTTGCTACGAGCTACCACCTGCGCTGCTAATATCCCCACCATAGAGTATTCTCTGACAGTGAGGACAGATCCTCAACCCCTGTCCTAATACCACTTCATTATAAATCTGAGGGGGAATTTTCATAAAACAGCCCATACACATCTCATTTTCAACCAGGGCTATTGCAACACCGTTTTTCACTTTAATAATTGTTTTATAATCCGCATATAGTTTTGAATCAACCAATGCAACTAATTTATCACGTTCTTTTTTCTGATTTTCCACATTTTCCATATATTGAACATGTTCCTGTTCCATCCTTGCTTTTTCGCTGACAAATTTTTCTTTTGTTGTATTAAGATTCTCTTCGGCTTCTTTTAACTCTTTTCTTGCAGTTTCAATACCGTCCATTGATTCAAGGATTTCATCTTCCTTCTTACTTATCTGTTTTTTTATATTTTCTATCTCATGCAGTGATGCCTGATACTCCTTGTTTGTTTTTATTGAAAAAAGTTTATCCTCAATTTTTGTTTTCTGCTCTTCAAAAGTCTTCAAAGCCCTCTCATGTTCTCTATGTTCCTTCTCAAGCAACTCAAGTTTTGCTTTTTCCTCGTTAAAGAGTTTATCTTCATTTATAATCTCTTCTTCTTTTTTTTTCACCGCACTCTGAAACAAATCTTCTTTTTTTGCTAAATCAACTATTGTTGTGTCAATTTTTTGAATTTCCGCAAGCATTTTAAGCTGTTCTTTCAAAACAGACCTCCTGAAACTATATTTAGTTTATATTTGATGGACCCGTAAAAAGTCCCTCGCTGTCATCTCGAACGAAGTGAGAGATCTCGTAACATGCTGAAATAATGAGATTTCTCCCTGCGGTCGAAATGACAATATGGTTGTTTTTAGACTTTTTACCGGTTGTCATATTTAAAGTAAAAAAATTAAAACAGTTATCCGGGCGCTAAAAAATAGCTGATAACCGATAACCAATGCCCGCTTTAACCAAAAAAAAATGCACCCAAAGAGAGGGTGCATTTTTCCGGAAAAATTCAGAATCTTTCATTTGCATACAGTGTTTTTCATACATAAGCAATAAATTCCATGGTGGGCTCACCAGGGGTCGAACCTGGGACCACCCGGTTATGAGCCGGGAGCTCTACCAACTGAGCTATGAGCCCACTTATTGTCAGCAATTTAATGTTTTATATTAACCCAAAAACTATTTATAATCAACAAAACTTTTAAGAAGTTTGTTTCTTACAGGATGTCTCAGTTTTCTTAAGGCTTTTGCCTCTATCTGCCTTATCCTTTCACGGGTAACGGCAAAATCTTTTCCGACTTCTTCAAGCGTATGATCTGCTTTTTCATCTATTCCAAATCTGAGTTTCAAAACTTTTTCCTCCCTTGGGGTAAGAGAGGAAAGGACAGAACCTGTCTGGTCGGAAAGATTTTTGTGTGTAACATACTCCATCGGATTTAAAATTTTCTTGTCTTCTATAAAGTCTCCAAGGTGACTGTCTTCTTCTTCTCCAATAGGTGTTTCAAGCGAGATTGGTTCTTTGGCAATTTTCAACACTTTCCGAACCTTCTCGATTGGAAGTTCCATTTTTTCAGCTATTTCCTCAGGAGAAGGCTCCCTTCCTTTTTCCTGAACAAGCATTCTTGAGGTTCTTATCAGTTTATTAATTGTTTCTATCATGTGAACAGGGATTCTGATGGTCCTCGCCTGGTCTGCAATCGCACGGGTAATTGCCTGCCTTATCCACCATGTGGCATAAGTACTGAACTTATAACCCCTCTGATATTCAAACTTCTCAACCGCTTTGATAAGCCCGATATTTCCCTCCTGTATAAGATCGAGAAACTGAAGCCCCCTGTTGGTATATTTTTTTGCAAGGCTGACTACAAGACGTAGGTTCGACCGGACAAGTTCATCTTTGGCTGTTTTTGCTTTATTTAAACCACTGTCAATTTTTCTTACCGATTCCTTTATTTCATTCATAGGAAGGCATGATTCCTTTTCCACCTGTCGAATCTGCTTTTTTAAAGCCTTAATCTCTTTGTCAATATCCTCAAATTCACTCAGCGTAAGACCATGTTTTTTCTTCAATTTACGCTGCTCAGATTTGTTTTCTTTTGCGCCACGTATAAGTTTTTTTAACTGCTTTACCTCAAACCTGTACTTTGAACAGAGGAAGTTTATTCTGCCCTCTGCATTATCAACCTGCGCAAGAAGCTCTCTAATCTTAAGAATTATGCTTTCTCTGTAGCTTTTTCTGAGATTTATGTTCTGCAGGGCATTCAGGAGAAGTTTTTTATTGTTTTCAATTTTTTGTTTCAGGTTTGAAATCTTCCTTTCTGTAAGATCGGAGGATTTTTTTAATTTATCTTTAAGCTTCTCGTTTTCTTTTATAATATTTTTTATGGTATTGAGTTGATCAAGAAAAACAGCTTTGTGCTGCTCTTCATCTATACCATTTTCATCATCGTCAAGATCTTCAACAAGCATGCTTATGGATATCTGATCATTGCTGAGCATATCCTCAAACAAAAGTATTTCATTTATTATATAGGGAGAGTTCATTACGACATCAAGAACCTCACTTTCGCCTTCTTCAATTTTTTTTGCAATAACAACCTCTTCTTCGCGTGTAAGAAGTGAAACAGCGCCCATCTCTTTTAGATACATCCTTACAGGGTCATTAATTTTTCCAAAAAGGTCTTCTTCCTCTTTGTTTGTATCTTCATCATTATTGTCAAAATTTTTTGCTTTCGGCTGCGGCAGGTTCATCTCCTGCGAAGAATCAACTATTTCAATATCCATCTCACCGAACATACTCATAAGCTCATCTATCTGGTCGGGGGAAACCATATCCGGAGGAAGCACACCGTTTACCTGATCATAGGTCAGGAAACCCTTTTCCTTTCCAATAGATATTAGATCTTTTACGTTTTCCACTTTGGGTTTTCTTCCCATTGAACTTTCTCCTAATTGGGTTAATTATGCAGTTTATATTGCAAAATCTGTTCTTTTTCTTTTACCAGGTTATTCAATTCAACCTCATATTTACGCGACATCGACAGATCACGAAGCGCTTCAGCTTTTTTCAAAAGAACTTTTAGATCCTCAATTTTTTTCTTGTTATTAATGCGCTTAATCTTTTTTATGCAATCCTCCAGAATTTTCAAGGCGTCACTTTGAATATCATGTTTGAAAACATTTTCTGCAAAAAGGCTTGCCAATAACCGGTTTTCATTATTGTCAATAAGCAGGGCAATGTTTATATCACCTTTTTCTTCGTATGTTCTGCAAAGCAGTTTACCGATATTGCATAGATCCGGGTCGGTAAACTCATCCAGTATTTTATTTTCTTGAACGACAGGAATAGTTTTATCAGGACATGAAATAATGGTTTGTAAAATTAATACTTCGGCATTTTTTTGAGAAGATAAAACTTTTTTTTCTTTTCCAGCCGTATTATTTTTAGAAAATTTATCGAC
>CAZMHH010000065.1:0-20650 GCA_964566035.1 uncultured Thermodesulfobacteriota bacterium
CGTGCGACGAAATGATTTCACGGGTGCAAGACTGCTGTCAGCTCTCTACTCTACCCTATTATTTTAGTTGTTTTACGAAGGGACAAGGAAAGATAATATGTTTTTATGAATATCAAGTTCTCTGTCACTGTAAAGCACAAACCGAATCTCTTTAATATGCTTGAGTTTCGGGGCAATCTCTATCATTACTCTGAAAGCTACTTCTGCCGCTTCTTTAACCGGATAAGCAAAAGCACCTGTCGAGATAGCAGGAAATGCGATAGAGTCTATTTGGTAGTCTTCGGCAAGCCTCAGTGCGTTACGATAGCAATCCGCCAAAAGCTTGTCTTCTGGTTTGTCCAGACCAAATACAGGTCCCAGGCAGTGGATTACATAGCGATTTGGAAGGTCACACCCACCGGTAATAACCGCTTTTCCCGGCTTAATAGGGGATAAAGGACGGCATTCTTCTTCAAGTCCAGGACCAGCAGCTCGATGAATAGCACCTGCAACACCGCCACCTGTTCTTAGCTGAGCATTTGCAGCGTTTACAATAGCAGTAATATCGGACTGTGTAGCTATGTTCCCCTTCATGCATTGAATTGTTGTTCCTGATAGTGTTTTCTTCATAATTGATATCCTTTTTGTTAATGCAATTTTTATTGAACCTGTAAGTTTTACCCCTAATAAAAGTGTTGTCCATATATAAAGCTTTTGTTAGCTCATCTATATACTTAAACTGTGTGTTACTTATTGCTCTGCCAAGGTAACCTGCCGGTTAACTCGATTTCCAGCGCGAAGCTCAGGAAGGTACGTATTAACACAATAAGGGCCAATACCCCTATTGACTCGAATGTCAACTCGACCGCGACTGTATGAATAATATCGGCTGCAATTAGAAACTCCAGTCCAAGCAGGATACCCCGGCCAAGGCACTGACGAAATTCCTGATAGATAAGTCCCATTGCCTCCTTTCTGTACAAAAGGATTGCAGAATGTATAAGAGCATACAGAGCAATTAATGTGATAATGCCAACACCTAATGCCTCAATAAAAGCTGCGCACCACGATGCTATGGGTGTTACAATGTCAGACACATTACCTCCCAATATACATAGCTGACAACATTTGCTTTTAACATTATTGCTACAACAGAGATTATTTTATCTTTTGATGATAAGATGTCAACGTATTTTAATAAAAAAGTTTTAATTTAAACATTTTTTTTATAAAATTGGAATGATATTCACAGCGCCCAATTTTAAATTGCCGTTGCCCCAATACATAACCTTCTATGTTTAAACCTTTTATTTTTATCCCTGACAAACAGTTCTTCATTGTTTTCAGAAAAACGATTTCCCTTTCAGGCAAAACTCAAACAACACTCTATTCAGGTAGTGTTGACTTAAGCTGTACTTGCACCAAACAGTATAACATTCTCTTAAATATTAAATTTTCCTTTTTCATAAATAAGCAGTTTTTTACCGTTTGAAAGATATGCCGTGACTCTTTTTTTCTCTGTATTGACAAGATCCCAGTGCAGGGCTGAATCATTAAACCCGAGCTTTTTTTTTGCCTGTTTTGTCAGGGTTGATGGATTGCCTTTGAATGTGTCTGAGTACGATGCCCCAAGTGCAATATGGCAGTTACCAAATTTTCCACCGTAGTTTTCGTCAAAAAGCGTATCTGCCATGAATTTATCTATTTTTGAAAACCTCACATCTGTAAGAGAGAACTCACCGATTCTTGAAGCCCCCGGGTCCATTGCAATCTGTTTCTTCACAAACTCCTCACCTTCTTCTGCCCGGGTATTCACAACAACCCCATCTTTAAAATCAAACTTAACGCCTTTTATATAATTTCCTGTCATATAACAGGGCTAGTTTGCATAGTACCTGCCTTCTGCATCTCCCATAAAACAACATCAGCATTACGACCTGTTTCCTCTTCTGTAAAAAGACTTTTTTTCATTTTCTGTTTTTCTTTATGAATGTTTTCCTATTCTGTCCTGACGGTCTCAATGTTAGGAAAGCTTCAGATTTCGGTCTAATCTTCTTTTTCCTGTTTTCAGCTCTATTATCATCATTTGTATTGTAAAAATTAAAACAACTATAGTCATGCAATAAAACTGTTTTTGCACCTGCCAACAACTGCGCTGGTTTTTTTATGTCAATCACTTTTTATGCTTAAAAACATTGAGAACAAAAACTTAAAAAAATTCTGGTTGTTAAACCAAAAAATAGTGTTAAAATATTTCGTGCGCAAAAGTTGTTTTGAATTTCTTTTCAATTTTTTTGGATAAAAACTTTCCCAGGGAGGGTTAAAGTGAAGGGAAAAACAGTGATATTTTTTTGCCTTACTTTTTCTATTCTGTTCAGAAAATCCTTAAAAGATTCCTTTTCCGCATGCTTGGGATATAGCACGGAGCAACCCTCTGCTCCCCGGCAAGTCTTGATTTTGAAGGCTTATGACTTTTTGATTTATCATATTTTAAAGAGTCTGATTTTGTGCTCGGCTACAAACCCATGAGGTTGAAGGATTGATATTTATATGGTAGCAGTCAGAAATTAAGGGATGTTCCTGACAGGGTCGATGAAGATTTCAACCGGATAAATCTCTATATCAGGTAGCAGAAGAAAATCATTTGCTTGTTTTAAGATTAAAGGAGGAGTGAAAATGAAAGTTATTGTCTCTGGAGCCACCGGTTTTATAGGTCAACATCTTGTCAGCAGGCTGGCTGAAAAAAACCATGATGTAATTACTACAAGCCGAAACCCTGATCGCTTTAAAACAGAACCGACTTCTGCTTTGACTCTGTTGAAATGGGATCCAAACAATGAACCATTTCCCCTTAAAGAACTCAATGAAGCTGATGCAGTAATACATCTTGCTGGGGAAAACGTTGCCAGCGGACGCTGGAACAAAAAACGCAAAGCCTCCATTGTTGAATCAAGGGAAATAGGCACACGACATCTTGTTCAATCGCTTAATCTTTGCCAAAGCCCCAAGGTTTTGCTGAGCGCTTCTGCCATAGGCATTTACGGAGACCGGGATGATGAAGTTCTAAATGAAGACAGCTTTCAAGGAACCGGCTTTCTTGCCACAGTATGCAAAAAATGGGAAGGCGAGGCGCGCAAAACAGATCCCCGACACAGGCTTGTAATAGTTCGCACAGGAATTGTGCTGGGCAGCGGCGGTGGGGCACTAAAAAAACTGCTGCTACCGTTTCGAATGGGGTTAGGGGGTCATGCAGGAAACGGCAGACAGTGGATGAGCTGGATCCATATTGATGATCTGGTTAATATGATGATATGGGCTGTAGAAAACAGCCAGATAAAGGGAGTTTATAATGCAGTTGCCCCGGACTGTAAAACCAATAAGGATTTTTCAAAAACCCTTGCAGCAGTGCTCCATCGCCCTTGTCTTATACCGGTTCCTGCATTTGTCCTTAAACTGTTATTTGGCGATATGTCACAGATAGTTCTTCAGAGCCAGCGCATCATCCCGGACAGGACGGTAAAAGAGGGTTTCAGGTTCAAATACAGCTCTTTGGAAAATGCCTTAACTCAAATCCTTGGAGCTTAGGAGTCCCCTTTATCGTCTTACGATCTGTCCAGCTATGAGAACAAATTGCTATTCTTTTATTCTCTTAACAGGGCGCTTTAATGGGTGACCCCCATGATTCCAGCTTTTTTATATAATGCTTTTTTATAATCCACCGGGGCTCTATGAAGACACTCTACCGCTGTGATTAAATTTTCGGAAGATTCAATTATGCATAGAAGAGCTTAAGGAAAACACTGCCGCACAAATCGTTGGCGATCTGCCAGATGGCTCGGTGAAGTTCGGCGCTTTCCTGCACCTTGTTTGTACTGAGATTATTTGCCATGTTTATTCTCCGAAAACTGGGGACAGATGTTCTATTATTGGCTTCTTAAACTTTTTACATGACCATCAAAAATAATTAAACCTTAAATTTACCGTTCTCATATATAACTGCTTTTTTACCGTTTGAAAGATATGCCGTGACTCTTTTTTTCTCTGTATTGACAAGATCCCAGTGCAGGGCTGAATCATTAAACCCGAGCTTTTTTTTTGCCTGTTTTGTCAGGGTTGATGGATTGCCTTTGAATGTGTCTGAGTACGATGCCCCAAGTGCAATATGGCAGTTACCAAATTTTCCACCGTAGTTTTCGTCAAAAAGCGTATCTGCCATGAATTTATCTATTTTTGAAAACCTCACATCTGTAAGAGAGAACTCACCGATTCTTGAAGCCCCCGGGTCCATTGCAATCTGTTTCTTCACAAACTCCTCACCTTCTTCTGCCCGGGTATTCACAACAACCCCATCTTTAAAATCAAACTTAACGCCTTTTACATAATTTCCTGTCATATAACAGGGCTGGTTTGCATAGTACCTGCCTTCTGCTGCCCGCCAGTCAGGTGATGTAAACAGTTCAAAGCTTGGAATGTTATGTCCTGAAACTCCAATCCATTTTCTTCTCTCTCCCTGAAAAATCTTCAAATCAACATTTTCAGATTCCACTTGGAAATACTTTATTTTAAGACTGTTTATCCATCTTTTTATCTGCTTAGCATTATTAAATATTTCATCCCATTTTGCTGCAGGGTTTTTTGTATCCAGATAACAGGCTTTCTTTATCTGTTCTGCATACTCTGTTAGAGATAAACGTGCATGTTCTGCCATTTCAGGAGTCGGGAAAGAGCAGAGTGTCCAGCCAAAGTCTCCTATTTCTTCTCTTTTAACAAGTATATCCCGGAACTTTTTTCTTGAAACAGCTGTTTTTGCAAATTTTGAAGGGTTAATTCCCTGGAGATGCGTCAAAGAGTCTGGAGCATTGAGGTATATGCTGCCATTTAGTTTTCGGAAGAGCTCTTTATCTCCAGGAGCATTAAAAGTGAGCTGGTAATCATCAGATATTGTGAAAAAATTTCGTTCCATGCGTGGAGTTGCAACAAATCTCATTAGAGGGTGCATTCCTTTATCAAGAACTCTTTCATGAACCTTTTCTGCAAGTGCTAAAGCTGCCAGATTGAACCTGACAAGAATAATATCGCCCTTTTTATATTTCTTTCCCCTTGCCTTCTGCATCCCCCATAAAACAACTTCAGCATAACGGACTGTTTCCTCTTCTGTGAAAAGCGGCTTGTTTTTCATTTTCATTTTCCTCTGTGAAAGTTTAATCTCCTGTTTTGGCAATTTAGGGTACAGGAAAATCAAAAGCTGCAAGGCTGTTTTGCCGGTTTACAATTTCTCATCATAATAGAGCATTGATTCTTCCTGCTCCCACTCTTTCAATTTATTGCGTACTCTTCTCTTTTTGTTTATGTAGCAGACAACAAAGAGGATACTGGCCACGAACCAAAGTGTTGAAGCACTGGTAACAAGGGGAATCCAACTGAACCTTAAACTGAGGTATTCAAGCCACAGTTGCTCAATCTCAAGCCAGTCAAGCATATATGCCCTTCTCAGTGCAAGCTCAAAGTTTCCATAGGT
Source organism: uncultured Thermodesulfobacteriota bacterium (assembly GCA_964566035.1). GTDB lineage: Bacteria > Desulfobacterota > WTBG01 > CAIYCZ01 > CAIRTM01 > CAZMHH01. Next base: position 5,498 of record CAZMHH010000065.1, read on the forward strand.
GCTGTAGATATTCATAAACTCATGAAACTCTGAAAGCCCGAACTCACCTATCAGAAAAGATAGAAAATAGTAGCTTTGGCAATAGGCAAGTTGAGCCTGTTGCAAATCCCGTGGAAACCGTTTAGCTATTTCATCCATTGGAAGCAGAGAATCGGTAAGAACTGCAAACGTCATTGTTGACAGCCTTGCCATGCTCCATTCCTCAGCCTGAAGCATGGCAATTCCCTCGTCGAGCCATCTTGGAATACGTTCCATACCTCTGAATGCCTGACCCAGAAGAATATGTGATACTTCATGCCGGAATACTTTTACAAGGTCAAGTCCTCTCTTTTGTTTTAAAAAAATAAGGTCTTTGGAAGGATATGCAACACCGGCTGCCCATTCTGGCACTTTTGCTCCAGCAGGCTGAATCTCTTCAAATTTTCCGGGTTGAGCAATAAAGACGGTTATTTTTTCATGAAACTGAAAACCGGTCTTTGTTGACATATCCGAAGCAATTGAATCTGCACGATTAATTAAATTCCTGACAGATCTTGTCTCGTTAAAAAAGTTGAAGGTAAAAAGTCCGGTCTGCCTTGTTTCATAGGAATAAACATATGAACAGAAAAAAGGGGTTAAAAAAAGAAGGACAAAAGCGGTTAATTCTGATATAACTTTTTTAATCATCTATTTAATCTTTTTACATAGGGTTTGGAAATAAAGTGGCAGAAAACAATAGACTGTTTTTAATTGACACACCTTCCCATATCTATAGAGCTTTTTTTGCTCTCCCTGCTTTTAGCACCTCAAAAGGGCTACCTACAAACGCTATATATGGTTTCACAAAAATGCTCGCTAAGCTTATACAGGAAAAATCTCCTGATTACCTGGCTGCTGCCTTTGATCTGCCTGCCCCGACTTTCAGACACAACTTATATGCCGATTATAAAGCAAACAGAGATGTTATGCCAGAAAATTTAGCAATTCAGATTTCACATATCAGGAATGTTATTGACACCTTCAACATTCCTGTGCTTGAAAAGGCTGGCTATGAGGCAGATGATGTTCTTGCAACAGTAGCAGAAAGAGCTTCCCAAAAGGGGTATAAGGTTGTTATTGTTTCAGGCGATAAAGACCTTGCTCAACTTGTAAATGAGAACATAACTATTCTTGACACTATGAAGGATGTTGAATATGACAGAGAAGAGGTGATAAAAAAATACGGGGCCAGCCCTGAAAACATAGTTGACCTGTTTGCGCTTATCGGCGATGCTTCAGACAATGTTCCCGGCGTGCCCGGAATAGGAAAGAAGACAGCGGTCGATTTCATAAACCGTTTTGGAAGTATTGATAAAATCTATAAAAACCTTGATTCCCTGCCTGCAAGACACAGGGTTTCTCTTGAAACCAACAGGGAGCAGGCTCTGCTGAGTCAGCGTCTTATACAGCTGGACAGGCAAACACCCCTTGATTTTGAAATTGAAAAATTCAGTTTTCAACCACCTGAAGAAGAAAAACTTTATGATTTATATAAAAAATTTGAATTTACAAGTCTTCTCAAATCTGTTTCCGCACAAAATAAAGGTGAAATTGTAAAAAACGATTATTATCTCATTACAGATAAAGAGGGGTTCTCTGATCTTATCAGCAATTTAAGGTCCCAGAAAATTTTTGCCCTTGACATTGAAACAACTGATGCCAACCCAATGAAGGCAGAAATTGTGGGAATATCCTTTTCATGGAAGGAAGGGGTGTCATTCTACGTTCCCGTTAGACATCAGAATATTGAAAAACAGCTAAACCCGGGCTATGTATTAGCTGAGCTTAAGCCTATCCTTGAGGACTCTAATATAAAAAAAACCGGGCACAATATCAAATATGAATATGTTTTATTTAAAAGAAATTCAATTGTTCTTGAAGGTATTGAATGTGATACAATGATAGCATCTTACGTGTTAAATCCTTCCAAATACCGTCATAGTCTTGAAAATCTGGCAATGGATTTTCTTGAATTACAGATAAACTCTTATCAGGACATTACAGGAAAAGGTAAAAAAGCTGTAAGCTTTGACCTGGTTCCGATTGAAACAGCAAAAAATTATGCCTGCACTGATTCTGATGTAACCTTGAAGCTCTCAAATATAATAATTCAAAAAATTAAAGAAGAAAAAGCAGAAGATCTTTTCACGGATATTGAGATGCCTCTTGTACAGGTTCTTGCAGATATGGAGATGACTGGTGTAAGGGTTGATAGGGATATACTGGAGGGTCTTTCCAGAGAATTTGGTGAAAAACTGCGACTCATAGAAGAAGAGATATACAAGATATGCGGTTACAAGTTTAATATCAACTCTCCTAAACAGCTGGGGGAGGTGCTTTTTGAAAAGCTGAAACTGCCCCTGCAGAAAAAAACAAAAACAGGTTACGCAACAGATATTGAAACCCTTAAAGAGCTTTCAAAGTATCATCCTCTTCCATCAGAAGTTCTCTCTTACAGAACCCTTGCAAAGCTTAAATCAACCTATATTGACAATGTGCCAGGGCTCGTTAATCCTGAGACAGGGCGTATTCACACATCATACAACCAGACAGTTACTGCAACAGGAAGACTGAGCAGCAGTGAGCCCAACCTTCAGAATATTCCTATCAGGACAGAAGAAGGAAAAAGAATACGCGAGGCGTTCACAAGCAGTAATGGATGGAAGCTGCTTGCAGCCGACTACTCACAGATAGAGCTCAGGGTGCTTGCCCATCTTTCAGAGGATGAAAACCTTATAAAGGCCTTTCAAAATGATGAAGATATTCATGCTCAAACTGCGTCAACAATATGGGAACTGCCTGAAGACGGTATCACTTCACAGATACGCAGAAATGCCAAGGCAATAAATTTCGGGATTATTTACGGCATAAGCTCTTTTGGTTTAAGCAGAGAACTTGGAATAGACCAGAAGACAGCCAAAAGATACATCGACAATTATTTTCAAAAATATAAAGGTGTAAAAAAATATCTTGATAATGCGCTTAAATCAGCAAGGGATCTTGGATATGTAAGCACATTAATGGGCAGACGCCGATATCTGCCTGAAATAAATTCAAGCAACAACACTGTAAGAGGTTTTGCAGAAAGAACTGCTGTAAATGCTCCTGTTCAGGGTACAGCTGCGGATCTGATAAAAATTGCGATGATAGAGCTTTACAAAGAGATAAAAAGCAGGGATTTCAAGGCAAAGATGCTTATGCAGGTTCATGATGAGCTTATTTTTGAAGTTCCGGAAGAAGAGGTAAACAGCCTTAGGGAACTGGTAAAAAATAAAATGGAGGGAGTATTTGAGCTTAAAGTTCCTCTGAAGGTTGATATAAGCTGGGGCAGTAACTGGAGGGAAGCTCACTGAAAGGAGCTTTTAGGCCAGGCCGACAGTCAGTATCAGTCAAACCTTTTCATAGTTGTTTTCTGCATTATCATTATAAATACAATTCCTTTATAGGGATTTTGCCTGAGTTAACATAAAAAACAACTGTTTAGAAATTAATTAATAATTAATACCCCGTTTTTAACCCTGATGCCGTTTATAACCATTTATGACAAAAGCTATTATTTTCGCATTGCCGGAAATGAAACCGCAAAACCCCTTCTGCTTCTTCACGGATCAGGAGGAGACGGTTCCGTCTGGGGCTACCAGATAAGAGGGTTAAAAGATGTATGCAGGATTATTATTCCAGACCTTCCCGGACATGGAAGATCGGATAAAATTCCGCATGCTCAAATTTCTGTAGAAAGCTATGCAGAGTGGCTTTACACTTTTATTAAAGCACTGCAGCTCAAAAATATTGTTCTGGCAGGTCACTCACTTGGAGGCGCTGTTGTTCAGCAATATGCTCATGACCATCCTGAAAAGCTTTCAGCAATAGTGCTCATTGGAACAGGTTTGCGGTTTGAATTTGCGGGGCAGTATGTTAATCTTATTTTAAATGATTTTAATAAAGCAGTAGAGATCTCATGTGCTCAGGCTTATTTCTCAAAAATCCCGGCTGATTTATGGGAAAAAGGTTTTTCAATGCTCACAAGAAACGGACAGACAGCTCTTCACAATGATATGTTTGCATGCTCAAAATTTGACAGCTCAAAATGGATTGACCAAATAATCTGCCCGACATATATAATTTGCGGGCAGGAGGACAGGATAACACCGATTACTCTGTCCAAGGAACTTGCCGAAAGATTAAAAACCTGCAAGTTGATTACCATCCCACAAAGCGGACACATGGTAATGGCTGAATCACATAAAAGGTTTAACAGCGAAATAGAAAAAATTATCAGGAGCTATTAAATATATGATACTGATTACAGGAGCAGCCGGGTTTATTGGAAGTGCAACAACCTGCATATTGAACAGACGGGGAATAACAGATATTATACTGTGTGACAGGTTCTTAAAAAGCAATAACTGGAAGAATATTCCAGGCTTGAGATTCAGAGAATTTATCAGTCCTGAATCTCTTTTTGATTTTTTACAGAACAGCAGCCTTGCTGGTGAAATAACCGGCGTAATTCATCTTGGCGCCTGTGCTGATACAACAGAAGAAGACCTTGGATTTCTAATTGAAAACAATGTCAATTTTTCAATCAGACTTTGCCGTTGGGCTCTTGATAAAGGGAAAAGGTTTATATATGCCTCATCCGCAGCTGTCTATGGAGATGGAAGCAAAGGGTTTTCCGATTCTGATGAGTTGACACCAAGGCTTGTTCCGCTTAACAAATACGGATTTTCAAAATGGATGTTTGATATGTGGGTAATTGAGAACAGACTCATGGACTCTATAGCAGGTCTTCGATATTTCAATGTTTTTGGTCCCAATGAATACCATAAGGGCAACATGGCAAGCGTTGTTTTCAGAACATTTCCGCAGGCATTAAATAAAGGAAAGATACTGCTTTTTGCTTCTGACAGAGAAGATGTTAAAGACGGGGAGCAGAAAAGAGATTTTATATATATTGATGAGGCTGTTGACATCACTCTCTTTCTGTTTGAAAACTGCTCTGCAAACGGAATATTTAATGCAGGCACTGCAACTCCTCATACGTTCAGGGAGTTGGCAGAGAGTGTATTTGAAGGGATAGAAAAAAAACCATCAATACAGTATTTTCAAATGCCGGAAGAGCTCCGAGGAAGATATCAGTATTACACCAAAGCTGATATGAGCCGATTGTTTGAAAAAGGATATAAACCAGGCGGCGACAGGTTCAGAAAAAATGTACTAAAATATATAAAGACATATCTCAAACCAGGAATGCGCCATATGGCAGAGGTATTGCCTTGAAAAAAAATCATATTTGAAAACCCACTGGAATGCAGTATGAAAGCAGACAAACTGTTTTCGGAAATAGAAGCCCTGCTTCTTGAAGGAGGAGCCCAAATACTGGGGTGTGCTGATCTTTCAAAACTTCCCCAGAGGATCAGGTATAATATGCCAGGTGCTATAAGCATAGGTACAGCTCTGTCTCCAAAAATTATTGCAGCTATATCATCAGGTCCTACAGAACAGTATTGCGAAGAATACAAGCGCACCAACAGGCTTCTTGATCTTCTTGCCGAGACATGTGCAGGCTTTCTTAAACGACATGGTTTTTCTGCTTTTGCCCAGAAAAGCTCTGTCTTAAATCTGGACTATAAGACCCTTTCAACCCCGCTTCCGCACAAGACAGTAGCAACCCTTGCAGGAATTGGCTGGATTGGAAAATGTGCCCTGCTTGTAAACGAAAAATTTGGTTCTGCTGTTAGATACAACACAGTTTTAACCGATGCACCGCTTTTTTTTGCAAAGCCTGTAGAGTTATCAGGATGCGGTGAATGCTTTAAATGTGTTCAAGCCTGTCCTGCAGGCGCCCCATCAGGAAAACTGTGGGAAAAAGAAAAGCCAAGAGAAGACTTCTTCGATGCTTTCAAATGCATGGAATATGCTGCAAAGGTATCCCGGAATATTGGGGTAAAAAAGACTCTCTGCGGCATTTGCATCCGAGCCTGTCCTTATACAATCGAATATATTAATAGTCAAATACAGTTAAGCAAAGCCTGACTAAAGGCTTGGACTCTCTGCAAAATTATCAATATAGTCATTTTGGACAGATTCTACTGCCTGACATGCGAGAACATATAAACACCCAGAGAGCCAAAAGCAAGGTTTGCAAGCCATGCAGATAAAAAGGGTGGCAGCGCTCCTGCTTTTCCCAGGGATATACAGAAACCAAAGAAAACCCAGTAGACAAAACCAATCGCTATACTCAATGTTATTCCAAAAGCCATCCCGCCGCTTCGGCCTATTCGAAGAGCAAAGGGAATACCTATAAGAGCCATTATTATATTTATAAATGGATATGATATCTTTCCATGCATTTCAACAACATATGATACTGTAGAATATCCCTGTCTTTTCATAGTTTTTATAAAATCAAATATTTCAGAGATACTCATCTCTTCAGCGCCTTTCTGAACAGCCTTAAAATCTTCCGGTGTCTTGTGCAGTTCAACTTTCTCAGCATAAAAACTGACAAGAGTTGTAGTTCCATCAGGCTGAAAATCTCTGACCACAATGTCGTTCAATATCCATTCTGTCTGATTATCAAAAACACCTGTTCTTGCTTCAATCTTGGTTTTCAAACTAAAATCAGGACTGAAGCAAAATATCTCAATTTTATCAATCGTATTGGATTCCGGATCAAAAAAGTCTATGCTGTATATATTGTCATCTTCTCTATACCAGAAATGGTGACGTTTGAGAAGTTTGGATAGCTGTTTTCCCTTTATGTCAATGTTTCTTATCTCTTTTACCCTTATGTTGGTATAGGGCATAAGATATTCCTGAATAAACATCGAGAAACAGCAGACACATAAAGATATTCCGATAAAAATTGTCATAACCTTGTAAAGACTTATTCCATGGGCTTTAAGAGCTGTTATCTCATTTCTTCTAACAAATATGCCCACCGTAAGAAAAACACTCAATAAAACCCCAAGGGGTGATACCTGATAAAATATCAATGGTGTGAGGCAGAAAAAGTACTCAACTATTGTGCCAATTTCAGTCTGGTTTTCAACCATGTGATCGAGTTTTTCAAAAAGTTCTACAAGAAAGTAGATTACAAAAAAGGCTGCCATGCAGAGAAAAAATATTTTTAAGAACTCTTTTGTAAAATATCTGTTAATAATCAGCAAAACCTGCACCCCTTTTTAACTTTTTTTCTCTTTTATTGAATTTAAGAGGTTTGTAAACTTGTTATGAAGTATAATAAAATATCTCTCAAATATAAGAACAACGGGAACCGGTTTTTCTGAAGCAGCTTTTTTGAAGAGATATATTGCAAAAGACCCGATTATGATATTGGGCAACCATACACCCGCTGAAACAGGCATATATCCACCTTTTGTCATATTTTCACCAATATTCATTAACATATAATACAGGAAAACAATGATGAGGCTTACCACAAAACCATAAGACCTTCCCCCCCGCCTTCTTGCATAGCCAAGTGAAATACCAAGAATTCCGAAGACAAGGCATCCAAACGGATAGGCAAGCCGTCTGTGGATCTCAATTGCAATACGGTAAAACATCGGATCCTCGGGCCCCTTATCCTTGTAAAGATTAAACAGTGCAAATGTTCCTACTTCTTTGACCCTTATCCTGCCCTCCTTTTCATCATCACTTAATAGACTGAAGGCCATTTCATATTTGTCAAAAACAGCATAATGATATGACTCGGACTTGCTGTCGAAGCGATGAATGCTTCCATTATTGAGTTTAAATAATATCCTTGAATATCCGGGCTGGGATATTATATTTGCGTGTTCAGCTACAATGACTGTAGGGTATTGGGCTTCACGCTTGTCAGAGATAAAAATTCCCTTGACAAGGTTTTCCTTTTTATCATACCCGGCAATGTAAACAACAATATTGGGAAAGAAATCATTGAAAACACCCTCTTCAAGGGTTGCCTCGGTATGCTGTCTGGCAACATCAAAAAGCAGCGTTCTGAAGGCATCATTGCTTTTGGGCACAATGTAAAGTGATAGAACATTACAGAAAATAAAACTCAGAACACATAGAACTGAAAAAGCAGGGAGCATCTGGTAAATGCTTATACCCGAAGCCCTCATTGCAGTTATTTCAGAATCAGCTGTTAGCTTGCCGAAACATATAAGGATTGACAGTATCACCGCTATGGGAATAGTCAGCACCATAAGTGATGGAGTAAGATAGGAAATGAGAATTATTACATCCGATACAGGCAGGCCTCTGTTAATAATCAGTTCCATCAGTCTTAAAACTTTGTTCATGAGAAGAAACAGAGTAAAAACAACAAGACCTAAAGAAAATGGGCCAAGGAGGTCTTTGAAAATATAAAATGATACTATTCGTAATCTTAACACAACGGTTATGCTTTCTCTTGCTTTAAAACCCTGCCCATAAGGGCTTCAACTGCTTTAACAGGAGACTTGTTTTTAAAAAGAACTTTATATACTTCCGTAACAATTGGCATTTCGACACCGGTTTTTGACGACAGCACAAAAGCCGCCCTTGCTGTATATACGCCTTCGGCAACCATTTTAAATCCGGTCATTATTTCTTCCAAACTCTTTCCTCTGCCTATTTCAACACCTATGCTGTAGTTTCTGCTCTGCATGCTGGTACATGTAAGCACAAGATCTCCAATTCCTGAAAGACCTGCAAAGGTAAGAGGATTAGCTCCAAGACTGATACCAAGCCTTATTATTTCTGCAAGCCCTCTTGTGATTAGAGCTGCCCTTGTGTTATGCCCAAGGTTTAATCCGTCTGAAATACCTGCAGCAAGAGCAATTACATTTTTTAAAGCCCCGCCAAGCTCTACTCCCCTTACATCACCTGTTGTATATATCCTAAATGAAGGAGTTGACATAATCTGCTGTATAAGCTGAGCGCTTTTGCTATCCCGTGAAGCCACTGCAACAGCGGTAGGCTTTTTATCGGCAACCTCTTTTGCAAAACTGGGACCGGACAGAACTGCAAACCTCTCCTTGGCAAAAACAGGCAGTACCTCTTCTGCCAACTGTGAAACGGTTTTCATTGATTCTATCTCTATACCTTTTGAGGCACAAACATGAATTGCTTCACTACAACAGTGTTTCAAACCCTGTGAAAACAGTTTACGGAACACCTTTACAGGGGTTACCCAAACTATGAATTGTTTACCTGTAACCGTTTTTTCAATACAGTTGGTAAAGTGCAGTGACTTATTAAGCAATTTGTCCGGAAGATAAAATGCGTTAATCCTGGTCTGTTTCAATATTTCTGCAAGCTGGCTTTCATAAACCCACATGGTAACTGCAAGCCCCTTGTCTGAGAGCATATTTGCCAAGGCTGTCCCCCAGCTTCCAGCCCCGACTATACCTAGTTTACAATCTGTTAATTTGTTCATAATATCTGCCGTATGTAAAATTTAGAACCTATCCTGTTTATCTATCCATTTCAAAAAAACTTCTACACATTCAGAACAAAGCTGGGTTGAACTTGCCTGGCTTATAAACTCCAGAGCTGCTTCACTTGAGAGCCCTTTTCTGTATGGTCTGTCGCTTGTAATAGCATGGTATGTATCAGCTACCGCAACAATTCGCGCCCATAAAGGAATTCTGGAACCTTTAAGACCTGATGGATATCCCTTCCCGTCTATACGTTCATGATGATGCAGAACAATCGAAAGTATTGGCTGAAGACTTTCTATGGAACTCAGGATGTTTTTCCCGATTACAGGATGTTGTTTGATCAGAGAATACTCTTTTTCATCGAGGGGGCCTGATTTTAAAAGTATTCTGTCCGGAACCCCTATCTTGCCAAGATCATGCAGTCTTGCCGCTGTTGATAGCCTGTCTATCTCAATTTCTCTGAACCCCATTTCCTCAGCCATGCCGCATGCTATCTCAGCAACTGTTTCAGAATGACCGCAGGTATACATATCCCTTGCTTCCAGAGCCTGAATAAGGCTTGTTATTGTACCCAGAAGGATATTCCTTTCACTGTCTATCCTTTCTTTCTCCTTAAACATAAGCTGATAATGATCCGAGAGTAGTTTTTCAGCATTTATTACAAGCTGTTCGATGTTGAACGGTTTAACAAAATATGCGCAGGCTCCCCGCTGCATCATGCGCCTCATAACAAACCGGTCACTTGTTGTACTCATAACGACAAATGGTATGGTTTTCCAAAAAGGATTTAATCTGACAGCAGAACAGAAACTGTATCCATCCATTTCCGGCATTGCAAGATCGCTTATAATCAAATCGGGTTTGTGCTCTTTTAAAACTTCAAGAGCTTTTTTACCGTTTTCAGCAACTACCACTTGAAAACCTGCCTTAACCAGACCATCCCTGACTATGTTTCTGATAACGTTTGAATCATCAACAACAAGTATTAATCTCTGATGAAGCATTAATCTTTTGTCAAGAATTTCTTTGATGCATGAATACAGTTCGCTAAGAGGGCTTGATTTACTTATGAAGGCCGCTGCTCCGGTCCTGAACCCTTTTTCTATATTGTCTTCACTGTCAAGACTGCTTAGGATAATAACGGGAATTGAGGAGGTTATCTTTTCTTCTTTTAGTTTATTACAAAGACAGAAACCATCAAGTTTAGGCATATCGACATCTGTTATGATCAAATCATAATGATTTAGCTTAGCTGCATTAAAACCCTGCATTCCATCTGCTGCAGTAGAAATATTGAGACCCCTGCTTTCAAGATCCTTTTTAAGAACCGCTCTCACAGTAGAGCTGTCATCTACCACAAGGATATTACAGTCTGCATGTATTATTGAACCCGTCTGTCTGTTCATAGGTATAAGGGTGTTTTTGGTTGTTCTGTTATATGATACAATGATTTTTATTTAAATTTACAACTCTATTTCATTCTTTGCAAGAACAAAAACTGGGAAGGATAAAGAAAGAAGTAAAAGCAGGATAATACTTATAGATGATGTCCAACGCCTCTTGGTTAACGGTTCCAGCCTAATTTTTTCTTACCAGTAATTTCTGTCCCGGAAAAATAGTGCTTGATGAATTAAGATTGTTGATGCTAAGAAATTCAGAAAGACGCATTTTATGCCTCTGGGCGATCAGATAAGGCGAGTCCCCGTTTCTGACCTGATATTTTACAAGATTGTCTGACTGTCCTCCTGGAATTAAAAGAACCTGTCCCACGGAAAGTACAGTTGTATTAAGGTTGTTATATGTCTTTATGGACTTCATTGTTGTACCATGACTGTTGGCTATCTTCCATAAGGAGTCACCTCTTCTTACAACATATCTCAGAGTAGAACCCGGTGACATATCAGCTTGTGTAAAAGTCACTCTCCCAGAACCTGTTGGTATTTTCAGCCGCCACCCTTCCTTTATATAGTTGCTTTTTTTAAGACCGTTCATTGCCATAATTGACTTGACAGATGTTGCATATCTATTGGCAAGTACAGAAAGGGATTCGCCTCGTCTGATAACATGAACCCTGTATTCTGGTACCGGCGGGGAATATGGAGCTATCTGATCAAGTTTTGCAGTTAAAGTTTGTGCCTTGTCTTCTGGAACATTAAGAAAATAAGCTGAGTGAGGTGTAAGAGATTTTCTGAGTTCAGGATTTATATCCCTTAAATCTTCGTAGCTCATTCCAATGTTTGAAGCTATTGCTTTAAGATGAACCTGTTTGTTGATTGTAACTTTTTCCAGCTGATATTCTTCGTCCATAGGGGGCAGGTCAAAACCGTATTTTTGAGGATTATTTAAGATATGCAGAACCGCGAGAAATCTTGGAACATAACCTGCTGTCTCTCTGGGAAGGTGTTGATATAAATCCCAGAAGTTATCAAGATAATTTATTTTCTGCCGCCTTATGACCCTGAGCACATTTCCCTCTCCGCAGTTATATGCAGCAAGAGCTGTTGTCCAGTCACCGAAAATTCCGTGAAGTTCCTTTAAATACGCAATTGCCGCATGGGTTGACTTGATTGGATCCATCCTTTCATCTATCCATTCATTTCTCTCTAAGCCAAATTTATATCCGGTTGAAGCAATAAACTGCCACATTCCCAAAGCCCTTGCATGTGAAAGCGCTCTGGGGTTAAATCCGCTCTCGATCAAGGGAAGCCATGAAAGCTCTTTGGGCAATCCCTCTTCTTCAAGAGCCTGGATGATGTAAGGGCGATATCTGCCTGCGCGTACATATGATGTAATGAAGAATGTTTTTCCCCTTCCCTGAAAGAATTTTATCTCTTTTTCAACATCGCTGTTCATTACAAGCGGAATGGCATTTTGAAGACCATTAACGGCATTAAATCTTGATGCGTGTATTTGCATTATTTTTTTTGAAATTGCAAGGCGCATATCTCTTTTCTGCTGGAAAATATTCTGGTCCCCGTCATTTGATATTTCCACTAAAAGATAATACGCTTTGTCAAGGGCATCAAACGCACTGTCAAATTCTCCCCGTTCCCAGAGCTCTGTAGCTGTGTCATAAAATGCCATTGATGAGTCAAGTATTTCCTGATAGGAGCTTTGGCATTGATTATTTGCATCTGTGTCGGTTCGACTGTGATCTCTAACATGGGTTGTGCGGGAATATTCTTCTTCTTTTGAAACAGTACCCTCGGGTTTTAAAGGATTTTTATTGCCGGAAATATTATGAGAACATGCTGAAAAGCAGATAATAAAAGCTGAATACAGAAGCAAACATCTGGTTTTGTTCATTGGTTTTTCCTTTGCATGAGTAGATAATTTCTGATCTATGTCGATTATATCGATTTTTTTTACCTAAAATTTAGTATATTTTACAGGTTTATGAAAAAAAGTAAACAAAAAAATTGTTATTCCATATGATTTTTACTATTATTATACCTTGTGAAACAATAATTTGAGAGATATATGAACATAAATGACATTATATATATCGGGTCCTTCGCCCTATTTTTGACCGGGGCATACCTGTTCTTCCGGAGTCAGCGGAAAAGAACAGCTCACCGATTAATGTTAGCAGGAATTCTTGTTGATTTTTTTGCAACCGTAATACCGCATTCAGGTTTCAAATCTGTAGCAATAAATGTGGGTTCAAGTTTGTCAATAGTTTCAGCAATGGCGCTTGCTGTGCTGGTCTGGCTGCTTTTTCTTGTCTCGATATTTGTACGTGTAACTCAGCAGCATACATACTATTGCCGCATGTTAATATTGATAATAATTCTGTGGTTTGTTGATCTTGTTCTTTTTCTTTACGCAGTTTACAGGCTCTATTGAAACTGCAAGTTAGCAGACAGGTCTGCTCAAGCCTTTTGTCCCCGACGTACGAATCAGCGATCGCCCGGAACATTTTATTTAAGCAAGATAAATAGTTGAAAGGGTGGCTGTGTTGATGGGTTTTAACCCATTATTTCATATACTCATTCACACATATACCGGAACCCTGGGTCTTTGCTCTTTTGTACTGCTGTTTTTCTTGTTATTATTTTTCTCAATTCTATCCAGTTTCATTAATAGTTATTTTCTATTTGATATATCTGTTTGAAATTATACAATATAAAAAATATTTCATTTATAGAGAAGGTGAATTTATGAGAAAATTTTTTGCTTCAAAAAAAGGGATACTTACAGTGGGTCTGTTTATCGGAATCTCTGCTTCACTTCTTCAAAAACTGGGAAATCCAGGCAATATGGGGATATGTGTTGCCTGTTTTGAGCGTGATATTGCTGGTGCACTCGGGTTTCATATGGCTTCTGTTGTGCAATATATCAGGCCTGAAATAATAGGTTTTGTGCTGGGAGCTTTTATTATTTCTTTGTTTATGGGTGAATTCAGGTCAAGATCAGGTTCTTCACCAATAGTAAGATTTATACTTGGTTTTTTTGCGATGGCTGGAGCTCTTGTATTTCTTGGCTGTCCGTGGCGGGCTTTTTTAAGGCTTTCAGGAGGTGATGGAAACGCAATACTCGGAATAGCAGGGCTTATTGCAGGAATCTGGCTTGGGATTCAGTTTATCAAAAGAGGTTATAATCTCGGAAGAAACTATAAAACCTACAAAAGCGCCGGGCTTGTAATGCCCTTTATAATGGCAGGTCTGTTTTTACTGCTTGTTATAAAACCTGAATTAAGCACAGGGGCTCCTTATTTCAGCCTTAAGGGTCCTGGTTCAATGCATGCCTCGGTATGGATAAGCCTTGTTTTCGGGCTTCTAATTGGATTTGCTGCTCAACAGTCAAGGTTCTGCACTATGGGAGCTTTAAGGGATGTAATTCTCATAAAAGATTTTCATCTTATGACAGGTGTTGCAGGATTTATTGCAGGTTCTTTCATATGCAATATTGTTTTCAGCCAGTTCAGTCCTGGCTTTGAAGGTCAGCCAATTGCCCACACAAATCATATATGGAATTTTGCAGGCATGGTGCTGGCAGGGCTTGCGTTTGTACTTGCAGGAGGATGCCCAGGAAGACAGCTTTTTCTCTCCGGTGAAGGAGATGGCGACGCTGCTGTGTTTGTTTTAGGCATGATTACAGGAGCAGGGTTTGCCCATAACTTTACAATTGCAAGCTCACCTGCGGGTACCGGTCAACTTGGACCGCTGTTTGTTGTAATAGGTCTTGTTACATGCATTGCTATAGGGCTTAGCATGAGAAAAAAGATGTAGAACATATTTGCGATAGGCTGCAGTAAAGGTTGTATCAAAAACAACTTAACCACCAAAAGGAGACATGTACAGTGAATGCAAAAATTGACGCTTGCGGGCTTTCATGCCCTCAGCCTGTTGTGCTGGCAAAGAAGAAAATGGATGAAATCCAGAAAGGAGAGTTTGAGATAATTGTTGATGCACCGGTTGCAAGAGACAATATTTGCAGACTTTCTGCTTCCCATGGCTGGCAGACCGAAATTTCAGAGCAGGATGGAGATATAATAATAAAAGTAAAAAAATAATTTTCTCAAAACCAATCAAAGTCAGTCAAAAAGTCAACCTGATATCTAATCAGCTTTTTTATAAGAAAATTACTGTTTAACCAAAGCCCCCCTTCTTTTATTAAATCAATGTTTTTAAAGATTCTTGCTCTTTGAACAACTATTTGATAGAATTAAAAAATTATGAAAAAACTAATTGCCTTAATAACTATAATCGCCACGATC
>CAZMHH010000066.1:0-20626 GCA_964566035.1 uncultured Thermodesulfobacteriota bacterium
ATAATATATTTATTTAGAGAATTTTCTCATACCCCTGTAAACAGTCCTATGATAACGATTACGGTCACGACTAAAAGATGTGAGGGGATGAGGATTTTTTTAAGTTTGCTGAATTATTAACAATCTATATTAAACAACCCCTTAATATTTGTTAACCTTTTGCAGGAGGATAATCAGTGGAAAAAAAAAATTGTTTACTGGTCTTTTTAGCACTATTTTTGTTTCCATTAAGCAGTAATGCAGGATTGGCAGATGCCCCGTGGCCGTCTTTATACAGGGACTCTTTTAATTCTGGCTACAGTGTTTATCAAGGCCCAAGGGCGAGCGGTCTGGAGGTAAAGTCAAAGGTTGATATAAAGGGGCAAATGGCTTCCCCTGTTATAGGTCGTGACGGTACACTGTATGTTGGGTCTTCCGATGGCGCATTTTATGAGGTAAAAGAGGGGAAAAAAAAGATTATATTCTCAGCGCAGGCGGGGATTAACTCCAGCGCTGCAATTTCAGATAAGGGTAATATCTATTTTGGGTCAAAGGATGGAATGTTTCACTCAATTGAGCTTAATGGGTATAATAAATGGTCTATTTCGCTTGGTAGTGGAATAAATTCTGCTCCGGCAATCGGCCCGTTTGGAAAAGTTTTTATTGTATCTGAAAATGATTTAAGACAGAGCATTCTTAACTGTGTCAGTGATGATGGAAGGCTGCTTTGGCAAAGGGAAATTGATCCCGTATCAGTTAACAGTTCGCCTGCTGTTGATGGTTCCGGAAATGTCTATACAGGAGGGGTTACCGGTATTATAACCTGTTTTACAAATACGGGAAATTTTTTATGGTCATATGATATTGAAGAGATGATAGTTTCTTCTCTTGTTATTGGAAACGAAGGATATACCCTTTATTGCGCTTCCTTTAAATCTCTTTCAGCGGTCCGGTTCAGCAGTAAGGATATGACTGCACAGCTTTTATGGAAATATGAGCCGGTAGCCACTTATTTAGGGCATGAACTGGCTTCAGGATTTCTATCTTCACCTGCAGTGGATTCTTCGGGAAGAATTTTTATCGGGGGAATATTTGGTGATATGCATGCCATTGAGGATACGGGCGATTCTTACAGACTGTTATGGTCAAAATCTCTAAATCCGGATCTTTCAATTAAACCCAGAATTGTATCCTCCCCACCTATAATTGGCAAATTGGGCAATATATATATAAGAACAGGAAAGTATTTGCATATTTTAGACAACCAGGGCAAGGTACTTAAATCGAATTTCTCCGTTCTGACTACGGAAGTTGAGGGTCAGGCAGATTCCCCCATTGTCCTGGGTGCTAACAGAACATTATATTTTGTCGGTTGTGATGGTTTATTGTATGCGGTTGGTTCCACCAGCGCAGATTTTTCAATAAGAGGTACTGTATCAGGTGATTGCTCCGGAGTAAAAATATTCCTTGAGGGTGCCGTTAAGGCATCTGTTGATGTTGACACTGACGGTACATACAGATTGAACTCATTGATACCCGGGAACTACATTGTTGTGCCTTTCAGACAGGGATTAATATTTGAACCTGCAACCCGAAAGATTACAATAAGCAATGATGATGTTGTAAATATTGATTTCAATGCAACCAGGGTCGCTCCTTGGATACTGTCAGCATATTCAGATATTGTTGAAGTTCCAAACGATGGAGCAACACCTGTAACATTCTTTGCAGAGGTTGAAGGAGCAGTTGACAGGGTCTTTCTGAATCTGGAAGAAATAGGGGGTTGTAATGAACAGGATATGACAGAAAAAGAAAATGGAATATATGAGTTTACAACAACAGTTCCTCCAGGAGTCAGTATAGGAATAAAACCAATAAGCGTTAAAGCCCGGGGTGCCGGGGGTACTGCAGTAAACAATCTGACAATCAATGTTCTTAATTTTGTTTCCGGTTATGTTCTTGACAGGTTTTATTACATTGAGATTGAAAGTGAAGGGCAGATGCTCCTTTTTACATACAGTCAGGATTGTGAAGGTGGTATATGCGAGCCCCTTTTCTTCCAGGTTTTTAAGCCATCTTCAACAGGAATACCGGATTATGAAGAAGCAATTACCGAAGAAGAAAAAGTATTGTCTATTGAAAATGCTCAGGTGGGCACCTGGTCTTATAAAGTGACTCAACACAGCAATTCCGCAAAGGTTTTAAGTAATAGCTTAAGTCAATTTTCATCAAAAGTTTCCTATACTGTCAATACTGCAACGGCTGGAACAGGTGTGTTGTTTGGTCTGGTTTCTGATGCACAGACAGGAGAACCACTTGACAGAGTCAGCATAACTACAACAACAGGCGCCTCAACCATTACAGACGGCGGGTACTATATCATGCTTTCAGCAGCAGGCGTATTTTCAATGAGCACACAGAGTTTATCTCATAAGCAGGAGACAAAATCAATAAGCCTCATGTCAGGGAACCAGCTGGAGGCGAACCTTTTTCTGCTGCCTTCAAATTTTGATGATGGAACAGGCGGTTGCTTTTTAACCGAACTTTTTGGCGGAGGCAGCCAACAGGCATATTTTTTAAGGTTATTCAGGGACTCAGTGCTTAAACGGACCGATTACGGAAAGGATGTAATAACCAAATATTATTTCCACTCACCAGAGGTTTCAGCTATAATAAAAAAGGATAATGATTTAAGAATCAACCTGATTATTCTTTTTTTAAAACTTCTACCTGTCTTAAATGCAATAGTTCAGGAAGATGTTAATCCACGGCTCAGTTATGACCAGAAGGAAGCGGTAATAAAGTGTCTTAATCAGATCAAAGAAAAGGCCGGAAAAGAATTGGGACAGGAAATTGACTGTGTCATTGATGATATTGGAAACGATAATTTCTTTAAAAAATAACCTGAAAAAAGCTTGACTTTAATTTAAAGATTTTATATCATTAATAGATTTAATAAAAGCCGGGTTGTATTTGGCAATACAATCCGGCTTTTTTGAAACATTTTAATCGGTTTTATAGTTATTAGAGTAAATTGAAAGGAGCTACAAATGGTTTGCCAGACAGTTAAAAAGGGAGAAGAGTGTTTCTTCATGACTTCAAAAGGGTGCAACTATAACGGAGGTTCATGTTATCCTGTTGTTGAACAGTGTTCGGGGTGTGAAAAGGTCAAGGATTTTTCAGGTACAAAATACTGCTTGTCATATCCTCAGCCTGAACTCAAATGGAAAAAAGGGGCGTGTAATTTTGCCACTCATGTTGAAAGAAAGGCAAAGGCCCAGGAGAAGGTTCTCAATGCCCTTAAAGCATCGAAGAGAAAAGCAACAGGAAGAGGCTAACCCAAAAAATTAAACAACAAGAGGGTGAAGACTATTCAAACAAGTTTCCACCCTCTTTTTTTGCTTGACGGCTTAATAGCTCTTTTAAGCTGCTTCATGCATAACTATGCAGTCCTGACAGAAGAAAATTTACACCCAAAAATGTAAAAAGAACACATACAAAACCTGCTACTGATATCCATGCCATCCTTTTTCCACTCCATCCTCTGATAATCCTTGCGTGTAAGAATGCTGCATATACAAACCATGTTATAAGCGACCAGGTCTCTTTTGGATCCCAACTCCAATAACTTCCCCATGCATAACTTGCCCATACAGATCCTGTTGCAATCCCAAGGGTTAGAAACAAAAAACCGATTGCTGCAGTTTTGTATATAATTTCATCAAAGTTTTCAAATCCATAAGATATGTTTTTGTGCTCCTTACCATCTGATTTTACAAGGTAGAATATGCTTGCTCCAAAAGACACTGCAAAGCCTGAATAGGCAAGAAAGCAGGTTAAAACATGATATGTAAGCCAATTGCTTTGAAGTGCCGGTATCAGGGGCAGTATTTCATCCTGAACATTTGGTGAAAGTGAAGCATAAGCCATTGAAATTGATACAAGAAAAAAGACAGGAAGTGCTATGACCTTTAATCTGTATTTATATTCAATCCAGAAATAGAAAATAAGAGTTGTCCATGAAAGAGAGACGAGAGCTTCGTACAGATTGGTAACAGGTATGCGTCCGTGCCCGAGTTGGTAGGATTCATACCATCTGAATCCAAGTCCTGCTGTGTTAAAAAGAAAACCTGCAACAGCAAGGAGAATAACTAGCTGATAAAGCCTGCTGTTTCTGAAGAACATATAACAGAATGAAATAACCATACACAGAAAATAGACAAATGTTGTGACGCCAAGCAGCGATGAGCTCATTTATTGAATCTCCTGTTAACTGTTTGTTAAGTAATTATATAACTTGTTAAATTCTGTTTCAAAAGCCTGCTTGTTTCTGTTTGCTGTCCCTGCAAGGGTTGCTTTAAAAGATCCTTTATTTTCAGTAGCGCACAGCCAGAGCCTTTGATGAGATGTAAAAAACGAGATAATAGTTCCTAAAACAAGAATAATACAGCCTGTCCAGATAAACCATATGCCCGGTGATGTTGCAACCTGAAGTCCGGTATAGTAAATTGGAAAAAAATTGAGAAAGTGAAATTCATAGGGCTGGTCAGGATGCTTATGCATGCCAGGAAACCTTGCAAATATCCATGATGAAAAAAGGGGCTCTTCATTGCTTTTTACCGTTACCCTGACAGCAGGATTATTGAACTCTTCGGAACGTGTGAACACGTCTCCATTACTGTCAAGTCCAAAGTCGGGAATCAGGTTTGATACGTACACAGAGTCATCAGTTTCAGGAATGTTTATACTGCTGTCCAGAGGAATTCTTAGGGTTGTTGAGTTATCAGAATCCGTTGGAGTTATTTTTAAGAGTATATCTCCCCTGGTTCTTGCTGTGCCGTAATTTGACTGATAAAATCTTATGCCTTTGTAATCAAGCGGGTCATTTACTCTTATGACTTTGCTCAGAATATCTTTACCGTTCTCTGTTATTGTCAAGGTGCTTTCAAAAGATTTAGGCATATTATATTTTTCATAGAACCTGACATCAAAATTGTCACACCTGACTTTAAAATCAAGCTCTAAGGGCTCGTTTGTTTTTCTGAGTATGATTTTGCCGGAGGTTTCACCCTCATAGAGCCTCATAAATCCGTTAAACCCTGTGGTTCCCCAAAGTACCCCAGCAGAAATTATTATCAGTCCTAAATGGATTAAATAGAAGGCTGAATGTGAAATTCTTCCTTTTTCTGAAAAGAAATTAACAGTACCTTTTTTTTCTGTAACAAGGGGTTTGCTTATTAAACCGGATAAAAGACCTGTAATCTTTTTTTTGTCAACTTCTTCCATTGTAAATTCCCTGAAACAGAAAAGTTGTTTTGCTCTGTTTTGTTCCAGCAAAGGCTCTGATTTCAAGAAAAGCTTATTAATATTTTTTATTCTGCTCAGTGTGCATGCAACAAGATTTGCAATAAACAGAGACAGAATTGCCCTGAACCACCAGGAGTGAAATAGATCGGTTATGCCGGTTCTGTCAAGCAGGCTGTATGTTGAAGTGTTGTAGATACTCAGGTATTTCTCAATTGAAGCGTTTTGAGGAACAATGGTTCCAAGCACACAGACAATGGAGAGAAACATCAATAAAAAAATAGTTAGTTTAATGGAGGCAAGCTGTCTGTTTATGGATTTTAACAGCTTATAAAAGGTTGTCATTGAAATGCCTCAAGGATAATTTATATTTCATAATTAATACCAGAAGATTAGATTCAAAGCAAGGAAAACTATGGTTTAGCCGGCAGACTCAAAATACTTATTACTAAATTGAGTGATTATTAAGATAGATTGTTGCGTAAAAAGATCCTCAATGTCACCTCGAATCCAGCGAAGAGCGGGACTGAAAAAATGAGATTTTTTACCCGTGAGTTCGAAATGACAAAAGGTACACGTTCTGATTTTTTACCGTTTTTTCAAAATTTAAAGACACCCGAAAGGGTTTTTTGCTTATTCTCAAAACCATTGCGGTTGTCTTGCTCGGTGTGACAAGGCAATAAATAATCGTCCAGATTAGGTTATTGATTTATTGACATAAGAACGTTGTATGTCCTATACTTTTAAAATTATTGAAAAGCGTATAAAAAGGTAAAAGCTATAAGGTTGCAAGGTGGAAGAAAAAGGGATTTTTAGTTTGTCCTTTTCAGCTCAACAGCAAACAGCTCAATAGCTCTTATGTTAATATGAATAAAGTACCTGATATAAAAACATGGCAGTTCTGGATCGACCGTGGCGGGACGTTTACAGATATTGTTGCAAGCAGAAGCGATGGTTACAGTGTTGTAAAAAAAATTCTTTCAGAAAATCCAGAGATGTATTCTGATGCCTCTGTTGAGGGCATAAGACAGATACTTGGTATTGCAGCAGAAACCCCTCTTCCAATTGATATCATAGAAACTGTTAAAATGGGCACCACCATTGCCACAAATGCTCTTCTGGAAAGAAAAGGAGAGCCGACCGTGCTTCTTATTACTGAAGGATTCAGAGATGTTTTAAAGATAGGATATCAGAACCGCCCTGAACTTTTTGCCCTTCAGATTCAACTTCCCCAGATGATATACAGCAGGGTTATAGAGGTCTGTGAGCGATACAGTGCTAAAGGAGAGAAGCTTCTTGCCCTTGATGTTGAAAATCTTGCCTATCAACTGAAACAAGCATACAGTGATGGTTTCAGGAGTTGTGCAATAGTGTTTATGCACGGATACAGATTCCCTGAGAACGAAATCAATGCTGCAAAGGTTGCAAAAGAAACAGGTTTTACCCATATCTCGGTTTCCCACGTGATAAGCCCATTAATAAAGATTGTCAGCAGAGGAGATACAACGCTTGTGGATGCATACCTTTCCCCTGTTCTTGACCGATATGTAAAACAGGTGGAGTCAAGGTTTGGAAGTTCATCAAAGCTTATGTTCATGCAGTCAAACGGGGGGCTTATCAACTGCCGTAAATTCAGAGGAAAAGACAGTATATTCTCAGGTCCTGCAGCAGGTGTGGTGGGAGCTGTCAGGACAAGCATAATGGCAGGTTTTGAAAAGGTAATAAGTTTTGATATGGGAGGTACTTCAACAGATGTAGCCCATTTTTCAGGAGAGTATGAGAGGACGGTTGAATCTGAGGTTTCAGGGATGAGGATAAGGACTCCTGTAATGTCAATACATACTGTTGCGGCAGGAGGTGGGTCAATGCTTTCTTTTGATGGTTCCAGATTGAGAGTCGGTCCTGAATCTGCAGGTGCAAACCCCGGGCCTGCCTGTTACCGAAGGTCAGGCCCCCTGACAGTTACAGATGCAAATGTTATGCTGGGACGTATTGTACCCCGGTATTTCCCGAAAGTTTTTGGTCGTAAAGGTGATTTATCAATTGATGCCGATATTGTAAGACAAAAATTTGACGCGCTTGCCCTGCGGATAAAAAACGCTACCGGTGAGGCAACAACCCCCGAAGCGACTGCGGAGGGGTTTTTGAGGATAGCTGTTGAAATTATGGCAAATGCTATTAAAAAAATATCCCTTCAAAGAGGCTATGATGTTTCTACTTATACTCTCTGCAGTTTCGGGGGTGCAGGAGGTCAGCATGCGTGTGATGTTGCAGAGGCTTTGGGTATCAGAAAGATTTTTATTCACAGGTATGCAGGTGTATTATCTGCCTACGGTATGGGGCTTGCGGATATAAGGGCAGTGAAACAGAAATCGGTTGAACTCTGTCTTGAAGAATCTTTAAACAGTTATCTTGAAAACATATTTGAAGAACTTAAAAAACAGGCTGAACAGGAGGTTATGGAACAAAACCGTACTGTAATACCCCGTTATGTAAAAAACAACATTACAATATTGTATAAGCTTCATCTTAAGTATGAGGGAACGGAGTCTTTTCTGCCGGTGAACTACTCAAAGGATATGGGTTTAATGAGAAAAGCATTTGAAGAACTTCACAATCAAAGATATGGATTTGTTCAGGGAGAGAAAACTCTTGTTGTTGATTCAGCATTGCTTGAGATGATACAAAGCATTGAAATACCCCGGGATCTTTTTCTTGCTTCTCAAACAGAGGTGCTGCCAGAGAGTGCTGCTATGTATATGGGTGGAAGGTGGAATAAAACACCTGTTTTTAAAAGGGAAGAGCTAAAACCCGGAAAAATGGTAGAAGGGCCGGCCATTATTACAGAGGATGCTGGCACAAACGTTATACCCTTAGGATGGAGAGCAAAGCTCAACACATCGGGGCATATCATTATTTCAAGGGGTTCGGAATATGCCAAAAAAAAGCCTGTAAAACGCAAAAACGGTTCTGTTCTGCCAAATCCTTCTGTACCTGATCCTGTGATGCTCGAGGTTTTCAACAACATGTTCAGGGCGGTTGCAGAGCAGATGGGTGTTATTCTTCAGAACACATCAACCTCTGTTAATATAAAGGAGAGACTTGATTTTTCATGTGCTGTTTTTGACGGGCATGGCAGCCTTGTTGCAAATGCTCACCATATACCTGTTCATCTTGGTTCCATGAGCCAGAGTGTAAAGAGCCTTATAAAGGAAAAGGCGGATGAGATAAGGCAGGGAGATGTCTATATATCAAACAATCCCTATAACGGAGGGACTCATCTTCCTGATATAACCGTTATCACGCCTGTATTTACTGAGAATGCTCAAAAAAGTCAGGAACCAAAACCCCTTTTTTATGTAGCATGCAGAGGACATCATGCTGATATAGGAGGCCTAACCCCGGGCTCCATGCCTCCGCACAGCAGGTCTTTAGAAGAGGAAGGGGTTTTGATAGATAACATGCTTCTTGTAAGAGACGGCTCTTTTTCTGAAAAGAAGATTATGGACAGGCTTATTAACTGCAAATTTCCCGCCCGCAATCCTAAACAGAATATAACAGATATTAAAGCTCAGATTGCCGCAAACACCTACGGGGTTTTGCAGCTTCAAAGTATAGTTGAAAATTACGGGCTAAGTACAGCTCTTAGTTACATGCATTACCTTCAGGAAACAGCTGACATGTCTGTAAGAAGGGCAATAGATGTTCTCCATGATGCTGAGTACTCAAGTGAAATGGACTGCGGAGCTGTTATTAAAGTAAAAATTACAATAGACAGGAAAGAGCAGACCGCTACAATTGATTTCAGCGGCACGTCTGAGCAGATGGAAAATAATTTCAATGCCCCGCCCAGTATAGCCAGAGCTGCGGTGCTTTTTGTTTTCCGCTGTCTTGTCAGTGATGATATACCGCTTAACGAAGGTTGTATGACTCCTCTTAATATTATAATACCGCAAGGCTGTATCTTAAACCCGCTCTATCCCGCAGCCGTTTCAGCCGGTAATGTTGAGACCTCTCAGGTTCTGGTTGACGTTCTGTTTGCGGCGCTCAGGGTAAAGGCTGCATCCCAGGGTACTATGAACAATTTTACCTTCGGTAATGAACGCTACCAATATTATGAAACAATCTGTGGCGGAAGCGGTGCTGGCAATGGTTTTGACGGGACAGATGCAGTACATGCAAACATGACAAATACAAGGATTACAGACCCTGAGGTGCTGGAATGGCGTTTTCCTGTCAGACTGAAGCAATTTTCAATTATATCTGACAGTGGGGGAGAAGGCATGTACAGGGGTGGAAAAGGGGTTAAAAGGGAGATAGAGTTTCTTGAATCCATGACAGCAGCCATAGTTTCTGAGAGAAGGTCTGTCAAGCCTTTTGGTTTGCAGGGTGGCGGATACGGATCAGTCGGGAAAAATTTCATAATAAGAAGAAATGGTTTGAAGGAAAACCTGCCCTCAACTGCTGTGACGGAGGTAAACAGAGGCGACATTTTTGTGATTGAAACACCAGGAGGAGGTGCAATAGGCATAAAAAAGTGAGCTTTTTTTAAAATTATAAGTTTTTTTATTGACATAAGTACGGTTTTTTGTTAAAAAGGTTAAAAACAGATAATAACATCTTGAAAAACAGCCTGTAAATATGAAAAAAATACTTCTTTTTATAATACTTGCAATAGTTCTTTTTGGACTTCCTCTTCTTGCTTATACCTCGGATGATTATATCGGTGCACGCAAATGCAGGATATGTCATATGAGTATTTACAGATCATGGAATGAAACACCGCATGCAAAAGCTTTTGAAACACTAAAACCAGGTGCAAGGGAAGATGAGAAGAAGAAAGCAGGACTCTCTCCTGAAAAAGATTACAGCAAGGATACCTCCTGTCTTATCTGCCATACTACGGGAACAGATTATCAGTTTGAAGGCGTTCAGTGTGAATCGTGTCATGGTCCGGGTAAGGAGTATACCCATGCCTCGATAATGAACCGAAGGACTTGGGGCTCTGATCCTGAGGGTCATAGAATACTTGCATGTGAAGCAGGGCTGATAATTAATCCGGAAGAAGCCGTCTGTTTGCGGTGTCATAATGAAAAAAGTCCTACCTTCAAGCCTTTTGATTTTTCTTCAATGTATGACAAGATAAAACATCCTAAATAGTAACTTTTTATCTTTTCAACTATCTTACCCCGCTTTGTTTCATATAAGAAGATCACGAATTATACATTAAAAGCTACCTGTAAAGAGAACAAAGGATATTGCGTTGATTCATAGGTGTGCCAAAGAAACATATGGAAGTAAACAGTTCGGGAGCTTAACAGTTGACATGCTTATCTGTATACCATATAATGTAGAAATTTATTGTTTTGAGGAAAATCATAACCTTTGGCCATGGTTCCCGGAGAAGTGTAACTATAACAGAAAGTGTTTTTAACCTTTGCCCTTTATGGGCAAACTCAAACCACCCGCTATGCGGGTGGTTGTTGACTTTGGCGGGATTTGTCATAGATAGTGTGATCCCGGTAACAAATCTTTAGCCGGCTCTTAAAAAGTTCGAAGCAGAGATGCGTGTGGTTGATTCGGGATATGCCGTTTGCGGTCTTTTCCGTTTCTATCAATACGTGAAGGTTAATCATAGGAGCGTTTTAATGTAGCCGGACAGTTTGAAAGTGAGGATATGGTGACAGTCAGCAATTATGAAAAAAAAGCCCTGCTGCGAAAAATGGTTGAAATCAGGCTTTTCGAGGAAAAGATTGAAATGCTATTTCACCAGAAGCTTATTTCAGGATTTGTGCATCTGTCGATCGGACAGGAAGCATCTGCGGTAGGGAGTTGCTCGGTGCTGCGCGCTGATGACTATATTATTTCCACCCATCGTGGACATGCGCATATTCTGGCAAAAGGAGCTGAACCCAAGTATATGTTTGCTGAATGTTTCGGCAAGGTGACAGGTTACTGCAAAGGCAAGGGCGGTTCAATGCATATCGCCGATTTCTCAAAGGGTATTCTCGGGGCAAACGGGGTTGTAGGGGGTGGTTTCCCTATTATGACCGGAGCTGGTTTTTCAATAAAACTGCGCGGAACCGATCAGGTCGGCATGGTCTTTTTCGGTGATGGTGCTTCGAACCGCGGCACTTTTCATGAAGCGGCCAATATGGCTGCGGTTTTCAAGCTCCCGATTGTTTTTGTCTGCGAAAACAACCGATATGCCTCAACGTCTCCTGCAGAGAAAATGGTTTCCGGGGGGTCAATTGCCAATCGTGCGCATGCCTACGGTATCCCGGGTGTTATTAATGACGGCAGCAATGTACTGGCAGTGTTTGAATCTGTTGCCGAAGCAGTTGATCGGGCACGCAAAGGATTTGGACCTACAATTATCGAGAATGAAACCTATCGGTACAAGGGACATTTTGAGGGTGACCGCCAGAAATACCGTACTCCGGATGAAATTCAGAACTATCGCCTTATCCGCGATCCCATCGATCGATTTGAAGACTTTCTGTTGGAAGACGGTGTTGCAACCCGTCATGAAATTGATGCGATGCGAGCTGAGGTTGCATCTGAAATTGATGATGCTCTCCGGTTTGCAATAGAGTCCCCGCTGCCTGAACCGCAAGATGCAATGCTTGATCTTTTTGTTAATCTATAGGAGATTGATACATGGCTGTACGTGAGCTTTCCTGTTCCCTGGCAATGGCTGAAGCCCTTAAGGAGGAGATGGAACTGGATCCAACAATATTTATTATAGGCGAAGACCTTGTTTCAAACGGAGGCATCTTCGGACAGTTCCGCGGGTTGCCCGAACTTTTCCCTGACAGGATTATTGATACACCCATTTCGGAAACCGCTATTGTAGGCAGCGGAATCGGAGCTGCTTTGACAGGTATGCGTCCTTTTATTGATTTACACTTTGCTGATTTTGTGACAACCGCCATGGATGAAATAGTTAATCAGATGGCAAAAATCCGCTATATGTTCGGCGGTCAGGTTAAGCTTCCGCTTGTGCTATGGGCTCCGGATGGCAGCGGGTTGAACGCCGCAGCACAGCACTCACAATGCCTTGAAAACTGGTTTGTACATGTTCCAGGGTTGAAGGTGGTTGTACCTGCAGAGCCAGCTGATGTAAAAGGGCTGCTTAAGGCGGCTATCCGTGATGATGACCCAGTTATATTTTTTCAACATAAAAAACTTTTCAACCAAACCGGTCCGGTTACAGAGGATGAACATATTGTGCCTTTGGGTAAAGCCGTAGTGCGACGTGAGGGCTCTGATATTACTATTCTGACCTATTCAAAGATGACTTATTCATGCAGGGAAGCCGCCCGAGAGCTTGCGCAGAAAGGAATTGAGGCAGAAATAATTGATTTACGTACACTGGTTCCTCTTGATTTTACACTCATAACCGAGTCAATCAGGAAAACCAGGCATGTATTAGTTGTACATGAAGCCTGTGTGACAGGCGGTTTTGGCTCTGAGCTCTCAGCCCGTATAACAGAAGAGCTCTACGGGTATCTTGATGGTCCGGTTGTACGTGTTGGAGCAAAACATGTGCCCATGCCGTTCAGCCCTGTTATGGAGAAATATGTTCTGCCGCAGGTTGAAGATATCCTTGCCGGTGCATCAAAAGTGCTGAAAACTAACCTTTGAAAAAGCCCACACAGAAAGCCAGATCTATATGCGGGAGCATGTCGTGTCCGTTTATTAACCGTCTCAAAATTATATTGACATTTGATTTTGGATATGCTATAGATAAGGTATGAATAAAAATGATGCACGAAGCCTTGATCATAAGACCTTAACGGAGCTGCGCAAGCGAGCAGTAACGAGTGTGCATTATGGACAAAGCCCCGAGAAGGTTGCCTTAGCTCTTGGAATTAACCGCGTAACAATTTATGGATGGCTTGCTAAATACCGTGAGGGAGGATGGGGAGGTTTAGACGCACATAAGCGAGGTGGGCGGCGACCGAAATTAGATGGCAAAGCTTTGAAGTGGATATATAAAGTTGTGGTAGAGAAGAATCCGCGGCAACTAAAATTCCCGTTTGCTTTATGGACATCGAAGATGGTGGGAGATGTGATCACAAATAAGTTTGGCATAAAATTGAGCAAAGCCTCGGTGTGCCGTTTGTTAAATCAACTGGGACTGAGTGCCCAACGGCCGTTATGGCGAGCTTATCAGCAAAGACCTGCAGACGTAGAGAGGTGGTTGCAACGGGAGTATCCGCGAATCAAAGCGATGGCTAAAAAAGTCAATGCTCGTATTTATTTTGGTGATGAGGCGGGTTTGCGTTCTGATCATCATGCAGGCACAACGTGGGCGCCAAAGGGCACGACACCTATTGTGAGCACAACGGGGTCACGATTTAGTTTGAATATCATATCAGCGGTAAGTGCGCAGGGTGAATTTCGGTTCATGATTAAGAAGGGAACCATCGGGGCGAAGGTGTTTCTTGAATTCATCAAGCGGTTGATTGAAAATGCTGATCGCCCTATATTTCTCATTGTTGACGGTCATCCTGCCCACAAAGCAAAATGCGTCAAGAAATATATTGCAGAAGTGGGGAATCGGTTCAAATTATTTTATTTGCCACCGTATAGTCCGGAATTAAATCCCGATGAGCGTGTTTGGAATGATTTAAAAAACAACGGTATTGGACGTAAGGCAATTAAAGATAAAGATGAACTCAAGCACGAGGTTATAAGCTATTTGCGATTCATACAAAAAACCCCTTCGCGTGTACGTGCATACTTTCAAAACGAACCAACAAAATACGCTGCATAGACGTAAAAACTATTTTGAGACGGTTAATAGTTTTGAAACATAAAAACAGCTAAACGTGGTCAGGAAAAGACAAAAATAGATTATCACACAAATCTTGAAAGCTTGAATCTGTTTTCATTGCAGAAAAAAAGTTCAGCGCTGAATCCCTTGCATTGAGGTTGGGATATGTTGTACTATTATTTTCAGGGCTTGAGATCATTCAGGTGCTCAACCAGTTTGTCAATCAATGGCTGAGCAGTTTCCTTCCAGTACAACGGCAGTTCATGAGCAAACTGAATAAAATGGTCAATGTAGGTTTTGAATTCGCCGGTATAGGAAAGATATGTAATGGCAACACCATATAGCACCAGTAGCAATACCAGTGATTTTGTATATGAACTCTTTCTGCTTGAGTCTGGTTCCTTTTCATCAGGCTGACATTTTTCAATATATACTGTTGTACCTGCCTCTGTCAGAGCATTGTCAACTGTGTTGATGCATGTTGCTGAGACAGAATCAAGAGCGTTAATGATATGGTCAAAACTCAGGTATCGGTTATCCGGATTGCGGGCAGTCATTTTGTGAATCACCTCCTGAAGCTCCAGCGGCAGTTGTTGAAACTGGTCATTCTTCTCTATGTGGATATCGGTTAGATCGGGCAGTTCTGCGGTCAGCATCTGATAGAAAATTATACCTGCTGCAAATATATCAGTTTGTATGGCTTTTTGCTCGTTGTAAAGGTTGTACCAGTTTACCAGCTCGGGTTTATGCCTGTAGTGTTCGTTGAGACCAAGGTCGGTAATTTTAGCAATGCCGTCTTTGCTGAAAAGAATGTTGCTAGGTCTCAGATTGCCATGCAGAATTCTATTTTTGTGTGCAAATGAAAGTCCGGAGGAAATCTGGCGGGCAATCCGAATAAAGCTGCTTAGATCATGTGGCTTAACGAGCCTATCATGCAGGCTGCCTCCACTCATGTATTCCATAACAATTATAAAAGCCTTATCATTGCGGGATGCGCCCATAATATTGATAATGTTCTGGTGTTTTAGAGATGTCAGCATTTTTGCTTCGGTAAAACCTTCACTATTCGGAAGCCTGCGTTTTATAGCCATCAAGCTGTGACTGACACGTTCTTCATACAAATATACAGCTCCATGCTTGTTTTCCCTGATAACATCGAGGAGCGCAAATTTATCCTCGATTCGAGTAATGCCAATCATCGAGGCACGTTTGCGCTGTTCAGTATGCAGGTGAGCGCCCTGAAGCAGTTTTAGCAGTTGTGCAACAATGTCATCAGCAGATGAGGGGCGTTTTTCAGGTTTTTGCTCCATGCACTGTATAATCAATGATTCGAGCTGAACCGGAATCGAGGGGTCAAGTTCAGCTGGTGCTTTAAAACTGCCAATAGGCTTAATGCCTGTAAAGAGTTCGTACATCAGGACTCCCAAAGAGTATATGTCGCTCAGCAGCGTGACTTCGCATGCCGCTAATTGTTGCTCAGGTGACATATAGGGTATGGTGCCCATGATAATGCCGGGAAGTGTCAATTCGGTGTTATCTACATCTTCATCAATGTAGAACTGAGCGATTCCGAAATCGAGCATGCGTGCATTGTTTTCATGGTCGATCAGGACATTGGCAGGTTTGATGTCGCGGTGAATAACTCCATTTTTATGGGCATAGGAGAGTGCTTTGCAGATTTGTATCACCAGTTCAAGTTTTCGGTTGAAATCAAGACAGTTCTGCTTGATTGCCTGAGCAAGATCGGTTCCTTCGACATATTCCATAACAAAATAGGGCATGTCTTTTGATGTCAGGCCGCGGTCGATGACGTGAATAATATGAGGATTTGCAAGTTTTGCGATGATGCGTGATTCACGGTTGAATCGTCTTAGTACTTCTGAGTTGTCTGCAAGTTTTTTGGAAAGAACTTTTATTGCAACTGGACGGTCAAGTGATATCTGTATCGCCTTGAACACGGTGGCCATACCTCCTTCGGCAATTTTGCCGATCAGTTTGTAGCCACTTAAATGTGCCATTGGCGAAGGGCCTTTTTTGAATTTACAGTAGTTTTTATAAAAAAATATAGCACCGGGGCTTTTTTATGTCAAGCAGGAAGTTTGCAAAATATGGGGTGCAGGGATATTTTGAAGGCAGGTTCCAAGCGGGAAATATGGATAAGAAAACAGACAGGGGTGAGAGGGAAGTTTTTTGTTTAGGTGGTTGCACATTAAAAGATGACCGAGCATTGTCCGGTAGAATAAGATATCTATAATCAGGCAATAATTTCAGCTAACAGGCAGCATGTAATCTGCAAGGCGGCTTGATGTTTTCCTGAGGTTCATGCTAAGTAGACGGGCGAGTCCTCGGAGAATCTTAATACCTATAGTCGGGTGGCCGGCAAGGATCAAATCAAAGCCCTGCCTCCTTAAAATTACAAGTGTTGTATTTGTTCTGGCACAGACAGTTGCTGACCGGGGAAAATTATCAATGATAGCCATTTCACCTATTGATCTGCCCCTCGGAAGTGACGCTATCACAACGTTTTTCCCTTGAGCCGAGGTTTTGACAATGTCAAGAATGCCTTCTACAACAAAGCATACATAATCTCCTTTGTCACCTTCATTGAAAACAATTGAGCCTGGCTTAAGCTCTACGAAACTCATCTGCCTGGCTACAACTTTTAAGTCATTTGATTTAAGTTCATCAAACAGTGGAATTTCAATCAGAAAATTGAGAATAGATTCGGTTATTCTGCTTTCTTTTATCATTTTATCGTTATTCATGCATCACTCCGAACCAATTAATTATTAGCAAAGCAGGTGCTGACACCAACCATATAGTTTCTGTTTATATATCATTAAAATTGATTTTATATAACCCTGTTTTCCAAAATAAAAAAGTTAAGCTAAGTATATGCAAAGCAGACCACTAAGTCAAGAATGAAGTTACAACAAGGATATGGAAAAAGGTCTCAATAAGTGATCGGAGCATCTATCCATGAAAGGTAAAAGAGTTTATATAAACCCAACCCGGGCAATCCGGAACAAAAAAAAGTCCGGATCAGCTCGAGCTAAAACCTTCGTGATCGCTGTCATGATCGTAATCTTTTTGTCGTTCCTGATAAAAAAGATTATGCCAAAATATTTTTTGCCAGTAAATACAAAAAATAACATCTAAGATACTAAATTTAGTGATTATTAAGGAAAAAGCAACCTCAATTTTTTTAAACTGATTCATGTCTCATAGAAGTTTCACCGGAAGGTAAAATCTGTGACATGTCTTGGAGAAAGGCAGAGATGCCTTTCGGGAATGAGAAAAAAAACGTTGCGGTTGCCCTGTTTGGTTCGGCAAGGCAATAAATAGTCGCTCAGATTAGGATAATTTTTCTCGACAATGGCTATATAATCTTGTAAAATTATTCTAAAATGCAGGGTTAATAAATAGCAATTGTTAAAGCTGTTTGCGGATATCCATTGGTTATCATAAAGATTTAGAGATAAAATATATCATGCTATATTGTTAATTCTGTTTCAACACTGTTTATAATAAACATAAAAAGGAAGATCAGGATGAAGGAAATATATTTAAAAACCCTGTTTTCAGCTTTATTATTAGTCTGTTTTGGATGCAGTAATATGAAGGAATTCTATCTTGATGCTAATGCCAGGGGATGTATTGAAACAGTTGATAATATTCAAAACCTTACAATTGTTTCTAAACATGAAAATGACTTTAAAGCAGAGTACAGGGCAGGGTTTGTACAGGGCAGGCTTCAGAAAAAATATATTGCTTCTGCCCGTGACAACACATGGGACTTGATGTTTCTGCTTGATACTTCTCATGCATATCCCGGGCAGCTTCCTCCATCTAAGGATGAACTTGAAATGGCAAGGGATATTTTGATTGATAATTATATCTATACCGTAGATTATATAACAAATCATGAAAACCCTGAAGTTCAGAAAAACCTTAAAAGACTTCTGTTCAGGATGCTTGGAATATACCACGGTGCAACCCTCTGTTTTCCTGCAAGTCTTGATTTTGAAGGTTCGTGGCTGCCGGATTTAGATTATTTTGAAGATGCTGAACTATCTCTTGGTTATGAAACATCAGCTCTGACATGGCTTGACATATACTTTTTAAATGCAAATTTTGATATTGGCGATGTTATTGCCTTTGCAGATAATATCAAGTCTCCCTACATTCCGCCCAAGTGTTCTGCTTTTGTCAAGAGAACAGATAAAGACATTTTTATAACCCATAACTCATGGTATGGATACCTTGCCCAGTCGCTTACTGTGAATGTTTTTGTAAATGATGATTTCTGGACATTCAATGCCATTTTCCCGGGCATTATAGGTTCAAATACAGATTTTGGATACAATAACAAGGGCATAATGTTTAACGAAACTACCCACCATGCAACATACAGCGAAGCAAAAGTTGAGTCTCTCTGGAATTTCTGGAGATCTGCTGCGGCTGAACAGTTTTCATCTTCGATTGATGAGTTTTTTGAATATATCTCTCTTGAAGCTTCCGGAACCTACATGAACGGATATATGGTTGCGGATGTGAATACAGAAGAGATAGGGCTTGTTGAAATGTCCTATAAGAATTTTGTCTTTTTCCGTTCTTCTTCAGACGGCTATGAGGTTAGCACAAAACCTGAAGGGTTATCAACAGAATATGATTCTGATCTTGTTCAGCCTAACTATATCCTTGGGATTAACTATCCAGCCTCTTTTCAGATAAGGGATGATTTGAAGGCAGTTGATACACGGCCAGCTCGCAAAAGACAATTTATGGAAAAAATAGGGGATGTTGTTGATATCGAGAGCGCAAAAGAACTGATTACATATACGGATCCTGAAAACCCCCTTTCTATCTATGGAAGATGGGATCTTGGCAGTGGAGAGACTCCTTATCCACAAACAATTCCTGATGGAGCAATAGATGCTAAAGCAGCCTCAATGAATGATGCCTTAAATGCCATGGGACTGGAAGGTGTTTTTGATAAGTGGTCAAAGCAAAAAGGCTTCTGGATGAAGTATGGTACTGCAGAGGTTGAAGGGGAGCCATTTATATGGAGCAAGTCGCAATGGAGCGGTCAAAAATTAAGGGATGTTCCTGACAGGGTAGGCGGGAGTTTTAACCTTATGAATCTTTACATGAGGTAAGGAAGTAAAATTAGCAAAGGCAGATGACAAAAAGAGAAAATGGGACAGCCTTTTTTAAGTTAAAACCTACTGTCCCTGGCATACAGGGCATTTTATATCTTTTTTAATCTGGATTTTTTGAAATGTCATTGAGAAACCGTCCCATACCATCAGACTGTTTTTAAGGTTTTTCCCGATTCCTGTAATCCATTTCACAGCCTCCAATGCTTCCAGGGCTCCGATTATGCCCGATGTCTGCCCTGTTATGGGAAACACCTTTTGCTCCGGCATATTGCCCGGATAGATGCAGTAAAGACAGGGGGTTTCAGGGTGATGAATAAATGTAAGCTGTCCCGCAAGCCCTTCAATTCCTGCATGGATAAGAGGGATTCGATGTTTTACCGCATATCTGTTTAAAATATGGCGGGCTTTAAAATTGTCCAGACAGTCTATAATAACATCAATGCTTCCGATGATTGTTTCAGCATTGTGCTCTTCAATATTATCCGTTATAACATCAACTGTTGTTTCTGGATTTAGTTCTTCCAGAAATTCTCTCGCCCGTAGCGCTTTATTGGTTCCCACATCCCACTCTTTGTAAAAGAACTGGCGATTGAGGTTCGAGAAATGGACAATTCCTGAATCACAGAGCCTTATGTTTCCAATACCAGAGCATGCTAAAAACATAGAAGCAGGGCATCCCAATCCTCCTGCTCCTGCAATAAACACACTGGCAGTTTTAAGTTTTTCCTGCCCATCTTCGCCCCAGTTTTTAATCAGCATCTGCCGCTGATATCGTTCCTTCTCCTTTTCAGTCAGCATTGTTTCTTATTTCCTCTAAATTATCAAATTGATTAATTATTTCAATAATTTCGTCTGCAATTTCTTCTACTGATTTGCCTTCTGTGTCTAACTCAAAATCACAAGCCGATTTATACAGCGGTGTGCGCTGGTACAGGACTTCCTTGACCTCCTGGGTAAAGGTTTTTCCTTGTGTAAGGGCAGGGCGGTTTAAATCATTCTGAATTCTTCTGATTATTGTTTCATGCGAGGCTTTGAGCCAGAAGACAACGCCTTGTTTTTTCAATGCTTTGATATTCTCGGGGTTGAGAACAACCCCTCCGCCCGAATCAACTATTATCCTGTTTTTTTTTGAGTATTTCTGCACAAGCTCTGTTTCCACTCTGCGGAAATAATCCCAGCCTTTTGCCTGAACAATTTCGGGAATGTTCTTTCCTTCTTTTTCTACTATTAAGGTATCTATGCTGTAACTCTTAAGGGAAAGAATTTCAGACAGTATTTGGGCGATGCAGCTTTTGCCCGTTCCCCTGTAGCCGATAAGAACTATGTTGTGTGAAGAGCTCATTCTATTTAGTGTCCGAACGGAAACCCTGTTTTTTTCCAGTCGACGGCATGTAGTTGT
>CAZMHH010000067.1:0-19623 GCA_964566035.1 uncultured Thermodesulfobacteriota bacterium
CATAACACACTGAAACAACGAGATTTCTCACCCTGCTGTCGCAAGGTTCGAAATAACAATATGATTGTTTTTGGGCTTTTTACGGAACCATCAAATATTAGTGTTTAAAAAAAGATATATCATATATCTAAATCAAATAAAACTATAAATTAAAAAAGTTTCCTTGTTGTTAATAATAATGTTTTTTGATAAAATGTTTAAAAATGTTGAGCTTACTTAAACTACTGTTTTTGATAGGTTTTGCGGATCAACGATTAGGATAAAAGAAGAAAGGATACGAAAAAATTGGAAAAAACAGATAAAGTCCGGGTCAGGTTTGCCCCTTCCCCCACAGGATATCTGCATATCGGAGGGGCAAGAACAGCTCTTTATAACTGGCTCTATGCACAAAAACATAATGGGAAATTTATTCTGCGGATAGAAGACACAGACGCTGAAAGATCGACAAAAGATTCTATTCAGGCTATACTGGAAGGGCTTTTATGGCTTGGTCTGAACTGGGATGAGGGACCCTATTTCCAGTCTCAAAGGGTTCAATCCCACGGGGATGCCGCAGCTAAATTAATCCACACCGGAAATGCCTATAGATGTTTCTGTTCAAAAGAGGTTCTTGAAGAGAAACGGCAAAAGGCCGCAAAGGAGAAAGGGGATTTCAGGTATGACGGAACATGCCTTAAACTTTCCCCTGATGAGATAGAGAAAAAGCAGCAGCAGGGTCTGCCCTTTGTGGTAAGGTTTAAGGTTCCAAGAGATGGCGGCAGCGTAGTCTTTAAAGATGCTGTTTACGGGGTTATAGAAAAAAAATATGAAGATATTGAAGACTTTGTCATAATCCGCTCAGATGGCAAACCTCTCTATGTTTTGAGCAACGCAGTTGATGATGCAACAGACAGAATCACACATATTATAAGAGGACAGGACGGAATTGCCAATACTCCAAAGCAGATTCTTATCTATGACGCTCTTGGCTGGCAGAAGCCTGTTTTTGCTCACATGTCGTTAACACTTGATGCAAAAAAGGCAAAGATATCAAAAAGAAAACACGGAGAAGTTGTTACTGTTTCATATTACAGGGAAAGAGGTTTTCTGCCATGGGCGCTGTGTAACTTTCTTGCGCTTATCGGGTGGTCAAACTCTGATGACAGGGAGTTTTTTTCAAGGCAGGAGCTGATTGATGCTTTCAGCCTTGAGGGGATCGCAAGACATAATTCTATTTTTAATTATGTTCCGGGAGATCCAAAAAATTTTACTGATCCAAAAGCAATTTCAATAAATGCCCGCTATATAAGTATGCTTGATATTGAAGAGCTCTGTGGTTATGTAAGGGAAGAACTCAAATCTGAAAATCTTTGGGACCCGGCCTTTGAAAATGAAAAGAAAGAATGGTTTATAAAAACTGTTGAGCTTATAAGAACAAGGTTTCACACAATAAAAGATTTTTCTGTAAAGGGCAGACCATATTTTTCTGATCAGTTTAATTATGATGAATCTGCAGTTGAAAAAAATCTCAGGAAACATGAGAACCTCGGCAGTCAGCTGACTGCATTGGCTGAAAAGTTTGAAACACTTGAACATTTTGATGTTGATTCAACAGAAGCTGCCGTCAGGAAGTTCTGTGAAGAAACAAGCATTAAACCCGGAATAATTATTAATGCGGTGAGAACCGCTGTTACCGGTCAGCAGGCAGGACCGGGTCTTTTTGAGATTATTACAGCTATAGGAAAAGAAAAAACAGTACAAAGATTAAGAAAAGCGGTTGCTTTACTGAGTTAGATGATATATTTAGATATTTATTAAACAAGATATTTTTTTGTGGCCGCAGCAGCAACAGGTGTTTTAGTTATTATAATTAAAAATCTTGCTCAGAGTATTGCAGTTTATTTTTTAACTGTTTTTAAAGAAATACAGGTTTTAAGCTTTTGAGTTTGCGCCTGCATAACCGTAATGAACTGTTAATGTAACCCAGAAGGACTATTTTATGAGAGATATGAAAGAAAGAAGAAAAGGGGTCTGTATCTATCCAGGATCATTTGATCCGATAACAAACGGACACATGGATCTTATTGAACGTGCTCTGCACATATTCGATAAATTGATAGTATTGGTAGCAAATAATCCCGAGAAAAATCCGCTTTTTACCGTAGAGGAAAGAGTTGAGATGATAAGGGAGTCTCTTAATGGAAACCCTGCGGTTGTAGTTGAGAGCTTTGACGGTCTGATTGTTGATTATGCCAGGAAAATAGGTGTGTATGTTGTTTTGCGAGGCATGAGAGCAATGTCTGATTTTGAGTATGAATTTCAGATGACATTTATGAACAGAAAACTTGACAGGGAGCTTGAAACAATTTTTATGATGACAGGTTTGAGCTGGTTTTTTGTAAACTCCAAGATAATTAAAAATGCTGCAAAATCAGGTGCATGTATTGAAGGGCTTGTTCCTGATTGTGTATTTGACAGACTCAAGAAAAAACTAAATTATACTTAATCATTAATAACCGGAGGCAAAGATGACAGTTTCAAAAAGAATGGAAAATATTAAACCTTCACCAACACTTGCTGTATCGGCAAAAGCAAAAGCCATGAAGGCAAGAGGAATTGACGTGATAGGTTTTGGCGCAGGGGAACCGGATTTTGATACACCTGACAATATAAAACAGGCTGCAATTGCAGCAATAAACGATGGTTTTACAAAATATACCCCTTCAGGCGGGATTGCTGAACTTAAAAAAGCTGTGTGTGATAAGTTCAAAAGAGATAACGGTATAGCATATGAAACTTCTCAGGTGCTTATATCCTGCGGTGCAAAACATTCTTTGTATAATATTTTCCAGGCTGTGTTAAGTGAAGGCGATGAGGTAATAATTCCTTCTCCTTATTGGGTTTCCTATCCTGATATGGCTTATCTTGCAGGGGCAGTTCCTGTAATTGTTAGATCAACCGATAAGGATGGTTTTAAAATTACCCCTGAGGCGCTTGCATCAGCCATTACACCTAAAACAAAAGCCGTGATAATTAACTCACCTTCAAACCCTACAGGTGCAGCCTATACCGAGGATGAGCTCAAAGAGCTTGCGCGTGTGGTTATAGGCAAGGATATATTTATTATAAGCGATGAAATATATGAAAAGATTGTTTATGATTCATACCAATTTTCAAACATTGTTGCCGCTGAGCCGCGAATAAAGGAGCAGACAATAGTAGTAAACGGTGTGTCAAAGACATACTCGATGACAGGCTGGAGAATCGGCTATGCTGCCGGACCAAAGGAGGTTATCTCGGCAATGGATAATATTCAGAGTCAGAGTACTTCAAACCCAACATCCATTGCCCAGAAAGCGGCTCTGGAAGCCATGGAAGGATCTCAGGAATTCATCGGTACAATGGTAGCAGAATTTGATAAAAGAAGAAGGTATATGGTTGACCGACTTAACTCAATAAATGGAGTTACATGTTATAATCCCAAAGGTGCTTTTTATGCTTTTCCTAATGTGTCCGGTCTGTACGGAAAAAAAACAGATAACCATGAGATAGTGGATTCCAATTCATTTTCAGCATATCTCCTTGACTCTGTGTTTGTTGCTGTTGTGGCAGGCGACGGGTTTGGAGCTGATGAACACATACGGCTCTCCTATGCCACATCATTTGAAAATATTGAAAAAGGACTTAACAGAATCCAGGAAGCAGTAAAGAAGCTAATAAGCTGATAAGCTGTTAAGCTGTTGAGCAAAACCAGAAGAGCTGTTAAGATTGTAGGTTGGGTTGAGCGCAGCGAAACCCAACAAAAGGGCTGAAAGCAGCTTTCAGGTATCAGCAAAACCCTTTCGTGGTCGTGGTCGTAATCGTTATCGTATTCGGTTTTTGCTCTATTGCTATGAATCCTGAACTTCTGATTTTTGGTTTTTGCTACCAGCTACGAGCTACGAACTACGAACTAAACAGTTACTAAACCTCTAAATTAAAGGGATATAAAAAAATATGACTGACTTGTATCTACCAATTATACTGCCAATGGCTGTAACGGTTTCAGATGTTTCAGCAGCTGCAGGCAGCAATGTTTGGGAACTTGCCCTTCAGGCAGGACCTGTTGTAAAGCTTGTTCTTGTGGTGCTGCTGTTTATGTCAGTGTTCTGCTGGGGAATTATATTCTTTAAATATTTTATTTTAAGGTCTGCCATAAACGAGTCTGAGACATTTCTCACCCTGTTCTGGGAGAGTTCAAAGCTGTCCCAGATATATCAGGAGTCAAAAAAACTTAAACACAGTCCTCTTTCAGAGATGTTTATGTCAGGATATTTGGAGTTGCGCAAACTCGCAGCTTCAAAACAGCAGCAGAAAAGCTCAGAAACAAGGGTCAATCCGGACAGTCTGCCTGCTCTTATGAGCAGCACTGAAACAATAGGAAGATCTCTTGAGCAGGCTTCGGTTTCAGAAATTACACGACTTGAAAAGAACCTTGTTTTTCTTGCAACAACAGGTAACTCAGCACCCTATATCGGTCTTTTTGGGACAGTCTGGGGTATTATGGATGCATTCCATCAGATAGGTTTGACTGGTTCTGCAAGTCTTTCAACAGTTGCACCCGGCATATCCGAGGCTCTTATAGCCACAGCCCTTGGACTTTTTGCTGCAATTCCAGCAGTTATAGGCTATAATTATTTTCTTGGAAAGATAAAATTGATTTCATCAGAGATGGATAATTTTTCATCAGAATTTCTTAACATCCTTGAGAGACATTTTGAGGCATTAAAGGAGCAGGCTGGTGAAGAATAGGAGCAGTTTTGACAGCAGATTTATGTCTCAAATAAACGTTGTTCCATTTGTGGATGTAATGCTTGTGCTCTTAATTATATTTATGGTCGCAGCCCCCCTTGTAAAACATGGTGTTGATGTTGATCTGCCAAGGGCAACCATATCAGCTGTTTCTGCTGATGAGCAGCATTTAACAATATCCATTACAAAAGATAAAAAGATATTTCTAAACCAGATGGAGGTGGCTATGTCTGAACTCAAAGACAAGCTTTCTCTTGTTTTCAGACAGAGAACAGACCACCAGCTTTTTTTCAAGGCAGACAAAGAACTCCCTTACGAGTTTGTAATTCAGGTAATGGCTGAAATAAAAAATGCAGGGATTGAAAAACTCGGAATAATAACAACCCCTCTTGAAAAAAAATGACAGCCTATATAACACTTTTCAAAAGTACTTCTGATGACAGGGGTTTTAAATGGGCACTGCTTTTTTCATGTTTGCTGCACGGGATAATATTAGTTTTTTTAATTGTATCTTCGCATGAGAATTCAGGAACGGTCTATTATTCACCTGTCTATTCTGTAAACCTGGTTGATATGCCCATAGGCACCCCTTCAAAAGGTTCTGATCATCAGAAGCCTTCCGGAAATACGCAAAGGAGAATGGAAAAAATATCTCTTTGGGATGGAGGCTCAAGTCGGATTAATTCTCAAACAAAGACAATTTCAGAAAGAGAACACCCCATTCTCACCTTTACCCAAAAAGAAGCGACAAAAAGTTCTAAACAGAAACAGCCTGAAAGAGAACATGTGCGGGGAAACAGTTCTGAATCAACCACAGGAAGTTCTGATAACGGGATTGAAACCGTAAGGACATCCGGAGTTGCGGGTGGAGGTCCTCCCCGTTCAGCCTCGGATATGCGTTATGCGCATTATTATAAGTCTATCTGGGAACGCATACAGAACGCATGGGCTTTTCCTTCCTATGATAAAAGCAAGTCGGAACTGGAAGCAATTCTTATAATTAAAATTGCAAGAAATGGAAAGATAGTTGAAACAAGGTTTGAAAAACGTTCGGGTGATTCATCTCTTGACAGTTCTGCTGTGAGAGCAATCCGGAAAGCAGACCCGCTTCCGCCACTTCCTGAAAGTTTCTCTGAAAATTTCATGGAACTGGGTATCAGGTTTATGCCGTCAGGGGTGATGTGAATAGCTTAAAAGCAGCTATCAGCTATCAGCTATCAGCTATCAGGAAATTAGCTCATAGCTGGTAGGTGGTAGCTCGTAGTTAAAAGCAGCTGTCGGTTTATAAAATTATTCTTTTTGGTTATCGTGCAAGGGGGTGATGTCTCTGAAGATTCAGATATGGATATTGTTGTTATTCTTAATAAAACACCTACGGACACTGACTTGGACTATATCAGCAGTTGTGCATGGGAAGCGGGTTTTAAAAAAGGTATTGTGATAGTGCCTGTTGTTTCTTCAAGATATGAATGGGAGAACAGTCCGGAAAGGTATTCTTTGCTTTCAGAAGCTGTTGCAGCGGAGGGCATTACAATTTGAAAAATGATGAGGTCAAAATTCTTATTAGGCATAGGTTGGAACAGGCTGAGACTGCGCTTAATGATGCTAAATTTCTTTTAGAGGGGAATCCCGGCACACAAAGTATTGTTAACAGAGCCTATTATGCAATGTTCTATTCATCCCTTGTGCTTTTACAAAAAACAGGTAAGGTTCCATCTAAACATTCCGGTGTAATCAGTTTGTTTGATACAGAATTTGTTCTTAAGGGAATTTTTCAAAAAGATCTTTCAATAGTGTTTCATAAGGCGTTTGAAATCAGGCAGGTGTCTGATTATAAAACTCTCAAATCGGTTTCCAAAGAAAAGGCTGAAGAAATATTCAATAATGCTTCTTTTTTTGTTGAAACAGTTGCAAAATATCTTTCTCTGGATGATAAGTAATTGTTTCAAAAAAACATGAGGGGGAAACAATGATCAGGGAGAAAAAAGTTCTTGTTATTGATGATAATCCTTTCAACAGAGAGCTTATAAGAGGATTGCTTGATGAAAATTTTACCGTGTCTGAAGCGGCAAACGGAAAAGAGGGGCTCGAACGGATAAGACACCGGGCTTTTGATCTTGTTATTATGGATCTTTTGATGCCGGTGATGGACGGATTTGAGACAGCCAGAAACATCCGGCGGATGGGGTTCAAGATGCCGATAATTGCGGTATCTGCCATAAGTTTCAAACAGGATAAAACAAGGGCTATTGAAGCAGGCTGCACCGACTTCCTGCCCAAACCGATAGAGGCGGAAGGACTTTTTGCCGTCATTGAAAAAAGTTTCAAAAACTTGGAGGAAAAGTCTGCCTCAAATGAGATTTCATACAGCAAAAGATTTAAGAAACCGATTACAGAATATACAATACTGCTTCTGGAATCGGATGAAAAAACTGCCGAACAATATACGAATTTCTTTGAAGATTCAGGGTTCAATGTTTTAAGGAGTGCTGACGGCAATGAAGCCATCAAATTCCTGAGAAAACATAAGTGGGATATTGATATTATTGTAAGCAATATTCATACTCCGGGAATTGATGCCATAGGACTGCTTACCCTTGTAAAAAGAGAATTTCCGGACAAGTTGTTCTTTATTTACACTCCGCATTATGATTACGATACCTTTCAGCTTGCCATTCAGCAGGGGGTTGACGGTATTTCTCCATTTGAGCAGGTTGAAACATCCATGCTCAACACCATCATTTCAGCAATGAGCAGCGCTGAAACAAAAGGCTCAAAAACTTCAAACGCTGTAGCGTCAAAGCAGCTCCGGACTGCACAGTCACAGCTTATACAGTATGGCTGTCTGGAGGGGTGTGAGTATTGCGATATGGCTTATTCCTCTATTCATGAAGCAGGCGGTGATATTGCAAGATGCAAACAGTTTAACCTTGCGGGAAGATGCGGTATTGTTCTTGCCGATGTTGCGGGGCATGATGTTTTAAGCTCCTATATAAGCGCCATGTTTTTGGGACTCCTTTCCTCGCATTGGGATAAAAATCAAGAGCCTGTAAAACTTCTTGATATCATAAATACTGAGTTTCATAAACTCGGGTTTAAAAATTCCCATATCTGTGTTACGGCTGTGCTTGTTGACAGATTAAGAAGAATGGTGAAAATTGCAACAGCAGGTAACCCAGGAGGTATTTTAATAAAAAAAAATCAAAATGGGTCATTTGAAATAAAGGAGCTTACCGGCGGAGGAATGTGCCTTGGTCTGCTCAGAGACAATGACCTTTATGTTTACGAGGAGGCCTTTCTTGAAAACGGGGGGTATATAATATTGTTTTCAGACGGAATTGAAACTGAAGAGGTTTTAGAAACTGTAAACTCAAGACTTGAGCTGTTTGATAACCGGCATTCAACGGGAATAAGTCAGCAACTGCTTGATGTCATATTTGCAAACAGAAGTCAGGATGATGATGTAATTATGATATGTCTCTATGTTGATGAAAAAATAAGTAATAAATATCTTTTTTCATTTAAATCTTCTTATGAGGGTGTGAACAATGCCTGTGCCTGGGCGCGTGAGGTCTTATCCCCGGACAGCATCCCTGCGGAGAAAGACTATGACCTTTTAATGCTGTCGCTTAGAGAGGCACTGCTCAATGCTGTGGAACATGGTAACGGAAGTGATCCGAATAAATTTGTTGATATTGAGATAGGCTTTATGGAGGATGCCATAAGAATGGATGTTTCAGATGAGGGATCAGGTTTTGATTTCGCTTCTGAATTGAAAGAGATTAAAAAACTTGACAATTTTCAGGTTGGCAAGAGAGGTATTATATTAATAGAGAAAACAGCAGACAGGTTTGAAGTATCAGGAGGAACGGTTTCAATGTTTTTTTAAACAAGTTCCTTGATTAAATAATCAAAGTATTGTAAAAAGAAATTGAAACAGCTGCCTGCTGATAAGCTGATAACCAAAAATCGAGTTAGCAGCGAACCGGTAGTTAAAAAAGCAAGTAAATATAATAATATATCTACGGAGGGTGCTGGTGTGAAAATAAACTTAGAAGAAAAAACACTATTTCTAATCCCAGGTGCTGATCTCATAGCAAGCAATGTTGAACCTCTCAGAGACTCGATGCTGGAGGAACTTAAAAAACATACCGAGATAGATAAAGTTGTACTTGATGCCGATGGAATTGAAATCGTTGATTCACTCGGAGTTAACCTTGTAATAGGTCTTTACCGTCAGGTCAATAATGAAGCTAAAACATTTGAAATAGTAAATGTGGGTGAGAAGTTTATGAAAGTTGCGAATTTTTTCCGCTTCCCTTCAATTTTC
Organism: uncultured Thermodesulfobacteriota bacterium; assembly: GCA_964566035.1. Taxonomy (GTDB): domain Bacteria; phylum Desulfobacterota; class WTBG01; order CAIYCZ01; family CAIRTM01; genus CAZMHH01. The sequence goes on from CAZMHH010000067.1 coordinate 9,101, forward strand.
AATGTCCAACCAAAGGGGGAATAAAAGATGGTTGATCAGGATCAGCTTTTAATAAACTTTGTCGAGGAATCAAACCAGCATCTTCAGACAATAGAGCCTGACCTTCTTGAAATTGAGCAGCACAGAGATTCTATTGATTTTGAAATCATAAACAGAGTGTTCCGGGCTGTTCACAGTGTCAAGGGAGCTGCCGGCTTTTTTGGGCTGAAAAAGATCGGACAGCTCAGCCATGTTATGGAGAACATACTCTCAAAGCTCAGAGACAAAAAAATTGAACCTACTGCCGATATGGTAGATGCGCTGCTTGCCGGTGTAGATGCCCTGAGGGCAATGGTTGAAGATGTGGGGTCAAGCGAAGGATTTAATATTGAAAAAGAGATGCTTGACCTTAATTCAGTGCTTGATGCTACAGGACCTCAGGGGCAGAAGGTTGTGGTATCGGAGAAAGCAGAAGGCAGAAAACCTAAAACTTTTGAGATATTTGAAGAAGATATAAAGAAGTTCATAAAAAGCGGGCTGAGCCTTTTTACAATAAAGGTATATCTTAAAGAGGATTTGAAGAAAAATAACAAAACGCCTTTTGATTTTATCAACAACATGACAACTCTCGGGCAGTTTATTGACGCTGTGCTTGATGCGGAGAGCATATCAGGGCTTTCGGACTGTTTTGAACAGGATATTGCCTTTGTTTTTGTTTTTGCAACCATTCTTGAACAGGATCTGGTTGCTGTGGCATTGGAACTTCCGCCTGAGAGAATTACCCCTGTTGATATGGAAAAATATGAGAAAACGGCAGAAACTGAGCAGCCGACTCAAAAAAAACAGCAGCAGGTTGATCATCTGGAAATGCAGAAAGAAGAAGAGCAGGATAATAAAGTTATCTCTGATGAAAAATCAGATTCCGGCATAGCTGAAAAAGTTTCCAAACAGATACAGGCAGAAGAAAAAATAAGGGTGGGGGTAAATGTTCTGAATGATTTAGTGAATCTTGCAGGCGAGCTTGTTCTGGGCAGAAATCAGCTTACTCAAATTACCATGCCTCTTACCAGGGATACCCCGGGACTTAACCCTGTGGTCCAGCATTTGAGCCGTATAACCACTGAGATGCAGGAAAAGATAATGCAGATGAGAATGCAGCCTGTTTCAATGCTGTTTGGAAAATTTCACAGGGTGGTCAGAGACCTTGCCAAGGGGCTTGGCAAGGAGATAAAACTTGCAACCTATGGCGAAGAAGTGGAGCTTGATAAAACAATTATTGAAACGCTTTCCGATCCACTTACACATCTTATAAGAAACTGTGTCGACCATGCAATAGAAATGCCGGCAGACAGAGAGCGTAAGGGGAAAAACAGGCAGGGCACCATAGAGTTGAAAGCATACCATCAGGCAGGGCAGGTTCATATAGATATCTCCGATGACGGAGCAGGAATAGACGGTGGGGCAGTCGGTAAAAAAGCTGTTGAGAAAGGAGTTATAACTTCGGAACAGTTTAAATCCATGACCGAGAAAGATCTTGTGCGTCTTATATTTAAACCCGGTTTCTCCACTGCAAAGCAGGTTTCTGATGTCAGCGGCAGAGGAGTGGGTATGGATGTTGTGCTTACCAATATTGAAAAAATAGGGGGGACAGTAGATGTTGAAACAGAGATTGGAAAGGGAACAACCTTAAAGCTTGTTCTTCCTCTTACCCTTGCCATAGTATCAGGACTTGTTACAAAGACAGGGGGGCAGGTTTTTATCCTTCCGGAATCAAACATTGAGGAACTTGTCCGCATAAAGCCGGAAGAGCTGGAAAAAAGAATTAATGTTATAGATAATGCAATGCTTTTAAGGCTTAGAGAAAAACTGTTGCCGCTGATAAATCTTAAACATGTACTCGGGGTTAACGGCAATGGAACCGGAGCAGAGGAAACATCAGCCAAAGAGCCCTTAAGAGTTCTTGTTGCAAGGTATGGTTCTTCAAGGGTAGGGATAATTGTAGACAGCATGGAAAATGTTGAGGAGATTGTTGTTAAGCCTCTGCCAAGATATGTGAAGAAGATGAAATGCTACAGCGGAACCACAATTATGGGCAGTGGCAATGTTGCCCTTATACTTGATATCGCAGGGCTTGTTGAAAAAGCAAAACTGCATAACCTGGAAGAGGTTAAAGAGGAAGAGGAAACAACAGCAGAGGAACATGCTGCAGGTGCAAAAGGTGAGCTTCAAACTCTTCTTCTTTTTGACAACCATACTGATGAGCGTTTTGCTTTTCCCCTTGAACTTATTACGCGAATTGAGCGTGTCCCCGTTTCAACTATCGAGCATATTAAGGATATACCCTATCTTCAGTATCAGGGTGAAAAGATGCGTCTGATATTCCTTGAGGATTACCTGCCTGTAAAAAAGCCTGAGAGAAAAGAGCAGGATAAAATGGGGGTTATAATCCCAAAGCTTGTTCAAAGGCCTATGGGTATAGTTATAAACAGTGTTATTGGAACTATAAATGCTTCTGTAGAGCTTGACACAAAGACCATAATGTCACCCGGTCTTTTTGGTTCTGCTGTTATTGATACTAAAATAACACTTTTCCCTGATATGTATAAACTCTTTGAAATGGCAGATCCAGAGCTTGCAAAGCTTGACATGGAGGCTAAAAAGAAACAGTCTCAAAAGCCAAAAGTTCTCCTTGTTGATGACACTGCATTTTTCAGGATGATCGAGTCGGAATATCTTGTATCTGCAGGTTATGAGGTGAAAGTAGCGGAAAATGGCAGAAAAGCTCTGCAGATTCTTGAGAAGGAAATTTTTGATGCGGTAGTGCTTGATATACTGATGCCCGAGATGGATGGATACGAAGTTATAAAGGAAATCCGCTCTGAGCAGCGCTGGAAAGACCTCCCTGTTCTTGCGGTTACCTCTCTGGGCGATGAAATATCATCTCAGAAGGGAATGGATGCAGGTTTTACAGACTGGGAGGCAAAATTAAATAAAGAAAGAATGCTTGAGAAACTGCAGGGCATGATAAAGTAAGCTCGTAGCTGGTAGCTCGTAGCTCGTAGTAAAACCTAAAACCATCTGTGTGCGCCGAGCGCACCGAATAAAAACGATTACGACTACGATAACGATTACCCCGATCACGAAAGTTTTTGCTTTTGCTACGAGCTACCAGCTACGAGCTACATTGCTAACATAGGAGGTTTTTTATGAGTCGTCAAATTGCAACATTTATTCTTGGTGAAACCATATTGGGGGTTGATATTATAATGGTTAAGGAGATATACCGCAACATGAATATTACCCCTGTTCCGGATGCCACGCCTCATTTAAGGGGTTTGATGAACCTGAGAGGAAGGGTTGTCACTATTATTGATCTGAATATATGTCTTGGTAGAGAATCATCTGACAGCATAAAAGATAACAGACTTCTTGTGCTGAAAACCCAAGATGAAATAAGTGCTTTGAAATACAGAGGTGATTTTGAAACCGCAGATGTGGGAGAGGATATTGTCGGTTTCTTAATCGACAGGATGGATGATGTTGTTACAATTGAAGACGAAGAGGTTCTTCCCCCTCCTGCAAATATTGATAAAAAGGAAGAGGAACTAATTGAGGGGGTTATAAAACGGGGAGACAATCTTGTTATGCTTCTGGATATTTCAGCTGTTCTTGAGAGGGTTATGAGTGCAGCAAGCAATGTGGAAGAGGTGTAAAAGCTGTTAAGCAAACAGAGTTAGCTCGTGGCTCATAGCTGGTAGCTCGTAGTAAAAAAAAGCTGTTAAGCTGTTAAGCAAAAAAGCAGCTATCAGGTGTCGGCTGTCAGCAAAAGCAGAAAAGATTGTAGGTTGGGTTGAGCGGAGCGAAACCCAACAAAAAGGGTAAGTGCATCTGTCAGTTGTCAGGAAAAACATTAAAAGAGTAGGGATGCACAACAGGAAAACAGAAATATTAAACCAATAACAATAATTTTTAAAAGGAGGACAATGTTATGCTGAAGGATTTGAAGGTAGGAAGCAAGATCTTAGGCGGTTTTATTATTGTTGCATTAATAACACTTATTGTGGGATTTATCGGATGGTACGGTTCCGACACTCTGGGCGATGATATTCATGAGATTTCAGATGTTCGGTTGCCGAGCATTCAAAGCCTTCTTGAGGTTGATGTTGCACTTGATCAAACAGAAACAGCTCTTAGGACTTTATTGAACACAAAACTGTTACAGAGAGAACGCAGAGAACAGTTTATAGATGTTGAATCAAACATAAAAGATATGAATGAGTCAATTGCAATATATGAACCTCTGCCGCAAACAAAAGAAGAGTCAGCTCTCTGGAAGCAGTTTGTGCCTGCCCTTGAAGACTGGAGAAAAGATACCGCCATTTTTTTAAACATGATGAGAGAACTTGAGACAATTGACATCCTTGACCCTGATGCTCTCAGGGCGAATATTGAGATGTTTCAGGGGGATCACTACAGGCTCATGGCTGAAACAAGTGAGCTTGTTCTAAGGGGTAGAAGGTTTGAAGGGGGAGATGATGCCACTGCCTGCAGGTTTGGAAGGTGGATGGGAACATTTCAAACAAGCAATCCAGTAATTGAAAATGCAATTAAAGAGATAATACCTTTTCATAACGGGTTTCATGAAAGTGTCAAAACAATAAAACAACATGTTGATGCTGGAAGGGGTGAAGCTGCATTAAAGCTTTACTCTGATCAGATGGTTCCATCAGCGGCGGGAACCTTTAAGTACTTTGAAGAGATTATAAAGGAGATTGAAAGGGTTGAAGAAATATATAAGTCTGCAAATGAACTTGCCATGGGAACCCTTACCGAAAAACAGCATAGTGTGGAAGGTCTTCTTGAAAGAATTATCGATATTAATAATCAGGAAGCAGAAAAAGCAACCCTGCATGCGGATGAAAACGTAGCTCTTACCAAGACAATTGCCATAATCGGCATGATACTTGGAACACTGCTTGCAATCATTATCGGCATCACCTTGACCGGTATGATTACAAAACCCATGTTTAAAGGGGTAGAGTTTGCAAAACTGGTTGCAAAGGGAGATCTAACTGTTGATCTTGAAGTTGATCAGAAGGATGAGATTGGCCAGCTTGCAACCGCCCTGAAGGATATGGTTGCAAATTTAAGAAACATAATGAAAAATCTCACAGCAACAACCAATAATCTTTCCAGTTCGTCGGAAGAACTCTCTTCTGTGTCAACCCAGATGGCAAGCGGCGCAGAAGAGATGAATTCACAGTCTTCAACCGTGGCATCGGCTGCTGAACAGATCAATGCAAGTGTCGGCACAGTTGCCTCTGCAGCAGAGCAGTCAAGTTCATCTGTAACAAACATTGCTTCCATGACAGAGGAGTTGTCCTCCACATTTTCAAACGTTGCAAATAATGCCAGAAAAACATCAGGCAATGTTACCCAGATGGCAAAAGCAGGCGAAGAGATGAGCACCGGTATAAACAGCATAGCAGCAGCAGTAGAGGAGATGACATCATCACTTAATGAGGTTGCAAAGAATACCGGTCAGGCAAGCCGTGTATCAAGAAGCGCAAGCGAGCGGACGGTTGATATAAATGAGAAGATGAATGCACTTGTCAATGCTTCAAAGCAGATAGGAAAAGTAGTTGGTGTGATAAAAGACATAGCAGACCAGACAAACATGCTTGCTCTTAATGCAACAATTGAGGCAGCCGGCGCGGGCGAGGCAGGAAAAGGATTTGCCGTGGTAGCAGGTGAGGTGAAAGAGCTTGCGAAGCAGTCTGCTGAAGCGACAGATGAGATTGCAGGCCAGATTGACCAGATTCAGTCCAGCACAAATGAGGCAGTTAAGGCGATAGAGGAGATCAACAAAACCATTGAGGAGATTGCCGGTATTAACGAGACCATAGCCTCAGCAGTAGAAGAGCAGACTGCTACTGCAAGGGAGATATCACGGTCTGTTGCAAGTAATGCTTCAACCGTTAAGGAGGTTGCAGGAAGTGCCAGTGAATCGGCAAACCTTGTAGAGGATATAGCAAAAAGTATTGATGAGACGGCGAAGACGGCAAAAGAGATAGCCCGTCATATTGATGAGCTTTCAGGGGGAATAAGGGATGTTGCTAAGTCCTCAGGTGAGGCGTCAAGGGGTGTTCAGGAGGTATCCAAGAACATTCAGGGCATCAACACCGCTGCCAAACAGACTGCTGTGGGTGCAAGCCAGACACAGGAATCTTCAAAAGAGCTTGCAAAAATGGCTACAGAACTTGCTGAGATCGTAAAAGGATTTAAGATTTAGCAGCGTAGCTGGTAGCTGGTAGACGGTAGGTTGATCTTCCCCCGAAAAAGTGGACAGACTGTAGGTTGGGTTGAGCGGAGCGAAACCCAACAAAAAGGGTAAGATTAGTCGTCAGGTATCAGCAAAAGCATAAAAGCTGTTAAGCTGTTGGCTATTGAGCTGTTAAGCAAAACCTTAAAAGCTGATTTAGCAGTGTAGCTCATAGTTTTTTTAGGTTTTACTACCAGCTATTTATCCTGTTAAATACGAAGCAAACCGAAGGTTATTTAACAGGACGAGCTACGAACTGAATTGCTTTTTTTGACATTATTTTTACAATCAATAAATGCTAAATTAAGGTGTTTAATCAATGGAACCTGGGTTGAATAAAATTCTTGTGATAGAGGATGATAATGACCTTAGAGAAACGCTCTGCATGACGCTTCGCGATGAAGGGTATAACGTTGCCGGTGCTGCTGATGGTAAACAGGGTGCAATGATGATGAAGGAGTTTACCCCTGAACTTGTTATTACGGATATTCTTATGCCTGAAAAAGACGGGCTTGAAATAATAATGATGCAGAGAAAAGAAATGCCCCATGTCAGGGTGATAGCTATTTCCGGGGGATGCAGGCTTGGTCCGCAAGGGTACCTTGAGACTGCTTCAGTAATGGGCGCTAAAAAGACTCTGATAAAGCCTTTTTCTATGGATGAGCTTAAGCTTGCAATTCATGACGTTTTTAGGGAACAGGGTTGATTATTAATACTAAAACAAGGAGACTGTTTCTTGAGCGATAAGATGAAAATACTTGTTGTGGATGATACTATAACCTACAGGCAGATACTCTCTAAGGTTGTAGCCGAAGTTCCTGATGTAGAGCTTGCAGGTACCGCATCAAACGGTAAAATTGCTGTTTCAAAGATTGAGATCTCAAAGCCGGATCTAATTCTTCTTGATGTAGCGATGCCGGAGATGGACGGCATTGAAACCCTTGATCATATAAAAAAACATTATCCGGATATTATGGTGGTAATGGTAAGCGGCACTGACAGGGAGAATGCCGGACTGACTGTGAAAGCTCTTCAAAAAGGCGCTCTCGACTTTGTTCCCAAGCCCCAGGGCACAAGCCCTGAAGAGAGTTTTTCTTTTTTGAAAGCTTCTCTTGTCCCTATTATTTCTCTTGCCATAACAAAGAAATATTCGAGGCAGATTAAGGAAGGTTCAAAGGGGGAATTGCAGAGAATTCCAATACCTACAACCGAGCTGGGCAAAGAGACAGCGCTTCCAAAAATTGAAATTATAGAAAAGCCTAAAGTTTCAACTCAACGGCATTCAATTGGAAGGATTGATGTTGTTGCAATAGGTGTTTCAACAGGGGGTCCCAATGCCCTTCAGGAGGTAGTGCCAAAGCTGAATGCTGATTTGCCAGTGCCTATTGTTGTGGTTCAGCATATGCCCCCGCTGTTTACTTCCTCTCTTGCTGAAAGACTTGACAGAAGTTCTAAAATCAGTGTTGTTGAAGCGATGGATGGCCAGGAAGTTGATAAAGGCGTTATGTATTTAGCCCCGGGCGGGCGACACATGGTTGTAAGAATGGACAATGGTAGAGTACGCATAGGACTTGTTGATTCGCCCCCTGTTAACAGTTGCCGGCCCGCTGTTGATGTACTGTTCAGGTCTGTTGGAATGGTTTACGGCGGAAGTGTGCTGTCTGTTATTTTAACAGGAATGGGCAGTGACGGGGCTGCTGGCGTGGCAGCCTTAAGGAGAAAAGGAGCATACTGTATTGTTCAGGATGAAAAGACAAGCGTTGTATGGGGAATGCCTGCTGCTGTAGCAGAAGCAAACGATGCTGATGAGATACAGCCATTAAGCAGTATCGCTGACAGAATAATTAACATAGTAAGACAGGGACAGAGACGTTATGCTTAAAATATCCGAGCCGGAATATGTTCTGATGAAATCTTTTATACAGGAGCATTGCGGTATTTATCTTGAGACAGGAAAGGAGTATCTTATTGAATCGAGGCTTTCAGATCTTGCTGTTGAAAATGGATGCGAATCCTTCCAGGAATTTCATTTAAAGGCAAGAACGGATTACACGGGTAAACTGAAAGACAGAATAATTGACTCAATGACTACAAATGAAACCCTGTGGTTCAGAGATGAAACAGCCTGGCTATATCTAAGGGAGGTGGCTGTTCCTGAAATGGTCAACAGAGCTGAAAAAGAGGGAAGGGCAAGGATATGGTCTGCAGCCGCTTCAACAGGTCAGGAAGCATACTCTCTTCTTATGCTTATTGATGAAGAAACCAGAAACAGGAACAAGCCTTATCTGCTTGATAAAATAGAGATATTTGGAACAGATATTTCATCTTCAGCCCTTTTTCTTGCCATGTCTGCAAGATATGATTCCATTGCTGTAAGCAGAGGTCTTCCGGAAGATAAAAAGAACAGGTATTTTACTCAGCAGGGCAACATCTGGGTTTTTGACCAGGAACTGAAAAAAAGGGTTGTATTTAAGAAGTTTAATCTTCAGAACAGCTTTATGCCTCTAGGGGTTTTTGATCTTGTTCTCTGCAGATATGTCAGTATTTATTTCTCAGATTCATTTAAAAGAGAGCTTTTTGCTAAAATTGCTGATGTCATGAACACGGGTTCGGCTCTGCTGCTTGGAGCGACAGAGTCCCTAAGGGATTACACAAACAGCTTTGAAATAAAATATTATAAAAACGCTATAATTAACGTCAAAAAATAGGGGAAAAGTATATGAGAGTTCTCTCAGTTGATGATTCAAAGACAATAAGGCAGACGGTTCAAAACATGGTTGAGGTTATAGGTGTTGAGTTTTTCGAAGCTGAAAACGGTGTTGAAGGAATAAAAATGCTTGAAAAACTCGATGGAAAGATTGATCTGATTATGCTTGACTGGGAGATGCCTGAAATGGATGGTTTTGAATTTTTAAAAACCGTCAAAGCAGATAAAAGATTCCGTTCAATCCCTGTTATTATGCTGACAACGATTTCTCAAAAAGAAAAGGTTATTGATGCCATAAGGGCAGGGGCTAAACAGTATATTACAAAACCGTTCTCAAGCGAAGATCTTCTAACAAAAATGGTACAGACACTAGGCGTTGATAACCTGGAGGATTTATGAGGGATAAGATTATAGGGATGTTGGGGAAAAGAGGGGATCTCCCCCCATTCCCCGAAATCCTTAAGAGTCTTCAGGAAAAATTAAAGGATCCGGATGTTCATTATAAAGATCTGGCAAAGATAATAGAGCTTGATTCTTCTCTTGCAGGTAATACCCTTAAGATCGCAAACAGCGCTTTTTATAACCCATCGGGGCAGAAGATAAGTAATTTATCTGTTGCAATTACAAAGCTTGGTCTGCAGAAGATAAAAAATCTGATCTTTTCCCTTGAATTGACAAAACTCTTTAAAAACTCTCAGATTATCAACTACTATGATTACTGGAGACATTCACTGTCGGTTGCCTATTTTTCACAGCTTTTAAGCAAATACACTCAGGTCAATGTTGATATCAAGGATGCAGCTTATCTTGCAGGACTTATTCATGATACAGGAATAATGGTTTTTACGGTGCTTATACCCGATGAATATAATGATTTTTTATCAATCCTTTCTGAAAAGGATGAACCGCTTGAACAGCAGGAGCAGTCTGTTTTTGGAATAGATCACCAGGAACTGGGGGCTATATTTATTGAGAAATGGTGGAATATTGATGCAGGGGTTGTTGATGCGGTGAAATATCATCACAAACCTTTCAGGGAGATAGGGGTTAAGGCTGAAAGAAAATGTCTTGAAATGGTAAATGTTTCAAACGGAATCTGCAACACTCTGGGCTATACAAACGGTATAGTCTGTTATACAGCATGTTTTGATGACGGTGCATGGGAACAGTTAGGGCTTAGTCTTGCAGATGTTGACAACATGACACAGGATGTAAATGAGTCTATGAAACAGGCAGAAGAGATCCTTGGTTATCAAAAACAAGGTTAGCTCGTAGCTAAAAGCAACTATCAGCTCTCAGTCGTCGGGTATCAGCAAAAGCGGGTTAGCAGCATAGCTCATGGTTTTTTTAGGTTTTGCTACCAGCTACGAGCTGAATTGCTTTTTCTCGAAACTTGAAACTTCTTATTCGTGGTCGTAGTTGTATTACAGTATCCCCCTCCCCTTAATCCCCTCCCACCAGGAGACTGTGTTGCAATTGCAATTCGCTGGGAGATATATTAACGAATTATACGTT
>CAZMHH010000068.1:0-19587 GCA_964566035.1 uncultured Thermodesulfobacteriota bacterium
GGAACAACTACATGCCGTCGACTGGAAAAAAACAGGGTTTCCGTTCGGACACTATATAAGCCCTTTTGCTGCTGCAAGTTCAGCGTTCAGAACAGAAGCTCCTGCTGCTCCTCGAATAGTGTTATGTGACAGAACATTAAATTTGTAATCAAATATATTGCATGTTCTGATTCTTCCTACTACACAGGACATGCCTTTGCCTTCCATCCGGTCAAGCCTTGGCTGGGGTCTTTTTTCATCGAAAGTTAAAATAACAGGATACTCAGGAGAAGAGGGCAGGTTATATTTTTTCAGGGGATTAAAAGACTGCCAGGTTTGAATCAGTTCTTCTATTTGCGGTCTATTTTTAAATTCAATGCTTACACATTCAAGGTGACCATCAACCACGTTTACCCTATTGCATGATGCGCTTATTTTTATATCCGCGTCTATGAAATTATTGTCGGAAAATGTGCCAAGGATTTTTAAAGGCTCTTTTTCCATTTTACCCTCCTCTCCTCCAATAAAGGGTATTACATTGTCAATTATATCAAGAGATGAAACTCCTGGGTAACCAGCGCCGCTGAGAGCCTGAAGGGTTGTTACTGTTGTTTTTGTTATTCCAAAAGCCTTGTGAATCGGCCCAAGCGCCATAACAAGACCTATTGTCGAACAGTTCGGGTTTGTTATGATTCTTCCTTGGCTATTAAAACGATTGTTCTGAATATCAAGAACTTCCAGATGGTCATAGTTAATCTCAGGTACAAGGAGAGGTACATCTTTGTCCATCCGGTGGTTCCTTGCATTGCTGAATACCCAGTATCCGGCTTGTGCAAACTCTTCTTCAATGGGGCCTGCAACCTCAGAATCAAGTGCTGAAAAGACAATTTTGCAGTTCAAATCAGGCTTGCATTGTTTTACTTTCATACATGCGGTTTTTTCAGGTATCGCTATATCCAGTTTCCACCTGTCTTGAACAGCATCAATATATGTTTTACCTGCACTTTTTTCAGAAGCTGCAAGCTCTGTTATCTTGAACCAGGGATGGTCCTTTAGCTGAAGAATAAACCTCTGTCCTACCATACCTGTTGCACCAAGAACTCCTACATCAATTCTTTCCATTAATTATTCTCCTATAACTTTTTTATAATATATAAAATGTATATGTGTTGCCCGGGCAAATACCGTAGATTAAGCGGAAAACTTAACAACCTTGTTCTTGCCTTCGGCCTTACCCCTGTAAAGGGCTTTATCTGCCGCATCAATAAGTGCTTTTTCTGATTTCGCATCTTTGGGAAAAGCCGCTATACCTATTGTTATAGATATATTTACTGTCTCAGTGCTGCCGGGCTGGATTTCAAATTCATTTTCAAATATTGACTGTCGTATACGTTCTGCCATATTGTAAGCTTCTTGATCATTTGTTTCGGGAATTATTATCGTAAACTCTTCCCCTCCGTATCGGGCAGCCGTATCACAGCCCCGTATGTTTTTTTGAAACAATGCTGCTACTTCCTTCAGTATAGCATCTCCTGTCAAATGACCGTATTTGTCATTGAAGGTTTTAAAGTCATCTATGTCGAGCATTAAAAGTGAGAGCGGTCTGTTATATCTATCAGCTCTGCGGAGTTCACTTTTTAGGGTTTCAATGAAAAAACGGTAGTTTGAAAGTCCTGTAAGTTCATCAATGTTTGAAAGCTTTTTATAATAATCACTTTTATCTGCAAGTTTTTGGAGCTTTTTTGTTGCAAGGGTTTTTTCAACGGTTAGTCTAATCTGGTCGTTATGAAATGGCTTATTAATAAACTCCCATGCCCCGGCTTTTATTGATTCCACAGCTCTTTCAATTGTTGCAAAACCGGTCATTACTATTATAGGCATGTCAAAGCCCATCTTCCGCACCGTTTTTGTAAGCTCGATTCCGTCAACATTATCCATGAAAAGGTCTGTGATAATAATATCAAAATTTTGTTTTTTTAGAATTTCTATTGCTCCATCGCCTGAATCTGTTGTCTTAACTTTATATCCATCAAGCTCAAGAAGTTCTGCAATGGTTTCCCTGGCATCTTTTTCATCATCAACTACAAGTATTGTGGTTTTTTGTTTCTCAACCATTACAATTATTATACTCCAATTTCGTTCTTTACTGCTTCAGAAATACTTGAGCAGCAGGTATCTATTAACTTTTCATCAGGTCCCTCAGCCATGATCCTGCAAACCTGCTGGGTACCAGAATAACGCACAAGAACCCTTCCATTGTTCCCAAGGATATTCTCAGCTTCGTTTATTGCTTTTTGAATGCTTGGCAGTTTTGACAAATCAGGTTGCCGGCTGACCTCGATATTTAAAAGCCGTTGCGGATATATTGGAACGGTTTCTGCAAGTTCTGAAAGTGGTTTATTGTTCTTCAACATTGAAGCAACAAGCTGAAGTCCTGTGAGTGTTCCGTCGCCTGCTGTATGATAGTCAAGGAAAATAATGTGCCCTGAGTCCTCCCCTCCTATAATTGCATCTTTTCCCATCATAGTTTCAAGGACATATCTATCCCCCACATCAGCTCTTATATGTACTATTTCCATATCTGAAAGCGCTTTTGTCAGCCCTGAGTTTGACATGACTGTTGTTACAACAATGTTATTTTTCAGTCGGTGTTCCTCTTTTAGCGTTTTTGCGCATATTCCGATAATTTTGTCACCTGTGATTACCTCCCCGTTTTCATCTACAGCAATAAGCCTGTCTGCATCACCGTCAAAAGCCATGCCAATGTCTGCCTGGTGCTTAATAACTGCATTTGAAAGGTCAGAAGGATATTGAGATCCACATCTGTCATTTATATTAAATCCATCAGGATCTGAGTGAATTGTTAACACTTCAGCTCCAAGTTCCCAGAAAACATGAGGAGCAGCCTTATATGCAGCTCCGTTTGCACAGTCAAGAACAATTTTCAGCCCTTCCATGGAAAGGTTTCTTGGAAAGGTGTTTTTCAGAAAAACAATATATCTTCCTGTTGCATCATCAATTCTGTATGCCTTTCCAAGGTCTTGGGGTAGTGAAACTTTTTCTGAAAGGCTGTTGTTTAATATCAGTTCTTCAATTTCTTTCTCCTTGCTGTCAGGGAGTTTATATCCATCCGATGAAAATATTTTTATTCCATTGTCATGATAAGGGTTGTGTGATGCTGAGACCATTATTCCTGCTTCTGCCCGCTGACTCTGAACCATAAAGGCAACCCCGGGGGTAGGAATAGGACCTATCAAATGGGCATCACCCCCCATTGAGCAAATTCCGGAAACAAGAGCCTCTTCAAGCATATATCCAGAAAGTCTTGTATCTTTACCAATTATAATTTTTGGCTTGTGGGAGTTTCTTTTAAATACATAAGTTGCTGCCCTGCCAATATTTAAAGCAACCTCTGCAGTCATAGGAAATACATTTGCAACTCCTCTTATCCCGTCTGTCCCAAAAAGTTGTCTGGTCATTTATTATACCCTATCACGCTCTTTTCATTACTAAAAATAAAAATGCTTAGTTTTAAATACAGTTTTTTTATTGTAGAATTTTGATGTAAATCTTGTTATTAATTTTGTCGAACACGCTGTAAATAATATAATCTATATTTAATTTATCTATATGTCAATCATTAAGTGGAAATTAAATAAACAGAGGGGGTTTGCATGAAGTTTAGCTCTGTTTTGTTAGGCCATTTTATTTATCACTGTATAAATTTATGGTCAGGTGTTTTTGATAAAAGGCTACTGGCTAACTATTGGATTTAAGAAAAGCTTTTATCATAGTGTAGAAAAGTATGTTTATAAGAGATGATTTTATTGCAGAAATAAAAAAAAATTAAAGGCAACCGCGGGGAAAAGGAGGGAGGAGGGGACAAATCCCCACGGTTCCTTTAATATTTTTTTAAAGCCCCGAAGGTTATTACCCCCGGGGCTTTTGGGGGAGGAGAAATAGAAAAAACGATTTACTAACCAGGGACAATAATTTTTATTGTCTATGATTAATAGTGTAACATATCAATATTAAAGCAACATTAAAAGAGAATTAAAAAAATCCAATAATTTTATTGCCTGATCAGCTGTTTTTAAATACTACTTCCACCATTGAAAAATCATCTTCAAAAACATCTATTGCCTGATAATTTCTAACAAACTGAAGAATTATGTCAAGTTCAGAAACTTGGCTATCCTGTTTTATTGTCAGTTGTTTAACAAATTCATCATATTCGAGCATTGTTCCTTCCGGGCTGAAAACCTCATAAACACCGTCGCTGAAAAAATATAGTTTATTAAACAGATCAAGGCTCTGCCTTCCTGTCTGGTATTTTACATCAGGAAATCCGCCAATAATAGCTCCCGGAACAGCAAGTTTAACGGGTTTTGCTTCTTGTCTTGATTTCCCGGTCAAAAGTAATGCCGGTGGATGTCCTCCATTTGAAAATACTATCTCTTTTTTAGATTTGTTATAAACACCATACCATATTGTAAAATAAAGACCATTGTGGTCTTCCATCTGGAAGCTGTTATTTAGGGTGGAAAGAACCTCTGAAGGATTTTTTAAATCTGTATTTCCAAGAGAATGGGAGCGAAGCACATTCATAACTGAAATAGAGAGCAGGGCAGGTCCTACACCGTGTCCGCAGACATCTATTACATACATTGCAAAACTGTCATCATCAAGCCAGTGATATCCAAATGCATCTCCCCCAAGAGACATGGAAGGAATAAACCTCCAGTCTGTTTTAAGGTCTGTTCCTTCAAAAGGCACCGGAAGAAGAGACTTTACATATTCAGCAGCCTGAGAGAGCTCCTCAGCAAGTTTTTTCTGGCTTTCAAGCAGGGCCTGATAAGCCTCATTCCTTTGGAGAAGATTGATATAGCCTTTTGAGTGATGTCTGATACGGGCAATCAGCTCTATTTTGTCTGGAAGTTTTACTAGGTAGTCGTTAGCTCCAAGAGCAAATGCTTCTGCCTTTATTTTAGGTTCTTCCTTTGTAGAGAGAACAATAAGAGGGATATCCTTTAGTTTTGGGTTTGCCCTGAAAAACTTTACAAGTGTTAGTCCATCTATTTCAGGCATAACCAGATCCTGTAAAATAACAGTTGGGGAGAGTTCTGTTGCTTTTTTTATTGCTTCAGCAGGATCTTTTAGATAATGCAGAACAATATCCTGTTCTTCTGCAAGCATTCTTCGAACAGCCTCTCCAATCATAGCCTGATCATCTATCAGAAGCACAGTTATTTTATGATGCGTCAGTATGGCAGATTGCTCTAATGTCTTTGCTGTATCTGTAATCATGAATCTTTCTCTGAGAGTGTTTGCCTTGTATTATATATTTTTCTGTCTTTTTTTAATAAGGGCAAACTCAGGCCAACACCTGTTGAGTTGCAGCCAATACCTGTTTTGTCTGAAACATAAAAGCCTCTACTCTTGTTATCTCACCTGACTGTTTTGTGCCGTCATATACCATTTTAAGAACAGGAATTTTTGGGTGTTTTTTTGAAAACTGACATAAAAGGGTGTTTGCTATTGTCCCAGGCATACAGTGGAATGGAGCAAGGTTTACAATCCCGTTTAGGCTATGTTCTGCATACTCCTCAGCTCTTCCCATGCTCAAACCTGCTTCACCTCTTATATGTCTGGTAAGATATGGTTCTGAAAGCTTTAGTACACTTTCAGTAGGAAGTTCATAAAGAAAATCTTTAACAGAGTCTTTGAAAGGGTGTGCAATTTTTTTGGTATAATATTGCTGAACACAGGATTTGAAAACCTGCTCAAAATACTTTCTGTATTCTCCGATCCTTTTAAAATCAAATTTTCTTTCCCAGTCTGTATACATTATCCACTCCTGAAAAGTAGGCATAACCACCTCTCCTCCGAGTTCTTCTATCTTTCGTATAATAAAATTATTGCTAAACTCATTTGAACGGACATAAATTTCACCAATAATACCTATTCGAGGTTTTTTAATAGCCCTGTCAACAGGAATGGAGGAAAAAAGTTTTACAATATGCTCAGGACAGCCTTCCACGCTGCCTTTTTCACTAAGTGATTGCTTTAAATATTGCAAACATTGTCCATAAACAGAATCGGTTTCACCTCTGTTTGTTTCATATGGGCGGGTCTGGTAGAAAAGTTTTTTCAAGTTATCAATCACATTAACCGCCTGCCATCCGAGTTTTCTAAATCCGTTTCCAAGCTTGTTTAAATCACTGTCGTAATTGACCGTCTGATCAAGCAGAACCATAGGTACTTTATTCATTCCAATCTCATCAAGAACAAGACGATGAGAATGACAGTACTGCCCAAATCTGCAGGGCCCCATTGCTGTTGGCATAAAAAAGCTTGATCTGTCAGGATCAAAGTCGCTGGAAAAAACTTTTTTAAGGATATCACCTGTTGTTATGAGAAAAGGATAACATTCTTTGCCTGTTGTATAGTTCCTTGCTAGGTCAACGCTTTTTTCATCACCCATTGGAAGGGTTTCTGCGTCAATGCCATAATAACGCATTGCAGCTGCAATGCCCAGTCCGTGGTCATCCATGTATGGGATGAAGATTTTTCTGTGATTTGAAAAAGGTTGTTTTGCCTTTTTAACTTTTTTAATGCCGGAAATTTTTTGGTCTGAAGACAGACTGTCCAGAAAAGCTTCAAGCCTTGTTATTACACCCGCATCCGCGCTGTGTTCATCCAGTTCCAGTGTAAGGTAATGTTTGCCTGACATTGCTTTTTTAAAATATTTTATTATAAATGAATCAGGACCGCATGCAAAGTTTGTTATATATACTGCATTGAGCCTGGGATTGCTTGAAATGATTCCGGCAGAAGCTAAAATCCTCTGCCCGTAGCGCCAGTACATTGTCTCCATATGTTCATCTGCATCTTCCGGAATTTGGAGAAAATCAACAGGAATTGCCAATGCTCCGAGATCTCTGAGTTTATCAGGAATACGTACATTGACTCCTGAATCACATCCATTGTAGGGGCGGCTTACTATTACAAGCGCTGGCACACCTTCGGGGAGATTTGCCAAAACTTCTTTCCCTCTTTCAATAAGGCGCTGTTTGAATCTGTCACGGGCTTCGAAGGCTGTTTTTATTGCATTATCAACAAATTTACCCCTGCACCCAAGTTCAAGGGCAAGTTTTTTAAGCTGAGGTACGTATGCATCAGTTCCCCATTCAAAATGAAATACCGGCATAAGAACCTTTGAAGGGTATTTGCTGAAATCAAGGGCGGCCTTTGCCAGATATGGCAGTCCCTGTACAAGAGGGCAGCAGTATGAGGCTGGCGCATTTTCGTGAATATTATCTGCATTAACAACGCATGGAAGAAACAGATAGTCGACCTTTTTTTCAAGCAGTTCCATAGTATGACCCAGCCCCACCTTGATTGGAAAGCAGATCTCTTCAACAACAGCCTCACAACCTTTGTTTATGATGTTTCTTGTGGTTTGAGGTGAGGGTTCAACTCTGAAGCCCAGTTCAGAGAAAAAAGCTTTCCAGAACGGATACATTTCAAAAAACATTGTTGCTCTTGGAATGCCTATAACAGGGGCATCTTTTGAAATTGAAGAAGGGGGCTCATAAGATGTAAGAAGCATCTTTTCCCTTTCCTCAAAGAGTCTTGGCAGTGATTTGCCAAGAGAAGGTCTTTTTTCTTCGTCAAATTTGCCGCACCTGCTGCCGTATTTCAACGGTTCTTCTCCTTCTATTGAAACAGTATGTATTTCGCAGTTATTGGGGCAGTCTTTGCATTCAAAGGAATCTATGCTGAATTTTCTGTTTGCAAGGTCAAAGCCCTTGAATTTTGAAGGCCCATCGGGTTTGTTTTCAAGTGCTATTAGTGCTGCGCCTAGTGCCCCAAGCACGTCATGATGGGGAGGGACTATGACTTTTTTTCCGCACACTTTCTCAAATGCTGCCTTTACTCCTCTGTTGTATGCTGTGCCGCCCTGGAAGAATATAACATTGCCAACATGTCTGTCTTCAACAACTTTTGTCAGATAGTTCATTACGATCGAATAGCTGAGCCCTGAAACAAGGTCTTCTTTTGGCACTCCGAGCTGTTGTTGATGGTTCAGGCTTGATTCCATAAAAACAGTACATCGTTCTCCAAGAACTGCAGGTTCTTTTGAGGAAAGGGCAAGTCTGCCGAACTCTTCTTTTATGTTGATTCCAAGTTTTTCAGCCTGCTCCTCCAGAAATGATCCTGTTCCGGCAGCACATACCTTGTTCATTGTAAAATCAACGACAGCTCCGTTTTCCATGGAAATATACTTCGAATCCTGTCCTCCGATTTCAAAAACAGTATCAACTTTAGGATTTATATTTGCGGCTCCACATGCATGAGCAGTTATTTCATTCTTTACAACATCAGCTCCAATAAAATCACCGGTAAGGTATCTGCCGGAGCCTGTTGTTGCTGCTCCTTTTATCACTACTCTGCTGCCAATTTCTTTGCCAATTTCAATAAGTCCCTGTCTAACAGCTTCTATGGGTTTTCCCGCTGTCATAAGATATCGCCTTGCCAATACTTTCTTGTTCCTGTCAATTACAATAAGGTTTGTGCTTATTGAGCCCACATCAATCCCAAGATAGGCATCAGCAGGTTTACCATCTGTAAGTGGCTCAGGTTCAACACATATTCTGTATCTGTCATCAAAAAGGGGTTCGTGTCTGCGGGATATTGTCCTGCCTTCCGTGAGATATTTCTCAAGAGTCCCTGTTCCTCTAAAACGGCTTATGTTTTGTGACTCTATCATTGAAAGAACAGCACCTGCTGCACCAAGGCAAGTAAAATGTTCAGGGATGAAAAGTTCCCCCGGTTTTAGATTAAGGGCCATTTCAAAGGCTTTAACCATGCCTTTGTTTGCTGCTACTCCGCCCTGAAAGGATAGTGGTTTTTCAAGCGCAAGTCCTTTGGTCACAGTACTTTTGAAGTTTCTTGCAAGAGCAAGACAGAGCCCCATTATAATATCATAAACCGGGGTTGCCACCTGCTGAAGGTGTATCATGTCAGATTTTGCAAAAACACTGCATCTACCGGCAATTCTTGGAGGATGAGATGACATTACTGCAAGACTGCCAAACTCTTTCTCAATAGCCACTCCAAGACGGGCAGCCTGCTGGTCAAGGAAAGAGCCTGTGCCTGCTGCGCATACTGTGTTCATTGCGAAGTCTTTTAACCGAGTTTGTCCTGTTAGCGGATCTTTTTCAAGTATAATCAGCTTAGAATCCTCGCCGCCTATTTCAACAACTGTTCGTACATCAGGGTATAGCACAGAGGTTGCTTTGCTTTGGGCAATAACCTCATTTACAAAATAGCATTTCAGCAGATCCGAAACAAGCATCCCTCCGCTTCCGGTTAAAGCAATACCGCTTATTTTATCTGCAGGTGTTTTTGAAAGAATTTTTTTCAATACATTTAAGGTTGTTTTAACAGGCTGTCCATGAGTTCTTACATAGTGATTTTCAGATATTATACCTTCTTCGCTAACAATAGCTGCTTTAACACTTATAGAGCCAATATCTACTCCTAAATATTTCATTGTTTGTGTCCTCTGAAACTCGATTTATATTTATAAAAAGTTACAGTATAAAAGGCTTTTCAAACCTTCGGCTAATATTTTCAGCCATGAGTGTAAAACCACAGTTGTAAACTATACACAGAAAGGATTCATGCATCAGAATATAGATGAATGGGTATACGGGTTTATGGTTCTTACCCATTTATTTTTTTGTTATTTTTAGCTGATAAATGTCATAAGCTATGCTACACCTTATCAGCAGAGACAAACTAAACTGCTAATTTTTGTTTTTCAGAAAAATATCATGCCACAGCTGAACAAAAAAAACCACAACAATTACAGCTGCATAATCAGCACTGTTTTTGTTCCGGTGTTCTGAAAGAAGAAGGTTAACAAATGCAGGGTTAAAATATCCTGCCTGTTTAATACTGTTCTCAGAAAGACAGTCCCGTATCAATTCCCATGCATTGTCTACAAACCATTTTTCAGGAGGTTGAAGGGGCTGTTTTTTTCTTGAACATATTTCTGCAGGCAGAAAGTTCTCCATGCTTTTTTTTAGAATATACTTTTCCGAGAGCCCCTGAATCTTGTAATGGGCTGGTATTGTAAAGCAAAAGTTAACAAACTCATGGTCTAGAAAAAGAGGTCTTACCTCAACAGAGTTTGCCATGCTCATCTTATCGGAAAGAGCAAGGGTAAGGTTTAAAAGCCTCATTTTCATTTCAATATAAAGCGCCTGATCAATTAACGTGCGATGGGAAATACTTTCAAGATCGAAGAAAAACGGGTTATCAGGTTGGGTTCTGCCAAGGATTTTTAAAAAATCTCTGGAAAAAAGCTGTTCCTTGAATTGAAACTCACTGAACTGATAAGGGATTGCAGGATGTGATACAGGATATTTATCACGGAAGTTCAATAGATGAACAAATTGAGCTGCTGCCTGTTCATCTGTTTTTATGGATGGAAATATTTTTTTTAAAATATTTTTTCTGCCCACAGAGCCGGTTTTTTCTATAAAGGAGACAGCTTTTAAAACTTTGAAATAGTCATATCCCCCAAGAACCTCATCTGCTCCGTCACCTGTGAGCACAACCTTAATTCCTGCCTGCCTTGTTTTTTTTGAAAGAAGATACAGAGGCATATTTAGAAGTGAAACCAAAGGATTTTCAAGATGGTATATAAACCTCTCTATTTCATCCTGTTCAATGCTGCATTCAAATTCGGTGTTTTCAGTCTTAAAAAAATCTGAAACTTTCCTGGAATACTGTCTTTCATCATAACCTGCTCCTTTAAAGGTTATTGTAAGGGTTTTTATCTGCTGTTCATATAATTTTGAATAAAGACCTGTAACTGCGCTTGAATCAATGCCCCCGCTTAAATACGAAGCTACAGGCACGTCGGAAACTAGGCTGTTACTGACAGCTTTATTTAATCTTTCCTTCAGCATACAGGCAACATCCTGACTTTTTTCGATAAGACAGGGTGTTTGCATATCTATATCCCAGTACTGTTTTGCTTCAATGCCCCCCTGATTTATCATAAGAAAATGTCCCGGAAGAACCTGCTTAATTCCTTCAAAAAAAGTGTGGGGAGCGATATTAAATCCATAAGTAAGCATATTTTCTATAGCTTTTGGATAAATAGTCTTGGTAATATGCGGATATTGAAGCAGCGACTTTATTTCCGAGGCAAACATAAAGGTTCCGTCTGTAAGGCTGGAAAAATAAAGAGGTTTTATTCCAAACCTGTCACGTGCTAAAAAGAGTTCCTTTTTAGCCTGGTTCCAGATGCAGAAAGCAAACATCCCTTTAAATCTGTTAAGGCAGTCACTTCCCCATTCCAGGTATGAATACAGCACCACCTCTGTATCAGTGTCTGTTCTGAATTTATGCCCCCTTTTTATGAGTTCGGTGCGAATTTGTCTGAAGTTATATACCTCTCCATTGTATGTAATACATAATGTTCTGTCACTGTTATACAATGGTTGAGGACCTGCAGGCAGGTCTATTATACTGAGTCTTCTGGCTGCAAGGTGAACAAACCTGTCATAGTGAAAACCTTCCTCATCAGGACCTCTGTGTGCGATTACTTTAGACATCCTTTTAATTGGTTCTCTGTTGAGCCCAAGTCCTTTTGAATTATAAATTCCTGCAATTCCGCACATACTTATATAACCGGCAAGTTTATATGATTTAAGGAACAGTTAAACCCCACGCGGTGCAGGGATAAGCAAAAAAAGAAACTGATAAAAGATTTGCTGATCTAATAAAAAAAACAACTGTCTTTGTCTGGTTTTTTTTCTCTCTAAGCTTGCTGCTCATGTCTTAACATAATTTGTAAGCTAACTTTGGAAAGTATAAAAAAAAGATGTAAAAGTGTCAAGGAAAAGGAAAGAGCCTCTGTCCTGAAGAATTTTCATTTTTCCTCAGGACAGAGAAAAGTGGTCGTTATACAGGGATATTGCCATGTTTTTTAGGTGGTCTTGTCTCTCTTTTGTTTTTAATTGCTTCCAGTGATTTTATAAGGACCTTTCTTGTTTCAGGGGGGTCTAAAACAGCATCTATATAGCCTCTGGCAGCGGCAATATATGGATTGGAGAAAAAATTAGCGTACTCATCTATTTTTTCCTGTCTTTTAGCTTTTGGGTCTTCTGCTGCTTTTATCTCTCTTCTGTGTATTATATTTGCAGCTCCTTCTGCTCCCATAACAGCAATTTGTGCGCTTGGCCATGCATAAACAAAATCCGCTCCGAGATGTCTGCTGCACATTGCAATATAGGCTCCTCCGTAAGCCTTTCTGGTAATAACCGTCAGTTTGGGGACGGTTGCTTCAGAATAACACCAGAGAAGTTTTGCTCCGTGACGAATAATTCCCGTCCACTCCTGGTCGCTTCCCGGAAGATATCCCGGTACATCAACCAGTGTAAGAAGCGGGATATTGAAAGCATCACAGAATCTTATAAAACGGGTTGCCTTATCAGAAGCATCAACATCAAGTGCGCCACCTATAAACATCGGCTGATTTGCAATAATACCTATAGAATCACCTGCAAGTCTTGCAAAGCAGATAACCATGTTTTGGGCAAAATGTTCATGAGGTTCAAATATATCTCCGTTATCAACAATAAGCTTTATTACTTCCTTGATGTCGTAAGGCTGATTGGGGTTTTCGGGTATTATTGAGCTTAGCTCTTCAGCCGCTCTTTTAGGGTCATCGCCTGTGTCGACAGAAGGGGGGTCATCCATGTTGTTGGAAGGAATATATGTCAGAAGCTCTCTTATCATTTCAAGAGCATGTCTGTCATTTTCTGCTGCAAAATGAGCACAACCGCTTTTTGTATTATGAACTATTGCACCGCCAAGTTCTTCATGGCTTATTTCCTCGCCGGTTACAGCTCTTATAACATCAGGTCCTGTAATATACATGTAGCTTGATTTTTTAACCATAAACACCCAGTCTGTCATTGCCGGAGAATATACAGCTCCTCCTGCTGTTGGGCCCATAATACATGTTATCTGTGGAATAACACCTGAAGCGCCGGAGTTTCTGAAAAATATTTCACCGAATCCGTAAAGAGCATCAATTCCTTCCTGAATTCTTGCTCCGCCGGAGTCATTAAGCCCTACTATAGGGGCGCCTGCTTTCAGGGCAAGGTCCATAACCTTAGTTATTTTTTTTGCGTGCATTTCGCCTAGTGTTCCACCCCGGGACGTAAAGTCCTGTGAAAAGGCATACACTGTTTTTCCATTGACCTTCCCGTATCCTGTTATTACACCGTCTGAAGGAATCTCTGTTTTTTCCATGCCGAAATATGTGCACCTATGCTTGACAAACATATCAATTTCCTGAAATGTATCAGGGTCGAAAAAATAGTTCAACCTATCTCTTGCGGTCATCTTGCCTTTTTCTTTCTGGGTGGCAACCGCTTTCTCTCCACCCATGTCCAACATTTTTTCCCGCTTTTTCTTTAATTCATCGATCTTTTCGTGGATAACTCCCATTCTTGTGCTCCTTTTTTCAAATAATAAAAAGTTATTGAAAATTGATTAATTTTACTGTTATTTATTTTATTTTGTCAAGGTAAAACAGATCGAGGGTCAATATTTTTTTCTTTATTATTGACAATAAAGGCTGTAAAAAGTAAATAATAAGTATTATAATAACTTTTAAACTCACTTTGAGTCAAAACATATATTTTAATATTAACATAATTTTTAAAAGGAGGCTAACCTGATGGAAATGAAAGATCTGGAAAGACGCATACAGAAACTCGAAGACATAGAAGCAATAAAGCAGCTGAAAGCTGAATATGCTGCTGCGTGTGATGATATGTATAACCCTGAAAGCATGAAGGGGCTTTTTACAGAGGATGCTGTCTGGGATGGAGAAAAGGAAGGATTTGGAAAACATGTTGGTCTTGATAACATCTGCAAATTCATGACTGAGGTAAAGGATGGTTTAAAATTTGGTGTGCACTGGTTTCTGCAGCCACGTATTAAAATTATCAGCGAAAATGAAGCTGAAGGCGTATGGTATCTGTGGCAGACCAGTACAATGGCAAGCGGCAAAGATATTTTCCTGGCCGGGCTGGAATTTGATAAATACCGCAAAGACAACGGTGTTTGGAAAATGAGTTATATGGAATTGAAGCTGTTCTATGCAGCTGACATCAAACAGGGCTGGAAGGATAACAAGAAAAACGGCCTTGAATAAAAATTAGCCCTGACCCCGGCTTTTTTCAAGGGGGGATCTACTTTGGCACAGCAGAGGCGAAAAAAACATAGCGTCTCTGCTGAATCGCCATAAATCAACAAAACACTAAATATCAGGCAATGATTAGCCTGCAGCGTGAAGGGATCAGAAAATCAATCCTCCGCCCTGCAGCTAATGAAACTTCAATATAACTTTAGTTGCACAATTTTTTGATTTTTCCATAGCCTATCGCCTTTTTATTATATCTAAGGATAAACTATGAAAACAGATGTCTATGCTTTTGGAAGCGCTCTTCTTGACATACAGGTTCAGGTAAGTGACAGTATTTTCAGAGAACTTGAAATCGAAAAAGGAAATATGTATCTGACCACTGTTGAAAGACAACAGAAAGTTTTAAGCAGGATTATCGGGGCTGACTGCTCTGATATAAAATCTATTTCTGAAAAGTCAAATATTGCAGCAGGCGGAAGCGCAGCAAATACTGTTTACGGAATTTCTCAGCTTTCAGCAAGGGGTGCTCTATGTGGCAAGGTTGCGGCTGATATTTTTGGTACTATATATGCAAATGAAATGCAAAACAGCTCAGTATTGTTTAATGAAAATATTGTTGAGGGTACAACAGGCACCTGTATAGTAATGATATCAGATGATGCCCAGAGAACAATGCTTACTCACCTGGGGGTTTCAAGCGAAATATCAGTTGATGACATAAACTTGGATATTCTTAAAAACGCAAATTATTTATACCTTGAAGGATACCTTTTTGACAGTCCTGCTGCTACAGAAACTATTTTCAAGGCTATTGATATTGCCCGCAAAAACAATGTCAGGATAGCTTTAACTGTTTCAGACGCTTTCTGCATCCAGAGACATAGAGAAATTTTTAATAACCTTATAAACAGCCATGTTGATCTTCTGTTTGCAAATGTTCAGGAGATATGTGCTTTGTTAGAAACAGATGTTTCTGAAGATGCCATTGAAAAGGTTGCATCGGTTTGCAGCCTTGTCGCTGTTACAGATGGAGAGCATGGTTCAACAATCTGTGATAACGGAAACAGGATACAGATACAACCCTTTGCTGTTAAAGCTGTTGATACTACAGGTGCCGGCGACTCTTATGCCGCTGGCCTTCTTTACGGTCTTACAAAAGGCTTAAGCCTTGAGTATAGCGGCAGACTTGCAAGCTTCTTCTCTTCCCGTGTTGTTTCTGCAATGGGACCGCGCTACAGCGGCAGTTTATTAAAAGAGGCAGCAGAAGAAGGACTTCTCAGGAAATAATTTTTTCAGGGGAGTTCCCGTGGTTTTTGCCACGGCAATGGCAAAGAGAGAACCCAGCTCACAATACTTATAAGTATCGCCCCAAACAATGCTCCAAAAAATCCGTTAACATCAAATCCAGGCACCAAAACTGATACCAGTCCCAGCATAAGAGCATTTATTATAAGAAGAAAAAGTCCAAATGTTAAAATAGTTACTGGAAGTGTTAAGAGGATAAGTATCGGTTTTAAAATACCGTTTACAATACCCAAAATAAAAGCTGCTGCCAGCGCCGCCATAAAACCTGTAACCTCCATTATTGAAGGGAAAAGATAGGCTATTATAAGTATGGCTGCCATATTGATTATGATACGTGCGAGAAACATTTTATTTGACTCTTTTAACAGTTTTTCTTATGACTAATATTGTAACAGATTTTAAGTACAAGTTTAAATAAAAAAAAATACTGTCTTTAATTCTGAAAATATCCGTAACAAAGCAGTTATAAATCCTGAAAATAAAGGATAATGAAAATAGAAACTCCGCCAATAAGTGTGATAATTCCTACATATAACAGGAACAGATCTCTTATAAGAGCTGTCGAGTCTGTTTTAACCCAGACCTTTAAAGGTTTTGAACTGATTGTTGTGGATGATGGTTCTGCAGAAAATGTTGAAAGTGCTTTATCGGAATACAAAAACAGATTAAGGCTTATCACTACTGAACACAGAGGACCAAGTGCTGCACGAAACACAGGAATAAGGGTTGCAAGAGGGGATTATATTGCCTTTCTCGACTCTGATGATATATGGTTTCAGGAAAAACTTGCTGTGCAGATGAAATTTTTCAACCAATATACTCAGGCAAGGATATGTCAGACTCAGGAGATATGGATAAGAAACTCTGTAAGGGTAAACCCCATGAAGAAACACCAGAAAATATCCGGAAATATTTTTAAAAGGAGCCTTGAACTCTGCATTATAAGTCCTTCGGCTGTAATGCTTCACAGAGAACTTTTTGCTCGTTTCGGGCTTTTTGATGAGAGCATGCAAGCATGTGAGGATTATGACCTGTGGCTTAGAATTTCGGCTCACTATCCTGTTTTTCTTCTTGAACAGCCTCTTGTTATAAAACATGGAGGACATGAGGACCAGCAGTCGAGGCAGGTTAAGAATCTTGACAGACTCAGGATAAAAGCAATCTGTAAAGCCATTGAATCAGGGAATTTAAGCCCGGAACAGCAAGGTTTTGCTCTGAATGTACTGAGAAAGAAGTGTAGGATATATGCAAACGGTTGTTTAAAAAGAGGCAGAAGAAATGAGGGGGAATATTTTTTAAAACTTCCTGAAACATATAATAGAGAAATTCAATATGACATCCAAAAGGGTTTTGTTGCTGCTGCGGAAACATAAAAATATTTAATTGATATTTTTTAAATAAAAACAGATCTTTTAAGACATAAAAATGCTGATTTTAATACAGTATAATGATATGTTAATACCTTAGATTGTTTCCGTCATAACCAGTGCAATAGTTTATCAAAGCAAAAAAGGAGAGAGTTCTATGTCTATAAAAAAAACATTTCCTGTATCACTTATGTTGCTGTTTATTCTATCCTCTTTTTTTCTTATTTCATGCGGTAAAGCAATAGTCCAAAATGGTGATCAGTCATGCGCTCATGAGCTTTATGTTGTTTCCAGTATAGATGAATACAAAAAACAGGTATCAGAAAATCCTGATATGGAGCTGATTGATCTGGAAGAGTCAATAGAAGGGGTTGTTCTTGATATCAGATATGCAACTACGAATAATTTCACAGGGGAGTTAATCTACAGTCTGCCAAAAGCATATGCACGCAAACCTGTCTCTGAGGCATTAAGGCAGGTACAGGAAACATTGGTTTCTGAAAATTTAGGAATTATTATCTATGATGCTTATCGTCCTTACGCCGCTACGGTTAAATTCTATGAAGTATTTCCAGACTCTAATTTCGTTGCAGACCCTAAACAAGGCTCGCGTCACAATCGCGGGTGTGCTGTTGATATTTCGCTGGTTGATCTTGCTACCGGTAAAGAAATACCAATGCCAACTGATTTTGATAATTTTTCTGAAAAAGCATATCCCGATTACATGGATTTACCCGAAAATGTGATTGCAAACCGTACATTGCTTTTTGAAATTATGGCACAGCATGGTTTTACCCACTACCCGACAGAATGGTGGCATTTTGACTTTACAGGTTGGGAAGAATACCCTTTAATGGATTTATCTTTTGAGCAGTTAGAGGAATAACCCTGTTGATATTAGGGAAAAAATGTAATTCAAAGAATAATGACAACTGCCCTTATTTTTTTAATCGGAGCAGTTTTTATCTTATGCGTTAAAAAGTCAAAATCTTTTAGCTGTATAAGTGTATTACCCTGCTTTTTTACAACCATCTGCAGAGTTTTTTTTCAGATAACAGGTAGTGTAAAACCCAATACAGGGTTAACAACATGGAAAAAAACATCAAAATTTAATGAAAAGGAGGATTTTATTTATGAAGAAAAAAACATTTACAGCAGTTTTAACATTTTTTTCTCTGTTTTTTTGTTTTGCAGCCTGTGAATGTCCTGAGAAACCATTCCCTGCTGAAACAGAAGCAGAGCTTGACAGTATTATCCAAACCTATATTGAAGACAATAATATCCCCGGTGCTGAGGTAGGAATATGGATACCCAAAGAAGGCTCATATCACAAAGCTTTTGGTTTCGCAGACCTTGATAAGGAAGAAAAGAGGCAGTTAGGAGATAAATTCAGAATAGCAAGCCTTACAAAGACATTTACGGGGCTCAGAATCTTGCAGCTTCACGATACAAAGAGACTTGATATCGAAGAGAAAATCTCAAAATATTTTCCTGATTTTCCCTATGCCGAAACAATAACCATCAGAAATCTGCTTAATATGAACAGTGGTATAACTGACTTTGCTGACGGGGAATTTTTAAGGGGGTGGTTTGAAAACCTGAAAATGGATTTTTCAATGGAAGAGGCGGTATCAATGTCTGCAAACAAGGAGGAAAGCTTCTATCCTGCCGGAGAAAAAGTGGTTTACAGCAATGTAAATTATACCCTTCTTGGATTAATTATAGAGCAGGTTACAGGAAACTGTGTAGCTGAAGAATTTCAAAACCATATTTTTAACCCCCTCTGCATGACAAGCACATCTTACCCCTATGATTATAGCCTTCCGGGGAGACTCAGAGGTTACAGTATGATTGAGGGAACAGAGGATTTTACGGATATAACAGAACTTAATCCTGTTGTTCCGAACACAGGCGGAGCAATAATTTCAAATTTATATGATCTAAAAACCTATGTCAAGGCATTATATAAAGGCGCACTGCTCAGCAGTGAAACCCACCTTGAGCAGATAAAAACCCTGCAGATGCACGGAAGCCCTGAATGGATTCGCTATGGTCTTGGAATACTTGATCTGGGGGGATTCTGGGGACACAACGGAACAATATTTGGTTTCAGCAATGAGATGTATTACCTGCCTGCAAAGGATGCGGTGGTGATAATAACTGTAAACCGGCTGGATGTGGATGACAAAAGCAAGTCAGTTGGTCTGTTTATGCAACTTTCAAAATACCTGTTTGAAGATGTGGTTAAATGGTAATGGCTATCTTTGGTATAAAAGCGTACCCCCTATAATTCCAGATATGGTAAATATCTTTAATGAATTTGGCATTAAACATTAAAGGTAACTATTCACCCTTTGCACGATCAGTTTGCCATAGCAGAGGCTTCTGTAATGCAACAGGGAATAAATTTTATCACCCTCACCCCGTCTCCCCGGGAATAGCTGTTAAGCTGTTGGCTATTGAGCAAAACCCTGAAGGCAGAAGAAAATCAGTTGTCAGACATTCTGTCCTGACCTTATTTTTTGCCTTTGCTTATCAGCTTTCTTCAGGGGGAGGGGTTGCAGCATAACTGCTGAAATATAAAGTGATAAAAGGTTGCGATCTTTATAAAAAAACAATTTTTTATTTCCTAACTCCTACACTGTTGTTATTGCAAACAGACATGCCACCTCGTCCCCTCTACCCGCCGCGGGA
>CAZMHH010000069.1:0-19313 GCA_964566035.1 uncultured Thermodesulfobacteriota bacterium
ACAACTACATGCCGTCGACTGGAAAAAAACAGGGTTTCCGTTCGGACACTAAATACGGGAAAAAGATGGATAATTGTGAAAATGTTCTGCTATCAACATTAAGCGGCAACAAAAGAATCAACAGTCTGCTCACAGATACTGTTCTCAAGCTGAGAGGATTTCTTGAAGAGCAGGCTGGCAACATTACAAAGCTCACATCTATTGGAAAAGCAATTAGCGCTGAACAGAACGTTGCTGTAATCCTTGAGATGATTTTAGAGCAGGCTCGAAGCTTTACCTCATCAGATGGGGGCACTTTATATCTTTTGAGTTCTGATGAAAAGGAGCTCGTTTTTCATGTTGTTCACAATGAAACCCTTAATATCCATCTTGGAGGAACCTCAGAAAAGGAAGTTACACTCCCTAATGTTCCTCTTTTTCTTAAAAACGGCGCAAGGAACAAAACAAATGTTTCAGCTTATGTTGCCAATACCGGCAGTGTTGTCAATATATCTGACGTATATGATGCAAAAGGATTCAACTTCGAAGGCACAAAAAAGTTTGACAGGTCACTGAAATACAGAAGTAAATCAATGCTTGTCATTCCCATGAAAGATCATGAAGAGGCTATAATTGGAGTACTTCAGCTTATCAATTCTACAGATCCTGTTACACAAGAGATAATACCTTTCAGCCCGGAAGTAACCGATATGGCTGCTGCGCTTGCCGGCCAGGCAGCTGTGGTGCTGACCCAGCAAAGACTCATTCGGGAAATGAAGGAGCTTTTTGATTCTTTTATCAAGGCAATTGCAACTACAATAGATGAAAAATCAAAATTCACGGGAGGACATATTCAGAGAGTAGCTGAACTGACAATGGCAATAGCAGAAGCTGTCAATGAAGCAAATGACGGAGGCTGGGAAACTGTCAGATTTTCCGAACAGCAGCTTGAAGAGCTAAGAATTGCGGCATGGATGCACGATACTGGAAAAATAACAACCCCTGAACATGTTGTTAATAAAGCGACAAAGCTTGAAACTGTTTTTGACAGAATAGAACTTGTTAAAACACGATGGCAGGCTGCACGACTTGCAAGAATGCTTGAGGCAGAAAAGCAGAAGCTCAAGCTGATTAAAAATCATGATAAATCAGAACACTTTAAAAAAATTGATAAAAACTGCAGAAGGGATATTGAAATTCTTAATTCAAAGCTTAATATGATTGTTGATATCAACAATGGAAACGAGTTTCTTCAACAGGAAAAGATAGATGCGCTTAATCACATTGCTTCATTAAAATATATGGAAAACTCCTGTGATCACAGCCTGCTTAACGAAGATGAGCTCCACAACCTCTGCATAAAAAAAGGGACATTAACCGATGATGAAAGAGCAGCAATAAACAACCATGTGCTTATGACAATAAAGATACTTGAAAAACTGCCCTGGCCAAAAAAACTCTCCCAGGTTCCTTCAATAGCAGGAGCACATCATGAAAAACTTGACAGCACAGGTTATCCCTATGGTCTTTCCGCTGAAAGAATCAGCATACAGGCAAGAATAATGGCTCTGGCAGATATTTTTGAAGCCCTTACCGCTCCCGACAGACCATACAAAACCCCAATGCCTATTAGCCAGGCACTGAAAATACTGGATTCTATGGCAAAGGATAATCATATAGATAAAAAACTGCTTAAGTTTTTTATCGAAAAAAAGATTTACAAAAAATACTGTCAAAAGAATCTTAAACCCTCACAGATTGATGTCTGAAAAGTTTTCAGATCTGCACATTTATTCCCCGGCTTAGACAGAAGTGATTAAAAAACAGTATATTTACAGATAATAAGTCACCAGCCAACCGCATGAAGACGGCTTGAGCTTGCCATGAAAGATGAACCCGTAAAAAGTCCTCTGCTGTCATCTCGAACAAAGTGAGAGATCTCGTAACATGCTGAAATAAGAAGATTTCTCCCTGCGGTCGAAATGACAATATGGTTGTTTTTAGACTTTTTACCGGTTTGTCAAATATAAAATTGATAAAATATTTATATCTATTGTATATTAATAAAATTAGAGCATGTAAAATAAAAGCAAAAAAAAATAGTTGACAACAAAAATTTAATATGCTAAAAACTGAATCACCCCCTCATTATTTATGGGGTACAAACTATCTATTCACTAAAACAAGGAGGGAATTTATGAAAGCAACGAAGAGGTTTTTTAGTGTTGTCACACTTGTCCTGATGTTTGTTTTCGCATCAGGCATCTGTGTTGCAGAGGAAGGGAAAGCACATGCAAAAGAGAAAAAGACAGCAGCATGTGAGGGTGTTGTAAACATCAATAAAGCAGCGAGTGAAGAGTTGCAGCTTCTTCCCGGCATTGGGGAAAAAACAGCACAGGCAATAACCGATTACATAAAAGAGCATGGAGAATTTGCAGCTGTTGAAGACATTAAAAATGTTAAAGGAATCGGAGACAAAACATTTGAAAACATCAAAGACTTCCTTGCTGTTAAAGGCGAAACCACATTAAAGAAGATAGAGCCGAAAAAATAATAAGTTAGATCATCGGTTTTCTAAAGAGGCGGGATTGAAAAACCGCCTCTTTTTTTTATTCACTTAGAAGTAGTTTTTTTGTGTTTAGCGGCAAAAAATATTTTTGAACAGATAAATAACCTAAAAAAAAGAGGTCAGGGGGCAGAATTCAAAAGACAGAAAAATTCTTTCGATTACAAAAACGAGCTCGACCACGAAAAACTTTAGCACAATAGCTGATTTGATTGTATCTTTTTTATCACTTCAAGCTATGAGACACCTATAGCCTATATATAATACATATACTCACTCGAAGAAGCATTATCCTTCTCCTTGTAAACAAGATTTGGAGGTTGATGAGTAATTGTCGTGTTTGGCGGCACTGATTCAAGAAGCCACACATTTCCCCCTATTATTGAGTTTTTTCCGACCACCGTGTCTCCACCAAGTATTGTAGCTCCTGCATATATTACCACATTATCCTCTATTGTCGGGTGCCTCTTGCCCCCTTTCATTATTCTTCCAAAGCTGTCTTTTTTAAAACTGAGGGCACCAAGAGTAACTCCCTGATAAATCCTTACATTGTCTCCTATTTGCGTAGTCTCGCCCACTACTACACCTGTGCCGTGGTCTATAAAAAAGTTATTGCCTATATGTGCTCCGGGATGTATATCAATGCCTGTTGAGCGGTGAGCATATTCACCGATTATGCGCGGAATGAGCGGTATTTCAAGATGGTAAAGCTCATGCGCCACCCTGTATATGGCAATTGCAAACAGCCCCGGATAGCTGATAATTATTTCATGAAAGCTTTTAGCAGCAGGGTCTCCCTCATAAGAAGCCTGCACGTCTCCGTTCAGTTTCTGTCTTATAAACGGAATACGCGAAAGAAACTGAATTGTTCTGGCAACAGCAAGTCCTGAAATTATTTCATCAGTTTTTGAGCCTATTTCATCAATAGTTTTAAGACTTTTTGCGATCTCTTTTGAAAGATTATGATAAACTGAAACAACCTTTTCCCAGAGATACTCATTCAGGTCACCAAAACTGAGTTCCTGTTTCTCATAATAACCCGGAAAAATAATATTGATTATGTCATTTACAATCTCTTCAACAGCCTCTCTTGAAGGCAGATTTGTTCCTTCAAGATGATTTATTCCCTTAAGGTCATTATAGCTCTCTAAAACCTTTTCAATGATATCAGACAGCCTGTTTTTTGACATGCAGTTCTTCCCTTCCAAACGGGGATATTTCCCTGAGTTGTTTTTCTATTTTTACCATATTTTCAACAATATGTGTTATATCATCCTCAGTGTTGTAGCGGCTCAGACTGAACCTGACAGAACCGTGAACCCTTGTAAAAGGAACACCCATTGCCCGTAAAACATGCGACGGTTCAAGAGATCCCGAAGTACATGCAGAGCCTGATGAGGCTGCAATTCCAGCCTCACTCATAAGTATAAGAATTGACTCACCCTCAATATACTTGAAACTTATATTTGATGTGTTTGGCAGACGGTTTACAGTATCCCCGTTCACAGATGCATCAAGGCTTTTCTCAAGCAGTTCTTTTTCAAGTCTGTCCCTCAGGGATTTTACTTTTCTGTTTTCCTCCCCGATACCTGATGCAGCAAGTTCACAAGCTTTCCCGAATCCGACAATATATGGCACATTTTCTGTGCCTGCTCTTCGTCCCCCTTCCTGATGCCCTCCGTTAATAAATGGAACAAAACGGGTGCCTTTGCGTATATAGAGAGCCCCTATTCCTTTTGGGGCATGGAGTTTGTGTCCGGAAACAGAGAGCATATCAATCGGGACTTTGTTTACATCAATATCAACTTTTCCTGCTGCCTGCACAGCATCTGTATGAAAAACAGCCCCTGCCCTTTTCACAATCTCAGCAGCCTTTTCTATCGGGAAAATAACCCCTGTTTCATTGTTTGCCCACATGAGAGATACAATGGCGGTATCGCTGTCTAAATTTTCCTCCAACTCGTCAATGTCTATCTGCCCGTATTTATCAACCGACAGCTCTGTAACCCTGTATCCGTTATTGCCAAGATAGTGACAGAGATTTTTTATGGCAGGATGTTCAACCCTTGATGTTATTATATGCTTCTTATCAGGATATGCGGCAAGCATGCCATGGATAGCCGCATTGTCGCTTTCAGTACCGCAGGATGTAAACACCATCTCCGAAGGATCGGCATTTATAAGAGAGGCTGTCTGCTCTCTTGCCCTGTCAACATATTTTTTAACCTGCCCCCCAAAAAAATGCATGCTTGACGGGTTTCCGTAAAGAGATGAAAAGAAAGGCTGCATAATCTCAACCACCTCAGGGGCAACCATAGTGGTTGCATTGTTATCAGCATAGACTTGTTGTTTCACGGTTTTACCTCCTCTATATAAAGCTCCGGGGCAACAAACTCTTTCAGCTTCGGCTCAATATATTTTTTAACCGTAAACTGAGAACTCACACAGGACGAACACATTCCTCTGAGCGCAATAATAACCTTGTTTCCCTGAATGTCAATAAGTTCAACATCACCCCCGTCTGCCTGAAGCATGGGGCGAATCTGTTTCTCTATGGTCTCTTCTACAAGTTTCATCTTCTGTATATTGGAGAGTTTCTTTGAAGTCTCCTTTGCAGGCGCCTTCTTTTCTTCCAGCCCCTTTACCCTGTCAATTATCTCTGTAATAGCATCATGACACGACATACAGCCACCGCCCGCCTTGGTGTAATTTGTAACATCCTGCACAGAGGAAAGCTTGTTTTCTTTTACCACCCTTAATATCTCATCTTCAGTAACACCAAAACACTGACACACAACATTTCCCCCTTTTTGTTCAGCTGGCTGTGTACCTGTATTTCCCCTGAAACTGTTTATCGCCGATTCCAGAGCCTCCTGCCCCATAACAGAACAGTGCATCTTTTCAGCCGGCAACCCCCCCAGACGCTCCACAATATCCCTGTTTGTTATCCTGCCTGCTTCATCAAGGTTTTTTCCGATAATCATCTCAGTAAGAACAGAAGCCGACGCAACAGCGCTTCCGCACCCGAATGTCTGAAATTTTGCATCAACTATCTTTTCATCCTTATCAATTCTGAGCATCAGTTTCATCTGATCTCCACACGAAAGAGACCCCGCCTCTCCCACAGCATCAGGGTTTTCCATATCCCCGGCATTCCTGGGCTTCAGGAAATGCTCCTTAACCTTCTCATTATAATCCCACATTATCTTTCTCCTTTATTATAAAGTAGCATTTGAACCACCTAAACATCAAGTTCGCAGTCGTTACATTTAGTTTAGATGATAGCGCAGCAAAGTATCAACTTCTCAAACTACTGCCCTGTCTGCAGTCTGTTTTCAGGGTTTTGCTTGAAGCCTTGTGCCTTTAAACTTAAATTTTAGTTTTACCATAGCCTGCAGCCTTATTACAAACAGCCTCTTATTCTATTGCATAACATAAATAAGAAAAATTTTACAGACTGTTTTTAAAGAAGCTTAAATTCAGATGCTTTTTCTATGCTGTGAAAATCATTGTACTGTTTAAAATTATCAATAAAAACAATATCCCCTCTTTGAACTCTGTTGAAATCCGAGTTTGTCTCAGATTCGTTTCTGTCCAATCTGCGCAAAAGAAATCTGCTGTTTCCATTACAGACAAAAAGCCTCTTCTCACCCTTGTTTTTAATCAGATAGCTTACCACACGGTAGAGTTTCTCCCTCTCATTTTGGGGATACATCTCTGCAAAAACAGCTCTCTTTTTTATAAAAGTATGATATGAAAACTTGATTCCCTTCTCTTTTGTAAACCTGGTAAGTCTGTCTGCAGCGCTTACAAAAAATGGCGGCTCCCAGAATATTTTCACGTGGCACCATTGCTTTGGATTCTCACTTAAAGGACAGGTTCCGTGATTAAGACACGGGGCATAAAGATTAAGCCCTGTCTTTTCTGATATCAGGTTTTTGAGTTTCAAAAGTTTTCCTGATCCTGTTTTTGTACCCGGTTCTATTGCAAAAAATACCCCGTTGTCTGATAGATATTCTTCTATCATGCTGCAGAAACTCTCAGAAACACCATCTGCTGTCTCGGACAAAACATTACCTGCAATAATAATATCATACCCACCCCTTGCATTTCCGAAAGACCCTGCGTTAAGGGTCTCAATTTCGCCCCTTCTGCAGAGAATCTGAACCTTTAATTTACCTCCGGCACCACTCTTCTTTATGTAGGCATCAACAAGGTTTGAGGCTGTTTTAAGATTTTCGCCGACTTTGTCAACAAATGTTATCCTGACATTCTGAGGGAAGTTTTTAAACCCCTGCCTGTTGCGTATTATATATTCAAGAAACGAAAGTCCGAATGTTCCGGGACCTGAGCCGATATCAAGAACCGAGACGGAATTATTGTTAAATATGTCAATCGGCTTATGCAGAACAACTTCATCAAGAAGAGGAAAAAGCTTCACAAGATTTACAGGAAGAAAATAGAGACAATACGCCTTTAAAAGATCTCTGTTACTGAAAACATTGTCATAACCCTGCCGGATGGTATAATTGTTTGAGACAGTCTTAATATCTTCTGCAACTTTTTTAAAAGCCTTCTGCCCGGGGTTAAATCCCCTGTGAATGCCTGCAAATTCAAGCAGTGTCTCTTCAAGTTCAGGTGATATGTTAAGAGATGTGTTGATTTTCATTTCTCTGTATTATATAGTAAATTAGCAGTAAAAAAATCCGCTTTTGTTGCAGTCGAGATCGTAATCAGAGCTTTCTTATTTTTAATCCTTCCCGGGAAACAGATAATTATGAGCAATGGAACACTCTATATAGTAGCAACACCTATCGGCAATCTTGAAGACTTCACATTCAGGGCTGTCCGCTGCCTTGAAGAGGCAGACCTCATAGCAGCGGAGGATACACGCACAGCAAGAAAACTCTTGTCTCATTATAACATAAATAAACCCTTAACAAGCTATTTTGAGCATAATGAGATTTTCAAGACAGAGGAGCTTGTAAAGAGACTGAGCTCAGGCGAAAACATTGCTTTAATATCAGAAGCAGGAACTCCCCCTGTTTCTGATCCGGGTTACAGGCTGGTGCGTGAAGCAATAAACAGCTCGATTGACGTTATCCCTGTCCCAGGCCCGTGTGCTGCTGTTGCAGCCATAAGCGTTTCAGGGCTTGCAATACACAGGTTCTGTTTTGAGGGGTTTCTGCCCCCGAAAACAGGCAAAAGGAAGAACTTTCTTAAAAGCATAATTGATGAGAAACGGACTCTGATATTTTATGAGTCTCCTCACAGAATAGTTGTCTCACTTAAAGATATGCTTGAGGTTCTGGGAGACAGAAGGGCAATGCTTGGAAGAGAACTTACCAAACTTCACGAGGAAAAAATATACGGAAAACTTTCTGAAATACTGACAAAACTTGAAAACCGTCATATAAAAGGCGAGATAACTATTGTGGTTGAAGGAATGAAATGAAAAACATCACACAGAATAAAACAGCAAGAATGAACTATAACATACTCAACACCTATGAAGCCGGTATAGAGCTTTCTGGAAGCGAGGTAAAGTCGTGCAGGATGGGCAGGGCAAATCTGAGCGGCAGTTACGGACGGGTAGAAAAAGGCGAGGTTTTTCTGGTGGAGGCACATATCAGCCCGTATCCGTTTTCAAACAGATTCAATCATGAACCTTTGCGGAAGAGAAAACTTCTTCTGCACAAAAGAGAGATTAAACGCCTTTACGGCAAGATCCGCGAAAAAGGGCAGACATTTATTCCTCTAAAGATGTATTTCAACGAAAGAGGCAGGGTGAAGGTTGAAATGGCGCTTGTAACAGGCAAAAAAACCCATGACCGAAGGGAGGATATCAAACGCAAGGATATGCAGAGAGAGGTTGAAAAACATGTAAAATATAAGAACAGGTAAAAACAGCTTGCAAGCTGATATGCGCTTCAACCAATGCCTCTTCACCGCACGCTTCCAGAGTAGATGGATATGTAATAAACCAGTTTCTGTCATTTATAACCCCGCGTTTTGCAAGTTCAGAAATCTCTATTTTTCAATATCTTATGAGACCTTTTACTTTATTAGAGGTGATAAGTTGTGGACTTTTTTTCTTAATCACCAAATATAATCTTTACTCACAGGAGGGCAAACCGATGAAAACTAAAATTATCTGTTTATCTCTGTTTATAATCTTCATCACTACCGCAGGCTATGCGCAGGATGAGTACTGGGGAAATATTGATCGGGGCGGCAGCACAAAAATAGGGGATTTTGAATTTTACGATGACGGCGCCAGTTCACACAGAATCGGTGATACCAAGTTCTATTCAGACGGGGTGACGGAACAGACCATCGGCAATTTTACCTTCAGATCAGACGGAGAGTCTTCACACAGAATAGGCGATCATACCTTCAGAAGCGATGGCAGAAGCGGGGTTGATATCGGCAATTTCCATTTCTACAGCGGGGGCAGTGTTAATAAAATGGACGGGTTCAAGTTCAGAACAGGGGAGTAGCGGCATCTTTCTTTAGTTTGTGTTTGAAAACAGCATAATTCACCTTGTATTCTTCAGTCTGGATAAAGACCAAAGAGGGGATTCGATGTCGGGATACCACCAGCGCAGAAACTTTATAAGAAGCAGGGTAATAGGGGAAGAACAGTAAAGGGACACCGTTGAGTGAAACAGCCACGGTATGGGTTAGGCGAAGCAGACCTGCAGGATAACCTGATTTTACAGGGCACAGATAAAAAATTATGTAGATGGGTATATGGGTAAAAGAGTATATGAAGTATAAATTTTCAGTTTTCCGGCTCCTGTCTTCTGCTTTTCCTTGCAGATGTTTTTATGCTTTTGCCGACAGCTGATACCTGCCTCCTGCTCTTATACCCGGGAGCGCCGCACCCCAGTGCGGCAAGGTTTTTCTGCTTGAATCATGCAGCTTTTTTTCCTGACAGTCGATACCTGACACCTGCCCCCCTGCTGTTTTTACCCTCTTGACCTGCACTAAGGTATTGACTATACTGTAAAATAAATCCTATAGGTTAATCCAAAAAAATAAGGGGGCGCCTGATATGCTCAAATCAATTCTTACCGGCTACATAGAAAGTGCACTTGCTTGTGCTGAATACGATAAATTGGAAGACGGAACTTTTTCAGGTCGTATTCCTGTATGCAAAGGGGTTATAGCTTTTGGAAATACCCTGCGGGAGTGTGAAAATGAATTGCAGTCCACATTAGAGGACTGGATTTTTACAGGCTTGAAACTGGGGCACGAAATTCCTGTTATAGACGGATTTGATTTAAACATGGAGCCTTCAAATGAAACAATGGCAGCCATGTAAAAGAACTGTTTTTATAAGACGTCTACGCAGAATTGGTTTTGATGGTCCCTATTCAGGAACCCGTCATAAGTTTATGGTATTTGAAAACCACCGGTTAAGCATTCCTTCAAATGCTGAATATTCTGTTGCTCAGTTAAAAATGATGATCAACGAAGTTCAATTAATTATTGATAAAAACATCTCAGCTTATGAATGGAATAATCTCGATTTAAAAAACGATGCATCGTAAATAACCCACCTTAAAAATTAACCCTTTGCTGCCTTCTGCTTTACAGGACAGGGATAAAAAAATATTTAGATGGGTATATGGGTAAAAGAGTATATGAAGTATAAATTTTCAGTTTTCCGGCTCCTGTCTTCTGCTTTTCCTTGCAGATGTTTTTATGCTTTTGCCGACAGCTGATACCTGCCTCCTGCTCTTATACCCGGGAGCGCCGCACCCCAGTGCGGCAAGGTTTTTCTGCTTGAATCATGCATCCATCTATTTTTATGCTTTTGCTCAACCCCGCGGGACTTATCGGCTCAACAGCTCTTTCGTATCTTGTATCTTTTAGCTTTTCTTCCTGACAGCCGATAGCAGATACCTGCTCTTCCTTGTATCTTTCTTCTATTCAGAGGAGGCATTATTGCAGTAATCCCCGATACTCCAGGCATACGGTCTCTTCCAAAAATTTGCAACGAAATTCAATTAATGATTGAAAATTTTAATAAATTGTAATAGGTTATAATATATAATATGGCTTTGGCTTTTCCTGTCCGGGTAATTGAATTGCAAAAACAACTCTTTGAATTTGTTTTATTAAAAGATATAATATTTAGATATTTTCAGATAAGTATAAACAAGGAACAGATGTTCTTTTTAATAATTGGAGGGAAATCCTATGATCCCAAGGGAAATGCTGAAGCATATCCAAAATGCGCCTATTGCAGATCGTCTTCAAGTGATTGAAGTGATATTACAATCCCTGAAACTGGATATAGAGCCCACATTAAGGCGTGACGCTGCTAAGAAAAAGACATTCAAGGTTCGCCGGTTTCATTTAGGACAGGAAGTTCACTGTGATCGTGATGAAATCTATGCAGAAAGGGGTTAACCTGGATGTTTGCAATTGACACAAACCTGTTAATTTACGCACACAACGAAGATTCTGAATTGCATCAGGGAGCAGTAACTTTTCTCGAACGTGTGATGAATGAACAAGATGATGACGGTAACCCCACTATCTGTTTTCGGCACAGGTGTTCACTGAGTTTATCAACGTAATAACACGACAAACGCTCTTAAATCCCCTTTCAATTGACGAGGCCATTGATGTTGTCCATGAGTATCTTAAAACAGGTGTCAGGGTAATCTCCCACAAAGAAATGCAACTTCAAACATTTTTAACCCTTTTGAGAACTGTGCCTACACGGAAAAAGATGTTTGACGTGGTGCTGGCAGCTACATTGAAAGATCATGGAATCAAGGGATTATATACGGTCAACACCGTTGATTTTGAGGGGTTTGAGTGGCTAACCGTAATCAATCCCTTAAAAGAGGTATAAAGCAGATTAAAACATAACGGAGCGCATAACAATTAATCCAAATAGTTGTAGATTATTTACGACAAAGAGGTTTTGATGTTCTTGATACTAAAGGGCAAAAATGGTGCGGTGAGGATGATGGAACGCTTCTGGAGAAAGAAATGTCAGTATGACAAACATTCAGAAAATAAGACAGGGTCTCAAGTATGAAGAGAGTGCAGGGAAAGATATTTTCATGCAAAAACACTTGATGCGATTGATGCTTTCCTTTCCCAAAAACATCCTGTTAAAAAACGCATGGACGTTGAAGTGGTAAGTTTAAAACAAGCCTTAGGATAGAATATTGAAGATTATATCGTAGCAAAACAATTTGTCTTTCCTGACCTCTGATACCTGCTATGTAGCTTGTATCTATTCTTATGCTTTTGCTCAACCCCGCGGGATTTTTCAGCTCAGCAGCTCTTTCGTATCTTGCTTGCTGCTGCAATTAGTTCATATGCCTGCTTTTTATGCATTCAGTACCTTACCCCAAAATCAATTTTTAATAGAAAATCTAAAACACCCGTTCCTCTATTAGCCACAATGCTAATGTTTAATTAACATTGAGTGTTTAATATAAAATCTCCAATAGTCACCCCTAACTAAGAGATAGATTTCATAACATACTAAAAATCAGTCATAATGTCACCTCTAAAAGGTTTAAAATCAGGGCTGAACGATTGCCAAATTGTAATCCTGTTCCTTAACCATCAATTCAACTCATTCAACAACGTCCCCAAGGTGCTCAAGGTGCTTAACAGCTCTTCTACCTCTTGGAGCGCCGCACCCCAGTGCGGCTTTGTTTTGTGTGTTCTTTCATATTGATCTTACGGAGATAAATTACCGTACCGCTTCACGGGACCTCGAAGATTTGGTTTCAAAGGGGGGCTTTCGTAAAGTCGGAATAACCGGTCGCGATGTGCACTATGTTTTATCTCGTAAACAGGACAAACGTTACGACGCAGCTCTTTTGTATGACAGCAGTATCATTCACCTGGTCTTCTTCAAACTGGACAGACCCGACAGCCGCCGTGATGTCATGTCCGGCTACCGCCACCGCAGAAACGCCATGCACAGACGGGTGGAGAGACAGGATGAGTTTGGGGGCAGCCCTGAGGAGATTTAATTATAAATTGACATTTTTGCAGGAAAATGTAATTATTTAATGAAATAATCAGGAGTGAGGGGATATAGATAATATAATATTAAATAGAAGGATCTGTCAGCTCTTCTTCGTGACTGAGATGAGAGATTATGTTGACATTTTTCAAGACTCCAGCCATCCTATTATTTCAAAAAATAAATATAAAAAATCAAAAATCGAAAAAGCAAACGTAGATTATATATAAAAAAAGTTATCCACATGACAGAATTATTAACAATTAAAGAAGCCAGTGAATGGGCATCAAAATATCTCAATAAAGATGTCACTACTTCCAATATTTCTTATCTGATTCAATACGGACGAGTAAAAAAAATAGGCAACAATGGGAGGATCCAAGTCTGCAAAAAGGATTTAATCAATTACTATAAATCTTTTAATGGCCATAGAGAAGTTTCCTGGAAGGATAAACTTGGAGACGACCTTAATTGGGCGTTATCTTTTGATCAATACAAAGAATCAGAAACGACAAAGCATGTTCATCGACTT
Organism: uncultured Thermodesulfobacteriota bacterium; assembly: GCA_964566035.1. GTDB lineage: Bacteria > Desulfobacterota > WTBG01 > CAIYCZ01 > CAIRTM01 > CAZMHH01. The sequence continues at coordinate 13,087 of CAZMHH010000069.1, forward strand.
CATCCCTACAAGGGCAAATTTATTCCGCAACTTGTTGAGTATTTTATTGACAACCACACGGACAACTTTAAAAAAGAAGTGTATTTCAAGCCTGGAGATATTGTCCTTGACCCATTTTGTGGTAGTGGAACTACACTTGTCCAAAGCAATGAACTTGGATTTCATGCAATTGGCCTGGACATTTCACTTTTTAATGCATTGATTAGCAATGTTAAGGTTCATACACATGACCTTCTTGACATTCAAAAGGAAATAGACCGGATAAGCCTTTCTTTAAAGAAATTTCTTTTAAACAGGAAAACAGTAGAATTTGAGAATCTGCTTCTTGAAAAGTTAAATGATTTCAATAATAAATATTTTCCTGTTCCCAATTATAAATACAAAGTAAAAAGAGGCGAAATCAACCAAGACAAGTATGGTTCATCAAAAGAAAAAGAGTTTCTCCCGACTTACTGGAAACTGATTAAGGAGTATAATATCAACCTTGATCAACAAAAAAAGGGCACTTTTTTAGATAAGTGGTATATCCCACCAGTTAGAGATGAAATAGACCATGTGTTTAATGAAGTTAGGAAGATAAAAGACACAAATACTAAGCAAGTCGTTAGCATTATCCTAAGCAGGACAATCCGTTCTTGCCGTGCAACTACACATGCTGACTTAGCAACCCTAAAAGACCCTATTACAACAACATATTACTGTGCCAAACATGGAAAGGTTTGCAAACCACTTTTTTCAATTCTCAAATGGTGGGAATATTATTCAAAAGATACAGTAAAACGACTCGCTTACTTTGACACACTAAGAACAAATACATATCAGCAGTGCCTAACTGGAGATAGTCGATCAATTGATATATTCGAAGAACTATCAAAAATAAATCCTGCTTTTGGCAAAATGGCTAAAATGCAGAAGATTAGAGGCATTTTCTCAAGTCCGCCTTATGTTGGACTGATTGACTATCATGAACAACACGCATATGCCTACGACCTATATGGCTATGAACGAAAAGATGAATTAGAAATTGGCCCGCTTTATAAGGGAAGTGGCAGAGATGCAAGAGAATCTTACATACAGGGGATCTCGGATGTCCTAAATAATTGCAAGCAATTCCTGGTCAGGAACTATGACATCTTTTTGGTGGCAAATGATAAATGCAATCTTTATCCCTTGATTTCAGAAAAAGCAGGAATGAAAATAGTTAATCAATACAAAAGACCTGTCTTAAACAGAACCGAAAAAGATAAGGGGGCTTACTCTGAAATAATTTTTCATCTGAAATCTAAAGTTTAATGATATTACTCAACGATATTTTAGGTTTCTCCATAGAATACCTTAATTGTTTAGACAAAGCGAATTGTTTATTAAAACAATGAGGGATATCAAAGGATGGATTTTTAAACAAAAAAAGAATTTGAAAAAATCTATAGCGGATTTAACTGAAAGATACAAATTGGGGTAAGAAACCAATTAGCATTATCAAATTTGCAATTCAGATAATTATCATTAAAGAGAAATAATGGAAGAACATATAAACTTTTTTTTCTTAATTACCAGAAAAAGAGCTAACAATAAGTTTGATGGACTCGTAAAAAGTTAAAAAAAACACCTTTTATCATTTCGACCGAAGGGATAAAACTCTTTATTTCAGAATCTTATTAAACCTCTAACTTGGTTTGACGTGACAGTTTAGACCTTCTTACTGAACAATCAAGCTTAAGAAATTAATTATGGCATTATCAATAAATCAAAGTCAGCAAATCAAAGATCTTTTATCAAGTAAAATTGAGACAAAAATAAAATCTTATGGCCGAGAAACCACCTCAATGCCATTTCTTGCAAGACTAATCCAAGACAGCGAAAAGATTGCAGCATATTCCTTTATACATTCATTAGCAACATCTTTAGGTATGTCTATATACGAAGAGATATCAGTAATTATTGCCTCTGAACATTCGGAAGAATGTTTTCGAAATTATGGGGTAGGCGGTGCAATTTCTAAAGCACAAAAAACTGTTATTGCAAGTATTATTGCCGAACTGAGAAACGGTTCCAGAGAGGCTAATATAGGAAAAGAAATCCATGAAGTTTTAGCGGTTCCAACAAAAGATGCTGAATTTCAAAAATCAGGAAATATAGCAGACTTTTATATGAAGAGAAATGGAAAGGAATATTATTTCGAAATCAAAACAGTAAAACCCAATATCGATGTCTTTGAGAAAAGCAAATTCAAATTACTTGAATGGGTAGCAAGACGGAGAACGCACGTCCACGTTTATCTCGCCTTTCCTTACAATCCTTATCACCCTCAACCTTATTCACGATTTACAGAAGTAGGAATGATGAACGCCCCACATGACTTTCTGGTTGGTGACGAATACTGGGATTTTTTAGGCGGTAAAAATACTTTTCCAGAGTTGCTGGATACTTTTGATGAAATTGGTAAAAAATATAAAGAAAAACTCAAAAAAAAATTCAAAGAAATTGCAGACAAGAAAATTGATTCATACTGAGGTGATCATAGCAGAAGTCAGCGAGGGCAACACCCCCAAAGAAGAGATTAATTAGCGGCTATCCCAGATTTTTTTTCAGACCTCTATACTATAAAGAGTTGCTCGGGCTCTTCACAATAAAATTGACGCAACGGTACAGCTACCTGACAAAAGCGGCTCTTCGGATTGTAAACCTGATACCGGATGAACAGCAGAGCACCAACAGGTTTAAGGATATTGAAAGACGGGATGGAGGTTAATCATGGTATTAGAATTTTTAGAAAAAGAATACAGACCTTTTGTGTTTGATACAGAATCCTGGGAGCTTTTCAGGATGGACGGCAGCAATAGGTCACAGTGGGTTAAGATCGATGATCCTGACCGGCGCTGTAAGATTAAATTTTATGGCTCCATTATATCCGAATCCGAGGCTAAAGCACTTGCAGAGGCGATCCGGAAAGAACTGGAAGAAGAAGGACTAATCTGACAGGGACACTGTTCTCAAAAAATTGAACTGTAGATGCTTAAGAAAACGGTTGAGATTTCTCAGTCGCTTCCAGCTCCTTCGAAATGACAACAGGGGTTGGGCGGGGCAGATGGTAGCTCGCAGCAAAAGCAGAAAAGCTGTTAAGCTGTTGGTCCCGCGCTTCGCGGGAATAAGCAAAAGCGGGTTAGCTCGTAGTTGGTAGCTGGTAGCAAAAGCATAAAGGCTGAAAAGCAAAAGAATCTTCTGACTCCTGACTTATGTTTTCAAGGCTATTTCTCTACACTGAAATATTTTTTGCCAGCAAATGCAAAAAAATAACTTCTAAGTTACTAACAAGACGCTGCACCGGAACGTTATGGACTCATAAAGCCATGGGAGAATAATATGAGCAAAACTAAAAATAATTTAGTCTATCAGTTCAAAATTACTCTTTACGAAATAGAACCTCCTGTCTGGCGAAGAATACAGGTGCCAGAACAATATAACTTCTGGGATTTTCATATAGCCATTCAAGATTCGATGGGATGGTTGGATTACCATTTACATGCCTTTCGATTTCGCCCAAAACATAAAAGAAAACCGATTGAAATCGGTATTCCTGGAGATATTCATGATGATATCGAAGTAATTCCCGGTTGGGAAGTTCCTATTATCGATCATTTTACAGAACCTGGTCAGATAATTGAATACGAATATGATTTCGGGGATTCTTGGCATCATGAGATTTTATTTGAGGGGATACTTATTAAAACAAAGGGTGAAAAATATCCTAAATGTTTAGCGGGTGAACGCGCTTGTCCTCCTGAAGACTGCGGAAGTGTTGATGGATATTACAGGGTTATTGAAATTTTGGAAGATCCCAACCATGATGAATATGCAGGGTATATCGCATGGCTTAAAGGGCATGCAAAGAATTACCCCTATAAACCTGATGAATTTGATCCCGGTAAGGTACATTTTGATAATCCACAGAAGAGGTGGAATTATGCATTTTCTCAAGATTAAAATAAAAATGATAATGCCATAACCTGTTATTTTACTCGGACTGGAGAGAGTCTATGGGCGGGCTTGCAATTTGGCAATTTGGAAATATACCACTTTTGTGAAGTTCAGAATCGAGGCTACACTTTTAACAAAACAGTTTTTTAAGATGGATGGATTGATTAGGCGGGTTCGCTTCGCTTAACCCGCCCTACTGGCTGAAGAGATAATAAATGATAAAATGAAGGGATTTTGTTTGTTGTTGATTGAACGAATACAAAAGAAATTAAATAAACATGAATCCTGTTAAATTGTCTGAAAATATAAAAGCAATATCTAAACATTCCAAGAAATATACAGGGGAACGTTTTGATTATTGTTTAGAAGTTGATTTTAAATTCAGATGTCTTGATATTTATTCAATACATATCCAAACAGATACCGTTTCAACAATTACAAATTTGAATTACATTCTTTCGGAACATGCTGACCTTTACAGCAAGAATGATGAAGTGGAAGAAACCACATGGATTATCAATAGTTCAATCAGGCTCAAAAGATTATGGAAAATAATGGATGACAATTTTGCAGACACTGAATTTATTCAAGCGTTAGAAAAAGAGCTTGATATTGATAGAACTTATTCCGGCTGGAATAGTGAATATAAATTTTAAACCAATTTTAAATAATTCTTCTCCGAAATATTGGGGCAATTACATTTTTATTAACAGATTCAAAGGATGATTAGATGCTGTCCCTGGATAAAATCAAGCACAGCTTAACAGCTCAAAAATCAATACTTCAGAATAAGTACAAGATCAATCGGGTGGGGATCTTTGGTTCCTATGTTCGTGGTGAACAAAAAAAAGAAAGCGATTTAGATATACTGATTGATTATGAAGAAGCGCCAAGTCTTGTTACCCTGATTGAAATTGAAAACCATTTAAGTGAGTTACTTGGAGTGAAGGTTGACCTGGTGACACGAAGAGGAATTAAGCCTCAACTAAGGAGTTACATACTTGAGGAGGTGGTCTATCTATGAATGACAGGATTGTTACACATTTCATTGATGATATTTTTAATGTTATAGTTGGGGGGTGTTATAGTTGGGGGGTCGGACCGCGCTAACTATTTTAAATATCTTTAAAAACATTCCAAAACAGGGTGTTTTCAGGGCTTAAAGTGGTGTTTTTACCCCCTAAATCGGCATTATAAGGATTTATGGATTCTTTGAGCATGTATATTGTGTCTTCTGATATTTGCTGAACCCTACGGTTGCAAACCCTTGGCATTTTTAATTTTGCTTAAATCGATGTTTTTAAAGCTAAAAAAGCCATTCTAAGGCAAGAAAAGAGGCTTTTTTTAACTGTTTATAATGCTATTTCAATATATTAGATCGGTCCGACCCGATTATGGTGATTATGGTTTTCTTCAATTATATTTCTAGGCAAACGACAAAGCTCACCGGCGGCAATGGAGCACAGAGGATTTGACATCCGGTGCAGCGTCTTGTTAGCGGCTATTTGATTGGCTCGACACCAAGATCTTTGCATATCTTCTTTACCAAGATGTCCTTGATCTCCGAATGACGCGGAATGGCCGACCGCTTGTTCAAGGCAGGATTGTGCCACCATGAATGTTTCCCGCCTTCTCTCAATAGATCGCATCCTTGGCTTCGCAGATACTTGAGGACTTCATTTCGCTTCATATGGCGATTTTTTCTTCCTTGTAACCACTGCCCGCAGCAGCCAGCGCATCCTGCCGATTGAATTCCAGCGCTTCTCTCAGGGTAACCTCCAAGGTTTCCTTCAGTTCCTCGTAGGTTTTTTCCTGGCAATTCACGCCAGGAACCTCCTCAATCCAACCTACCCAGTACTCATCTTCCTGTTTTACAACAGCGGTATATTCGCTTTGCATCGTAATACCTCGTTTCTATAAATTTTATTTCCGCTGAACAATTAATATACGTAAATCCCTTATTAAATTTAAAGGGTGGTGAACCGGATTTTATTTTCTTATTTTTTAATAAGGATGTCAATAATTTAATATTGCAATATAGGTGTGAATATACAATTAGATCACAAAAATTGCTTCCTGATTTTCAGGATTATCTGCTAAGCTTTTAGTCAGCAGCGGGGTCACCCATTAAAGGCTCCCTGTCAAGAGAATAATCCTCTCCCTGAGACAAAAAAGGGAAGTTTTTTTGTTTTTGGGGGTTGCCATCGCTTTTTTTTTGCCACTGTTTGCTCTTCCGTTATTTCAACTGT
>CAZMHH010000070.1:0-19113 GCA_964566035.1 uncultured Thermodesulfobacteriota bacterium
GGCTTTTCGAGTGTTTTTTTGCTTAAAACATAATTAATCACGCTTGAAGTGGGTCTAAATTAAGAAAGTCTATTTTTGTAAGACCGGATAACGGGGATATATCTGAAATGTCATTGTCAACTAAATGAAGTTCTATCAGGTTTGTAAGACTTGATAAAGAGGATATGTCTGATATTTCATTATTATTTAAATCAAGATTTGTCAGGTTTGTTGCATATTCAAGTCCTGCGAGGTCTTCAATACCTTTATTCCCAGCCCATAACTCAGTAAGACTTTCCATGTCTGCAACAGTAATATCACCCTCAGGTTTTTCAAGGGCGTCTCTTATAGCGCTCTCAAGATTTGGGTCAGGGATATTGACTGTCTGGGCACAAACCGCCCCTGTCCAGAACAGAACTGCAAACAGAATAGTGAAAATTGCTGCCGTTGTTTTGTTTCTCATCCCTTCCTCCTTTTTATGTAAGTTCAAAATACATTTTTTTGGTTCTTCGAATCAGGTACTAAGAACGCCTAACTAAATTCAACGTTACCCTTAACATGCAACTATGCACTTATGTTAAAAATAATATATTTCTATTGATTTTTATAAAAGACGCCCTCCCTCAGGGATTATCTGATATCCGTGCAGGTCAGGTTTTTTTTGGGGCTAACAACAGCAGGAGCTTACTATGTTGATATGTAATAGATGTATAAAAGTATAAAACTATAATCAAACAGTGCTTATCTTGTACCTATAATTTGCTAATAAAAACAATTTTAGCAACCTAATACATAAAGTCAAGAAAAAATTTAATCACGAATTGACTCAAAACATCAAAATATCTTGATGGAACATAGGAAACATAAAGCCGAGGATTTTATGTTCAGGCCTTTTTGTGGCTCCAAAGCTTATGAAATATAAGTTAACCCTTAAGCATTCAGAAGAAGGTTTTTCAGTTTGGGTGCCGGGTCTGCCCGTTTGCTGGTCACAGTGAAAATCCGAAATGAAGCACTGGATAACATTCAGGATGCAATAGAAGCTTATCTGGAAGATGTTGATAAGCTCTCTGCTGATAGTATAACCCGGTATGTAGAAGTTGCCCATGCCTAAGTTTCCCGGTATAAATCATCAAAGATTCAAGCAGGTGTAGTCTTCTGACTCCTGACCTTCCGAGTTCTCATCTCTGACTTCTGATCTCTAACTTCTCACCCCTTCAACCTTCATCCTTTCCCTCTTGCATCTTGGAACTTATTACTTCAAACGCATTGCAGTTGACTTTTTTTGAAGCAGTCTATACTCTTGAACATAATTGATGATACAGAGAAAAGTTCTTAAAACATGATCCTATGGTAAGAATTTTCAGGAGAATAAGCACGGACGTCTTATCTGGGAAGATCCGTTGTAAATAACAATATAGAAAAAAATCTTGACATTTATTCACATTGTAATATCATTATGTTCATAATGTGAACATATGCATTGTAGCCTTCACGTTGTACTCCAAAAAAATATATAATGTTTCTGAGGGGGCGGAGCTGTATAAAAAGGAAAACTGAAAGGTAAATAAATAAGCTCACAGAATTAGTAAGTACAAAAGTCAAGTAAGAATAGGAAGTCTTTATTTTGAATTTACTTAAGTATCTTCAGACCCTTCACCATTGTACTTTTATTTTTGATAATCGTTGGAAGTCCAAAAACCAATTTTTGTCATTTCGAACCCCGCGTTTCGCGGGTGAGAAATCTCGTTTTTTCAAATCCTTAAAATACTTCTCGTCCCGCACTTTGCAGGATAATCAAAGTTTAAAGCAATAACCAAAAACTGATGGACCCGTAAAAAGTCAATTTTTTCTTAAAATGCTAAAAGAGACTGCGGAGGTTAATAGTCGTAACGTACTGTAATTGCTTTCTAATCACCCTCACCCCAACCCTCTCCCGTCACAGACTGTGTCGTAATAGCCAAATCTGTCATTTCGAACCCTGTGACAGCAGGGTGGTAAATCTCAAGTGCTTGGTTTTGTTTACAAAGATATTTCTCGTTATAACTCGAAATGACATAAAATTCGATTACGACACAGTCTGTCAAGGGAGAGGGAGCTTTTTAGACTTTTTACCGGTTAATCAAAAACTAAAGAACAATAAGTTTGTAACTATTCAGCTTATCGTTTAGAGTATAAAATACAATAATATCACCTCTTGCGAGGTTATGGTTTAAAAAGCCCGTAGGGCTGAAATTATTGTAGAATAAACTTTTTTATCTTTTGCCTTATTTAAACATGAAAAATATGATTAGAAAAATCTTAAATCTTCTTACACCCCGTGAACGGTTTATACTCTATCTGCTGTTATCAGCAAGTATCGTTGCAGCTTTGTTTGATGTTGTAGGGATTTTATCTATAATGCCCTTTATCGGAGTGGTAGCAAATCCTGAGATTATCGAAACCAACAGATGGCTGAACTGGGCATACACAGAATTTAACTTTACAAGTCCAAACCGGTTTCTTTTTTTCCTGGGTTTTATAGTGCTTTTGTTTTTAATAGTTAATAATCTTTTCAAGGCATTGTTTGCATGGATGCAGTTAAAATATGGAAATATGAGAGAATATTCTATTTCAAAGCGTTTGCTTGATCGATATCTTTCACAGCCTTATATGTTTTTTTTGAACCGTAACACTTCAGAGCTAAGCAGAAATATTCTTTCCGTTGTAAGGTCTGTTATAGATGGGGTTTTCAAACCCTTGATGTCCATTGTTGAAAAAACAGTAGGATGTGTTTTTATACTTATAATGCTTATAGTTGTCGATCCAGGACTTGCTGTTACTACTTCTTTAGTGCTTGGCACCATTTATGGACTGATCTATATAACGGTGCGAAAAAAACTTTCATCTTGGGGCAAACAGAGTGTTGATGCAAACATGTATCGATACAAAATTACAAGTGAGGCAATTAGCGGAATAAAAGATTTGAAAATTCTTGGTAGAGAATACAATTTTATTAATCATTTTTCAATCCATTCCCTTCGATATTCCATATATAATACAAAAAGTCGTATTATATCGCTTATCCCTGTCTACTCCCTTGAAATCCTCGCATTTGGTGGGATTTTATGTATTGTTCTCTATTTTCTTGCTTTGAAACAAAGTCTCGCACAGGTTCTTCCTCTTGTAGCGTTGTATGCTTTTGCTGCAAAACGGCTTATGCCTTCTCTTCAGGCAGTATTTTATGCCATTTCAAACATACGTTATAACCTCGCGGCGCTGGATGTCCTGCATGATGATATTAACAATACTGTTGAAACCGCAGTAACATCCAAAAACAAACTAAAAACAGACCCGTTAAAGTTTGAGCATAAACTGGAACTGAAGAATATTTCATTCAGATATCCAAACTGTAATGAGCAGGTTATCAAAAATGTAAATCTTGATATAATGGCAAACACAACTGTTGGTTTTGTGGGCTCAACCGGTTCAGGCAAAACTACACTTATTGACATTATTTTATGCCTGCTTCTTCCTCAGAATGGTCAAATTCTTGTTGACGGTGTTCGTGTTGACAGCCTCAATCTTTTACAATGGCAGAGAAACATTGGATATGTTCCACAAAATATCTATTTAAGTGATGATACTGTTAAGCGTAACATAGCCTTTGGTATTGATGATAAACACATTGATTTTGAAAAAGTGGAAAAAGCAGCTAAAATAGCAAACATTGCCCGATTTATTGAAACGGAGCTTCCATCAGGTTATGATACCATGATCGGAGAGCGCGGTATTAGGCTTAGTGGGGGGCAGCATCAGCGGATTGGTATTGCAAGAGCGCTTTACCATGACCCTAATGTTTTAATTCTTGATGAGGCAACAAGTGCACTCGATGGCGAAACAGAAGAGGCTGTAATGGATGCAATCAATAACCTTTCAACTAAAAAGACCTTTCTTATAATTGCGCACAGGTTAACCACTCTGAAAGATTGTAATGTAATTTATGTTATTGAAGATGGAAAAATCTTAGCACAGGGAACATATTCAGAACTTATTGATTCATCATATAAGCTCCGGGTAATGTCGAGAACAAACCTTAAACCTAAACCAAAAAGTAAAGGTTTTTAAAACCACTAAAACAAATATAATGAAAAATGCCCACCTAAAGAATATAAAAATGTCTATTAATTGCAGAGATTGACTCAAATGAAAAATTCAGTAATGTCATGGATAAATTGATGGTATAGTGAAGACATTAAAAATTCAATCTCTGGTATTGTTTAATAACCGAGGGCAGTTCCGGACATTCTTTCCAGATGGTTGCTGGGATTCAGAACATATGAAGTATACATCCACTTTGTATAATGATACGATATGCATAGAATATCAATGAATAATTTAATATATAGACTTAAATCATTTATGGTTAGATTTCATCCGCTTATGCTTGAAAGAGATAAACGAGTATTTTCATATGACCAATGGTCACGAGCCGTTGTTGGTATTCACGAGAAGTATGTTTATTTTAGAATACCAAAGTGTGCTAATTCTACTATCACTGCAACTCTAGGATACTATAGTTCTGGAATAACGTTTCAAAACGTCTCCGGTACAACAGCAAATTCGATTAAGAACCAGTTCCCAAAACTATCTGCAACGAGGTGTTTTACCTTAGACAGATTACAGAAAAAGTTTTTTTTATTTACATTTTGTCGGCATCCCGTTGCTCGGCTATACTCTGCCTACATGGATAAAATCCAATCTCCCACTAGGTCCCCTCACGAATATCAATGGATTGCACACAGAATGGGAAAAACGGACAAAAGGTTGATAACATTTGATGATTTCATTTGTTGGCTGGAGTATGATGGCCTTTTCTCTAATCCACACTGGATACCTCAGACTGCTATGCTACCGGTCAGCCCACAACGATTGGATTTTGTTGGTAAAGTAGAAACACTGGAGAAAGACATCAACTTGGTAATTAAGAGTATTTTTAACATTAATGTTATAGATATTAAAAATGCAATTGGCCATGCCACAAATATTGGAAGCGTTTGGGAGGATATAATAAATCAAAAGCTCAGGCGAAGGATTTATAAACTTTATGAGCAGGACTATGTGACCTTTGGTTATGAAATGTAAAAAACAGCATATGAATAAGATTTTCTCATTGTTTGAAAAGCTTAATAAACAAATAGAAGTTACTCATTTCAAAAGTAATTGTAATCTTGACAGATCATTTAGAGGAGACTCAGACTTTGATATACTTGTAAAGAAAAGTGACTGTTTTCGCTTCCAAAATATCATGCTTGAAGCTGGTGCCAGGTTGCGTCACTGTACCTTCGATAATACTTATTGCGAGATGGAAGATTTCCTTCTATATGATAGTGAGAGAGATCAAATGCATCACTTTCATGTTCACTATGATCTTATCTTTGGTCGTTCCTACCATAAGAACTATCATATACCGAACATTGATGAAGTGTTTGCAGAATCTATTATTCACCCTAAATTTCCAATTCAAATTGTTGCACCCAACTTTGAACTTTTTCTCTTAATAGTACGTTTGATTTTAAAGTTTGGTGGTATTAAAGCACGTTTAAAAGTCTGTCTGTGTGGATATACTCCTCCTCCTGGCATGCAGAGCGAGCTTGATGAATTGCTAAGCCAAGTTGATTACTCAGATTTTAAAAAATGGCTATATAAGAAATATCCTGAACCTGCTAAAGTGGTCTTGGATTTTTTAAACCGATATCGCTCTGTGGGTTCATTTGGATGGTTTTCTTTTGAACTCTTAGCTTTACGATTGAAACGCAAATTGTCTGCTTTTCAGCGAACAGACTCTAGGTGCGCTACAATTCAGTATAGGCTTCGTTGCAGAAGCAAGAAAATCTCAGTACGTTGGTTACCCACCGGAGGCAAACTAATTGCTTTTGTCGGCGCTGATGGTGCTGGCAAATCTACCCTTGCACAAGACATGGTTTCTTGGCTAAACTATAAACTTTCATCGAAAGTTATTTATCTCGGACAAAAGAAAAATGGTTTTGATCTCCAATTGCTTGGTCTGCTTATAAGGATCCTTAGAATTGCCCGTTGCCGAAAACTTGCAGAACAATTTTTGGATTATCGATCCGTCATTAATGCATCAGAGCGCATGAAAAAATGGCGACAGGCGAAACACCTTTCTCAACAGGGGTTTATCGTTATTGCTGACAGATATCCCCTGCGCGAATTTTGGGACATGCCCTACCCAATGGATGGTCCACGTTTGCCAAAGACCAGCCATTATTACAATACTGAACGAATGATATACAAACAGATTGCTCCCCATCCGGATCTATTGATAGCTCTTGATATTGACTATAACACAAGTTTAGCAAGGACAAATGAAAGCAGCATAGAATCTGTACGTAAACAGCGATGGGATAAAGTTTTTGCTGTGCAGCGACTGTCAAAAGCTATTAATAATAATCTTATTATAGTTGATGTTAATCGTAAATATGAATTGGTTAGAAGAGATGTTAAGGCTATTCTTTGGAAACACATATGACTATTTGTGTTTTGGTTTATATAGCCTCAATAAATGCTTTTTGAAGTGTTTATAAAATTGTTCCTGGTTGCAGGGTAATCTTTGATGGAATCAGGGTTTGATCCATACAGTTTTATAACCAGCAAACTCTGGTTGTAAATATGGTTACAACCGGCATCTTTTATTGTACTGCACGTACTCCTTATAAAAAAGGATAATTAATGCAGCGAGTAGATTTTTTAGGTGCATCAGGTGTTGGTAAATCGACCTTTTATAAAGAGCTTTTAAATAATCGAACTAAATCAGCAGTCTGGATGACACCTATAGAGGCTAAGACTAAAATAGCTTATCAATACATCAGGCAAAATGGTGGTTCAGTAAAAGAGTATCTGTTTCGGGCAATGCTGAAAAGAGCTTTATGCAAAAGGCTACACCCGTTACTTGTAAGAAATATTTTATTTAACCAGCAACAAGAAAGTATTTGGAGGGAAAAAGATCGTTATGCTCAGTTTTTCGAGACTGCACTAAAAGGAGCAACAATTAAAGAAAACCCATGCTTGCGTCTTTTAAGAATTGTCTGGTTTTATGAAGCGCTTAATGATGTGCTTTTTATTGAAAACTCAAAACTCTCAGGACTTGTTTTGTTTAATGATTCTCTTTCCCAAAGATTTAATATTATTTTAAGTTCGAGTCAAGGTTATTGCAAAACATTAGCTTTCGATTATTTTAAAAATATTCCGCTTCCATTTGGTCTTATATACTGTAAACTTAATGAAGATAAAACAATCAATCGCATAATAAAGAGGTCAACCATTAAGACAATCTTTGCACACAGAGATATTGAGTTTGAAGTGCTTTTCAAAAACATTCAATTACAACTTAGCATAGCAGAAATTGGGGCAGATGTTTTAAAAAGCAGAGGTGTTAAAGTATTCGAGATTGACATGGAAAACTTGCCCGAAAATAATGTTAAATTAATTACGGATGCTTTACTATTAAATTAACAAAATAATAAGATAACAATATTTTGATGATTTCCATAGATAAGCCTTATGATATTGTGGTGGTTACCTATGGCATGCAGGCAGGCGGAACAGAACGGGTAATTTCTATGCTTGCAGGTGCCTGGGCGAAGCAGGGAAGTTGTATATGTGTAATTACCTTTGCTGAAACAGGTGAGGATTTTTTCCCTCTTCCGGATTGCGTAGGCAGGTATTCGCTCAAGATGCCCTATCAGGCTAACGGAAGGATAGAAGGATTAGCAGCAACACTAAAACGTATATTCAAACTGCGAAAGATGTTAAAGCAAGCCGAAGCGACGGTTGTGATTTCGTTTCTTCCAGTCCCAAATATTGTTTCGATTCTGGCTACATGGGGTCTTGGCCTGTGGCTGGTTATCTCGGAGCGCAACGATCCACAGCGGCAATTATTGCCATATCCTTGGGAAATTCTCCGTAAAAGGCTATACCGTTATGCCGATATCATCACTGTAAACAGTAAAGGGGCTGGCACGTATTTACAGACATACGTTCCGGAAGAAAAGATTAGATATATACCAAATCCCGCTCCTGTTGCGAGTTCGCACAACAGAGCTGACCTGGCAGGACCAACCATATTGACAGTTGGCAGATTGACAGACCAAAAAGCCCATGATGTTCTGATATCGGCATTTGCCCGGATAGCAAGTGCATATCCTCAGTGGCGGCTTGCAATTATTGGAGAGGGTCACTTGAAGAGGCAGCTTGTTAAACAGGCGGAAGGGCTTGGCATATGCGATCAGATTGACTGGCTTGGAGAGATCTCTGATCCTTTCCCATATTACAGGGCGGCTGAAATATTTGTATTGCCGTCCCGCTTTGAGGGAACACCCAATGTACTTCTTGAAGCGATGAGCTGCGGAATACCTTCAATTGTAACCGATGCATCCCCCGGTCCGCTGGAATATGTTGAGCTCGACAAAAGCGGACTGGTGGTGCCGGTTGACAACTCACAAGAACTTGCTACTGCGATGAAAAGAATGATAGATGATAAAGATTTACGCCACAGGTTTGGAAGAGCAGGACAACAATGTTTATCTAATAATCAAATTGAAGTCGTTCTTCGACAATGGGAAAATGTATCGGATGCTAAATAAACCTATTTGAAATGTAAGAGATCTCTTAACATGCTGCAATAACGGGATTTCTCAGTTGCTTTGCTCTTTCTCAATGGCACAGGAGTAGTAAGTTTTGATGCTTATGTTTTATGCTGTTATACAGCAGGACGATTTTTGAATTTTTAATAAATCCATAGATAATAGTGTTGGCGTCACAATAACTCAATGAACAGATATCAACAAGTTAAACATATTATTGAGCATACAGGTAGTCCGCCATACACTTTGCTTGATGTGGGGTGCCGGGATTGTGTGCTTAAGGGAAGTATCGGTACCCTTATTCAGCATTATTGTGGGCTTGATCTTTTTAACAATCCAGATGGATGCGTTGATATTGTTAATAATATAGAGTGCGGATTACCTTTCAAAGATGGTTCATTTGATTTTGTTGCTGCGCTTGATTGTCTTGAACACCTTAATGATTTACAGGCTGGTGCTGAGGAGTTGCTTCGAGTTGCCCGAAAGGCTGTGCTGATTTCCCTTCCTAACATGGCCTATTTGAATCACAGGGCGAGCTTTTTTTTTCGTGGTTGTTTTGCAACCGGCAAATATACCCTTCGCTATAACACCTGCGCTTCACCTTTTGATCGACATCGCTGGGTTACGGTTGTCCCGCAGACGGATAGGTTTATGCAGCAGTTTGCCGCCGCGAATGGTGTAATGCTTGAAATACTGCGAACCTTTGAAAGCAGAAAACGGCGTTGTTTTGCAGCGTTTGGGAAAGCAGCCGGGTTGCCGCCTGCTTGGTGGGTGCCGGGTACTTTGTATGTTGCAAGAAAGATATAGCAATGAATATAGAACCTGATTTAAACTGTTAGGTGGTTTTTAAGAAACTATAAATAATGATCTTCAGAGTATTGAAAGAATTTTTAAGAAATTGCTATCCTGCGCATTTGCTCTACCATTGTAAGAACGTTAAATCCATTTTTGCTATTCCTACACGTGCAACTTCAAGAAATCTCAATCTAGGGTGTGGCATGTCATGTATCAGTGGGTACTGTAATATTGATATTCTACCTTTGGACACGGTTGATATTGTTGACGACAGCATGAAGTTATACAAGTTTAAGAATAATTTTGCGGAGCGGATATATGCAAGTCATATTTTGGAGCACTGTGATCATCATAGGGTTTGGTTAGTGCTTAACCGATGGTACGAGGTACTAAAGCCGGGAGGGGAGATAAGAATTTCTGTCCCAGACATTGAAAAAATTATGGAGCTTTATGTGAAAAATAAAGGAATCATAGAATCCCGTGATGGTGATGCTTGGCTTGAATTTATATTTGGTGGCCAAAAAAACCGATATGACTATCATAAAACCGGCTTTACAGAATCAAGGCTTACACGTCTTCTTGACTCGACCGGTTTTGTTAATATTGATAAATATCCCTGTGATCCACCCTTTATCAAGGGGTTAAAGGATTCATCTCTGAAAAAGCCTTTTGGTCTAGGGGTCCTTATTTCTCTTAACATGAAGGCGTATAAGCCCCCAAAAGGGATGTCTTAAATGACCAGTAACCTTTCGGAATGTTCTCCTTATCAAGAGAAATTCGGATTTGACGAAAAAATGAAACCACCAAAATGAAATCCCTTTTGAGCTTCTGGAAGCCTATAGTTTAGGAGGTAGGCAGGATTCAAATAGTTGATTTACTGTATTTATCTGTCCCCGTTGTACTGTTGTCAAGGTAGTTGTCACCTAAAATGATTTCATTTAAGCCGCTTGGGAAAGGCAAGCTTGTATGGAATGCCATCGAATATATGGCAATTGCGATTGCCGATTTTGTTGTGCGGTTGGAAAATTTTAGAAACATTTGGATTTGATAAATGGAGTTATGGGGAAGAAACCGGTAAACATGTCCAGAACAACCTTTTTATTCTGACAAACAACAATGCAACAAGTAGTGTCATTGAACACTTGGAGGGGATCAAGCCAGATTTTAATCTTTTTATGCGGAGTCTTTTGTGGCGAATGAAATGGTCGATATTAAAACTAAGACGATAAAAAATTAACGGTTTTTTTTGAAGTTTAAAAAAATATTTTCTATATTTTCAGAAAATTTTATAGAACTATAGTTGCTTCTTACCAGTTTCTGTCCCTCAGTGGAAAGTGTTTCATAAAAGTATTTTTCGTTTAACACTTTTGTTATGTTTTTTGCCCACTCATCAACAGTGTTAGGTTCAACAAAAACAAGATGTTTCATATTAATAAAACCGTCAGGATCCCAAAACCCTTCTGTTTTATTTATTAAAACCGGTTTTCCACATGCCATTGCCTGCAGTGAGACACTTTGACCGGTTGGTTGTAATACATTTTTAAGGGGGAGAATGACAAGCGTGCTGTTGTGGTAGATGCGCTTTATGGCATTGTCCGACAACGGGGAATTGCACCAGTCTCCTCTGATAATTTCCACGTTGGGGGGCACATCAACATACGAGAGGCGTTTGGAAACAAATCTGAATTTCAGATGCATCAGGTGCTTTGCAATTTTCATAAGAAGTTCAAAGTCCCGGTGGACATCATTCCCGATAAACAGAATCCGAGCTTCTTTGGGGGCAGTGACGGTATTTGGAGTCCAGAAATTACAGTCAATTCCAAAGGGAAGAAATGTGATATGATCTTTCAGATTAGGAAATGCCTCTATGAGATGATCGTACTGCCCCTTGCCGAGCAGGACATTTTTGCCACAGTTTTTAAAGATTTTTGTGTATCGGTTTTTAAACAGCTCCCATGCCCAGGGATGTTTTCCCGGCAGGCGCAAAAGGTTTTCTGATGTGCCAAGGCCGATATATATAATGTATGGCTTTAAATTACACTTATTTTTTATCAGAGCAAGCTCGATCCCTATATAAGGAACACAGCATATAATTAAATCATATTGCTCAAAGAGTTTTGTTTTAGACTTTATATATTTTCTGCGTGCAGCAATATCAAGTACTCTGTTATGAAGGTTGAAGGGGGTTTTTATGCTTTTTCTAAAAAAAGCGTTGATGGAAAACATTCCTTTTGATGAATATGTTGATGCTTCAGTATTGATTTCGAGCATATCAACATGGTAACCCCTCTGTTTAAAATAAAAAAAACCATAAAACATGTCATCAGGAGCATCTCCGTTATAAATATCCTGAAACCTGTTGCTTCGTCCGGAGGTATAAATATAAAGTATTTTTTCCATACTCAAGTTTTCTATGGGTTTTGTTTCATTATTCTTTAATGCTATCATTTTAACCCATCTTTCTGTTTGTAGTAAAGTACCTTTATCGACTAATAAGAGCTGCCATTTTTTTAGTTCCGGCTTGTCCGGGAAATGGATGATTTTCAAAACAACTATTTTGCTCTTGACTGCCACATTCAAATTGTTTACGGCAGCATATGCAATCTTCCGTTAAAAGACTGCGGCATTGAGTCCTTTTTAGTTCTGTTTTGGAATACCTTGCTGACCTGTTTCAGGCTGCAAGGGATGTTGCGAGCAGGAGGCAAGGTTTTCTGTCCATCCCATTTATATATGCCGAACCTTCAACATGCGGGGATTATGGCAACTATTTCCGTTTTACAGGGGCAGGAGTGCGGGAGGTCTTTAGAAGTTTTCCGGCAATAGCAATTGTCCCGCAGGGCGGGGAGGTGTATTGCAGATTAACGATGTTTCCCCGTCTGTTGCGTTTGTTTGAAAATAAAACGGCATAAAAATAATTCAGTATCTTGAGGGTATAACACGCTGGAAAAACACCTTCGGCAGGATGGTGAATTTAAGAAAGTGACCGTATGCCGGCGCTCTTTGTTGTCTAAAAAATCAGGTCGGTTCGGGCTGCTGAAATTATAGGAGCCTTTAAATGATCATTTTTTATACATAGAATCTGATTGATGATAGAATAGATATGCGTCTTATTTGATGGTTAAGTGAACAGGATTAAATGAAGTTTCTATTTACTAATAACAATTAACCCTGAAAACTGAAAACCGTAATAAAGCAATTCAACTATAGGATGTCCCCAAGGTGCCAACCCCTTGATTAACTTGTTATTATTTGCTATTATTTACTTAGAAATACTTTAGTAAACTATAAAAATATTTCCTGCTTTTAAATCACGAAAAGTCATGAACACAGATATACAAAATTTTATAATTGAAAATGAAGCTTTATTTTGGGGGGTGAAGGCAGAGGAAAAAGTAAATATAAGCCAGGATTTGTTAGTTGAGACAATTTTAAATTATGGGAACGAAAAAAGCATAAAGAAGTTATTTGATTTAATTGGAATGAAAACAGCAGCAGACATCTTTTTTCGGCAAATATCCGGCAGGCGTTCAAATTACCATCAGCGCACGAAACATTTCTTTGAAATATACTTTAAAAAACATGCACAGTGAAATTCTATCAGACAAGCAAAAAGGTCTCATTCCTCTCATAAGGGCTTTCTCAAAAGATTTTTTTTTGGTGGGCGGAACAGCTGTTGCTTTGCATATCGGACACCGAAGGTCAATAGATTTTGACCTGTTTACTATACAAAACATCAAACGGGGAAATATCAGAAACAGAATTGAAAAAGAAGGGTTTGCTATTGAAGGTGTTCTGTACGAAGCATTTGATCAATTGCATGTCCTGGTGAACACCGTAAAGATAACATTCTTCAACTATCCTTATTCAGTGCCACATCCGGTGGATTTTGACGGGGTCATAAAAATTCCTGAACTGCTGGATTTGGGGGCTATGAAGACATATGCTCTGGGTGGACGTGCAAAATGGAAAGACTACGTGGACATGTATTATATTTTAAAAGATTATTATGATCTGAAGGCAATTTCATCCAGGGCAAGGCAAATGTTCGGTACCGCTTTCAATGAAAAGCTTTTCAGGGAACAGCTTTGTTATTTTGATGACATTGATTACAGCGAAAAAGTTGACTACCTTGCTGAAGATCCAGGCAATGAAATCATCAAGCTTTTTCTGTGTGAAGTGGCGACAACCCCTTTCAGTTGATTAACCACCTCTTTTGTGTCAAACCAAATAAGATAGCTGCAAGCTTCAAGATACAAGTTGCAAGTAAACCAATATACAGCCGGGGAGTCTGGTTCGGCGCTAGCAAAGTGCGGGATTGTGCTACACTCGCCTGTCATTTCTATCGGTAGCAAGAAATCTCCTCACCATTGAATCAATCTTTTGGGATTTCTCACCCTGCTGGTCACAGGGTTCGAAATGACAAGAGGGATGGTTTTAAGTAGCCCCGCGTTTCGTGGGGGTTTTTTAAATTTTTGTAAACCATTAACCTTAAAAACTAATCCAATGAAACTTCTCTTTATTACTCAGAAAGCAGACCTGCAGGATGATGTGCTTGGATTTGTGCACCGATGGATTGAAAAGCTTGCTGAACAATACTCTCACCTTACTGTTATCTGTCTTGAAAAGGGTAAATGCTCCCTGCCCGAAAATGTTCACGTTCTTTCTCTTGGGAAAGAGGGCAGGCAATCGCGTTTAGTCTATCTTCTTCGATTTTATCAATATATCTGGTCTATGCGCAAAGGCTATGATGCTGTGTTTGTTCATATGAACCCCATCTATGTTGTGACGGGGTTCATATTTTGGAGACTGTTGAGGAAGCAAATATTTTTATGGTATAACCATGAACGTGGAAACTGGATTGCCAAAGCAGCCGTCAGGCGCGTACAAAAAGTTTTTTATACCTCCCCTTTCTCTTTTGCTGCACAATTTAGAAACAGTCAGCAGATGCCAGCCGGGATTGACACAAACCTGTTTTGTCCTGATGTTGAACAGCAAAAGGAGAGGAACTCTCTCCTATATGTTGGAAGGTTATCAAGGATAAAAAATGTTGACGTTTTGATTGAAGCGCTTAATCGTCTTAACCACAAAGGTTTGGAGTTTGTATTGCATATTGTCGGTGCACCGGGTAATAATGATGTTGACTATTATTCTGCACTAAGAAAGCAGGCGGCAGAAATGGAGGAGGCTGGGAAGATATATTTTAACGGGAAAATGCCTAATCATCAGATACCTCAATTTTATCAAAAGAGCCAAATTCTTTTTAACCTTTCTCCTCCAGGGCTTTTTGATAAAACCATTTTGGAGGCAATGGCATGCGGATGTCTTGTTCTTGTTTCAAGTCCTGCATTTAAACATGCAATTCCTGGTACTTGCATGTTTAACGAAACAGATCCAGAAGATCTAGCGAAAAAGATAGAAGATCTTTTAAAACTTCCTGATAAATTACAGCAGGAATACGGGGAAAGATTTAGAGAATATGTGGTTCAAAACCATGGTCTTGAAATGCTGGTCGGGCGGCTTGAAGAGGAAATTTCTTCATAAGATAAAATATTTATCCAACGCTGCTGCTGTTATTCTCGGTAATTTATAACTCATACAGGAACTTCCATAAGGGTTAAACTTACAGATTCCGACTGTAAAATATAATCTCCGCTATCAATTCTGTTCTCTAAGTGCAGTTGGATGGCATTTTTTATGTTTTCTAAAGCCTCCTCATACGTATTACCCTGCGTATAACAACCTTGTAATTCTGGACAGAACACAAAATACCCATCACTGTCCCTTTCGACAATTACCGAAAATTTATACGAAGTCATGTTTCTATACCTCCCTAACTCAAACAAAAATTAGACTTTTTATAATAATGTCAAGGATTTTATTTTCTCCTTTAAAAAAATCTCAAGTTACCCGGCAAAACTTCCCTGCTTAACATCAAATATTTTTTTCATCTCAGTAATGTAACAGGTTCTGTCACCGGTAAACTGAGGGACTTTTTAAGGAACCATTAATTTCAGCAACCATAAAAATATTCCTGTATGCACTACAGAGCATGAATGTGGTAAGTGGTATGGTTATAAAGAGTCCTAAAAAAGCGGGCAGTGAGCCGATAATATTTATAAATAATAGGATAAGAGCGAAAACAAAGATTTTGAACCAGTTCTTTTGCACTTTGCGTCTGCTGATCTCCATTGCGGGCCAGAAATCAAGTCTCTTCTCAACAATTAAAAAAGGTGCAAAGATATATGATACGGCAAGATATATTCCAGGGAGTATCAGAAGAAGAACACCGAAAAAAATAAAAACAGTTGAAAGAATGCAAAAGACAAGAAGAGGAAGAAAGTATCTGAATCCCATAAAATAATCTTTTACCTGCGGCTGTCTTTTTTTAAAACAGTGAAGAGCAACAATTATAAAGCCGGCAGTAAAAGGATAATATATTATAAGTGATAAAAAAGGAAAAGAGCTCAGAAGCAGAAAAAAAAGACCTGCTATTACAGTATAGACAACAGACATTGCGGCGTTTTTTAAAAAAAGGTTAAATCCCTCTTCAATCCAGGCTCTAATTGGGGTTTGGTAATCCTGTAAAAGCAGATTTTCGTAATCATTTAACCTTTTAGAAGAAGGATGTAAAAAAAATGGTTCATTTTTATTGTCATTCATAAAATGCCTTTCAAATAGTTGGTATGTGTAAAGAAAACAGAAATGCTTTAATTATTTTTTTCAATTGCCAGGTTTTCCATTATTTCCGACCATATACCGTCTCTGCCATACAATGTGTTTGCAAGAAAAGCCCACCCCCCGAGGTAATCTATGTCAAAAAGAAGTTCTGGAACTGGGTATGAATCCCTGTTCTCTTTTGCCACCTCTTCGTCCACTGGCCTAAGGCCGAAACGGGCAAAAGAATCCTGAGCCTCTTTTGAGAATAAAAACTCCACAAAAGCCTCAGCAACCCTTCTGTTGTCGTGTTTCTGCACATTTTTATCAATAACAGCAACAGGGTTTTCTATCAGCAGCGTAGAGTCCGGGATTATTATCTCAAAATCATGCCTCTTTTTTTGAAGAAGAAGTGCGCTGTTTTCATAGGTAACAAGAGCATCTCCGGAGCCTTCTTCAAATGAATAAATTGATGCTCTGCCAGACCTATCCATTTTTACAACCTGTTTTTGGACATCTCTTAAAAGTTTTTCCGCATAGTTCATGTTTTTAATGCCGGTTTTTGTTTCAGAAATCTTTAAAGCGGAGCCGTATATTGCATTTATTACCCACATTGCCCCGCCAGATGTTCTTGGAGATGGATACAGAACTGCAACGCCGTCTTTTTTAAGGTCTTCGAATGTATTTATGTTTTTTGGATTTCCCTTCCTTGTTACAATTACAACTAAAGACTTTGTGACAAATCCGCCATGTTGTGTGTTCTTCCAGTTGCTGGTTATTAAACCGTAATTTTTAAGAGCTTTGATATCGGTTTCAATTGACAGGGCAGCAACATCAGCCTCAAACCCGTCAGAGGCTATTCTTCTTGCCTGCGTCCCGGATGGTTCATAACTTGAAATGAACTTAACTTTCTCTCCTGTTTTTGTTTTCCAGTAATTGATAAAAGCTGGAATTATTTCTGTTTCATAAGCCTCCATTGCAACGGTGTAAGCTGCAAACCGCAGAGTTATCTGTTTTGAATCTTCCCTGCTGGTGCATCCCCAAAGAATAAAAAAAGAAACAACAAGAACAAAAAATTTTTTCATATCGTTTCCCCTTCTAAAAACGTTGATAAAGTTCGCCCATGTTTTCTAAAACCAGGGCAATATCATCAGGATAATTTGCTTTTTCACCTAACCTGCTTTGTTTTCTCTCAAGGAGTTTGATTATATCTATATAACATTGTCGGGTCTGTGCCTTAAATGCCAGAGGTCTTAGCTGTTTAATACAATAGAATCCTTTTGCATACCAGCCGAAAAATTTTCTGAAAATTCTTGATCCCCCTTTTTCCCCATAAAGATTTATGCATTCATCAAGGTGGCGGATAATTATTTCAACAGTCTGTTTCAGATCCGGTTTTGGAGGAAAAGTTCCCTCAGAGAAATATTGCAACAGCATCGAAAAAATCCAGGGGTTACCAAATGCTCCTCTTGCAACAGCAACACCATCGCAGCCTGTTTCATCAAACATTTTTTTTGCATAAAGCGGCGAGAAGATGTTTCCACTGCCAATCACAGGTATCTCCAGAGCATTTTTTATCTTTTTAATTATATTATAGTTTATTTCCCCCTTATATTTCTGGGTTTTTGTTCTGCCGTGAACAGAAAGTCCGGCAATGCCGGCATCTTGGGCATATAGTGCAGCATCGACAGCATTTAGTGTTTCAGAGTTCCAGCCGGCTCTAATCTTGACTGTTACAGGAAGAGAAGTGTTTTTGACAATGGTTTTAAGCAGATCCCTGAGTTTCCGAGGTTCTTTTAAAAGTGCAGCGCCCTCTTGTTTTTTAACAACTTTTTTTACAGGACAGGCTGCATTGAAATCAATTATATCTATTTTGTGCCTGTGAATTATATCAAGTGCAGATTTTATGATATCCGGCTGGCTTGCAAGCAACTGGACACCGAGAAGCCTGTCTTCAGGCGATGTTGCAAGCATCTGTTCTGTTCTTTTGCTTTCATAAACAAGCGCCTTTGCGCTTATCATTTCCGTGAAAGCCAACTCACAGCCAAATTTGCGGTTTATAGTGCGGAAAGCAAGATCGCTTATACCTGCAAGAGGAGAAAGAATAAATGGTTTTGTAATGGCAATGTTTCCGATTTTTAGACTTTTCAATTTATTCTCCCTGACTTTTTACCTCGATCGAAGCAGCTCTTTTTCCTTTGCTTCCAGGTCTGCCATTAAAGAGTCAATCTTTTTATCTTTTTCCGCGTTTTTTTCCAGGAGTTTTTGTACTGTTATTTGCAGAGACTGCCATTTTTGTTCTATTTCTGCAAGCCTTCTTTTGGTTGCAGTAAGTTCATTTTCAGAATCTGAAAGTCTTCTTGTGGTTTTTGCCAAACGATCTTTTGTAAGCTGAGCAATAGATCGGCAGAAGGACTCCTTGCTGATTTTGTTTTTCAAATCAGAATGCTCAATAATGGACATATCAAGCTCAAAACAGACAGTGAAGGTGGATGCAGCCACAGTTGCTGTACGGGCATTTCCGTCAAGGATCCCCATTTCTCCGAACATATCACCAATCCTCTGAAAAGAGGCAATAGTAACCCCGTTTTTAATTACATCTACCTTTCCTTCCATGAGCCAGAAAACCCAATTATCGTAAAGTCCTTCTTTTATTATTGTTTCTCCGGGTTCATATTGAACTATTTTTGCAAGCCCCTTTCTAAAAAACTTTTCATTTATTTCGTTGGTTGAAAAGGATTTTAAAACATCAAGGCTGGTCAGCATCTCTATCACCCTGTCTTTTATCATAAAAAAAACCCTATTCGTTAAATTATAGATTTACTGTTAAACTGCATCAATGAACAGCTATGTTATTTTTTCCTGAGACCGTATAGTTTATAAATGGATATGGTTTTTCTTTGGCTTCAATGATATATTGTAAATTTTATCAGGAAAAAGTAAAATATAACATATATTTTTTTTATTTGTAAGGATCAACATTGATGATTCCGTAAAAAGTCCCCCGCTGTCATCTCGAACGAAGTGAGAGATCTCGTAACAT
>CAZMHH010000071.1:0-19027 GCA_964566035.1 uncultured Thermodesulfobacteriota bacterium
GAGATTTCTCGCTATCGCTCAAAATGACATAAAATTCGATTACGACACAGTCTCCACTGTGAGATTTTTTACTCAGTGCCCTGTGAGAAACCCGGATAGAGCAAGTTTCAACTTCTCAACAGCCCTTGCCCTGTGGCTTATTCGGTTTTTATAAGCAGGATCCATTTCACCAAACGTTAATCCTGTTTCAGGATATATAAAAAGAGGATCATATCCGAAACCATTTTCTCCACGCTCTTTTTCAGCAATATATCCCCGGCAGACACCCTCTACAGTCTGCTCCCTGCCATCAGGTGAAACTATTGCTATAACACATCTGAACTGAGCCTGCCTGTTATCGTGAGGCACATTAGCCAGTTTGCTTAAAAGTTTCTCATTGTTCATTCTGTCTGTTGCGTTTTCGCCTGCAAACCTTGCAGAAAATATCCCGGGGTTACCGTTTAAAAAATCCACTTCAATCCCTGAGTCATCAGCAATTGTTACAAGACCTGTATGTTTTGAAATAACACGGGCTTTCTTCAGGGCATTTTCATTAAAACTTACTCCATCCTCAACAACTTCGGGACAGCCCGGAAAATTTTTAAGCGGGACAATGTTAATACCCGTTTTCAGAAACATGCCTCTTATTTCATTTAGCTTGTTAACATTTCCTGTAGATAGAACAATGTCCATGGGATTTCTTTATCTTGATTGAATTTGATTTCAGCCTGTTTTCTCTTCGGTTATTGTAATATAGCAATAGCTGCTACTCTAAATATATAAGGGTAAATGAACATATGTAATAATGGGTTAAAACCCCTCTAATCATTTATTCAACTGTTTTTTTTACTTTTTTTATTTAGCTTAACCGGCTTAAAAGCTATCCTCCCTCACCCTGTTTACAATACCCAGCGCACGCCGGGCAATTGCGTCAATTAAACTGTATATTGCGGGTAGAATAATAAGGGTAAGAAGAGCGGACGTGAGAAGCCCTCCAAAAATTGTAATTGCAATAGGGGAAAAAAGCTCTGCTCCTTCACCTCTGCTAAGAGCCATTGGGATCAATGCAAGAATGGTTGTAAGGGTTGTCATCATGATCGGACGCAGTCTGACAGATCCAGCCTGTATGATCGCTTCATGTTTGCCCATTCCTTCTGCTCTCAGCTTGTTTATATAATCAATTAGAACAATCCCGTTGTTTACCACAATCCCGATTAGCATCATAAGCCCGATATAGGACATTACAGAAAGCGAAGTACCCGTAATTATGAGGGCTGTTGTAACCCCGATAAAAGAAAGCGGCGCTGTAATAAGTATGGCAAGCGGGTGTGAAAGCGATTCAAACTGAGCTGCCATTACCATATAGACAAGAAGACTTATCAACAGCAAGATCCAGATCATGGTATCCTCAAGTTCTCCCATGTCTTCAATTGAGCCCCCAAACCGGAAGAAATAACCCTCTGGAAGCGGGTTTTCTCTGAAATAGTCCACAACATCATCCCTGATAACTCCAAGATCCTTGATATCAGGCATATAGTTTGCGCTCACAGTAGCAACCCTTTCCTGGTTTTCCCTCCTTATCTCAACAGGCCCCATTCCCTCAATAATTGCTGCAACATTGGACAGGTTAATGTTGAAACCAAAAGGGCTTGCCACCGTAAGATGTTCAAGGCTTTTAAATGTCTTTCTATCAGATTCACTGAACCTTACACGAACATCATACTCATCTCCTTCTTCTCTGTATTTTGTGATTTCACGCCCCAGGAATGCTGTCTCCACAGTATCAGCAACCTGCCCCACTGTTATACCCAGATTGGAAGCTTTCTGCCTGTCAACATCTATTTTCAACTCCGGTTTTCCAATACGCAAAGATTTATCTATTTCTGTTATACCTTCGGTGCGCATGAAAAATGCTTCCAGATCATCAGAAATTTTTCTCAGCACATCAAGACTGCTTCCAAATATTTTTATTTCAACAGGTCTTTCACTGCCCATAGTGAAATAGTCTGTTGTCTGCATAAAATAGATGCTGCCCTCTGCAATTTCAGGGATTTCCGACATTATATCTTCAAGGAACCTTATACTTGTCCTTTCCCTCTCCGCCTTCGGTGATATTTCAAAAAATATCTGGGCTTCGTTTACCCCCGCAGCCCCGGCGCCTGATGTCATATCGTATTTTGATGATTCGGATATGCCGGTAAGGGATATGTAAGATCTGAATTCAGGCTGTTCATAAATGGTCTTTTCAACCTTTGAAACAAACTTATAAGACTCTTCAAGTGACGAACCGGGAGACAGTTTTATAACACAGGTTGTGTATATCTCATCTAGCTTGGGCATATATTCCTTGTTTACAAATCCTGCCATAAAAATACTCAGCACAAAAACAGCACAAGACAACACCACCATGCTCCCCCTGTGGTTCAGACTAAAGCTGATAACTTTTTTGTAATTTTCAGCAATGACCGGAAAAAATCTTTTCCTTTCTGTCGGTTTGTTTGAAACAAGAATCTGAGATGAGAGCATTGGTATTATTGTAAGAGCAACAAGAAGAGATGCAAAAAGAGCAAATGTGACTGTAAGCCCGAGTGGTTTTGTAAACTCGCCTGTAACCCCTTCTGCAAACACAAGCGGTACAAAAACGATAACGCTTGTAAGGGTTGAGGCGATAATCGGCATGGAAACTTCCTTTGCAGCTTTTTTTGCAGCAGCAATTCTCCCTTCCCCCATTTCCCTGTGCCTGAATATGTTTTCAAGCACCACTATGGAATTATCAACTATCATCCCGACACCAAGCGCAATCCCGCTGAGTGTTATAAGATTTAGAGTGTATCCGGCAAAGTAGATTCCCACAAAGGTTGTTATGACTGCAAAAGGGATGGAAACTATGAGAGTAAATGTTGCACTAATATTCCAGAGAAAGAGAAACAGAACAAAAACAATTATAACCCCTCCCCACCTGACTGTAAGCCCCAGCTGACTAATTGAATCTCTTATTATTTTTGATGTGTCCCATACATTTATTATCTCAACATCAGGCGGAAGACTTGCATGTAGGTTGTCAATTTCACCTAACACAGTATCTGCAACACGCACAGTGTTTGCCCCTGACTCCTTTGTTACCCAGAAAACAACAGAATCGTGCATGTTTGTTTTGCTTATGTTTCTGACCTCTTTGTGCGCATCTCTGACATTTGCAACATCCTTGATATATAAGGGCTTATTACCGTCCATCTTTATTATGGTATCTGATATGTCCTGAGGAGAATTAAACCTGCCAACAGTTCTAAGCACATATTCCACAGGTCCTCTTATGATATGTCCGCCGGGGATATCCTGATTTTGCAGGCGTATAATCCTTGTTATATCTTCAAGTGAGAGGTTATGGGTCTCCAGTCGTTTTCTGTCAACTTCAACAAGTATCTCTCTTTCAAGTCCTCCCGCTACTGTTACTGATGCAACCCCCTCAAGGTTCTCAAGCCTTTTTTCTATCTGGTCTTCAACCAGTTTTCTTAAATTTCTGAGATTTCTGTCCGTTTTGCTGGTGACCCCGAAATAGAGTATAGGCATTAAATCTATGTTGCTTTTCATCACTAGAGGCCGTTCAACATGGTCTGGAAGGAAGTCGTATGTGATATCCATCATATTTCTGATATCCTGTGCAACCAGATCAAGGTTTGATCCCCAGCGCATCCGCGCCTGAATCACTGAAAGCCCTTCCCTTGAATTGGATTTGACACTTACAACACCCGACACTGTAGAGACAGACTCTTCCAATGGCCTTGTTATCAGGGTTTCTATCTCTTCAGGGGATGCCCCGGGATATGTTGTAATAACAGCAACTTCAGGAAATTGAAGATCAGGGAAAAAGTCAAGCCCAAGACGGACAAAAGAGACAATGCCAAGCACCATCATGATAAGGATTATCATTGTAATGGTAACAGGTTTATTTACGGAAAACTCAGGAAGATTCATAACAAATTAGCTCGAAGCTGATAGCTCATAGTAAAACCTTATAAGAAGCAAACAGACAAATTTAATATTAACTCATTTTTTGCTTTTCCTGACCCCTGAGGGCTTATGGCTGACTTTTTTCCTTCAAATCATTGCCCACCGCTGTTTCCTCTCTGACCACAATTGCCGTCTGATGCTTTACAGCATAAAGTCCGTCGGTTATTACAGACTCTCCTTCAGTTGCCCCTTCAAGGAGCTCAATACGGTCATGTGTTGTAATGCCTGTAGCAATATTTCTCTCAAAAGCTCTGTTTCCATCTGCAACAAAAAGAAGTTTTCTTCCTTCCCTCTCAATTATCGCATCTGCCGGAACTATAAGCACATCCTGCTTTTCCTCTTCAGGTATCCTGACCCTTGCAAACATGCCTGGTTCCAGCATAAAATCGGGATTTGGAATTTCAACTTTTACAAGAAATCTTCTTGTAGAGGTATCAATAAAAGGGTTAACGACCGATATTCTGCCCTCAAACAGCTTTCCTCTCAGGGCATCAACTGTAATATAAGCATTTTTTCCTATGGTAATATACTCCTTTTTTGTTTCAAATATATGTGTCTCAATTTCCACCCTCGCTGTGTCGACAATGTGAAACACATATTGCGAGCTTTGAGGAGAATAAAACTCACCAATGTTCATTTTCCTTTCAACCACAAAGCCTGAAAAAGGAGCATGAAGAACAGAATCTTTTAAATCTTCACGAACCTGTGAAAGGCGAGAGAGAGCAATATCAGCCCTCGCCTGAGCAAGCTCTGTCTCGGTCTTAATTGTTTCATACATATCTCTGTCAATTATCTGGCTTGCATAAAGTTCCTGATTGCGCTTCAATTTCTGCTGCATGTTTTTGAGATGTGCAACACTCTCCTTATATGCAGCCTCTGCCTCTTCAACACTTAGTTTAAAACGGGTCTGTTCAAGACGGAGAATAGGTCTTCCTTTTTCAACCCTGTCGCCTTTATCCGCAAAAAACTCTTCTATTCTGCCGATTACCTTGGGACCTATAAACGTTTCACGTTCAGGAATAATTGTTCCGGTTGTGTCTATAAATGTTCTTATTTCGCCTTTTATGACTTTTGCAGTTTGCACTTCAACAGGTCTTGTTTCTTGACGGGAACTCCCTGGATTATCAGGACTACAGGTACAGATAAAAAACAGTAAAAGGGGGTTAAAAATAAAGAACTTATACAGCCTTTGCATTTTATTCATGCCTTAAAAATGTTTTATTTAGGAATCTATTAATTTACATACTAATAATTTATACCTTTACAGTATTCATGTCAAGCAGGTTTCCATGAAAGGTTTATTGATTTTTTTCATTAAACATGAGGCTTTTGCAAAAAGTTTTGCACTATCATCTCGAACATAAAGAAAAAGCCTCTAATATAGTGGGGAAAAGATATTCTCCGCTATCACTCGAGATGACAATAGGATTGTTTTTGACTTTTTGCAAAACCATCAAACTTCCAGAAAAGCTGTGGAGTTATTAGTGGGGTATCTCGGGAGAGATCACAATTCTGTCAACCTGAGAGTTTTTGATGTTTTCAGGCATCCTGGTATTTTTGTAAAAAATCGTATTACCCCTGCGGATCAAAAGTGTTTTCATGACGGCATTATCAAGATAAAAGGTGTATTTTCTGCATTCCCTGCCACAGGGGAAAACCCCTATAAATCCCTTTTTATCATCCTTGTCACAGTTTGCAACAAGGCAGAAACGGGTTGTTGTAACGTAGGCAAAGGGTATATAAAGTGAAAGGTGAAGACCTTCAGGCACATCGCTGAAATCAAGCCCCTGAAGAGGGTTATCAAGCTCAACCCTTTTTATATCCTGTTTTTTGAGAAAGTTTTGATAGATTGGAACACCAAGGTTTGTCTTTCTAAGGTGATCTAATGCAGCAGAAGGCAGTCTGTCAATAAAATTCATCAGTCTTGGCCCCCTTTTTATTTTTGTAAGAAGCCTTCCCATAACAGGGATAAGCCCTTGAAAATCTCTTTTAATAGTCCTCAAAACACCCCAGTCATTGAACACAACCTCTGTATTGTTTGGAAACAGCTGAAGAAGCTCTTTTATCTGATTCAGTCCGTTTTCTGTAACATACGGGGTTACAAAGGTAAACGGCAGACATCTTTCTTCTGCAAAGGCAAGGATTTCCTTAACATCATGTTCTGAGGGAAGCAGCCTTTCGCAGAATTCATCCCCATAGTAGAACCTGCAGTAATCACGTGTAAGGTACTTGAAAAGATTATCTTTTTTTGAGACAAAAAGCACTTTTTCCGTACTCAATGTTTTTCCACTCCTTTGAATAAATAGAGGCTATAGGAAAACTAAAAGGAGTTTACTTTACCTTTGTTTTTGTGTAATCTCCATCTCTCTATATACCCTTATTTATTCTTTTAAACCATGTAAAAACTTCAAACCCCTGACTTGCAGGCTACCATAAGGGTTGCATTTGGCAGATCAATCTCCTGCTGTGCTCTTGCATCCAGAAAAAACCGCTCTTTAAAATTTTTATCTATGAGAGGTTCTATGTCTGAATAAAACAGCGGCTTTGCTCCTATTCTTTTAAAAACCTCATCAAAAGCGTAAAGTCTGCCCGTATTGTTGAACCAGTCTCCAAGAACGAGAAAATCTGCAACACTGCCAAGATTTTCAAATGCTTTAGAATCAGCATAGACAATGGAGGAACGTTCATAAACAAGACAGGGATGAACAATTTTTGAGGCTATTGTTCCGGGTATTTCCTGCCTTATATCCCACTGCATTGTTTCAAACTCCTCATCAGGGTATTGATTTCTTAATATTTCCAGGTGTTCAAGTACAGACGGATCAGTATCTGTTGCAATAACCTTTGCAGATATTATTCCGCTGCCGGAGAGATGTTTCAGCATAATTTCAGTCAGATTCCCTCTTCCGGCACCTATTTCAACCAAGGTATTTACTCCTGCTTGAGCTGATATTTCAATGGCTGTTTTAACAATTGTCTCTCCCCATAACTTATAAAAAGGTCCCCTTGTTATTTCCTGAAATATGCTGACAAGCTCAGGATTTCTCCAGTCAAACACACCTTTTGATTCCATCTCAAGTATGAGTTTCATCATTTTAAGCTCAAGGCGATATGAGTCGGGCACTTCACTCTCACCCACATCTTGTCCGTCTGCAACCCTTTGTGAGGCTTCTGCCCATACAGGCCAATGCCTGAAATGTTTCACCATAAAATCACAGTACTGCTTTGCAACATCAGAAAGTGAATTTTTAATTAACTTTAAATCAAGCATACATCCTCCGCAAAAATATTTTAAGCCCGTGCTTAGCCAGGGTAAGCAATAACAACACTTGAACAATAAACAGAATGAATATATATGTAAATGTTTTTATAAACAAAAAAAACACGCACTTCCATATAAAATATCACACCATCTCTTTTATGGCAATTGTTTCATATAAAAAGTCTTTACCTTTATACAGATAGTGATGTACAATGTTTTTTTAGCCTATAAGCAAAAAAGAGGACGGCAACGTTGTCACTCTGTTACCTTGTTCCATTAACTAATTGAGGATTTGTCAAAAGATGAAAGCAATAGAGGTTAAAAACCTTACCAAATTTTACGGAAACTCCAGGGGAATAACGGATGTTAGTTTTTCATTAGAAAAAGGCGAGATTGTAGGTTTTCTCGGACCAAACGGTTCAGGGAAAACCACAACCATGAGAATACTCACCTGCTTTTTCCCCCCGACAAGCGGAACTGCAAAGGTATGCGGCTATGATGTTACAGAAGAACCTCTTGAAGTAAAGAGAAGGATAGGATATCTTCCTGAAACCGTTCCCCTCTATCTTGACATGCCGGTGAAATCGTATCTTGGTTTTTTTGCAGATGTCAAAGGTATTTCGAAAAAAAACAGGCAGTCCGCTCTTGATGATGTCATTGGACGATGCGGTCTGAGCGATGTTTCCCACCGACTGATAGGCAAACTCTCAAAAGGATACCGACAGCGGGTTGGAATTGCTCAGGCGCTTTTAAACGACCCTGAACTGTTGATTCTTGATGAACCGACAATAGGACTTGACCCGAAACAGATTATTGAGATCAGAAATCTTGTAAAATCACTTGGGGGCAGACAGTCAATAATACTAAGCACCCATATACTGCCTGAAGTAAGCATGACATGTGACAGGGTAATCATTATAAATGAGGGGAAAATAATAGCTGTTGACACTCCTGAGAATCTTATGCAAAAAATCCAGGACACTCCCAAAGTCATTGTTGTCACAGACGGTGTACCCGAACTTGTCTTAAAAGCTTTTCAAACGGTTGAAGGAGTTATGGGTGTTGATATTTTAAAACCGGAATATAACGGCTTCAGCAGCTATATAGTTGAAACCAGGGAGAGTTCAACAGTAATAAGCTCTCTTGCAAAACAGGTTTATGACAATAACTGGAACTTAAAGGAAATCCGCCATGCAGACATGACCCTTGAGGAAATATTTATAAACCTTGTGACAAAAGAAGAGGGGGTTGCATAGTGAACCTTTTTGCCGTGACAAAAAAAGAGCTTGGCTCATATTTTACCTCACTGATTGCCTATGTTGTTATTGCCATATTCCTTGTGATTTCAGGATACTTCTTTTATACAAACCTTGTTATGTTTGTAATGTTTGTAGGCTCAGATGTAAAACTGGGGTTATGGCAGCACACCTTTTATGACATGCGGTTTGTAACTCTTTCGCTTATTCCTCTTTTAACCATGCGGCTTTTTTCTGAAGAAAAGAAACTCGGAACAATAGAGCTTCTATTTACAAATCCCCTGAAGGATATGGAAATAATCATGGGTAAATATCTTGCATGTCTGATCGTCTATATAATAATGCTTCTGCTTACATTTCTGTACCCTGTGCTGCTTTCAATTGTTTTCAGTGTTGAAATAGCGCCTCTTTCAGCATGTTATCTTGGTATGTTTCTGCTGGGAGCAGCATGTATTGCCTGCGGTATATTCATGTCTTCACTTACCGAAAACCAGATAGTTGCAGCTATTTCAACAATTGGTCTGCTTCTGCTTCTGTGGCTTGTTGACTGGAATGAAGGAATTGCAGGGCAGACAACAATGACAATTCTTCACCAAATATCACTGTCAGAGCATTTTTTCAGCTTCATACGCGGAATAATAGAAATAGATGACATCGTTTATTATCTTAGCCTTGTGTTCATATTTCTTTTTGCAACCAGGCTTTCTCTTGAATCAAGAAAATGGAGAGGTAAATGACAAAACAGAGATATTCATACTGGACGGAAACAGCCCTTGTGTTTATTCTTGTTATAGGGGTTTTTGTGCTGATAAATTATTTGGGCTACAGCAAGAATAAAAGATTTGACCTTACCCCTGAAAAAGTTTACAGCCTGTCTAACCATACCATCCGTATGCTTGAGAATCTGGAAACTGCAGCTCATGTCACGGTTTTTTATGGCGAGAGGGATAAAGAAGCATTCATGGATTTAATGAAACTATTAAACATGGCTTCCGACAACCTCAGTTTTACTTTTATTGAACTTGATAAAAATCCTGCGAGGGCGCAAAACATGGGCGTCAGGAGTTACGGGGGCGCCGTTATTGAGTATCAGGGCAGAAAAGAAAGGATTTCATACTTTTCAGAGGATAACTTTGTAAGCACCCTTATACGCCTTTTGGATGAAACAGAAAGAATAGTTAGATTTGTTACAGGCCATGGTGAAAAGGAGTTTTCAGCAATTGATCAGCAGGGAGGTTATTCCCATGTTATTAAAGCTCTTGAGGATGAAAATATTAAAGTCGCTGAACTGCTTTTAATGGAGACCGGGGCAGTGCCGGATGAAACAACCGTGCTTGTGATTGCAGGGCCACAGAAAGATTTTTTTGAAAAAGAGCTTGAATTAATAGATTCATATTTACGAAACGGGGGTCGTGTGCTGTTTCTGTGCGATCCGCACCCCCTGGAAAATATTGAAGCCTATTTTAAAAGCATTGGGATTCAACTATCCAGGGACTTCATTATTGACAGTAAAAGCAGACTTATGGGGCTTGATAACATGACTCCTATAATATCGCTTGAAAGAAGGCACCCAATTACAAGATACATCAGTGAAGCTGTGGTTTTCCCCCTGAGCAGATCCGTAATACCACTTCATGAACAAACAGACGGAATTGAAATTACTCCCCTTGCCTGGTCAGGTTCCGAAAGTTGGGCTGAACGTGATACCGAAAGCGTTTATGAAGGTCAGGTCTCTTTTGACCCTCCGCAGGATTTAAGAGGACCTGTACCTGTAGGTGTTATCGCGGAGTTTCAGACGGATACACAACCGGGACGTCTTGTAGTGTTTGGAACTTCCAACTTTGCTGCAAATCATTACCTTAATGTGCTTGGCAACAAAGACCTTGTCTTAAACACAATAAACTGGTTATCAGAAAAAGAAGACCTGCTGTCAGCACGACCAAGACAGGGGACGGCTCCTGTATCAATGCTTTTTCTAACCGAAAATGAAAGCAGACTGGTGCTTTGGTCTGCCGTTATTGTTCAGCCTGCGCTGGTTTTACTTATAGGTATTTTGATAGTTCTCAGGAGGCGTTTTAAAAGATGAATTTAAAAAGATTAGGGTTTTGGGCTTTTCTTTTCTGCGTTCTTTTAATGGTTGTACTGCTTACAGATTCAAAAAAACCTGATTTTGAAATTGTTGAAGAGACACCGATGGAAAGAGTCTTTGACATTAGAGCCGAAGACATAAACAAGATTAGAATTGTTTTTGAGGGTAGAGAGACTGAGATTGTTCGTGAAAAAAGCGGATGGAAAATAACGGAGCCTGAAGGAGCAAACCTCCGTTCTGAACAGATTGAGAGCCTCTTCTCATCTGTTGCAAACCTCGTGGTTGCTGATGTTGTAGTAAAAAACCCTGAAAAAATTTCCCAGTACGGGCTTGCCCCTCCACAGTCATCGGTTATTGTTGAAGGTAAAGACAGAAAGATAACACTTCTTATCGGAAACCTGACCCCAACCTCTATCAGCATGTACGCACTAATCAAGGAACAGAACAAGG
The DNA here is from genome assembly GCA_964566035.1 of uncultured Thermodesulfobacteriota bacterium. Taxonomy (GTDB): domain Bacteria; phylum Desulfobacterota; class WTBG01; order CAIYCZ01; family CAIRTM01; genus CAZMHH01. The sequence goes on from CAZMHH010000071.1 coordinate 11,048, forward strand.
TTATTCAGATAGGAAACTACATCAGGTTTTCAATAAGAACATTTATTGACAATGTTTATTAGCATTTCAGTTTACAGACAAAACCGGCGGTCAGGGTTCAGGAAATACCCCCCCTGCTGTTTCCAATAAGTGGCATTGAAAGTAAAGCGACCAGGAATCTTGTCATCAAATCCCGTAATTAGTATGTTAACAATTTCATAAAAAAGAAAGGATATTTTTGTAAAATGTTTCAGGAAACTCTTCTTAATAAGGAAAAATTCTGTGTAAACTGGGAACTTATTCCCGGCAGAGGCTCCAAAGGTAAAAATCAGGATTCGATTTTTTTGAATGCTGAAAAAGCAGCCAAATCGGACAACATTCACGCGGTAAGCATAACAGACAACCCGGGCGGCAGCCCAGCGCTCTCTGTTGAGCTTGTCGCGGCTGAAATAAAAAAAATCGGCATTGACCCTGTTGTCCATTTGGCATGCAGGGATAGAAACAGAAACACCATAGAATCCATGCTGCACAGCTTCAACAGAAGCGGTGTTGAAAATATTCTTGTCATATCGGGAGACTACCCTTCCAACGAAGGTTTCGCAGGCACTTCCATGCCCTGTTTTGACCTTGACTCTATTCATGTCATGCAGCTTATTACCCGGATGAACAATGGGTTTGAGTTCAGTTCAATGGGAAGGCAGCAGAAACTTGATCCAACCTGTTTTTTTGCAGGCACAGCAGTTTCGCCTTTTAAAATTACTGAAGCAGAACTTTACGGACAGTATGCAAAACTCTCAAAAAAAATAAATGCCGGCGCTCGGTTTATCATCACCCAGATAGGTTTTGATGCCCGCAAATTCCACGAACTTATTCAATTGCTAGGTGTTAAAGGTTTTGACATCCCTGTTATTGCAAATATATTTGTGCTTTCCTACATTGCAGGAAAGGCTATGTATGACCAGAAAATACCGGGTTGTGTGGTAACAAAAAAACTTCTTGGTCAGCTTGCACAGGAAAGAACAGCACCGGACAAGGGAAAAGCATCCCGCATAAAAAGGGCTTCCGAGATGTATGCCTTGACAAAAGGGCTTGGCTTCGCAGGGGTTCATCTTGGAGGACTTGCTCTTTCATTTGAAATGGTTGAAGAAATTGTTCAAAAAGGTGAGGAGTTGTCAGGTAACTGGGAGGAGCTTATTCCTAAGTTTTCATACCCGCAGGACAGAGGGTTTTATCTATTTGTCAAAAACGATTCAAACAATCTTAACACCGGTATACTTGAAGAAAAGAAAGAACAATCAGAAGGAGGAGTATCTTACCTTTTTTCCAGATTCATGCATTATGCTTATTTTGATTCAAAAAGTCCTCTTGCAGGAATGTTTAAATACATTTCAAGGTTTATTGATTCAAGGGACGGCCTGAAAGCATGTACCAGCAGAATGGAGCATCTTGTAAAAACCATGCTTTTCAAATGCAGAGACTGCGGGGACTGCGCTCTAACAGATGTGGCATATCTGTGCCCGATGTCCCAGTGCCCGAAAGGGCAGAGAAACGGCCCCTGCGGCGGCAGCCATGACGGGTGGTGTGAAGTTTATCCTGAAAAGAAAAACTGTGTATGGGTAAGAGCATACAGAAGGCTTAAAAAAATTAATAAAGAGGATACAATTGCAGATAATACCGTTCCACCATGCAACTGGGCTCTTTGGCAGACCTCTTCATGGCTCAATTTTTTCATGGGAAGAGACCACAACTCAAAATCCTGATGGTTTAAAACCGACAATTCTTCTCCTGAAGCTTAGAATGTCCTTTTTCAGATCCGCTGAAAGGGTAAAGGTTATAAACACTTTGTGTTTTAGTTGCTCTTTCATGAAAAGAATTTTATTCTGTTAATTATAATACATAGAACCCGCTTTTTTTCTGCAGGTGCGGAGGATATTAACAGCTCATTCCGGCAGGTGATAAGAAGGCAGAATATTTTACCCTTTTACTCCTCTGCGCATGTATCTGTTTCATAAATGAAATCAATTGGTTGTTTTGTTTCCACCATTTCAATAACATCTTCAATAACATGCCAAGGAACGGCACCTATTACGGGATAGCCGTTTACAACAAAAACAGGGGTTCCGGGAAAACCAAAAATTTCTGCCTCCTCAACATCTTTAAGGACTGTCTCTTGAACATCAGTGCTCTTCAAATCAAACAGAAATATTTCCATATCCACGGGAAGGGAAAAAACAATTTCTTTTAATGCTTTTTCGCCTTCCTTATGTATCTTTTCCTGCTTTTCAAATGCTAAAGTGTAATACTGCCATGCAGCGTCATGGGATTGTTTAGCCAGAGCTTCAAAATAGAGAGCCTGCAAAAAAGAGAGCTCGCCTCTTGCAAAATGTTTAAAAAAAAAGACCGCCCTGTCTGGATTGGCATTTGCAAAGCTCTTTTTTTTAGGAGCATAGTCAGCACAAAAACTGCATTGGAAATTGGAATACTCAACAACGACTACCTGTGCGTCAGGATTCCCAAGATAGGGCCTTCCTGTGTCAATCCGGGGAGAAAAAGCACCTTCACTGTAATGGATTACATCCTGGTAGTATTCTGTCAAAGACCCGTCTTTTTGTGAACATGAACACAGGGTCAAAAACAGTGCTGCAAGTAAATAGAAAAAAATATTAATATGCGTCATAAATAGAGCCTTCAGCTAATTTGCTTATATTCTTTGAACCACAAACTTTGATAGTCCCTCAAACACCCCAAACTCTCACATCTAATCCCGCAAAGCAAGGGAAAACAGGTCTAATAAAGCTGTATAAAAGGGATTTCGCCCTTTGCAGGGCTCAACAGTTATTTTGCTTTGGCTTACTGCTGTATCATGTTAGCTGGTTTTACAAACCCGATTATCCTCACGACCACGAAACAGGTAACCGACAACCTCTTCCCCTTAACAGCTAAAAAACTATCTCCTTTTTAATCTTTTTTCAATCTCTTCCTTTGGAAGAACAAAATATGCAGGCCTTCCATGCGGGCAGGTATGAGGATTATTTTTTCTTGAAAGCATTTTTATCAGCTCATACATCTCAGGTTCTGAAAGCGTTCTTCCTGCCTTAAATGAGTATGTCTTACAGGCAAGAAGGGCTGCAATCTGTTCTTTCCGTGTCTGCCATGTTCCGGGTTTTAAGTCTTCGGAAAGTTCCTGAATTGTGTCCCTGATAACCTTAACTGCATCTGATTCTGCAAGATTTAAGGGAACTGCATCTATGGAAAAACTGTTGCCTCCAAGATGATTGATATCAATTCCGAGCATGCAGAAATCTTCAATGCACCGGTTGAGCAGTTCTTTTTCCTGAGAATTAAGATGCAGGACTATGGGAAAGGCTGTTTTTTGAGAAAACCTGCCATCCTTATCTGAGTTGATTAAGAGTTCTTCATAAAGAATTCTTTCATGTGCTGCATGCTGGTCAAAAAAATAGACTCCATCATCTGTTTCTGCAACTATATAAGTCCCAAGAACCTGACCTATAACCTTTCTTATTCCGAAACCCTCCTCTTCTTGAGATATTTTATGCTGAACCCACATTTTATCCCGTACAATTTTTTCCGAAACAACCCTGTTCTCAAAAATATCTGTCTCAGGGGTTGGAGAGTATTTTTTCATATCTTCATGCGCATTCTTAAAAGTCTCAAAGGATAGATTTCGGTTTTTAAAATCTTGGCTTTTTTCTGTCTGTGTTTCACCTGAAAAAAACTTTTTTTTGACAAGCTGCCTTTTTATTTCCGATGCTATACTGTCTATAATATAGCGTTCTGAAGAAAGGCGGATTTCTCTTTTTGCCGGATGAACATTTACATCCAGATAATTATAGCTGATTTCAAAAAAGAGTATTGCTACAGGGAACCTGCCATGTGGAATAAACTCCCTGTAAACCCTGCCTATGGCATTGCTAAGGTAGGGGAATATGACCTGTCTTGAATTTATAAAAAACTTCTGACCGGTTCTGTTTGGTCTGGTGTTGTCATGGGTTCCAATAAAACCCATAAGTTTGACGTCCGGTTTTTCAATATCAATATCGTAAAGTTTATCTGTAAACTCTTGAGAATAGACCTGTCTGATTCTTTCAGCCATATACTTGCATGCAGGATATACTGCAAAGGTTGTATCATTTTTTATCAATCTGAAAGAGACATCCTTTGCGCTGAGCGCAAGGCTGTTAAACTGGTCTGCAACTGCATTAAATTCTGATGGTTCAGATTTGAGAAACTTTTTTCTTGCAGGTGTGTTGAAGAAAAGATCGGCAACCTCCACAGAAGTTCCAGGCTCAGCGGCAGTCTCTTCTGTTTTTTCAATTTTGCCTGCGGAGGTTTTTACAACAATTGCAGTTTCATCGTTTTTCTGTCTTGTAGTAAGGTTAAGTCTTGAAACCGATGCTATGCTCGGAAGAGCCTCTCCTCTAAACCCGAGGGTTTTAATGGTATCAATGTCCGCAAACCCTTCAATTTTACTGGTTGCATGTCTCAGAAGGCAGTTTATGGCATCTTCTCTGTCCATTCCGCTTCCGTTGTCCTTGACCCGTATCAGGCTTTTTCCCCCATGTCTTATACTGACAGAAACCGATGTTGCACCGGCATCAATTGAATTTTCAACCAGTTCCTTCACAATAGAGGCAGGTCTTTCGACCACTTCCCCGGCTGCTATTTTGTTTGCAACTTCTTCTGTAAGAACCCTTATTTTACCCATAATCAGTTTGGTTCCTGCAATTTATTATTATAAACACCGGCTGTTTTTGCAACCATATTCTCCAAAGAGAATTTCTCCTTCAGTGATTTAAATCCCCGATTTCCCATTTCCCTTGCCAGATCGCGATCAGACAGAAGTCTGCAAATGGCGTTTTTAAGGGCATCTGGATTGTCAACCGGAACAAGTAATCCTGTTTTATCATGTTCAACAATTTCAGGAATAGCGCTAACCCTGGTTGCAACTACAGGAAGTTTTGCTGCCATAGCCTCCAGAAAAACAATCCCGAAACCCTCCCATCTTGAAGGATGAACAAAAATATCAAAACCTGCCATTCTGGAAGCTGCATCATCCCAGTAACCTGCAAAGAGAACTCTTTCATTAATTTTGAGCTTGTCAGAGAGTTTTTTAAGAGTTTTTTCAAGCTCCCCATCCCCGGCTATCACAAGACGTACATCAGGAAATTTTTCAAAAACACCTTTTGCAGCATGCAGCAGTGTTGAATGTCCTTTCTGACCTGTAAGTCTTGCAACCATTCCAAGGATCCTGTTTTTTTCAAGCCCGAACTGTTTCTTCCAGAATGAATTATGGGTGGTTTCAATTTGCGGATATCCATAAAGAATAACGCTCATTTTGTTTTCAGGAATACCCTCTTTTTCAAAACAAAATTTTTTCAGGTAATGTGATATGCATATTATATGACTGCAGAAGCTATGCTGCAACTTAATTAATAATTTAAACGGCAGAAACCTTCTGAACCTGTCATCGTTATGCCTTGTTGAAATTATTGTTTTTATCCCTGCAAGTTTTGCAGCAGCGGTCCCGTAAAGATCTGCATGAATAAGGTGGGTATGAACAATATTATATCTTGATTTTTGTATATAGTCAGCAAGTTTGAAAACAAGTGCAGGGCTTAGATCTCCGGCAACGGGCATAACATCTGTGCTTATACCTGAGTTTTTCATTTTTTCAATAAAAAAATCAGGGTTGTCTTCTTTATCGGCAAGCACAAGCATTGAAGGACTGAAACCATGTTTTTTAAGCATCGGAAGAAGGTTTAGTAGATGTTTTTCAGAACCAGCGATGCTTTTTACTTTCTGAATATGTAGAACTGCCCGGTCTGACATTTTTTTCCTGCAAAAGTTATTTTTTGAAAATTATTTCATACTGCAGCGAAATATGCAAGCAGAGCCTGATCTGGAAAACAGGAAAATACCAAGCACGAAAAACGGATACAAAACAGCTGTTAATCACACCCAAAAACAATAAATGGCTTATGCATAAACCAAGGTTTCAAAGTTTTTGATCTTTCTTGTTTGGATATGATTAGAGTTTTGATATCAGGATTGAATTTTTTGCTGCTAAATGCAAAAACACCAGTATAAAACAATAAAGGTCAGCACTGTGAAAAATGGCTGACCTTTATATTATTTATGGCGGGGACGACGGGACTCGAACCCGCGACCTTCGGCGTGACAGGCCGACGTACTAACCAACTGTACTACGCCCCCGCATATTTTGTTTGCAGATTTAAAAAAGAACAAAAATATTTAGCTTCTGTGGTGGGCGGTACTGGGCTCGAACCAGTGACCCTCGGCTTGTAAGGCCGATGCTCTCCCAACTGAGCTAACCGCCCAAACTTAGCTTATTAATAAACAATACAATAAAGCTGTTTTAAAGTCAATTAATTATTTTCCTCCCAACGTGAAAAAAATAAAAATTAATTAATTGGTTATTCTGGAAAAAAGGGTTGAAAACAGCAACAGGGAATACGGATTAATTGGCTGAATACAAATTAGTGCCGCTTTCCGGCAGGGTATTGTTTACATAAAGATCTGTTTTTAAAAAACTGCCTTCTCCGTCATCCACAATTGCAGCTTTGAGTACTTCATCCATGTGGTCAACAGCAATAATGGTCAGTTCATTGAGGATCTCATCGGGAATATTCTTCAAATCTTTTTCATTCTCTCTGGGTATTATGACCTTTGATATCAAACCTCTGTGAGCGGCAAAAATTTTCTCTTTAAGGCCTCCTATTGGAAGCACCCTGCCTCTAAGGGTTATCTCGCCTGTCATTGCCAGATCCCTTCGGACTTTTAGTTTTGTAAGCGCTGACACAATGGAAGTTGTTATGGCAATGCCTGCAGAGGGTCCATCTTTCGGTGTTGCGCCTTCCGGTACATGAATATGAAAATCAAAAGTCTTGTAAAAATCAGGCGAAAGCCCGAAAGTATTTGCTTTTGAACGGACATAACTCATTGAAGCCTGTGCTGATTCTCTCATTATATCACCGAGCTTTCCTGTTATAACAAGATTGCCTTTGCCCGGCATTAGTACCACTTCAAAGAACAGAATATCACCTCCTGCCTCTGTCCATGCAAGACCTGTTGAAATACCAATGCTGTCCTGCTCTTCTGCTTTTTCGTATCGGAATTTGGGAACGCCAAGACGCTGCTGAACATCAATAGAGCCTATCTTTATCTGTTTATCGATTAAGCCTTTAACAGCATCAACAGCAATCTTTCGGCACAGAGATGCAATTTCCCTCTCAAGAGACCTTACCCCTGCTTCTCTGGTATATTTCCTGATAATTGCTAAAACAGATTCATCTGCAAAATCTATTTCACTGTTTTGCAGACCATTTGCTTCAATCTGTTTTTTAACAAGAAAGTTCTTTGCTATATTAAGTTTTTCCCGTTCTGTGTAGCCCGGGATACGGATTATTTCCATCCTGTCCTGAAGGGCAGGTGGAATGTTCTGAATTGTATTTGCAGTTGTAATAAACATTACATTGGAAAGATCATAGTCCATATCAATATAGTGGTCGTTAAAAGCACAGTTTTGTTCAGGATCCAAAACCTCAAGAAGAGCCGCAGAGGGATCTCCCCTGAAATCTGCGCTCAGCTTGTCTATTTCATCAAGAAGAAAAACCGGGTTGTCTGTTCCTGCTTTTTTCAGCCCCTGGAGTATCTTTCCCGGCAGTGCTCCTATATATGTTCTTCTATGTCCGCGTATTTCAGCCTCATCCCTTACCCCTCCAAGAGCCATGCGGACAAAACTTCTGCCTGTTGCTCTTGCAATTGACCTGCCAAGAGATGTTTTCCCAACTCCGGGTGGTCCCACAAAACACAATATAGGCCCTTTTACTTTCTGAACAAGACTCAGGACAGCCAGATATTCAAGTATTCTCTGTTTAGGCTCATCAAGAGCATGATGGTCTTCATTTAGTCCCACTTCAAGCGTGATTAATTATGTTTTAAGCAAAAAAACACTCGAAA
>CAZMHH010000072.1:0-19001 GCA_964566035.1 uncultured Thermodesulfobacteriota bacterium
CAGCAAAAGCATAAAGCAGCTGTCGGCTGTCAGGTATCAGCTGTCAGCAAAAGCAGTAGGATGTTGGGTTTTGCTCCCGCTCAACCCAACCTACGGGTCGGTTAAGTTTTTCGGTGCGCACGGTGCACCAACTGGCAAGCCGGAGGTTTTCCTGATACCTGACCCCTGATAACTGTTCTTGGCTTTTGCTTGAATCTTCTAGCTTGCAACTTGAAGCTTGTATCTATTCATGTATCGGGTTTGGCTCTCGATCAACCGAAACGAGGCTCTCTTTGAGTTCCTGGCGGCTTTGCGGGAGAATTTTCTTGTTTTTTATAGCGGTTTCTTATGATTAAGTCACTGAATCGTCAGATTTAATTTTATCTATTATCTCAATAGGATCAAATACGTTGGGTAAGCTGCCAAAGTCTTTTTTGTTTCTGGTTATAAGAGCATCACAGGCATTACGTATGCAGATAATGTACTGGACTGCATCTTCAAAATCCTCGATTCCCTCAAAATCAAGCGCTTCTCTAAAGCCAGACTCCTCAATGTCAATAAGTTCAAATGTGTTAAGAATATCGGTAATAAAGCCTCGTGCGGTTTCTTTTCCTGCATGTTTTCTGCAAATATAATAGAGATCGGTAATACTGGTATTGGAGATACAGCCTGTTATTATCTTTTGCTCAGAAAGTCGCCATAAAACAGAGGCATATTCTACAAAAGGTTTTCTGTTGAGCGCTATATCAAGCAGTATGTTTGTATCTATAAGCACTTTCAATCGTGCTTTCCTTCAATATATGTATGCCGTTCTTCTTTCAAGTTTACAGGCTGAGCACCCTCAATAACTCCAATCCACTTGTCAACGGAGCTTCCAGTTTTTACTGTATTATCCCGGTCGACAACATTCTGCCGGACGGGTTTATCAGAATCAAGAAACACGACAACGGCTCTTGATTTTTTAATACCGGTCGGTTTCTGTTTCAGCTTTAAAACTCCGTCATGATACTCTGCCTCTACTGTTTGAAGCATAATAAATCCTCCTTTAATATATATTCTTAGCCTGAAGAGAGGTTTCGGGGGATTATTCCATCCCCTGCATGAGTTGTTAAGATTATGACGGCTTCCTGAATAGGGACCATCAAAACCAAGTCTGCGCAGACGTCTTATAAAAACAGTTCTTTTACATGGCAGCTATTGTTTCATTTACAGGTTCCATGTTTAAATCAAATCCATCTATAACAGGAAATTAATGCCCGAGTTTTAAGCCTGTAAAAATCCAGTCCTCTGATGTGGACTGCAACTCATTTTCACACTCCCGCAGGGTATTTCCAAAAGCTATAACTCCTTTGCTAACAGGAAATACACCCTGAAAAAGTTCCGTCATCCAGTTTATCGTATTCATCACATGCAAGTGCACTTTCTATGTAGCCTGTAAGAATTGATTTGAGTATATCAGGCTCTTCCTTGTTTTTTAGATTGACCTATAGGATTTATTTTAAAGTATAGTCAATACCTTTGCACAGGTCAAGAAGGAAAAACAGGGAAGGAGTCAGAAGGCAGAAAAACTGGTTGAAAGCTCCAAGCTTCAAGTTGCAAGCGAAAACACTTCATGGTCGTAAAAGCAGCTGTCGGCTGTCAGGTATCAGGTATCAGCAAAAGCATAAAGCAGTTGTCGGCTGTCAGGTATCAGGTTTCAGCAAAAGCATAAAGCAGCTGTCGGCTGTCAGGTATCAGGTTGCAGCATAAAGCAGCAAAGCTGAAAGTTCAAAGCGAAAGAATCTTCTGATTTCTGACTTCTGACTCCTTATTTTCCCCTTCAGTATTTCGGGACACCCTGCAACTGATACCTCCCGGTCAGGGATATTGCCACTGTTTGCCAATATCCTGCAATGGCAGAACAGTGATAGCGCTATCCAGACGGTAAGATTGACTTCCGGGATAGACCACCCAGAGGTGCTCAAGGTTGAGATCCTGCCCGACCACCTCCATAGACCGTGTTTTTCGGGGGGCATCCGTATATTTAAATTCAATGCCCCAGTTTTTACCGCCATGCTGCCAGAACAGATCCAGTTCTGCTCCCGCATGGGTTCTGTAAAAATAGAGCTCTTCCTGCCGTTTGCCCAGAACAAAACAGATATTTTCCAGCGCAAAACCCTCCCAGGATGCACCAAGCTTAGGATGGGCAAGCAGCGCATCCGCCGAATTGATTGTCATCAGGCTGTGAAACAGTCCCGAATCGCGCATATAAATTTTCGGGCTTTTAACCAGCCGCTTTGACACATTGGCAAACCAGGGCTGAAGAAGACGGATCATGAAAGCGCCATGTAAAATATCGGTATATTTGCGCACCGTCATGTCACTGACCCCGAAAGATCTTGCCAGTTCGGAATAATTAAGCAACTGACCATGATAGTGACTAAGCATCATCCAGAACCGTCTGATGGTTCCTGAGGCAATGGTAATGCCCAGTTGTGGAATATCCCTTTCCAGAAAGGTGGAGATGTATTGCTCCAGCCAGGTGAATGCAACGGCATTGCTCTGTGCAAGGTATGCCCGGGGTATCCGCCCCGGAGCCACAGTTTTTGCAAATCATCCACATCGGCAACATTCAAACCGCTCAAATTATAATAAGCGATTCTTCCGGCAAGCGATTCACTGGTCTGCTGTATAAGGTTCCGGGAAGCGCTTCCCAGAACAAGGTATTTCTGATCCTGCCGTGTATCCACCATAAATCTTAAAAGCGGAAACAGCTCAGGAAGTCTCTGTATTTCATCAATGACAATAAGCCCTGAACAGTTTTCCAGTGTCAGTTGAGGGGTTTCCAGACGGACGATATCCCGTGGGTTTTCCAGATCAAAATAGTAATCAGTCGGAAATTGGTGGGCAAGGGTGGTTTTGCCGCACTGGCGGGCGCCGAGAATGGCTGTGACAGGAAAGATATCCATCAGGGCTTTCAGTCTTGTCTTGTCTAAACAGCGGTTTACCAGCACTCCAGCCTCCTGCGATTGAATTTTCATATATGATATATGATATTTCAAGCATTATCAAGGAAAATATTTGGAGTTAGCAGCGTAGCTCATAAAGCAGCTGTCGGCTGTCAGGTATCAGCATAAAGCAGAAAAGTGATGAGTGATGAGGACATCAGGGTTGGAGCTAAACTCTTGACAGGGAGCCTTTAATGGGTGACCCCGCTTCCTTTACTGTGCACTTTAAAAAAAAACAAATAACATAAGCTGCTTTTTTTCTTGACTAACCCCCCCTGTAAACTTTAAAATCAAATAGTTAAATGTTGTTTTGTCTCTGAACTATTTTTTCCCCTTGTTTTCACAAACATCATATCCCTGATGTACCGGAACTGCATCCAAATGGCTGTTTGCTTTATAGCTCTGAGCATCAGCTTTTTGCTAACCGGCAATTTGTTAATTTTAAGGATATTGCGTTATGGAAAAACAACAGATAAGAAAAATCATCCGGCAGGAGTTGCCTGTCATTCTCAATCAGGATAAGGAGTTTCGTGACTGGGTACGGGACTTAATGCAATCCCGATATGCCGAGAAGGTCGAAACAGAAAGCCGTTTTGATCGCATGCTTGAAGAATTGCGACGTGACAGAGAGGAAAACAGCGCCCGGATTGACAGAATTCTTGACAATATTGAGGCAATGTCCCAAAAGCATGAAAGCAGCATCGGTGCATTAGGCGCTCGGTGGGGGCTTCGCACAGAACAATCTTTCCGCAGCGGACTGAAGGGGATTTTGGAATCTTCCTTTGGCGTGCAGGTAATCAATGTTGTTGAATTTGATGACGAAGGCGAGGTATTCGGACGCCCCGATCAGGTGGAGATCGATGTCATTATCCTTAATGGTGTTTTGATTCTGTGCGAGTTGAACTCCTCTATCAGCAAGCCTGAGATGTATACTTTTGATCGGAAAGTTCGTTTTTACGAAAAACACCACAAACGCAAAGCTGATCGTAAACTGGTCATCTCACCGATGGTTGATCCGAAAGCAGATGGTGTGGCAAAGAAACTGGGGATTGAGGTGTACAGTTATGCTGACGAGGTACCTGTTAAAAAGGTGAACAGAACCGCAAAAAAGAAAAAGAGTTAAGGTAGAAGTAGGGCAGTTAATCCCCAGCAAACCTGCCTAATCAATCCATCTTAAAAAATGACCTTTCAAATCAGACATATCATATGGGTGTAAACGGGAACGGTTCTATTTAATTTCTGACCATGTATTCTAAACCGAACCTGCTACTTCAACTTACAGGAAATATGATGCTTCATGAGTCACTTCTCAATAAGTTTCCCCCTCCATACCATTAAAAGAGAACCGTCATCTTTTCACCCCTGTTGGTGGCATTTAATGACTTTTCCGTTCTTGTTTCCTGCTACGGATTTAAACAGCAACAACCTGCCTCGGACTGTCCCTCTATGTTTGATTGCCCCATGAAATATTTACCCCATGAAACAAAGCCTCGGGCTTTCAAGCGAAAGCGGGTTTCATCGGGGGGATATACTATAATTATTCAAAACAGGCAGGATTGCAACAAATAAATCCCCCGCCCCCCTTTGGCGGGATAAGAGCGGGATAACAAGAAACACCTATCTCACAACATAACTTAACTCACAACATAATGACCCCGGAACCCCCTGAATGGGACACGGATGAAAGTGGATTTGGCGGGTTAAATGCAATCAAATACTAAAATCTGTTTTTACCCATTTCAGGCATAGCTTGATTTGAAAAGATAAGAGAATCTGACTTATGAAGAAAGCCCCCGCTCTTTCTCTGAAGACAAAAAAGTAGCCTGTCCCCTTAATGTACATGGTCGTAAAAGCAGCTGTCGGCTGTCAGGTATCAGCAGTCAGCAAAAACAGAGCGGGAAAGCTGTTAAGTCCCGCGCTTCGCGGGATTAAGCAAAGTCACAAAAAGCTAAAGCTTTTTCTTGAAACTTTCAACTTGAAGCTTGTATCTATTCATATGTTGGGTCTTGCTCTTGCTCAACACCAACCTACGCCTATCCTGCCGCCTTCTGACGGACATCCTCCATATCAATATTTCTGTTAATCCACCAGCACATAAGGGGAACGGTTATTCTGTAACGGGCTGGTTCTTCCATGCTGTCCAAATCTATAAGCTCAAGCTCGCGAAGGGATTCAAGATCATCTGCAACCCGTCCTCCTTCGGAAACAACAATGCCCCGTTTTTCAAGTTCCTCTTCAATCCGGTTCAGTGTAAAGTGATCTCTGTCCATATTTTTTGCGCACAGGGCAAGTATCAGACGCTGTCTGTCTGTTTCAACACATTCCCAGACGGTTCTGAAATGCTCACTGTCTGTTATCATATCATTTGCCGATAGTTCCACTATTCTGGGTGTTATTGTTCTCTGATTTTTCTTTGCGCCAAATTCAAAGATCCGGTTACAGATCATCTGAATCAGAAATGGCTGACATGCCGTAAGACGGGTGATCCTTCCGCATACCTCCCGCTCCGGTTCAAAAACAAGCTTGCCTTCAACCGGTTTTGTAATCAGTCGCCTTGCATCTTCCGAGGGAATAGAGCTTACTCCGATCCTGTGACCAAGGCCAAAGAGCACAGACCAGTACTCTTCACGCAGCCGTTTAAGCCGGCGTGAACCGGTAATAATGGCTGACAGATTATCACTGTAGGTATGAAGCAGATATCGGATATTTTCCGGTATCTGAGGACTTGTTACCCCTGAGTCAATGCCGTCCTGAAGCTTGTCAAACTCGTCAAACATCAGAAGCAGCCTTAAGGGTTTAACAGCATCAATCACAACTTTTAGAAAATCCTCAAAATCCTCAAAATAGTTTTCACCTGCAAAATATCTCTTCAGCAGTTCCTTTAACTGTATCCCGAAAAGTCTGTCCGGATCAAAACTCTCCATGCCTGGAAGAGAAAAACCGATTCCTCTTCTATGTACAGCCTCTCCAATTTCCCTTGCAATCTTTGGATACAGATTACGGGTAGGGATTCCGGGAAGCGTGTCATGACCGGTTATCCCCTGAAGAGAAATATCCACAAGTATCCAGTCAGGCAGGATGTTGTTCATGTCAAGGTATTTAAGTATGGAAGTTTTGCCTGACCTGCGGTTGCCTTCCAGAAGAATAACATTGGAGGTATCCTTCGGAGAGAGCTGGCGTTTGATCTCCTCAATGATACTGTCTCTTCCGAAAAACATTTCTGTCTTATTTACAGGTGTTCCGACAATATAGGGGCTTGTGCCTATATCAGGCGCATCCTGCTCTTCGGGCTGATCAGCATGCTCTTCTGGTTCCTCCTGTATAACCGGCTCGGGTTTTTTTGGTCGAGGCTTAGCGTATTTAAGCGAGTCATCCTCTACAAATCTTACGGCAAGACCAGTGGAGTCTATCTTTAAGTTACTGAGCCTTGAGGGGTCATAAGAGCTTGCCGCAGAGTTTTCAAGATATACCAGATCCTCCCGCAAAGGGTCATCATCATCAATCTTCAAAATCTCAATATCCTTGCTGGGGATATTGCCTCTTTGCATTATATCTTTTGCTCTTGATATCCGGTAATAGTTAGGGTAGTGCTCAACAGTCATCCTGCCGTCGTTCTTATTGATTAAAACGGTTTTGTATCGGATGGCAATGTTTTCCGTAATATCGCGCTTCCGGACAGCAAGCCCCAGAAGCGACCGCCCTTTATGCTGGGGTTTTTTATCCCATCCCCTGTCCAGAAGGTAAAAATGATTCAAATCTCCAAAAGTCGGTGTTGTCATAATAAAACTCCTTGAAAAAAGTTTAAAGCTGCAAGACACAAGATTCAAGCAAAAACCAAGAGCAGGTTTATTCCTGCTTGAAACTTGAGGCTTGCAACTTTTTTATGCCTGACTACCCAGCTCCCTTCCCAGGCTTTCGCACAGGTCAATGGCAGCGCTGCAGACAGATGCGGCAAAGCTCACTGTAACCGGGTTTCCTTCCAGATGCTGTCCGAAATCCCCAACAGACTGAAGAAAGTCAACCAGAAGCACTGTTGTTTTTGAGATATATTTTGCCACTGGTTTTGAATTCAATGTGCCGGTCATCAGCCTCAGCAGATGGCATTGCCCGTTTCTTCTTCTAGGAATTTCATAATTCTGCATCTCTTCATAAACTGTCTTTCCCTCATGCTTCCAGCCCTCAACCCAGTCTTTTGGCAGGGCTCCGTCGGGAATCTCTTTTTTCAGAATCAGGTCAAGGGCACGGTCGGCTATCCCCCTGATACCGCTCAGGCATATCCTTGGCGCCGGGGTG
Organism: uncultured Thermodesulfobacteriota bacterium; assembly: GCA_964566035.1. Classification (GTDB taxonomy): domain Bacteria; phylum Desulfobacterota; class WTBG01; order CAIYCZ01; family CAIRTM01; genus CAZMHH01. The sequence continues at coordinate 7,260 of CAZMHH010000072.1, forward strand.
ACATCAGTTACAGCTCTTGCCACAAACCCATAGAGCTCTTTATCAAAGCAGGCGCACTGTTGGAGCCGAATTTCAAGAAAGTTTTTGATGTTGTTCTCAAACACCTCTCTGTCTCCGAAGAGAAGTCGGAGGTTTTCGATGCCAAGCTTTTTTGTCTGAGCAAACTCTTTCATAATGCCGCATCCATGACTCACCATATTGTCTGACACGGCAATATATCCTCTGTTTTGAAGACTCAGAATGGTGGCAGGGGAAATCTGCTTCTGCTCAATGTTTCCTCTGATGAGATCTGTAAGGGTGTTTTGAAGTTCAAAAGGGCAGTCATCCCAAAGCTCGCTAAGAAGATCATGGCAGTCTAAAGGAATACCCCTTGCCACATCCCGCACAATAATTCCGGGAACAGTAAGCCCGTCTTTCATGTTGTCAAAGATTCTTGATAAAACAGTGCAGACAAGAACCGGAACACCGCCTGAACAGGCATAGAGTTCTTCCTGAGCGAGAGCTTCAAAAGTTATATTTCTCTCTACAAACGGTTTCAGTATATCGGTGATCTCATCAGTATGAAAAGTTCCCAACTGAACAGGGCTGTCATAGAATATATTCCAGAAATCCGATGTTTTTGAATCCTCTGTCTTGCACAATTCCCTGAGACGTTTCTGGCTACCGGTAACAAGTCTCAGACTCGGGTGCTGGGCAATATCCCGCATAGAGTCCCAGAGATTTCTTGACAGTCTTGCGCCTGAGAGTATCCTGTCAAAATCATCCATCACAATCAGTATTTTCAGATTGTCTTTATCAAGCTCGGCAAAGATTATATCTATTATCTCAAACATATTATCAGAAGCATGTTCAAGTTCTTTTGCAAGCTCAGGTCGGACAGACCTCAGCGCATCCCTTATCTCATCTGCAAAGCGGTTCTTGAAATCCTCATCAGAGCACGGGGTGTGATGGCGCAGGTCCCAGTATATTGATGCAATATAGTGTCTGTTTGCAGTGGTGAAATATTCGGCAAGATGTTTCAGAAGAACTGATTTTCCGATAAATTTTGGTCCGATAACAGAAACATGGTCAGGAGTTGCCTTTGTCAGATGCCTGAGAAGTTTGTCAAACACAGGCTTCCTCCCAAGCATTCCGGCGGACTGCGTACCCTGAACTTTATAAGGGTTGATGTTCATCAATTTTCCTTTCTTGACAGGTTGCAAGCTTTGTATTAGCAAGGGCTGTGCCACTAAAAATCTATGTTCTGTTTTTTGAGCCAGTTGCTGAAGGTCTGATAGTTGGGCAGTCCGGTGAGCTTTGCCGCAAGGGTTTTGTTGCCCTTTGCCTGCGTGATTGCTTTTTTGAGATAGTGCTCTGCGACTTCTGATAAAACATCCGGTAAATTAAACCCTTCTCCCAGTTCACGGTCAAAAACAGAGGCTGTTTCAGAAGCGGTTCCGACGGTTGAAAAGATTGCCTCTTTAATATCTTCTGCGGTTATGGCATCGAAGCTGCCCCAGATCGCTGCCCGGGAAAGGGTGTTTATAAGCTCCCGCACATTGCCCCTCCAGTCATGCTGAAGTATAAGATTTCTTGCGGATACAGAAATTTTTTTATGTTTATAGAGGATATTGTCTGAAAGCTCACTGTTGATGTTATTCAGGATGGAATCAACCAGAGGGTTCAAGTCACCCCGTCTTTCTCTCAGGGGCGGCAGGTGCAGAACCCCTACGGCTATGCGGTGGAAAAGATCGGAGCGGAACTCCCCCTTTGCCACATGTTCAACCAGGTCTCTGTTGGTGGCTGCAATTATACGGATGTTGATATTCAACGGTTTATCAGAGCCCAGTCTTTTTATACTGCCTTCCTGAAGCGCTCGCAGGAGTTTTACCTGCGCAGACAGGGGCAGTTCCCCTATTTCATCAAGAAACAGTGTTCCGCTGTTTGCTGACTCAAAATAACCGGTGTGTGCCTTTACAGATCCGGTAAACGCCCCCTTTTCATAGCCGAAAAACTCAGCCTCAAACATATCGTTTGGTATTGCGCCGCAGTTTACAGCAACAAAAGGGTTTGCTTTCCTTTCGCTTGAGGCATGAATAGCCCTTGCAACAAGCTCTTTTCCCGTGCCCGACTCACCCAGAAGGAGCACAGGAACATCATGTGTTGCCACAAGCCGTGCTTTTTCTATAAGCCTTTTCATCGCGTCACATCGATGCACAATATTCTTAAACTCCGGCGCCTCAGGCGGAAGAGCCTGAGCAAGTTTGCGGATATCATCATCCTGCCGTGATTTGATAAAAGGAATATAGTCTGCTGAAAGCTCAAAAGGGAAAGAAACAGACTGGACTCCTCTCTCTCTTGAAGACTCGATAAGTTCTGCCGGATGAGATGTTTTGGCAAGAAGTATCCAGATTGCTGCCATTGCAGGGGTGCCAGGGCTCAGGTGATAGGAGAAAAGAGGAGAGGCGTTTTTTGCCTGTTTCCTGACTTTTTCAATGGCAGACACAGCGCTTTCATATATTTCATCAAACATGGTGGGGCTTGAAAGACTGTAATGAAAGATTTTTACCGGAGAAGTGGTTTTTTCTGAAATCCATTTGGCATAATGTGATTCTTCACTTTTGTCATAGTTTGAGAGAAGAAATACGCTGTCAAACTCTCTGCTCTTGAGCGCCTGAGCGATGGGACCCAGCCCCGCCTCTTTCTCGCCTCTTGCAGCTCGAAGGTCGGTGTAGCCGATCCATGACATGAGAATTTTGGGTTTCATAATAACAGCCTTTTTTCAGGACACGGATTAACGCGAATAGACGCGGATTTAAAAAACTCTGACTTAGAGCCGTAATCTGGGTTATTGTGACAGGCATCTAATCTTTTGTCGATTATCAATCATTTTTCAACACCTGTTAATTGAAAAGCCTCCTTTTTCATTGCAATGCTATACCATAAAAATATCAGCTAGTGCTTTTAATTTCAAGACAAACCGCCTGCATATCTTTCTAATCCTGCATTAAGCTGTTGCCTTTGTAATTGGATTTAGCCATTAACTTTGCATTCCTTTCATGTTTTGACAAACCCGTAAAAAGTCTAAAAAGCTCCCTCTCCCTCGACGGGAGAGGGTTGGGGTGAGGGTGATATAAAAGGTAATACAGCATGTTACAAGTATCTGGCTTACAGCCTCTTTTAGCAATTTAAGAAAAAATTGACTTTTTACGGAACCATCTGTTTAGCTTAACATCTGAAGCCTGAAATCTGCTTTATGTCTCCTCTTGTGAGGTTTTGATATTCCTTTTATTGTTTTTCTATCAGCCATGAGCTACGATCTACGTGGCTAAATTCCACTATACAATATTTTTTATGGATTGCAAGTTTTTTTATTATTGAGAACAAGAGCCTGTTTGTATTTCACTGTGGTCAGTTGAAAGCAAAAACCCTGGATAATCTTATAAGATATCGCTATTACTTGTTTATTTTTTTGCTAAGGGATCATTTGAAGGTGTGCCTGGCTGATCATCAATCAGGTGGCATGGATGTTGATATATAAGAAGACAAGCGGGCATAAAGCTGCCAACTACATATTACAAACGGAAAAAGTAAAAACTTGAAGCAGCCAGACATCTTAAATAAACAGGGCAAAAGTTTATTAATTATAAGGAGGTATTATGAGTAAACATCAATCGTCTTGTGCTTTGCTTGATGTATTAGGTGCTATTATGGTATTTGGGCTTATGGGAGCGTGGTATATATTTGTGTGGGTTTGGTTAAAACTAATATGGTGTGTATGTATTTTTTCTTATGTGAGCATTAAACTAATTATTCAAAAAATCGCATTTCATTTTAAGGAAGGGGTTTAATTATGCCAAAGTTTAAAACAAAAGCCGAATATGAAAGACTCGCACAATTAAATAAACAACCTTCACTTGCTATGCAGATGTTTAAAATGTCGTGGAGTGATTTGATATTTAAGGTTGTTCTATATGTATTAGTATTTGGACCGTTTATTGCAATATTAGCTCCAATATGGTTGATTTGTGCGTTTATGGAATTTATAACATGGATTGATGAAGAAATAAAATAAAGCATTTTGGTAAGCTTCAGCGTATCCGGCAATCTAAAAGCAGCTATCAATTTTCAGCAAAGGCAAATTAGCAACGTAGATGCCGATGTTAAATAGCTCGTAGTAAAGGCAAAACCTTTCGTGGTCTTAATCGCTATCTTTTTTGAAAAGTCCCGCTCTTTGCGGGAATAAGCACATTCTTATTAAAGGAGGTTTGTTTTATGGGAAAACGAAAGGCAAAAAGGATGTACCGGCTGATAAGGTTTATTCAGGAGATAAAGGCAAATCCTTGTCAAAGCATTGATCAGCTTCTTGAAACCCATAATATAAGCAGAACCCAGTTTTATAAGGACAGGGCAGAGCTTGCTGCTATCGGCTTTGAGTTCGGTTATGACCGGTCGCACCGGAGGTTTAATATTATCCGGGATGCATTCCTGCCTGTGGAAAAACTCTCCCTTGGTGAACGGTTTGCACTTATTATGGGTGTGAAACATATAACCGCAACCGGCGACTATCCACTCGGAATTGAGGGGCTGAATGGCGCCAGAAAACTGGCTTCAGATATTCCTAAAAAGGCAAGGGAGTGTATTATACCGGTTCTTGAAGATATTGTGATGAAAAAGGGGTTTGGATGCAGACTCGATGTGTTGAAAAAACTGAGCCTTGCCGTAAAAGAGCGCCGAAGGATAATTGTTCAGTATAAACGACCAGACAGGGATACCCCTTCAGAGGAGGAGATAGATCCCTACAGAGTTTTTTTCAAGCGCAGGGCGCTGTATCTGGATGGGTTTTCGTGGAATCAAAGGGCACTCTGCATTTTCCGTGTCAACAGAATAGAAGATGTTTTCTGTACTGCTATGCTTTTTTCCATTCCGCGAAACTATGATTTCGGCAGACGGCACAGGAATGCTTTCTCCGCCTGTCCAGGTGATACAACCCGGAAGGTGGTGGTAAGGTTTTCAAAAGCAATCAGAGCATATATTGAAGAATCAATGTGGCACCACAGTCAGGAAATAACAGAGCTGTCAGACGGATCAATTTTGTATGAAGTGCATGTTGCAGAACCTAAAGAGGTGATGTGGTGGTCGTTTCACTGGTGTGATGAGGCTGAAATTCTGGAACCGGAATGGCTGAGAAAAGAGGCTGCTGCCCGTGTCTGGGAGATGGAGAGAAAATACGCTAAGTTAGGTTAGTAGCTGCCAATTATAAATAAAAACAAAGCCGGATAAAGAATGATGAATCGGTAAAAAGTCCATCGCTGTCATCTTGAATGCCGCGATGCGCGGCAAGAAACGCATGTGAGAGATCTCATAACACACTGAAACAACAAGATTTCTCACCCTGCTGTCGCAGGGTTCGAAATGACAATCAGGGTTTTTCAGACTTTTTACTGGTCCATCAAGAATGACAAGCAGTTCGAAGGATAAATAGATGCAGTTTTTGTATTATACATCTTGAAATTTCTTTTTTGTGTATCCCGCTGTTATTTTTTAGCTCAGTACACCCATTGGTGTATTATTGCATTTTTTAAAGTTGAAGTAATTTTTAGATTTGATTATTTATAACAGAACACTATTGGATTCTGAATTGAAGATTCGTGTTTAAACTAATAACCATAATTAAGAAGGAGTAGCGGTATGAGAACAAGAAACATTATTAAAATCTGTTCCGTATGTTTAATTCTTGTATTATTTTCTGTCCAGGGTGTATTTTCGTTTTCTGTCAGTACTGTAAACGAAGACCGGCTTTATATTGATAATACGGCAAAAGAGAATGAATCTGTCTCAGAGCGACATTTGGATAATCCGGATGGGTTATCGTTTAATAATCTTATGAATCAGGTGGGAGATTTTCTCAGTCCATCTATCTGGCTGTCCGATGATCCTGAAGATCTGAAACCGCTTATTGATACTGAATGGGAATTTACATTTACAATTATTTCTACCTTTACAGATACTATAACCTTTGGATCAAACATCGAATCGACATCTGATGGAACGGTTGGTCTTCAGTGCACTAATCAGTATGGAAGCAGAGGGTATGTGTTTTACGGAGATTTGCCGACAGGGGGTACCGGTTATTCAACCGTCATTGAGGGCTATCTGCTTATAGAATTTTATCTGTTTAACATAAGCGGAAACAGTGCAACGGGTAAGTATATGCATAAAAACAAGTCAACCGGAAGGTATTCAAATGTTTACAACATGACGGGCATAAAGACCAGAGGGGGAAAACCTGAGCAACCGCCGGTTATTTCAGAAATAGAAGATGTAACAATAGAAGCAGGAATTCCATGGAATAGTCCAGCACCTGATATTATCTCAGGCACCACTCCCGTTACCTGGTCTCTTGAAAAAGGTCCGTCCGGAATGACGATAAACTCTTCAAAGGGAGTTGTGTCATGGAATAACCCTGTTGATGGAAAACATATCATTACCATAAGGGCTCAGAACAATGCAGGCCATGATGATGCATCATGGCTTTTAACTGTGTTTTCACAGCCGGTAATTAATGAAGTAGCAGATTTAACAATTATAGAAGGAAGCCCGTTTGTGAGTTCAGAACCCGAGCTTATTTCAGGCACACAACCTGTAACCTGGTCTCTTGAAAAAGGGCCGTCTGGAATGACGATTAACTCTTTAACAGGATCTGTATCCTGGAACAACCCTGTTGAAGGTGATCATATCATTGTAATAAAGGCTCAGAACAGTACAGGCTATGATGAAGTCACCTGGCTACTGACAGTACTCGCTCTTCCGGTTATAAACAACATTGCTGATGTAACTATAAATGAAGGAGCTCCATGGAATAGTCCCGCACCTGATCTTATCTCAGGCACCCCTCCCGTTACTTGGTTACTTGTAGAGGGACCAGATGGAATGACTATCGATTCGTCAACAGGAGCAGTATACTGGGAATACCCGGTGGAGGGAGTTTATACGATCACTATAAAAGCGGAAAATGCTGCCGGCGCACAGGAGAGTACATGGCTTTTGATTGTGGAAAAAGATCCGGTCTCTTGTGCTGCCTCATATCTGATGGGCGATGATTACCCCGGTCTTAACTCTTTAAGGCTTTTCAGGGACAATATACTTTCAAAAAACAATGCCGGTATACTTTTAATTGCAATTTATTACGACAAAAGCAGCAATGTTATAGAAATCTGTGAAGAATACCCCTTTTTAAAACCCCTTTTCAGAAAAGTTATTGAGGCTGTTATACCTGTGGTGAATTTGATAGCGGAGGAGGGTTCATGAAGACAAGTATCCTTCTTTTAATATTTTTATCGTTATCATTTGGCGGTTTGACTGATGCATATTCACTTATGATTGGCCTGGGCACAAATCAGCTTGTAGAAGAAGCGGAGTTAATTGTAGAAGGCAATGTCAGGCATGTTGAATCCGATTGGAATTTGCAGCAGACAGTTATTATGAGCCGGGCATATATTGATGTTGAAGAGGTGTTCAAGGGGGGAAGATGTGATTTGGTAGAGATTGAATACATGGGCGGAATTGTAGGGGATATTGAGATGAGAGTTTCTGATTCACCACAATTTCTAAATGGAGAAAGGGTTATCCTTTTTTTGAACCAGCAGCATGATTTAGGCAGGAAAAGCGAAAAACTTTTATTAAAGGGCAATGCCCACAGTCTGGTTGGCAGAGCACAGGGTAAGTATACAATAACCGACAGCGGGCTTGTAGTTAAAAAAGGATTTACAGTTACAGATGATACGGAAAACATGGTTGAAAACCATATTCATTACAGAACATTTCTTAAAAATCTAAGAGAGCTGATCGATGAAGAATAAAGGTTTTTATGTATTCTCGCTTTTTTTAATGATTTTAATTATAAATGCAAATTACGGATACTGTTATAAGGTATGTGAAACATCTTACGGGGCATGGATTAAATGGTTTTCCAATGATGCATTTTTTCACGTGAACAGCTCATCAGCACCCGACGGCTTTATAGAAGCATCATTAAATGCTATGGGTACATGGACTGAGAGCGGTTCTGAGTTTTCATTCAGTTACGGGGGAACAACCCTATCGGATTTTGACTCAGGAATGGATGGGTACAGCACAATAACTTACGGCTATCTGAGCGAAACAGAATATGAAAACACTGTCGGACTCAACAGATTCTGGTTTTATGTGAGCAGCGGTGAGTTGATTGAAAGTGATATAATACTTAACAGTCGTTTTGCATGGGGAGGGGCATCAGGGTTTGATGTTGAATCAGTTATCCTTCATGAATTAGGGCATGCGCTTTGTCTGGAAGATCTCTACAGTACAAGCGACTCTGATAAGGTGATGTATGGTTATACAGACAGAGGAGAGGTTAAAAGGAATCTGCATTATGATGATATCAACGGTATTGTAGCTATTTATGGGGGTGAAGCAAATCCGGATGTACCCCCTGTTATTTCTTCTATCCCTGACTCTTCAGGTATAAAAGGGGTACCGTGGGAGAGCACCGCTCCCCAGCTTATCTCCGGTACCCCTCCTGTTATCTGGTCTTTGTTCAGGGGACCGGACGGGATGATAATAAACTCCACAACCGGAACGGTTTCATGGGGCAGCCCTGTTGAAGGAGAACATATAATTACCATAAAGGCTCAGAACAATGCAGGCTATGATGAAGCATCATGGCTGCTGACAGTGTTGGCGCCCCCGGTTATTGCTGATATAGAGGATATAACAATTAAAGATGAAACTCAGTTTACAAGCCCGTCACCTCGACTTATTTCCGGTACTCAACCGGTTACATGGTCTCTTGAAAAAAGTCCATCTGGAATGACGATAAACAATGCAACAGGAGTTGTGTCATGGAACAACCCTGTCGAAGGAGAATATGTTATTACGATCACGGCTGAGAATGATGTTGGATACGATAATATGTCATGGCTGCTGTGCGTTGTATCACTGCCAGTTATTTCAGAAATAGAAGATGTAACAATAGAAGCAGGAATCCCATGGACAGGTCCTGCCCCTGAGCTTGTTTCCGGTACCACTCCCGTAACCTGGTCTCTTGTAAAAGCACCTGATGCAATGGTTATTGTGGCTTCTACAGGAATAGTTTCCTGGAAAGACCCTTTAGAAGGAGTTTATTTAGTAAGCCTGAAGGCAGAAAACAGTGCAGGTTCAACAAACACAAGTTTTCTATTAACAGTAGAAGCAGATCAGGGTCAATGTGCTGCCTCATATCTGCTTGGAGAAAAAGATTCAAGACTTAATACATTAAGACGGTTCAGGGACGAGAAACTTTTAACAAACCGTACAGGCATAAAAATAATTGGCATATATTACGATAAGAGTCCGGATATTATCAGGATATGTGATAAGCATCATTTTTTGAAACAGGTATTTAAGTCAATCCTTGGGGCGGTTACAGGCATATTATGTTGCCATAGCGGTTAATACAGAGAAAAAGGAATATGATGATGCCGGGAACAGACATGGCTGTTCCCGGCTATTTTGATATTTAAGAAGCTGATCCTGCGGCTTGTCGTTTGCAGAAAAGCACAACTAAAATCCAAAGTTCTTTCATTTAATGTTCATGTCTGCCGAGGGTAAACACCCATTGCAGCATGATTTCATTTGTATCCTTTGAATAGTTTCTGTTGGATCTTTTAATCTGCAGTCTGAGACGGTTGCGGGGGGTGTAAAAATATGTCAAATAGCCAGAGGCTTCTTTAAGATTTCCCCGCGAGCTCAACGGCAGCTCTGCATAGTCATATCTGAATCCAGCAATCCATTTTGGCTGAAACCTGTAATCAACAAAGCTGTAAAGCCCCATTGAATGTCGCCATCTGCTATGGTCATTAACCTGTGAGAAAAATGCCTCTGTCTGCCAGGTTAACTTTTTATTCCAGATAAAGCTCAGGTCTGCTCCTTCAAGATAAAACCGTGGTGATTTTCTGTCATCTTCAAATTTGCCTGTAAGACCTGAAACCCCCCATTGAACATCAAGTCTGCTCCATGGATTGATTCTGTTTTGAAGTCTTCCAATATATACTATGTCGTCATAGTCCTTCATCCTTCTATACTCACTATTGTTATGAGGATAGACATCATTATGACCATGACTGTGTCTATTGCCGTTTACAATCTGCAGGCTGTATTGAAAAGGAGTTTTCCAAAGAGAAGGAAAGCTTCCGCTTATGCCTATACCTTCATCGATATAGCCTTCATGTCCAAGGTAGACCCTGTAAACTGCAGGATAGTCAACCTGCGGCAGTCCATGGGGATGAACTGTGTTGAGAAGACCAAAATTTACTCTGAACCTGCCCAGTCTCAAAACACTCTTAAAGGGAAGAAGTTTATAAACATCAAGGAAACCCTCTTCAAGAGAAACATTATCATCATGATAAGCAAGGTTTATATATGATTTTGCTATGTTATCTATCTCTCCTGACAACATAATATCAACGCCCCGCAAATTGAATCTTCTGTCCTCCGTGCGCATGTGTCTGTCATCAGCAAGGTTTGCAACAAAATCTCCGGAGATATTTATGTCAGGTTTTACCTTTGAAAGGATGTTCTGAATGGTAAAATTACTTTCTGTGTCTGTGTCAGGGTGCGGGTCTTTATCTTCAGCTCCAATGTCTGCTGTTACCCGGGGCTGCTCATCCAGATGTTTCTCATTTTTGAGTATATCAATATGCTTATTCTGTTGCTCAATTATGTCTTTGAGTCCTACTACAAGGTTTCTAAGCTCCTTGATTTCTTTCCTCATTTCAGTAACTTCTTGCTTACTTGCATATTGTTCATCTGCTGCTGAAACAAAAGGGTTGAAAACAATGACACAGAGAGCCATAACAATAATAATTTTTTTTAAACACATTTTGACCTCCATAAAGTTTAGGTTAATTAAACATAACAAACCCGTAAAAAGTATAAAAAGCTCCCTCTCCCTCGACGGGAGAGGGTTGGGGTGAGGGTGATATAAAAGTTAATACAGCATGTTACAAGTATCTGGCGCACAGCCTCTTTTAGCAATTTAAGAAAAAATTGACTTTTTACGGAACCATCAAACATAGCTGTTAAGCTGTTTGATCTGCAAGTTGAAGAGGTTAGGCAAAACCTTACAAACAACAGATCGCTGTTATTAACGCTTCAGGCAGAAAAATCTTTTATGTGCTGCACACATTCAATGATGAAGCTCTGAAAGCGGATTTCAGCGGTGTTATGCCTGCTTGAAAGGACAAATACTTTTCAGTACTTTTTGGGTTGATTTTTGATTCTATAGGTAAAAATAGTTTCAATAAGAGGGGGGGCTCTCTTGGCAGAAAAGGGAATGATAAAAAGCAGTAAGAAGGGTATTACAAAAAGTGGTGTTATATTAATAACAAATGAGGGTATAAAAAGATGGAGATAAGAAAGAGGTTCGATCTGGGGGAATATGTCCCAAAGATTATCGTTTGTTCTTTTACCATCATTTATCCATTTGCATACAGGACTATGGTCCAGATGATGAACAGGATGGAGTAGGTCATTGTTGTGGAGTATGGGAGATACAACTGTTGCATAAACAAAAAAAAGTGCGATAATAAGCTTCAGGCTTAAGAGAAACGGTTTCTTTCTAAGATGGTTGTAACTGTAAAGCAGTCTCATATTAAAAGCTGTATCGTCTTGTAGAAAGTTGATGATCCGTAAAAAGTCTAAAAACAACCATATTGTCATTTCGACCGCAGGGAGAAATCTCAT
>CAZMHH010000073.1:0-18362 GCA_964566035.1 uncultured Thermodesulfobacteriota bacterium
TTAATATTTTTTAAGTCAGCTAAAGTAATCAAGATTTTTTCCAAAAAAAAATAATTTTATTTTTTAAAATAATAAAATTTTTGCTTTTTGTCAACCCAAAAACCAGCTTTAATTTAAATTCCTGCTTTAACTCACCATCCAATTTTTAATAAAATCTTCTCCACATGGTTTTTCTTCAAGAACAATATTTTTATCTCCTCTGCAAACAACAGCAGGTGCGGGTTTTGATCTGTCAACATCGCTGTATCGAAGACATATTGAAACAGCTTTTTTAATTTCCTCATGGTCAGGATTCCCGCAAATCAGCAGAACAGCCCCTGTAACATCCCTTGCTTTGATAATAATATCATCCTTTTTTTTTGATTTAATAATGGTGTCATTGTCTTGCTCATCCCTGCCCACAATAAATTTAATGTTTTTACTGATGCGAAAATGTCTGCCGATGCCAAGAAGTTCAAATGAGAGCCTTGGGGGGGGTTTTTCATAATTTAATAGATCTTTAAGTCTGTTGCTAAAACCAGGTTTTGTAAGTTTACACCCCCCTGCTGGTTCAGGATAAGTGTTTATATTAAATTCTTCTGCAAGCTGTATCTGGGGTTTTCTTGTGCGGCCATTAAGATCAAGAAGTAAAGTTCTGTCAACAAGCCCCTTTTTTTCCATCTCAGTTTCTTCAAGAAGCAGTGCGCTTAAAGGTCTTAGGATATATTTCTCAAAACCTGAAATTTTTTCCACAATTTTTAGAGAGTTTCTGTTCTGGGACATAGGCCTTTGACCGAGAACCTCCCCTGAGAAAAGAAAATCTGCCTTCATTTCAGGCATTAACTCCCCGAGCTTTTTAAACATGAACCCATGACAGTCAATACACGGGTTCATGTTTTTGCCGTAACCATATCTGGGGTTTTTAAGTATTTCGATATAATCTTCCGTTATATCAATAACATTATGTTTCACCTTGATATGTTCTGCTGATTTTAAAGCCCTTTCATAGCCGAAAAATGGGGTTGTAAAGGTTACAGCCTCTACTTCTATGTTCTGTTTTCTAAGCAGACATACTGCAAGCATACTGTCCAGCCCGCCTGAAAAAAGACCTGCCGCTTTAACCATAAAAAACCATTTTGCTAAAAATTGGATTTGGTAGTATTATTTATAATTACACGAAAGTGTTTTTAAAAGGGGTTAAGTGTAATTGCAAAAAATTTGACAAAGTTGTTCTGCCTAACCGCTTCTTCCATCAAAGCGTTAGACCTAACAGATAGTTAAGAATACACACCCCCGCAAAACATGTCAATTATTTTGGAACCAATATTATAAAAAATTATGGAGGAAATATGAGAAGTGACAAAATGAAAAAGGGTATTGAAAAAGCACCGCACAGAAGCCTTTTCAAATCAATGGGATATACAGACAGAGAACTTGAGCAGCCAATCATAGGAGTAGTCAACTCTGCAAATGAGATAATACCCGGGCATATTCATCTTGATACCATTTGTGAAGCTGTAAAGGCAGGGATAAGGATGGCAGGAGGAACTCCTGTGGAGTTTCCTGTAATTGGTGTATGTGACGGTATTGCAATGAACCATGAGGGTATGAAATATTCCCTTGCAAGCAGAGAGATTATTGCCGATTCAATAGAGGTAATGTCAATTGCTCACCCGTTTGACGGGCTTGTGCTTGTTCCAAACTGTGACAAGATAATACCCGGTATGCTCATGGCTGCCTTACGGCTTAACATACCTTCAGTGGTTGTGAGCGGAGGTCCGATGCTTGCAGGAAGAAAAGGAAAGAACAAGATAGATCTGATAAGTGTTTTTGAAGCGGTTGGAGGGGTAAAAGCAAACAGGATAACAGAGCAGGAGCTTAAATTTCTGGAAGACAATGCCTGCCCGGGATGCGGCTCGTGTTCAGGTATGTTTACAGCTAATTCCATGAACTGTCTGACAGAAGCTCTTGGTCTGGGACTTCCCGGAAACGGGACAATCCCCGCTATAATGGCAGAGAGAAAAAGGCTTGCAAAGACAGCAGGTATGAAGGTGATGGAGCTTGTTGCCAATGACCTGAAACCAAGAGATATAGCAACAATGGATGCCTTTAAAAATGCAATTGCAGTGGATATGGCTCTTGGCTGTTCAACAAACACAGTTCTTCATGTGCCTGCAATTGCTAAAGAAGCGGGTATAAAACTTGATCTTGATATCTTTAATTCTATAAGCAGCTTAACACCTCATCTATGTTCATTGAGTCCTGCCGGTCCTAATCATGTAGAAGACCTCTACACAGCAGGCGGTGTTATGGCTGTTATGAATGAGCTCTCAAAGAAAGACCTTATTTGTCTGTCTTGTTTAACAGTTACTGGCAACACAATTGAGAAGAGTATTGAAGCATCTTCTGTGAAGGATTATGAGATAATAAAACCAATTGATAAACCTCACAGCATTCAAGGAGGTATCGCAATTTTAAGGGGAAACCTTGCACCTGACGGGGCTGTTGTAAAACAGTCGGCGGTTGCTAAAGAGATGCTTAAGAGTACAGTAACTGCAAGAGTCTATAATTCCGAAGAAGCAGCAGTAGATGAAATAATGAATGGAAAAATAAAAAAGGGTGACTGTGTTGTCATAAGGTATGAAGGTCCAAAAGGTGGACCGGGTATGAGAGAGATGCTTACACCAACATCTGCAATTGCAGGAATAGGTCTTGACGGTGATGTTGCACTTATTACAGACGGTAGATTCAGCGGCGGGACAAGGGGTGCTGCTATAGGACATATATCGCCTGAAGCGGCAGAAGGCGGGCCTATTGCTTTTATTGAAGAAGGGGATATGATTGAAATTGATATTCCATCAAAAACAATCGACCTTATTGTAGATGAAGCAGAGCTGCAAAAGCGAAAAAGCAGATGGAAAAAACCTGAGCCTAAAATCAAATCCGGATATGCCTACAGGTATTCTCTGTCAGTAACCTCTGCGAACACAGGTGCGGTTTTTAAGGATTAGCAGAATAAGATTGACAAATTGGGTTATTTTATCTATTTTATTTTTATACTGTGCCGGTGTGGTGGAACTGGTAGACGCAGGGGACTCAAAATCCCCCGGGACTTGCTCCCTTGAGAGTTCGAGTCTCTCCACCGGCACTTACTACTATGAGTATTTTATCGGTTTTTTATATCCTTTTATTAAAAACTTAAAGCTCTCCAATCATAAACCCCCTCTGCTTTTACTTCTTTCAGAATAAAGCTTCAAACTTTACGCTGAGGGCTTTTACTGCGCAAATCCGCCTGCCCAGCCTGAAGGCATGGTTTAATCAGGTTCTAGGTTTTATTTAATACAGGAAACCTCTTTTGCCTTTTGTTTTTGGTTGAATCTTGTATCTTGCAGCTTGCCACTGTTTTACTCATCCCATTGCTTTTCATGTTGTTAAAGACTTTTCAGCGTAACTCCGCGCAAATCCGTGTATTATTGCCTTTGCTACGAGCTGCGAACTACCAGCTTCATAGCACGTTTCACAACATCGTCGGCACTTTTAAAACATAATTTACTGGCAGGGATTCTGTTTTTTACAGGTTCCCTGAGTTTATAAGGTTGAGTTTTAACAAGTTCTCCGGGCGCTTTTTTTGTTGCCTGATACCAGAAGGATATATTGCTTTCTTCTGTGTTTATGGTTGCCCAGACATATTGAAAACTCAAGCTTTTAGGAACATGGAAATCTTCGTTAAGAATGTCTATTTTGCCTGTATTGCTGTATGTCATACAGCTCTTGACAATTTTTTGAATAAATCATCTCTAAGGTTTTGTTTTTCCTGCTGCAGAGCAAAAATTCTGCTAACAAAATTTTACCTAATAGGACAAAAACATTAACAAAAAACTTGACAAATATTCTTTTTAAAGTTAGTCTTATATAAAAGATATATGTATATCTAACTCATGGAATTAATATCATGAAAAAAACTAAAAAAATCAGTGCCAGCATGGAGGATTATCTTGAAGCGATAGCGCAACTGAAAAAAGAAAATGGAGTTGCCCGGGTAAGAGATTTAAGCAAAAAACTGAATGTAAAAGCCCCAAGTGTTACATCTGCACTGAATACGCTTTTAAGGCAGGAGTTGATAATTCATGAACGATACGGATATATCGACCTGACATCAGAAGGCAGGAAGCTTGCGGAAAATATCCAGAAGAAACACGATGTCTTAGTAAAGTTTCTCTCTGAGATACTTGATATAGACTATGAGACTGCAAAAGCTGATGCATGCAGAATAGAACATGCAATAAGTCCAGAAACTTTCAAAAAACTTACAAAATTTATTGAATTTGTTGAACACTGCCCACAAGATGAGGGGCCTGACTGGTTGCAAAATCTTTATCACTATTTCGAAACAAGCAAATACAGAGACTGTTGTTTTTCTAAACAATAAATAAAATTTTTTAAATTTTAAATTAGATGATTATAACTTAGTTAAATATTTCATATAAAATATGGGTTATATAATGAAAACATCAAAAACACTTAGAGATTTGGAACCCGGAAATACTGCGGTGGTGGTTAAAATCTCAGGTGCATCTCCAATTCAGAGACGAATTCTTGAAATGGGAGTTGTAAAAGGTGCAGTTGTTGAGGTGCTTCGGGTTGCTCCTTTGGGAGATCCTGTTGAGATAAAAATAAAGGGCAGTTATCTGTCTATCCGAAAAAAAGATGCTGAAAACATTATTGTTGAGGTTAATGATGCGTGAAAATTTTATTCCGTTGAACATGAGTAGCCGAGACAGGGAAGTAAGAATAGTTGCTATTTGCGGAGGAAGAGGAGTTATTTCAAAACTTGCTGACATGGGCCTTGTTATAGGTTCAAAGCTAAAAGTAGTTCAGGGTGCTCTCAGGGGACAAAGTCTTGTGATTTCAGGGAATACAAAACTTGCGCTTGGCTGTGGAATGGCGCAGAAGATTATGGTAGCGGACGAATAATTATGGATAGAAAACTGACAATTGCTTTGGCAGGAAACCCGAACTCCGGCAAGACCACCCTTTTCAACAGTCTCACAGGTGCTCGTCAGCATGTCGGTAATTACCCGGGAGTTACTGTTGAAAAAAAGGAAGGATTTCTCCAACAAAGTGGTTATGATCTTACAATAGTGGATCTTCCCGGAATATACGGGCTTACAGCCCGTTCCCTTGATGAGATAATTTCAAGAGATTATATTGTCAATGAAAAGCCAGATGTTGTTATCTGTGTGGTTGACTCATCAAATCTTGAAAGGAATCTCTATCTTGCAGTTCAGTTGATAGAGCTGGAAGTTCCCTTGGTGCTTGCCTTCAATATGCACGATCAGGCTGTAAAGCAGGGAGATGATATTGACAGAAATATGATATCTCAGCTTCTTGGAGTGCCTGTTGTTTTTACTGTAGCGGTAAAAAGACAGGGGGTCAAGGAGCTTTTGGACGAGGCTGTAAAGATTGCAGAAGAAGGAATCTCTCTAAAAAAACAGACTGTTGATTATGGCAGGGATATTGAGGAAGAGATATTAAAAATTGAAGAGATAGTCAAGAAAGATAATGAATTAACTGAAAAATACCCGGCAAGATGGCTTGCTGTCAAGATGCTGGAAGAAGACAGTGAAATCTTAAAAATATCAGAAAAAAGCCGGCTTTCCTCTGAACTGTTTGCCCGTCTGGGAAAAAGCAGGCAACACCTTCAGACTGTCTTTGGGGATACACCTGATGCAGAAATTGCAGGCAGCCGTTATGGATTTATACACGGTGCATGTTCCGAGGCAGTGAAAAAAGACCTTGAGACCAGATACTCATTATCAGATAAAATAGATATGGTTCTTTTGAACCGGGTATTTGGCCTGCCAATATTCTTTTTATTAATGTGGTTGGTTTTTAAATTCACTTTTACACTTAGTGAACCTTTAATGGGTTTGATAGAAGGTGCTCAGGAATGGTTGGGTAATATTGCCGGTGGCTTGATAGAAGCTGAAATGTTTAACTCTCTTGTTGTGGATGGTATAATTGCAGGGGTGGGCAGTGTGCTTGTATTTGTCCCTATTATATTTCTTCTTTTCCTTGCAATAGCATTCCTGGAGGATTCAGGATACATTGCAAGAGCAGCATTTCTTATGGACAAATTCATGCACAAAATAGGTCTTCACGGCAGGTCTTTTATTCCGCTTCTTCTAGGCTTCGGATGCAGCGTGCCCGCGATTATGGCTTGCCGTACCATTGATGACAGAAAAGACAGGTTTGTCACAATGCTTGTAACCCCTTTTATAAGCTGCGGGGCAAAGCTTCCAGTGTATGCGCTCTTTATAGCGGCTTTCTTCTCTGAAAAATCAGGGGCAAACGTACTGTTTTCTATTTATATTTTAGGGATTTTAATTGCAGTTGCTGCAGCAAAAATTTTCCGCAAACATCTATTCAGGGGTCCTGCAAGCCCTTTTGTAATGGAGCTTCCTCCTTACCGCATCCCTGCATTGAAAGGTCTTCTCATTCACATGTGGGAAAGAGGATTTCTATATTTGAAAAAGGCAGGAACAATTATCTTTGCGGGATGTGTAATAATCTGGTTTTTGAGCAATTTCCCCTTTCAGGTTGCGTATTCAAAGGATTATGATTTGCTGATTGAGCAGGCTGGTGATAACAGTGAACTTGTATCAGAGCTTTCAAATCAGATGGCATCGGAGAAACTTGAAAAGAGTTTTGCCGGGAAAATAGGAAAAACGACTTCTGTTTTTTTCACACCCCTTGGTTTTGAAGACTGGAGAATAGGGGTAAGCCTTATTGGCGGGTTTGTGGCAAAGGAGATAGTTGTAGGGGTTCTTGGAACACTCTATTCACTTGGAGAGGTGGATGAAGAGACTGATTCCCTGCGAGAGGCTTTGCGCAATGCAACCCGAGAAGACGGGACAAAAACCTATACCCCGCTTGTTGCCCTATCCTTTATGGTTTTTGTGCTTCTTTATATACCCTGTATTGCCACTGTGGCAGTTGTAAAAAGAGAGACCAATTCCTGGAAATGGCCTGTTTTTTTGGTTCTATTTACAACCTCTGTCGCCTGGACTGCTTCATTTATTATATACCAGGGCGGAACTCTAATGGGTTTTTAGTCAATTTTACTTTACTTTATTTATTGTCCACAAAAAGATAAAATTTTATGTTGCAGTAATTGCTTTTTTTGTATATAAATAAAAGTTAGTAATTTTTCCTTTCATAAAATCAAAAATTATAAGAGTTTATGGTAAATATTTTTAAGCAGTACACCTGTCTGTTTTCAAGGCGTTTTGTCAAAAAAGCAATTTTCTGTGTACTTATTGCTTTTGCCTGTTCCGAAAACTTAAAAGCGGAACCCCTCTGTGTTGAAGAAACATGCAGGCTTATATCAGGCAAACTTGCAAGTGTTTCACTTAAAGACTGCGCAGAAGGCGGCTTGCTTCTTTCCGGAGCATATTCCAATAAGGGTGTACCGCTTTTAGTTAAAGAATATCCTCCTCTGCTTGAGCAGCGCAAACCACAGGCAAAAATACTTGTTGTGGGAGGAACGCATGGCGATGAATACTCCTCCATAAGCGTTGTTTTTAAATGGATGAAAATACTTGATATACATCATTCAGGGCTTTTTCATTGGATTTTTATACCGCTTCTTAACCCTGACGGACTGTTTCTGGAAGAATCAACCAGAACAAATGCAATGGGGGTTGATATAAACCGTAACTTTCCCGCTCCTCTGTGGCGAGAGATTGGATTTAAAAGATGGCTTGAAGTAGCAAAAAAAGATCCGCGTTATTATCCAGGTACACATCCAGCAAGCGAACCTGAGACAGTTTTTCTTGTAAATATTATAAAAACCTTCCAGCCAGATGCTGTTATATCAGTCCATTCCCCGCTTAATCTGGTTGACTATGACGGTCCGGGTACTCCGCCATCAAAACTTGGAAGTTTAAGGCTGTTCAGGCTTGGCAATTTTCCCGGTACCCTTGGAAATTATGCAGGCATTGTTGAAAGAATACCTGTTGTAACCTTAGAACTTGCCTCTTCAGGCAGGATGCCGTCTTCAATGGAGATATCCTCTATTTGGAGAGATCTGGTACGCTGGCTTATCAACAATATTCCTGTAGAAGAAAAACCTGAACAGATACAGGTCAAGAATGAAAAAATTGAACTGGAAAGAGAGTTTTTTGCTAAGTAGATTTTAAAGGCAACAGTAAAGGGTCATTCGTAATAAACAGGGTTGCCGAGATCCTTAAAAGAAAAAAGCCCCATAATGTTATGACCATTGTAGTCAAGCACCCTCAAGTCATCTGATTGTTTCAAATCCCCCAGAATAACATCAAAAGGAAGCCCGTATTTTTCCTTTGCCAAGTCAAAAGGAACTTCAAAATCTATAAACTTCAGAATACCTTTTGTGCGCAGTTTTTATACAAATTTTGCTTCAGTAAAAGAATTATAGGATGTGACAATAAGCAATGGCCTGAACCTGAAAAAATAATACCTGCTTTCATAAAAAACTCCTTTTTTAAAAAAAAGTTGTTGAGCACAGATATATATAGGCTATATTTTTGAAATGACAAGATAAAAATAGCAGGTTGACAACTTTACGAGGCAGCAGATTTTTTCTCTTTTAAAAATCCACTGTTTCTTCTGGTAAAGAACTCAGGATTTGGTTGAGCCCTTCCTTCTTCAATATCTCTAAGAGCTTTTTCCCATTTAGTTCTGTAGGATACGAACCTGTGAATAAATGAATTTATTACAAATTTTTTTCTCTCAAGAATGATTCTTCCCTTTACAGCTTTTAATCTTTCCACGTCTTTTTTTATTTTTAGCAGATCATTCAGAGGAGGAAACCTGTCTCTTGCTGTAAAGTAGAAATAAAATTTTTTATCAAGCTGATCAATCTGCTCATTGAGAACTGCAATTTGATTCTGTATCTTAATAGCTTCTGCTTTTTGCATTTATAAAATAGCCTTATACATTAACTTATTGTTTTCTTATCTTTTTACTCTCAGATTAAGCACTTTTATGCAGATACAGAAAAAATAGGGCAAAAGAATTTGAATATTGGTATATGGGTAATAGATTAATACATATCAATTCATTTACTAATCTTTCAAATTACTTTTTAGACAGGACATTATTTTTTTTGATTTTTTCAGTTTGATATATTATCTCCTGATAAACATCCCTTAAGGAAAGTTTTTCTTTAAGGGCGATTTTTCTGCATTCTTCATACTCAGGAACAAAACGTCTGCCTTCAGTAGAAGCAAAAACCTTGATTCTTATCTTACCAAAGCTTGTGCTGACAGTCTCATCTTTTCTCTCAAGCACTGCTCTCTGAACATTATAAAACCGCACACCAGATGTGGTAGAATCAGTAAATATTACCTCTCTTATCTTCATGCAGTCTTTTTCCCGGCAGACCACCTGCAAAACAGAGCCGGGTCTTGCTTTTTTCATGTAGGCTGGAATAACGGCAACATCAAGAGCGCCTTCATCAAAAAGCCTTTCCACAAGAAACCCTGTCCATTCAGGGTTCATATCGTCAATATTGGTCTCCACAACAGAGACTGTTTCAGTTAAATCTTTTTTCAGGGTCTCTCCGAGTACAAGCCTTAAAAGATTAGGTATCTCTTTAAACTCTTTTGTCCCTGCTCCATAACCGGTTTTTAGAATATTCATTGCTGGCAGACTGCTGAATTTTTCCACGAAACTTTTGATAATTGCTGCGCCTGTAGGTGTTGTAAGCTCTGCTTCAATTTCTGAGTTTCTTAATGGAACCCCTTCAAGAAGTATAGTGGTAGCAGGTGCTGGAACAGGCATTATGCCATGCGCACATTTAACAAATCCGCTGCCTGTTGGAACAGAGGAACATGAAAACTCATCTACCCCAAGAAAATCAACCCCTATTGCGGTTCCCACAATATCTACAATAGAGTCAACAGCGCCTACCTCATGAAAATGCACCTCAGATGGTTTTTTGTTGTGAACCTTTGCCTCAGCCATGGCAAGTATTGAGAATATGTCAATACTTCTGTCCTTTACTGAGCCGTTAAGCCCGCTCTTGCTGATAATTTTTTCAATATCTGAAAGATTTCTGTGATGATGCGCTGTTTTTGAAGACAGGTTTACGTCTGCCTTTTTTCCCGATATTGAGTTTCGCATAACTTTTGAAACCTTTAGGGTATAGCCTGAAACACCCAGTTTATCCAGATTTTCTTTCAAATATTGCTGCGGAACGCCAAGATCAATCAAAGCTCCAAGGGTCATATCCCCGCTTATGCCTGAAAAACAGTCAAAATAAAGATGCTTCATAATTTATAATTAACCCTCCACAAAAAAGGAATTTATAAAAAGCTTTTATTTTATTACTATAACACAAATATTATTTTATCTTGAAACATAAAGATGTCAAAGGTGAATTTTCCTTAAGAAGCATTTTTGCTTTGATGGCAAATTTAAGAAAGAGATATGTTCTTGAAATATCGGCTATTATTTTTCTTTATTCTCCTCTTGTCCCCGGTTGTTTAATGAACTCACGATGTCTGGCTGCTGGTGCATCCATGTATTGTATTTTAAATGTAAAGTTTATATATTGTTTTATAAGAAAAGCAAAAGGAAAAAGTTGAAAATTAGTTTAAATACAGATATTCTGACAAAACAGGGATCATTATTCAGATTTTAGTTCTCAGGATAATTCAAAACATATTTTTGCAAAAGGGCAGAATGGTCATGAGTATTGGCGGTAAGGTAAGCACCGGTTTTGAGTCATTGGATAAAATAATTGACTCTCTTAGGATTGGCGATAATGTGGTCTGGCAGGTAGATAATATTGAAGATTACCGTTTCTATGTGGACCGCTTTGTAAAAAACTCTGTCAGGGAGAATAAGCAGATCATCTATCTGCGATTTGCCAATCACGAACCCCTGGTTGAGGAGGGCAAGAACATCTCAGTTTACACACTTGACCCTGCAACCGGGTTTGATACCTTTTCTGCCGAGATATATAACCTGATAAAAGAAAAGGGTGACGGGGTTTTCTATGTCTTTGACTCTCTGTCAGACCTGCTTCTGTCATGGGCAACGGATCTGATGATTGGGAATTTTTTTCTCATAGTCTGTCCGTTTCTGTATCAGCTCAACACGGTTGCCTATTTTGCGCTTTTCCGAAACAGGCATTCATTTAAAACAGTTGCAAGGATACGGGAAACAACCCAGGTGCTTATAGATGTTCATAATATTGATAACAGCCTGTATATCCATCCCTTAAAAGTCAAGGAGCGCCATTCGCCCACCATGTTTCTGCCCCACCACAAAAGGGAGGAAGAGTTTATTCCGCTTACAAGCAGCCTTGGTACAACTGAGCTCTTGAGCCACATTTCAAGAATAGAATCAGATTCTCCAAAAAGAAACCTCGACTACTGGGACAGACTTTTCCTAAGGGTCGAAGAAGTTTTAAAGGACAAAGAGCAGACAGATGAGAAACAGAAACTCAAAGAGCAGATATGCCGTATTGTTATTGGAAGGGATGAGAGATTTTTGGAGCTGTCAATGAAGAATTTTTCTCTTGAGGACCTGCTTAATATAAAAACCAGGCTTATTGGAACCGGCTACATCGGCGGAAAAGCAGCAGGTATGCTTCTTGCGCGAAAAATACTTTTAAATGACAACTCTTACGACTGGCATAATCACCTTGAGCCCCATGACTCATACTTCATAGGAACAGATGTTTTCTACACATACATTGTGGAGAACGGATGGTGGAAAATGATAATAGAGCAGAAGACAAAAGAGGGCTATTTCAGGGCTGCCAAAGAGTTGGAACACGAGATGCTCAGCGGAACTTTTCCTGATGAGATAAAGGAGCAGTTCTGGCATATAATTGAATACTTCGGGCAGTCACCCTTTATTGTCCGCTCAAGCAGTCTTATGGAAGATGCCTTCGGAAATGCTTTTGCGGGGAAATATGAGAGTATTTTCTGTGTCAATCAGGGAACCCCTGAGCAGAGATTTTCAAAACTCACTGACAGTGTGCGCAGGGTGTATGCAAGCGCTATGGATGAAGATGCGCTTTCATACCGTATCCAGCGTGGTCTTGATCAGCAGGACGAGCAGATGGCACTTCTTGTTCAAAGGGTGTCAGGCTCCTACAGAAGCAGGTTTTTTTTTCCTGATATGGCAGGGGTCGGTTTTTCATATAATCCCTATCTCTGGAATGAACACATGGATCCCAAAGCGGGCATGCTCAGGCTTGTTGTCGGGCTTGGCACGCGGGCTGTGAACCGGGTTGAAAATGACTACCCTAGAATCATAGCCCTAGATGATCCGCTCTCACTGCCAGGAAGCAGCATCAACGACATCCGCCGCTACAGCCAGCACTATGTGGATGTTTTAAATTTTGAAACAAACGAGCTTGAAACCGAGAGCTTTGCAGAACTGATTAGGCTTGACACACATATTGATAAAACCCTTCTCTGTGAAAAAGACCTCGAGGCATCCGAACTGCTTACAAGTCATGGAGGCCAACAGGAAGGTGTGTTTATAGTAACCTTTGAAAATTTTCTTAAAACAGGTTCATTTGTCTCTGTCATGCAGAAGATGCTAAAAAAACTAGAAAGCATGTATGACTATCCTGTTGATGTTGAATTTACAGTTAATATTGAAGACAGCGGTTCTGCCCGCATAAACCTTGTTCAGTGCAGACCCCTGCAGGTTAAAGGAGAGCGGAAAAAAGTAGATATTCCCCAGGATAGCAGTATTGAGAAAACCGTTTTCAGAACATCCGGTACCTTTATGGGTGGCAGTGCTGTTATAGTGATGGACAGAATTATTTATGTTGATCCGGAATCCTACAGCCATCTATCAGAATCAGACAAGTATGCTGTTGCCAGGTTCATTGGCAGAGTCAATAAAACCACCAACCGCGAAAAATATTCCGCCACGCTTCTGATCGGACCGGGACGATGGGGTACCACCACACCGTCTCTAGGAATACCTGTCCGGTTTTCGGAGATAAACAACATGGCTGCAATTATTGAAATAGGGTATTTAAGAAAAGATTTCATGCCGGATATCTCCTACGGTACCCATTTTTTTCAGGACCTGGTGGAGACAGACATCTCCTATTTTTCCATTTTTCCTGAAAAACAGGACTCTTATCTAAACGAACACTTTATAAAAAAAACACCTGTTGAAAATATAGGAATGCATTCAGAGGAAAAAGCCCTGGAGGGGGTTGTTCGGGTTCTGGATGTTCGGGAGTTAAAGCCGGTTTTAATGGCGGATATTATTTCCAGACAGGCAGTCTGTTTTATCAGATAGCGGAAAGCTGCTTTCAGCAAAAATCAGCTTAGGTCGCAGAACTGTTTGAAGCGGCTTTTGCCTCTTCCCACAGCCTGTCCATCTCCTGCAGAGTTGTCTGTTCTAATTGTTTTCCCTGTGATTTTACTTTTTCTTCAATATAGTTAAACCTTGTTCTGAATTTATCACAGGTTCTGCGAAGGGCAAGTTCAGGGTCAATGTCAAGATGTCTTGAAAGGTTTACAAGACTGAAAAACATATCTCCAAGCTCTTCCTGCCATTTCAAGGCAGAACCATTTTCAAGAGCTTTTTCAAACTCAGAGGTTTCTTCCTTTATCTTTGTGATTACAGCGCCTGCACAGCCCCAGTCAAAACCAACCTCAGAGGCTTTTTTAGTGATAGTATTTGCAAGAACAAGTGCTGGCATACTGCGGGGAATCCTGTCAAGAAGCTGTTCCCGAACTTTCCCTTCTTTTTCTTTAAGAACCTGCCAGTTTTCCTTTACCTCATCAGCCGAATTAACTGAAATATCCCCGAAAACATGCGGATGCCGGAATACCATTTTTTTCTGTATCCTGCCCAGTGTCTCTGCAAGGCTCAGTTCCTGCTTCTCCTCATACATATTGATAAGAAAAAGAAGCATAAAAAGAATATCGCCCGCCTCTTCTGAAACATAATCAGGGTTATTCTCATCAATTGCATCAATTAGTTCAAACATCTCCTCTATTAGATAGGATTTAACTGTTGAGGGGGTCTGCTTCCTGTCCCACGGACAGCCTTCGGGGCTCCTGAGTTTTTTAATAATTTGAATAATTTCCTGAAATAGTTCCTGTTCCTTCTCTATCATCTGTTTCCTTATTTTTGATAAAACAGCTCTCTATTTTTTATCAGTGCTTTTACGGGTTCCATCCCATAGGGGGAGTTTTCCTCAATGGCATTGAGCACAGCTCCGCCGCCTGTAAACATTACATATTTTGGATCATCAAGGGCTTTCATATAAACACCCGGAAGCAGAGTCTTCAGTTCCTGAAGCGTATCCCCGCCGCCATACATCTTCAAAGCATCATTGTTTTCGTTGATAAGCCTGTACATAGCTGTAGTACCCTCTGTGAAATGAGGTGTGAAACCCATTACTGCATTGACAAAGATCATTTTTGAGCCTGTGATAAGATCCCAAATTTCTTTTTTTTCAAAAGAATCAGCAGCAATATCAAGCACATAGTTAAGCTTTGTTCCTGGCTTGAGCTCTTTAATATTATGTTTTCGGAATTTGCCCTCCTCTTTTCCATCCATTGTGTCAGATTCTATTATCACGGGTAGTTCTAAAATCCTGCCCGGGAATTTTTCTGAATATTCAACAAATTTCTGTGCCTCTTTTAAATCATCTTCTGTTATTGTTTTTATTTTTAAACCGTATTTTGCACAAAGGTATGCATTGTAAATAACCCCGCCGAGAATAAGATGGTCTGATTTTTCAAGAAGTGCATTCAGGGGGCCAATTTTTGTATCAAATTTTGCACCTGCAATTACAGAGGTAAAGGGTTTATCAGGGTTGAGTATTTTTTCAAGATTTATTATCTCCTTCTGCATCAAAAAACCTGCATGAGAGGGCATATGTTTGGCGATTCCTGCAGTTGATGCATTTGCCTGCCAGGAACCAAATGCATCGTTTATAAAAATATCTGCGATTTCTGAAAGTTGACGGGCAAAAACATCTCCCTCCTCTCCTTTTGCCTCCTCACCCTGAAACCATCTGGTGTTAGGCAGGTAGATTCCGTCAATTTTTCCTTCTCTAAGCTCACTGATCAAATTATTAATCGATTTATCAATACCGGGATAGCCATAAGGAGTTTTTTCTTTAAATTCAGGTACTTGAAATTTTATCTGAAGTTTGTTCTGAAGATATTTAACAATCGGCTTGACCGATGTTTTTTCTGAAATTTCAATTTCTTTCGTCTTTTTGTTGCGCGGTCTTCCCACATGGCTCATAAGTATCAGTTTGCCACCTTTTGCGGCGATGTGGAAAAGCGTTCCGATAGTGGCATCTATCCTGTATGAATCAGCTATTGCCCCTTTCTTTACAACGTTGTGATCTACCCTTACAAGAACAATTTTATCTTTAAGATCAGCATCCTGAATAATTGGAATAATCTTGTTTTGGTCCATTTTTTTAAGCCTCCTTTGATTTGTCCATCTGTTTTATATAACATAACAATTCAAATAACAGGTATACATCCCCCTATAAATGCATTGATAACCTATTTTAACTTATCATTTTAAAAGAAAGCAAGAAGCTTATAAAAAAATTAAAGTTGACACAGCTTTAAAATATATTATCTTAATAGTATGGGAATGAATAATGATATTTTTTATTTCAGGTTATGAGCAAAGAACTCAGCAGATTTTCAGAAGAAACAGAAGAAGAATTGGATATAAAGGAGCCTCCCAAATACCGGGTGCTTTTACATAATGATAATTTTACAACAATGGATTTTGTTGTCCACATTCTTGAATCTGTTTTCAACAAAAACTCGATGGAAGCGGTACAGATAATGCTTAATGTTCACAAGAAAGGCATTGGTGTGTGCGGAGTATATACAATGGAGGTTGCCGAAACTAAGGTTGAAATGGTGCACAGCTTAGCAAGAAGCAACAAATTTCCCCTAAAATGCAGCATGGAAGAGATATAAAATGATAAAAAAAGAACTAGAACTTGTATTTGCAGCGGCAGTTAAAGAGGCTCAGAAAAGGAGGCATGAGATGCTTACTGTTGAGCATATTCTTTATGCCCTTTTATACGATGAAGTAGGGGCGGATATCCTCTTAAACTGCGGCGCTAATCTCGATGAACTCAAAAACGAGATAGAACATTTCTTTGCTAAAAACCTTGAAACAGTCCCTGAAGGTTCGCACGAGCTTGCCCAGTCCATAGGAATACAAAGGGTTTTGCAGAGAGCATTCATGCACATGCAGGCATGTGAAAAAAAAGAACTTGATGCCGGTGATATCCTGGCATCGCTTTTTGACGAGGAATCATCTTATGCTTACTATTTTCTGAAAGCACAGGGACTTACAAGACTTGATATACTGGAGTATATTTCTCATGGTGCTGGTGCTCAGCCCGGTAATGTATGGCAGAATGACCCGGCTGCTAAGCCGTTTGATGATAAAGCAAAACAGCAGGACAAAAAAAAGGGAAAACCCGCTGAAAGCCCTCTTGAGAAATTTACTGTAAATCTTATCGAAAAAGCAAAAGAAGGAAAAATCGACCCCTTGATAGGAAGAAAAACAGAAGTTGAGCGGACAATGCAGGTTCTAAGCCGAAGGGTAAAAAACAATCCTCTTTTTGTGGGAGACCCGGGTGTTGGCAAAACTGCAATAGCAGAGGGGCTTGCATATAATATAGTCAACGGTGAGGTGCCGGAGCGCTTTCTGAACATTCAGATTTTTGCGCTTGACATGGGAGCCCTTATTGCGGGAACAAAATTCAGAGGGGATTTTGAAGCAAGATTAAAAGGGGTGATAAAAGATATTCAGACCCGAAAGGATGCGATACTTTTTATTGATGAGATTCATACCATAGTCGGTGCAGGAGCTACAAGTGGCGGGTCAATGGATGCATCCAACATACTCAAACCTGTAATATCTTCAGGCGGTATTCGCTGTATTGGTTCAACAACCTATGAAGAGTTTAAAAACCATTTTGAAAAAGACCGAGCCCTTGCAAGACGATTTCAGAAGATAGAAATTACAGAACCGTCAATTTTAGAGACAACGGAGATACTTAAAGGATTAAAACCGTATTATGAAAAATTCCATGGTGTTGTTTATGGTTTTTCAGCTCTTAGGACTGCTTCTGAACTGTCGTCAAAATATATAAATGATTCCTGTCTGCCGGATAAAGCAATAGATGTAATGGATGAGGCGGGGGCTATATTTAATCTCAAAAGCAGAAAACCTGCCAGAAACACTATTACCCCTAAAGACATTGAAAGAGTGATTGCCAGAATGGCAAAAATTCCTCCCAGAAGTGTATCCAAAGCAGACAGAACTGCTATTATAAATATTGAAGAGGAACTGAAAGACCAGGTTTTCGGACAGGATCATGCTTTGCAAAATCTTTCCCTGTCAATTATGCGCTCAAGAGCAGGGCTTGGAATGCAGGACAAACCCATTGGTTCTTTTCTGATGATAGGTCCGACAGGGGTTGGTAAAACAGAGGCCGCACGTCAGCTTGCAAGGGTTCTGGGGGTTAAACTCTTAAGGTTTGACATGAGTGAATATATGGAAAAACATACTGTAGCCCGCTTAATCGGAGCCCCTCCGGGTTATATTGGTTTTGAACAGGCAGGACTTTTAACCGATGCTGTTCACAAAAACCCATATTGCGTCCTGCTTCTTGATGAAATTGAGAAGGCTCATCCAGACATTTTCAATATTCTTCTGCAGATAATGGACTATGCAACCCTTACAGACAACAATGGCAAAAAAGCTGATTTCAGAAACGCAATACTCCTTATGACTTCAAATGCCGGGGCAAGGGAGATGGCTTCGTCAACAATTGGTTTCGGAGGGACAGGCAGAGAGGTTCATACTGACAAGGGGAAAAAGGCGGTTGAAAAAATATTTACTCCTGAATTCAGAAACAGACTCGACGATGTAATAACATTCAAACCTCTTTCCGAAGATGTAATGGCAATGATAGTTAAAAAATTTATAAAAGAGATACAGGATCAACTTGCCCCCAAGAAAGTAATGCTGAGTTTTTCTGAGTCTGTTGTAAAATGGTTTATCCGTAACGGCTTTAGTCCTGAATTCGGGGCAAGGCCGCTTGCCCGGCTTATTCAAACAGAGATAACGGATATCCTTGCAAGGGAGATTCTTCTGGGTAATCTTACAAAAGGAGGAAAGGCATCTGTTGAGGTTGAAGGCAAAGATGAAAGTGAAGAATCGCTTGTTTTTTCCTATGAAGAGATGGGTTAGCAAAAATCAGGTATCAGCCCCGCATCCAGCTTTAAATTAGGGACAGCCGTTCGCAGTAACAACTGTTTATCCAGCGGGTTAAAGTCCCGCGCGGGGAATTG
>CAZMHH010000074.1:0-18066 GCA_964566035.1 uncultured Thermodesulfobacteriota bacterium
TATGCTCAATTCCGTTTTTAGATCTGTCTTTTACCTTATACATCCGTTCATCTGCGATCTGCAGCAGTTTATCCTTGCCATCTGCATCATCAGGAAAGGATGCAAGCCCGAAACTTGCTGTAAGTTTAAGATCCATTTCCTCTTCCTGAAAAAACTTCTCCCTGTTAAGAGCATTTTGAAGGTTTTTACAATATTCAAGGGCTGTGGCTTTATCAGTGTCAGGAAGGATTAAAACATACTCATCTCCCCCATACCTGGCTGCGCTGAAACCTTCTTTCAAATAAGATGCTACTAATTTTCCCACTTTGCCAAGAAGTCTGCTGCCGAAAAGATGTCCATGTGTATCATTTATACTTTTAAAAAAGTCCAGGTCAAAGAATATTATGGACAACTTCTTTCCATCCCTTATTGCTTTTTCCGTTTCAACTTCCAGAATAGTATGAAGATACCTTGAATTATACAGCCCCGTCACATCATCTGTAATGGTCAGTTTTTTAACCTGTTCAAAATTTCGTGCATTTTCAAGAGCAATAGCGGCATAATCTGCTACTGTTGAAAGTACCTCTATATCATACTGATGAAGAGGAGATAAGTCCCTTTTGTTAATAAGTTCAATGACTCCTATAACCTTATCCCGGATTCTTAAAGGAATACATATTATGGATTCTGTCTCAAACCTTGTCATTTTATCTACTTTTTTGTTGAAAAGAGGTTCATTCTTAACAGATGGAACTATAAGAGGCCTGCCGGTTTTTGCCACCCATCCTGCAACGCCTTCACCGATTTTCAGCCTTATATCTTTAATCTTATCAGCCACTTCTCCGACAATTATTTCAAAATAGAGTTCCTGTTTCTCTTCATCAACAAGCAGAAGAGACCAGTTTTCAGGGCTGAAATACTCAGCAACTTTTCCAAGTATTTTCTCCAGCACCTCCTTTATGGTAAGGGAGGATGTAAGAGTCTTGCCGATTTCATTGAATATATTAATTTTCTTTTTAATCTGTTCAAAATCGTTCTGTCCGTTTCTTTCCTCCATTGAAAAACCTCCTAACCCGGATAAACCGGAAAAGTTTATTCGCAGTTATCAGTTATCGGCAAAATCGGGTTATCTTGCAGCAGAATCTTTTCGTATTCGCCTGTAGTAGAAACCTTTTACACTAAAGAAACCTTGTTTTATAATTTTAAATTATCCATAAAAACAATCAAATAGCAATATTTTTAATCTGATTTTAAGAACAAAATGTTGTTTTCTTTTTATTAATGATTTAGTATTGACATATTATGCGCTTTTAAGATACCTTCTATCTGTTACAGTTTTTCCTGTTTAAGAGGCTATCATTTTTATATATAAAAGGTACTTCTTATGCTGCCTTCTGCCAACATATCATCACAGTGGAAATCTTTTCTGGCACGTATTATTTTTCCTACTGCCCTTACAATAGCCCTGTTTTTAACCGCTTTCTTTGCAATAATAATTCCCGCAATTGAAAAAAGCAGTCTTGACCGGAAAAGGGAAATGATAAGGGAACTTACAAACTCTGCATGGAACATCCTGGCAAAGCTTCAATATGACGAACAGCAGGGAATCCTAACACAGCAGGAGGCTCAAAGGCTTGCAATTGAACAGATCAGGAACCTTCATTATGGACAGGAAATGAAAGACTATTTCTGGATTAATGACATGCATCCCAGAATGATAATACACCCATATCGTCCTGATCTTACAGGGAAAGACCTTTCAGATTATACCGACCCTGAGGGCAAAAAGATATTTGTGGAGTTTGTAAATATTGTCCGAACACAAGGAGCCGGGTATGCACAATATAAGTGGCAATGGAAAGATAAAGAAGACAGGATTGAACCGAAAATATCCTATGTTAAGGGTTTTTCACCATGGGGATGGATTATTGGAACAGGCATCTACATTGATGATGTAAAGGCTGAAATAAAAGCTCTGACCAGAAACCTTATCGAAATCTCATTTTTTATTTTGATCATCATAGCACTTCTGCTTGCAAGCATGATACGGCAGAGTTACCAGACCATGAAACAGCAGCAACTGGCAGAAAAGGCACTGCGGGAATCGGAAGAAAAATACAGACTGCTTGTTGAATCTGCAGGAGAGGGCATGCTCATGGCGCTTGATGGCAAATACACCCATGCCAACCAGACCATTGTAAACCTGCTTGGATACTCTCCTGAGGAGTTCAGTCAGATGAGGGTCTATGAGATATTCCCCGATTCTCCTGATCTACCCGGCAACAAGCATGTTCAGGAACTCTCCTCCGGCAGGTCCATTCCACCGACATTTGAAACCCGGTTGAAAACAAAGTCTGGTTCTACTGTGGATGTCATCCTGTCAACAAACGAAATAACCATTGGGGATAAAACAGGTTTCATTGCTGTTGTAACAGACATAACCCTGCGAAAACAGGCAGAAGATGCCCTCGGCGAAAGCGAGGAAAAATTTAGAACCCTTGCCAATAATCTAAATGTTGGTATCTTCAGGCGAACAGTGGGCAGCAGCCCTAAAATTATCGAAGCAAATCCTGCAATGGTTGAACTCATGGGATGCAAAGACAAGGAAGAACTTCTCTCAACCCCTGTCAGCGAAATGTACAGCACACTGGATGACCGGAAAAAATATGAATCAAGGTTTCACAGCGACGGGTTGAAACGCGAAACAGTCAAACTTAAAAAGAAGGACGGGACTGTTTTTACCGCCTCAATATGGGGAGTTACGGTTTATGATGATGAGGATAAACCCCTCTATTTTGACGGTGTAATTGAGGATATCACCGATATAAAGATGTTGGAGGACAAACGGGTAAAGCTTCTTTCCGAAATGCAGACCGCCCTGATGTTTTTCAATCAGCCGCTTTCGAGTCTCAATTTTAGTGAGGTCATAATATGTGATGCTGATTCAGTTGTAGCAGAAACAGTAAAAATGATGGAACAACAAAAAACAGATGTACTGATGGTTCAGGATAGACAGGGAAATAATATTGGAGTAGTAACAGACAAGGATATTAGGAAATGTGTAGTAAATGCAGAAAACTTTAGACATACACCGGTAAGCAAGATAATGAGTTCTCCTGTTCTTTCGCTGCCCCTCCAGTCACACATATTTGAATCATGGCTTTTTATGGAGCAGAACCATATCTCGCACCTGTTTGTAAAAGATATAAATGGTAAAATAACAGGGGTTATCAGCAGCGAAGATGTTGTTGCCATACAGAAATATTCTCCTGCTGTTCTTTTGTGGGAAATACAGCATTCCAACTCCCCCGAAGAAGTTGTTGAACACAGCTCAGCCCTTCCCTATCTTGTTACCACTTTAATTAACAGCGGCGCAAAACCTCGCAATATAACTCACCTTACAACAATTATAATTGATACTGTTCTTCAAAAACTCCTTGAGTTTGCTGTAAATGAACTGGGCATCCCCCCTGTTAAATTTGCATTTATTGTTTTCGGAAGTGAAGGCAGAATGGAACAGACCCTTAGAACTGATCAGGATAATGCAATAATCTTTGAAGATGTAAATTCTGATCTGACTGAAACAGTTCAGCAATACTTTTTAAAACTTGGATCACTTGTATGCGGTTGGCTTGACAAGGCAGGATATCATTACTGTGACGGTGATAACATGGCACAAAACCCCCAATGGTGTCAGCCTTTATCTGTTTGGAAACAGTATTTCAGCCAGTGGATTAATACGGGTTCGGCAGAAGACCTGCTCAAAGCAAAAATATTTTTCGATTTGCGTTGTGCTTATGGAGAAAACGAACTTGTGCTTGATCTCAAAACTTATCTTAATACTACAACTGAAAAAACTCCGCGTTTTTTTCAACTTCTTGCAAGAAACGTTCTTCCCTTAACTCCTCCCATAGGACTTTTCGGCAATTTTGTTGTTGAATCAGTAGGTGAAAAACGCAAGGCTTTTGATATAAAAATGTCTTTAATGCCGATTACTGATTTTGCAAGAATATATGCTCTGAAGCATAAGATCAATGAAACAAATACGCTGGAAAGGTTAAACAGTCTGCGCGAACATAATGCCCTTTCAAAACAGAATCATCAGGAAATTGTTCAGGCTTTCAACTACCTGATGCAGATTCGTCTCCAGTCCCAGGCAGATGCCATCTCCTCTGGTCAACGTTCTCCTGACAATTATGTAACGCCTCAGAATTTGACTTATATCGAGCAGAAACTTTTAAAAGAGATTTTTTCCCAAATTAAAAACTTCCAATCTAAACTAAGCTATGAGTTCACAGGTCAACTGGGGGGTGTTTAGTGATCCTTGTCACATCCGACACACACTGCTACTACGACACTATAAACAAACAGATAGAACATGCTGAGAATGTTCTTGGACATAGAATAACATCGGTAATTCATCTGGGCGATTTCGGGGCATACAAACCCCATTTAAATGAATTTTTTATAAAACAGAAACAGTGTTTTAAACGTCCCTTATATTTTATTGACGGCAATCATGAGGATTTTAATGCTCTGGACTGGATTGCCAGAAAATACAAGGACTGTTTCACATACCTTCCAAGAGGAACTGTTCATAAAATAGACGGATACCGGTTCCTCTGTCTTGGAGGAGCAGCCTATATGGATTCCATGATTACCCAGAAAGGCGCGGTAATCACAGATGCGCAGATTAACAGGTGTCTCTCCATACCGACTGATGATGTTGATATTATTCTTACCCATGACTGCCCTGTTGGAATAGGAGTTCCAAATACGCCTGGCCTTGATTTCTTCGGAGCAACAGGTTTTCCCAGAAGTGATGAACTCTCCGCCCATTTTAAACCCAGGCTCTGGCTATTTGGCCATCATCATAAGTTCTTTTCACACATCATTGAAGGGGGCACCTCTTATTACGGTTTATGCGGAACATGGAAAGGGTTCGGGCTGCTTGATGAAAACTTCTCCTTCTGTTTTGTGGAAAACAGCATTGTGTGGCATACGCCTTCCCTTATCGAAAAATTTTTAGTTAAACTAAAACTCATAAGACCGGATAGCCCCCAATATTAGAGCAATTTTCAATATACTCTATTAACTTCCTTTTTGCGGTCATAATTGCGAGCATAAAAATATTTATATATTATTTATATATAAGTTGCAACTCTTCATCCATATTGCTTTTACTACAGCAGGCAAATATTAAAAACCATCAACTTTCCATTCAGAATTCTACCAGAGAAATTGTCTAAACAGAGCTTATGTATGTTTATTAAACAGTGGCCTGTTAATTTTTTATACTTTTATTGTTTTTTTTCTTGACATTTATTTTTATATTGGTTATAAAATAATCATTTAATCATTTTGGCGTATTAAAATTAAACAAAAACTAGGAGGAACAAAATTATGTCACACGGACCAACAACAGATTGGGGAGAAGACAAAGCAGCAGGTTACAAATCGAGACTAGGGATATATCTCTTTATTTTTTATTCCCTTGTATATGCTATTTTTGTAGCAATAAACGTTCTAAGTCCGAAGAGTATGGGGGCTATAATATTTGCAGGACTCAACCTTGCATCTATTTACGGTTTCGGACTTATTGTGCTTGCAATCATTATGGGGCTAATTTACAACCATTTATGCACACAAAAAGAGTATGAACTCAATGGCAGAAAGGAGAACAAGTAAATGATCTACGAAGCATCTCTTACCGCAATAGTTATTTTTATTTTTTTTGTTATAGCTGTTATATGGCTTTCTTCTTTTCTTGCAAAAAAGACTCAAACATCTAAAGGTTATTATGCAGCAGGCGGAACCATTCACTGGGCAGTAAACGGAATAGCATTTGCAGGTGACTATCTTTCTGCAGCATCTTTTCTTGGGATATGCGGAATGATAGCATTTTTTGGGTATGACGGTTTTCTCTATTCCATTGGCTATCTTGCCGGCTGGGTTGTAGCTCTGTTTGTGGTTGCCGAACCCCTGAAAAAATTCGGCAAATATACCCTCACTGATGCCCTTAACTACAAATTCGGCTCAAAAGGCATTCAGTTTACCGCGGCTTTGAGCACACTTATCGTTTCCCTCTGCTACCTTGTGCCCCAGATGGTTGGAGCAGGCGACCTTGTAACACCACTTCTTGGGTTTCCTCACTATGTGGGTGTTATTCTCGTAGGTGCAATCGTTATTTTTATTGTAGCAACAGCCGGTATGACCTCCACCACTTATGTTCAGTTCATAAAGGGCGGTCTTCTTATCACATTTTCTACAATCCTTACAATATATATTTTAAACAATGGTATCTCTTTAAAACCTTATGAAGACTATCATGAGTTTAAATCCATAAGCGCTACGGTTCAAAACAACAAGGTTGTTGAACTTGATAATCCTGACTATACAGTTTCCTCTGAATATAGGGACCAAAAAATCCATTTTGTTCAACTTCAGCATGAGGGTATCAAAACCTGGTGGAATTTAGTCCCCGATAACGATAACAAGGCGGAACTGCAGGAGGCGCTTTCCATTACACATACAGCAGACGACAGGGTTCTTTATAATGGAGCACCTCGAGAAGAAAGACGGTTTTTCCAGGTCGGTCATGCTACAAAAATAATAGTTGACGGTGAAGAAGTTGATAAAACCGGTCCTGTAGGCCCTTTTGAATTTCTTGCTACCATTAAAAACAGTGAAATTATGCTTTTCAGCAGAAAACTCATTTTGGATGGTGAAAACAAGGTAAGTATCTGGTACCAGACCCCAACACACGGAAGGGATATTGTAAGACCGGGCAGGAAATTCAAGATAGATGAAGATTCTGACTTTATGTCCAAACTCAATTTTGTATCCCTTATGCTTGCCCTGTTTTTCGGCACATCCGCTCTGCCGCATATCCTTATCCGTTATTACACCGTGCCAAGCCCGAAAGACGCGAGGAAATCAACTATCGTTGCCATTGGTGGAATAGGATTCTTCTACATACTAACCCTTTTTATGGGACTTGGGGCAATGGTTAGCGGGGTGCTTGACGTAGAGAGCAGCAACATGTCTGCTCCGCTTCTTGCCAAAGCCATCGGAACTTTTATTTTTTCTATGATTTCAGCAATTGCTTTTGCAACAGTGCTCGGAACAGTGGCAGGGCTTATCGTTGCATCATCAGGAGCTGTTGCCCATGACCTGATTGCAAATTTTCTCGGAATTGAAATGACTGACCAGGGTCAGGTAAAAGCCGGTAGATTAGCAGCTGTTGGCGTAGGACTTGTTGCCATAATTCTGGGAATTATATGTAAGGGTATGAATGTCTCGTTCCTTGTAGGCTTGGCATTTGCGGTGGCAGCGTCTGCAAACCTGCCGGCAATTCTGATGCTTCTGTTCTGGAAGAGAACAACCTCAAAGGGAATTGCAGCATCAATTGTGGTCGGAATTGTGTTCTCGCTCGGAATAATACTCCTGTCTCCAAGCACTTATGTGGGGGTTTATGGGCTTCCTGCTGCACAGGCACCCATCCCTCTAGACAATCCGGGTATTATCTCAATACCGCTAAGTTTTATAACACTTGTTCTGGTTTCCCTGATTACACAGAAAAAACAGCAGCAGTCTGTTGCATAACATATAACTTGCTAATATAATTAAAAGATGGGAAGAACATTTTTAAATGTTCTTCCCGCTTTTTCCTTTTATTCAGACAGAAGGATCAATTACCCCCCCCAAATCATTTGGGCGGTTTAGTTATTATTTGATTATTAGTGCAGGTACATATTTTTATGTTTTCCCCCAGCATATCTTTTCCCTGGAAATCATTTCTCTGGCGCATTATTGTTCCTACAATGCTTGCCATCGCTCTTTTTGTATCCGCCATA
The DNA here is from genome assembly GCA_964566035.1 of uncultured Thermodesulfobacteriota bacterium. GTDB lineage: Bacteria > Desulfobacterota > WTBG01 > CAIYCZ01 > CAIRTM01 > CAZMHH01. Next base: position 7,836 of record CAZMHH010000074.1, read on the forward strand.
TTTGCGATAATAATCCCTGCAATTGAAAAAAACAGCATGGAACGAAAAAAGGAGATGATAAGAGAACTTACAAAATCAGCATGGAATATACTTGCAAAACTAGAAAATGATGAAAGGATGGGCATTTTGACCAGAGAAGAGGCTCAGCAGCAGGCAGTAGAACAGATTAGAAACCTGCATTACGGACAGGAGATGAAGGACTATTTCTGGATAAATGATATGCAGCCACGAATGGTTATACACCCCTACCGCACTGACTTAGACGGCAGAGATCTCTCTGATTATAAGGACCCTGACGGTAAATATGTTTTCTTGGAGTTTGTAAGGATTGTCAAAAAACAGGGTTCAGGTTATGTTTATTATAAATGGCAGTCCCACGATCTGGAGGATGTTATTCTTCCAAAAATTTCTTATGTAAAAGGATTTGCCCCGTGGCAATGGATTATTGGAACCGGAATTTATATTGAAGACATTGAAGAGGAAATATCTGAAATAATACATAACATTATATTGATCTCTGTTTTTATTCTTTTTTTTATAGGCCTTCTCTTTACAAGTATTATCCGCCAGAGCTATCTTACCCATAAAAGGCAGAGGGAAGCTGAAATTGAGCTGAAAAAAACCCAGTCAAGCCTTGCTCTGGCTGAAAAAATGGCCTCCCTTGGTAAATTATCTGCAATGGTTGCTCATGAAATCAACAACCCCCTATCAGGGATTCTTTCTTATGCCAGGGTTTCCTCAAGATACCTTGAAAAAGAAGAGATAAAATCTGAGATTGTTCAATCCTTAAAGGATAATATGAGCATTATTGCAAAGGAAGCAAAAAGATGCGGTGATATTGTTAAAAACCTTCTGCTGTTTGCAAAACGAAACGTGGGTAAAATAAGCGATGTTCATCTTAATGAAATTATAGATGTCAGCACAAAAATTATTGATCACAGCGCAAAAATGAAAGAGCTTGAACTGATTACCGAGCTTGACTCAGGCAGTGACTTAATACAGGGTGATGCAGGAGCAATTCAGCAGATATTTGTATCAATGATTGCAAACTCAATTGAAGCATCTTCCAAAGGAAATAAAATAATTATAAAAACCTTTTATGATGATATGGACACTGTGACCATAAAAATAATCGACCATGGCGAAGGTATCCCGGTAGATATCCAACCGCACATTTTTGAACCTTTTTTTTCAACAAAGGAATCAAACAAAAGTCTTGGTTTGGGACTTTCAGCCGTTTATGGAATTGTTCAGAGACACTCAGGAGAGATTCATGTTAACTCATCTCAGGAAGATGGAACGGTTTTCACAATTAAAATCCCCAGGACCCAAAAAAAATTACAGGACGACAATCAGGAGAGGAGCTTTTAAAAAATGAACTCTGAAGATATTGGAATTCTCGTTGTTGATGATGAAGCTTCGGTTTGTGATGCACTGCAAAAATGGTTTAAATTTGATGGATACCGTGTTGAAACAGCAGAGAATGCAAACGTTGCCCTTCAAAAACTTCAGGACAGTTCATGGGACATTGTCCTGCTGGACATCAAAATGCCGGGTATGGACGGACTGGAGCTTCAAAGAAGGATTAAGCAGATAGATAAAAATATTATAACAATAATGATAACCGCTTTTGCCTCAGTTGATACAAGCATACAGGCTCTTAAAGAAGGGGCTTTTGATTATATAATAAAACCGATTGATCCAAATGACATGAGCCATCTTATCAGAAACGCGGTAGAACAGCGAAGACTTCTTTTTGAAAATATACAGCTTCGCCAGCAGATTGAAGAGATATCTTATGCAGAAGATATCGTAGGAGAAAACCCGGCACTTAAAAAAGTTCTTGATAAGGTCTCCACTGTCTCACAGACAGACTCTACGGTTATGATTAGAGGTGAAAGCGGAACTGGCAAAGAGCTTATTGCCAGGGCTATTCACAGCAACAGCAACCGTAGGTATTTTCCAATTATTACAATAAACTGCGGGGCATACACTGAAGGACTGCTTGAAAGCGAACTCTTCGGACATGAAAAGGGTGCTTTTACAGGGGCACTCTATCGAAGACGCGGAAAACTTGAGATGGCTGACAGAGGAACCATATTTCTCGACGAAATAGGAAATATAGGCACTAAAATGCAGATGGACCTTCTTCGTGTTATAGAGACAAGGCAGTTTACAAGACTCGGGGGAGATAAGACTGTAAGTGTGGATTTCAGGATTATATGCGCAACCAACAAAAATCTTGAAGATGCGGTCCGTGAAGGAAGTTTCAGAGAAGATCTCTACTACAGGCTCAATGTCTTTTCAATCACAGTTCCACCGCTTAGAGAAAGAAAATCAGATATTGCCCTTATAGCAAGGTATTTTATAAAGAAATATGCCCAGGCAATGAATAAGCAAGTGATTGATCTGACTCCTGAAACACTTGAGATTCTAATGAAAAATGACTGGCCGGGCAATATAAGAGAACTTAGAAATGTTATTGAAAGAGCTATAGTCGTTGCCAAGGGTAATTACATTGAGCCAAACGACCTTTCTTTTACTTTCAGGATGGAAACCCTGGATTCAGAGGAGGATAACAACTCTATTGAGGAGGTGGAAAAGAAACACATTCAGAAAATTATTGATAAAACAGGCGGCAATATCGCTCAGGCATCCAACATATTGGGCATAACCCGTCTGACCCTGTACAAAAAAATAGAAAAATATAAACTTAAGGTGGATAGAAATTGAAAAGCCAGTGGCTAAATTTTACAAAAACAACTTAATGTCTTAGATTTTATTTTTTTGCATTTACTGGCAAATTATATTTTAGCTTTTAGAAACAGCCTTGAAAACAGAAGCCAGCAAAAGCTTTTTTCGATTTTTATTGCCTTTGCTGATACCTGACAGTCGATAGCGATTTCGACTACGAAAGGGTTTGCTTAACAAGATTAACAGCTTATCAGCTTTTATGTTTTGCTACCAGCTTCGACCTACGAACCAACCCGGGTTTGCTGATGCCTGATTTCTGAAACCTTGTATCTTTTTTTTGTTCAACGGCTATTTATGTCATATGTATATATCATACCTATTAATACAGATGCTTCTCTGTGGGGGCGGCAATTGCAGAAGGAGATAATGGGTTCATTTGGGCTCAGGTCAAAATTCGCCGATATCAAAATAGACCTTCCAAAAACTTTCGATAACTACAGAAGGCAATACAACTCTTCTCAGATACTTATCCAGCTTATTGAAAAACCGCCTCCTGATGCTCTAAAAATTCTTGGAATCACTGAGGTGGATATGTTTATTCCTATTCTCACTTTTGTTTTTGGAGAGGCTCAACTAGACGGAACAGGGGCAGTAGTATCTCTTCACAGGCTTAACAATAAATTCTACGGGCTGCCTGAAGATAAAAAGCTTCTTACACAACGGCTGGTCAAGGAAGCAGTACATGAGCTTGGTCACACCTTTGGGCTGATACACTGCAACAACCCTCCTTGTGTTTTAATCTCATCTACTTATGTGGAAGATATTGATCAGAAAAGCCATGAACTGTGTTCACAGTGTCAGCAACATCTTCTGGCTACAAAGTTTCTTCGGCCCCGGATAAAAGCTCAAGGATTTGACAATACTGTTCTGAGGTGAGCATATCGGCAAGATTGTTTAATTTTTCCCCTCCGTCCTGCAGTGTAGCACCAATACCAGACTGGCTGCTGTTCAGCATTGAACGGCTCGATTCCATAACATCATTTTCCTTTTGCTGATACCACTCTGCGGCTTTTTTGCCAAACATAAGTACCCTTAAATCATTTTCAAGGTTATCGGGCTTTATCCTGACAAGCCAGCCTTTGTCCCAAAAACTGTGAATGAGTTTTTCCGGCTCTTTTTCAAGTCCCCTGTTAACAAAAACAACTGTACCTGTTAGGGGGGAGAACAGAGGCATAATATGTTTTTCCTGAATAATATGGGCAAAACATTCTCCCTGTTTTATCTCTTCACCCTCATTGGGAAGTGCCACTGCTTTAACCCGTGCAATAAACTTGGCAAGAATTCCATCTATACCAATCCATAAATCATTGGTTGATTCCACCTTCACCCAGCAATGCTTTTCATGATAAAACAGAGCTGTCTGATTATTAAATGATACGGTTTCATCCTGAAACAACTTATCATTCATAGCAGATTTAGTTATTCTGCTTGAACCTTCTGCTCCTGCCTCATTACGGATTACCTGATCAAAAATACAATCTTCACAATGGTAGTTACGGGTGCAAAGCTTGTATGAAATTAATCCGGATGTCATCCATACACACTGTTTTTCTTCTTCCGGTATGATATGGCACTCTTTTTTCTTCATACACCTTGCTAAGCCCTAAAAAATAGATTGACAGTTAACTTGTATCCGTTTTTCTGTATTATAAAACCTAAATCATATTACCTGCCCCGTTTTCAGGGACAGGTAATATAAGCATTACTGAAGGTTTATTTCTTTTTACCTTTATCTTCTTTTTTTTCAACCTTTTCTCCGCCATCCGCCATGGTAAGACCAAGTTGAGGTCCATAAACAGCTCCTTCCGGTACTTCAACTTTCTTTGGAGCTTTAAGCGCAAAGGTAAGCATTGTTCCTGCGGAAAGAAGTATTGCTGCCATAAGCAGAGAAGATGCAAAACTTCCTGTAGTTGCAACAAGCATCTGGGATACCCTGCTCATTACAAATCCACCAACTCCCCAAGCCGTAAACATGATTCCATAATTCATACCGAATGATTTTAATCCCCAAGCATCTTTTGTAAATGATGGAAACAGAGCTAGGTTTGCTCCATAGTTAAAACCTATGAATGTGGCAAGAAGAACTATTAAAACAGCTGCTGTATCAGGTGACTTTACCATAGGTATTGCTATAAGCATTAACACAGCCTGAAATACAAGCACCCCTGCAAGGGTTGCATTCCTTCCAAATTTGTCCGAAGCAGAACCCGCGATAATTCTGCCGGCAGCATTACCTATAGCCATAATTGCAACAGCTATAAAAGCTGTCTGTCCCATACTCTGTTTTGCCATTCCGGCTATGCTTCCAATTACCATAAGACCAGCTCCTGCAGCGATAAAATAAATTGCCCAAAGCATCCAGAAATATGGGGTTTTCATCATCTCGGAAGGTGTGAAGTCTTTTTTAACAGCTGGTGCGGCATCTTTTTTCTGCGCTGATGTTTTTGCCCCTTCTGGCAGATACCCCTTAGGAGGGTTAACAAGCAAAGTAGAAAGAACACATACCACGACAATAAATGAGACGCCAAAAATAAGCATCGATTGATGAATGCCAAATGTATTTAAGAAGTATTCTGAGAGCGGTGCAATATAGACTGAAGCAAGCCCGAATCCTGAAACAACCAGCCCTGCAATCAGCCCAGTTTTTGCAGCCGGGAACCATTTAAGGGCAGGGGGCGTTGCTGCGGAATATCCAAAACCTATACCTGTTCCCACTAAAACACCAAAGCCAAGCACCCATCCCGCATAACTGGTTGTTTGTGAAACAAGAATAAGTCCAAGCCCTACAAGGATACCTCCCAGAAATGCAGTCACTCTCGGACCAAATTTATCCTGACACTTGCCTGCAAGAATCATTGAAAAAGCAAAAAGCAAACAACATACTGAATATGGATCATTTAGTTTTGCAAGATCCCAACTAAACGCACCTGCTCCACCTTCCACTATTGATTTCTCTATAGCTCCTTTAAAAATACTCCAGGTATAGAGAATACCGAGCGCAAGATTTATTCCTGTTCCGGCAAAAGTAACGCTCCAGCCTCTGTTTTTTACAGCCTCTGACATAAAAATTCCTCCTTCTGTTCTTAAAAATGTTTATTTTTTGCTGCACCTTAATAAAATAAAAAGGGTACAATTTATTAATTATTTCTTTATTGTATTTACAATATACATGCCAGAATAAAACAAGGGATTATTGAGATATCATATATAACAATAAATTGTTTATAATAACTATTTTATTCTATTTTTAATAAATTTTGCACACTATAATTTAGCCCGATAAGAACATAAATGTATATTTATAATACATTTATTTTAATAAAAACGGACTTTATCTACAAAGTAAAGCTAAATTGGGGGGTTATGACAGGGATAGTGATGTTTATTAAGAAAACATATCACTGTTTATATTTTATACGGTCTGGCTTTTATGGTCGATAATTATGAGAGGCTGGTAAAAAATATTTGGAATTTTTTTTTAAAGTTAAAAAACTAATTTTTATAGTTGTAGAGACGCACAAGCTTTGCGTCTCTACATTTTTTTTGAACTCTTGAGTAATTATAATAAACGCTTATTAGTGATGGACCCGTAAAAAGTCAATTTTTTTTTAAAATGCTAAAAGAGGCTGCGAGGGGTGATAGTTGTAACATACTGTAATTGCTTTCTAATCACCCTCACCCCAACCCTGTTTTAGCTGTTAAGCTGTTGGCTATTGAGCTATTAAGCAAACTCTTTTTTGTTTTTCCTCTTATCAGCCATCAGCTTATTAGCTTATCAGCTCTTTTAGGGAGAGGGGGTTTTGTGGACTTTTTACTGCTCCATCACTAGTTATAATCATTAATTTTTTTCTCTGCCACCAGTTCCTTTTGCTACCCTTACAGTCTGTCCTGCTTTCTCCCTGGGTCTTAGAGCTCTTGTAGCTTTACCTGCAAGCCACATCTCGGAATTTGCCATAGCAGAAAGTTCTTTTTCGAGCTGTGCCTGATAACCTGTCTTTCCACATGTAGTTAACACCCTTTTGGTCTCAGCTCCGGAAACAACCCTTTTGTAAAGATCTTTAAAAACAGGCATTACTGCCTTTTTGAATTTTGGTTTCCAGTCAAGAGCGCCGCGCTGTGCTGTGGCTGAACAGTTTTTATACATCCAGTCCATGCCGTTCTCTGAGACAAGTTTAATAAGGCTTTCTGTAAGCTCTTCTACTGTTTCATTAAAAGCTTCGCTTGGGCTGTGTCCGTTCTGTCTGAATATATCGTACTGTGCTTCCATTATACCTGCAAGAGCACCCATTAAAACACCCCTTTCACCTGTAAGATCGCTGTGAACCTCATGGGCAAAAGTGGTGGGGAAAAGATATGCCGCTCCTATGGCAATACCAATAGCAACACACCTGTCGTAGGCTTTGCCTGTTGCATCCTGTTCAACAGCAAAACTCGCGTTTATCCCTGCACCTGAAAGAAAGTTTCTTCGCAGTGATGTTCCAGAACCTTTAGGGGCAACAAGGATAACATCAACTGATTCAGGTGGAATAACCTTTGTCTGATCTTTGTAGACAATTGAAAAGCCATGAGAGAAATAGAGTGCATCACCAGGGTTTAAACATTTTCTTATAAGAGGCCATATTTTTTTCTGCGCTGCATCAGAGACAAGCATCTGAACCACTGTACCCCTTTTAGCAGCTTCCTCAATATCAAAAAGGTTTTTCCCGGGCTTCCAACCATCCTTAACAGCCCTGTTCCAGTCTGTTTTAAATGCTTTTGATTGACCAATAATGACATTGAAACCATTATCCTTCATATTCAAAGCCTGTGCAGGTCCCTGAACCCCATACCCAATGACGGCTATAGTCTCATTTTTCAAAACACGCCTTGCTTTCTGCAAAGGAAACTCTTTCCTGGTTACAACATTCTCTTTCACACCTCCAAAATTAATGAAAGCCATATTAATATATCCTCCTTTAGTTTAAAAATAAGCATTAATATTATAAACACCAATTCATAAGAAATACAAGTTTTTTTGTTTATTCCGCGGTTTTTAACTCATAAGCATTGGGAACTAGAAATATCTGTTGATTTTTATATAATGATCTCAGATTACCCTTTTTCTTATCACCCATCATCGTGAAAACTGAGTTGCTATTTCAACAGACACTTCGTAAAGTCTATCAAAACGTTGCCGGCCTCAATTAGAACAGGATCAGGTTCATCAGACTTATTCTCTTCTCCATCATTGTCAACAATGTTAACCGATGTTTCCACTATCTCATCAGCTTCTTCAACCAGAGGAAGCCCCAGAGCTTTTCTTCTTCTGTTTTCAATATCTTTTCTTATCTTTTCCGCCCTGTCTCTTTCTGCTAGCCTCGCTTTTTCTGAAAGAGAAATTTCTGTCCGATTTCGCACAGAATCAAGATGCTGTTTCATCTCTGTAATATAAATATAATCAGGGTCATTTTTTATTCTCTCTTTGTGCAGTTCAATAACTCTGTTTAGGACCTCCCCTTCTATATTCACAGGGTGATACTCTACAGATTCAATGCTCCCCCACGGCAGTGCATTTACAAGGGTACTCTCACCTATTTTTGTGCTGTCATAAAGGCTTGGATAAACAATATCAGGTATCACGCCCCTGTTCTGTGTGCTCTTGCCTGTAACACGGTAAAACATTGCAGTTGTATATTTTAACTGTCCCATACTCATTGGTTGAAGCGCCTGAACAGTACCCTTTCCAAAACTCTGTTCCCCAATTATAATACCTCTTTTGTAGTCCTGAATAGCTCCAGCAAAAATCTCAGAAGCTGATGCGCTCAAACGGTTTATTACCACAGCCAAAGGCCCATTATATATAACCCCCTCAAAAGGATCTTCAAGTATTTCTACTTTATCGTCTGAAGACTTTACCTGAACAACTGCTCCTGTAGGGATAAAAAGCCCTGTAAGAGCAACTGCTTCCTGAAGAAGTCCTCCGCTGTTATATCTTAAATCCACAACTATGCCTTCAACATTTTGGAGTTTCAGCTCGTTTACTATGTTCTGTACATCAAGGGTTGTGCTTCTGTAATATGGATCTCCTTCCTTAAGTGCTTTAAAATCCATATAAAAGGCAGGGATTGAAATAACCCCTATTGTATGTTTTTTGCCGTTTCTCTCTATTTTGATTATCTTTTTTTGTGCTGCCTGTTCTTCAAGCTTTACAGTATCCCGAACAATTGATACAAGCTTCTTTATGTGAATGTCTTTTGCGTCAGATGGTATAATTTCAAGACGTACGGTTGTCCCCTTAGCACCCCTTATAAGCTCAACAACATCGTCCAGCCTCCAGCCTACAACATCAACCAGCTCTCCTTCAGCTCCCTGCCCTACACTTACTATTAAGTCCCCTGGTTTTATCTGTTTACTCTTGTCCGCAGGCCCCCCGGGTACAAGACGCAGAACCTTTGTATATTCATTTTCAAGCTGAAGTACTGCTCCTATTCCTTCAAGAGAAAGCCTCATGGAAATATTAAAATTTTCTGTCTGCCTCGGAGAAAAATAGGCTGAATGAGGATCAAACATCCGGGTAAAAGAATTCATAAAGGTTTGAAAAACATCTTCGCTTGTTATTTGTTTTAACTGATTAAGCTGGTTTTTATATCTTTTTTCAAGTGTTTCCGATATCTCTTCACTTGTTTTTCCTGCAAGGCTAAGATTTAATGCATTTGCCTTTAGTCTTTTAAACCAAATATCTTCCAGTTCTGAGTCAGTTACAGCCCAGGAAGCATTATCCCGGGAAACATCAAATGTTTCTGTTGTATCAAACTGCATTGACTCGATAAAACTCGCCATATTATCTGAATACTTTTTATTTTGCTGAAATGCCTTTTTATAGTAGGTATTAAAAATGTCATATCCACAATCAAGGCTTCCGGAAAGCAGTTCATCATCAAGGGTTTTTCTGCATTTTCCAAACTTTTCAATATCTGATTTAAGAAAATAGCTTCGTGTGGGGTCAAGATCTAAAAGATACCTTTCAAACATGGAATCGGAAAAGTCATCATCAATGGGTATTCTTTTATAATGATATTTTTGAAGAAGATTTAATATCTCTTTTTTAACATCCGCATATTCTTTTTGCGGGACAATTATACAGTTCTTTTCATCAGCACTTGCTAATCGGGATGTAAAAGAACCTGAAAACGAGACAGGAATCAGAAAAAGTAAAAGAAAAACTTTAACCAAAGGATTGTGAAACACTTTTTTATTCATTTATTTGCTTATGTCCTTAAAAAAAACTGATTAAAAAATTATTATATATTATTAAAACATTAATAAAAAGAAAAAATTGTGGAATATGCCTTTTTAAAATTATTCCATAAGGTCTAAAAAATCAACTGCCTTTCACCTCGGCAGCCCCTTTGTTTCGGTCATATGTTGGAGGCAAGACAAACAAAAAAAAGCCGTTGAAACGTTTAGTTTAAAGTCTCAACGGCTTTAATTGTAACTT
>CAZMHH010000075.1:0-8134 GCA_964566035.1 uncultured Thermodesulfobacteriota bacterium
GAGGTCTCAGCTACTACAGCATGGAGAAGAACAGAGGCAGAAAGAACCACGAAAATCTTTTTCAGGCTGATATAAACTTCAGGTTCTAATTGGCTTGTAGCTAAGAGCAGGTTTCAGCAGTCAGCTTTCAGGTATCAGGAAAAACAGGAGAGCTTTTAAGCTGTTGAGCTGATGGCTGTTGAGCAAAAACATAAAAGTCGAAAGATTAAAATTGAAGATAAAAAGCAAAAGAATCTTCTGACTTCTGTTTTTTCTCGTATCTTGCAACTTGAAGCTTGTAACTTTCTATTCGTAGGCGTGGTCGTGGTCGTGATCGTAATCGTAATCGAAAGAGCAGGAAGTTAGCAACACAGCTGGTAGCTGGTAGTAAAAAAAGCAGGTGTCAGGTATCGGCTGTCAGCTTTCAGCAAAACCGATAAAAGGCTATGGGCTATGGGCTATAGGCTATAGGCAAAGCATAATAGCTGTTGAGCTGATAAGCAATAAAAGAAGTTGAAAGGTTGAGAAGTTGAGTCGTTGAGCAAAACCTTTCGTGGTCGTAGGCGTGATCGTAATCGGCTTTATTCGGTGCGCACGGCGCACCCTACAAGAGCTATTTTTACTACCAGCTACGAACTATGAGCTATCAGCTAACTTGTTTTGCTACCAGCTACGAGCTACGAGCTGAATTGCTTTTCCTTGTATCTTGCAACTTGAAGCTTGAAACTTTTTTTCGTTAGGTTTTTCTCCCAGGCTTTTCTTGGGAGAAGGGTTTGAAAGAAAATAGAACACAGCATAAAAAGGAATAAGCTATGAGAACAATCCAAATATCTATATCTGAAAACGATTTTATGAATTATGCTTTTAATTCACATAAACTCTCATTTTCGGAATTAGAAAACAGGATCCGAAAGAAAACCATACGTGATGCGCTTTACAAATGCCATGAGATAGCTGGTAAAGAAGGGTTATCAAAAATGACTTTAGAAGATATCAACAGGGAAATCCTGTCTGTCAGGGAAAATGATGCAAAAAATAATCCTTGATACAAATGTACTTATTTCGGCTTTGATCTCTCCTGATGGAATTCCTTGCAAGATAATTGATGAGCTGGTTATTGAAAAAGTTGTATCAATATGCACTTCGGAAATAATAGTAAGAGAATATTTTGACGTTATAAACAAGGATAAATTTAAACAACACAGAAGTTTTTATGTAAATGCAGAGATTTTATTAGGCTATATTGAAGAGATAGCAGAAAAATTTACTCCAACTGCAGTAGTAGATTTATTGAAAGCTAAAACGGACAATAAATTTCTTGAATTAGCATTCGAATCCAAGGCTGATTATTTGATAACAGGTAACATAAAGGATTTTTCTTTGCAAAAAGCAGGTGTAACAAAAATTCTTTCTCCTTCAGAATATTGGAGAAAATACAAACCCTAACTTGGGGATAAATATATATAATGCATTCAGGACAGTCTGGTAAGCAAAGAGCAGGGATTTTATTAAAAACAAACCAACGGCTTATACATTGTTATGGCGCAAATACTGATTATTGACGATGATATTGATTTTTGTGATATGCTCATGGAGATGGTAATCCGCATCGGGCATGAGGCGGAGTGCGCCTACAGCATAAAAGAGGCAAGGGCTGTTTCAGAAAAAATTAAGTTTGATGTGGTGTATCTTGATGTCCGGCTTCCTGACGGGAACGGAATCGAGCTTATTCCTGAACTGAGAAATATGACATATTGCCCGGAGGTTATAATTATTACGGCTGCGGGAAGTTCAGACGGGGCTTCTCTTGCAATCAAAAACGGTGCATGGGATTATATCGAGAAACCTTCCTCAATAGAAAAGATGACACTGCCCCTTGTCAGAGCTCTTGAATTCAGAAGTCAACGGATGCAGAATAAACCACTCAAAGCTCTTAAACGTCAGAATATAGTCGGTAATTCTCATAAAATTCACGAGTGTCTTGATCTTGTGGCACAGGTTGCAGATACTGACGTTCCTGTTCTTATTACGGGGGAAACAGGCACAGGAAAAGATCTTTTTGCAATGGCAATACATGAAAACAGTTCAAGAAGTGACCGAAGCTTTGTTATTGTTGACTGTGCTGCTTTGCCGGAGACTCTTGTTGAAAGCGTTCTTTTTGGTCATAAGAAGGGGGCGTTTACAGGCGCTGATCATGACATGGACGGGCTGTTAAAACAGGCAGACGGCGGAACTCTCTTTCTTGATGAAATAGGAGAGATGTCTCTTAATATTCAAAAGTCTTTTTTAAGGGTTTTACAGGAGCATAAATTTAGACCTGTTGGAGGAAAATCTGAAGTAACAAGCAGGTTCAGGGCAATTGCCGCAACAAACAGAGACATTAAGAACATGGTAAAAGAAGGCAGTTTCAGAAACGACCTGCTTTTCCGTCTTGAGGGGGTTCATATAAATATTCCGCCATTGAGACTTCGCAAAGAGGATATAAGAGATTTAACCATACATTATATTAACACAGTATGTACAAGATTAAAAATTGAGACCAAAGGTTTGTCAGAGGATTTTATAGGTGTGCTCGAAAGCTATCAATGGCAGGGGAATGTCCGTGAGCTTGTTCATGCCATTGAGCATGCAGTTTATGCTGCTCAGGAGAGTCCGACACTTTTTCCCCAGCACCTCCCGCCGCAAATCAGAATACAGATAGCATGTTCATCAATTGATAATAAAAATTATATTGATAAAGAAGAAAAAAACATTTTTGATAATGAAGAGACAATTACCACTATTCAGGATATGAGGGATAATCTTATTACAAAGGCTGAGAAGGATTATCTTGAAAAGCTTATTGAGCATACAAAAGCAGACATAAAAGAAGCATGCAGTATTTCAGGGCTGTCAAGACCAAGGCTTTATGCCCTGCTTAAAAAATATGATGTAAAAACAAAATAGCTGATTTAGCAGCGTAGCTGGTAGCTCGTAGTTGGTAGCAAAAAAACAGGAGTCAGGGGTCAGCAAAATATTTGAAAGGCTATAGCCTTTCCAAAGATTTTCCCGATACCTGAAAGTTGACTGCTGATACCTGACACCTGCTTTTTTGCTTATCAGCTCATTTCAGGGTGCGCCATGCGCACCGAATAAAGCTATTCATTGAAATTTAACTTCAACTGTCGCATCTCTTTTTTTAATCTTTTATTGGCAAGCGATACATAATCTTCATTAATCTCATAACCTATAAACTTTCTGTCTGCTTTGATGGATGCTAAGCCTGTAGTTCCGCTTCCCATAAAAGGGTCTAAAATAATATCATCCTTAAATGTATAGAGTTGAATGAGCCTGTAAGGTAATTCATTCGGAAACGGCGCCGGATGCCCGACTTTTTTGGCGGATTCAGGGTTGAAAGTCCAGACGCTTTTGGTCCATTCCATAAATTGTTCTTTTGTAATTGTATTTTCACGATGTTTTGATTCTCTTGAAAAGTCGCCTTTGCTGAAAACAAGGATATATTCATGTGTGTCTCTCAGCACAGGGTTTGATGCCGAAAGCCAGCTTCCCCACGCCATAGATGTCCCCGCACCTGCTCCTTTGTTCCATATGACCTCTCCTCTCATAAAAAATCCCATTTCGATCATCATCCGTGAAATATAATCAGAAAGAGGTATGTAAGGTTTTCTTCCCAAATTAGCAACATTAATACAAGCTCTTCCGCCGTTTACCAGCACACGATGGGTTTCTGAGAATACATTTTTAAGAAACCGCAGATATTCTTGCAGAGACAGGTCAGTGTCATAATCTTTTGTAACATTATAAGGCGGGGATGTAACCATAAGATGCAGGCAGCTATCCGGCAGTTCCGACATTTTTTCCGAATTACCCTGAATAACCTTATTTAATATGTTTTCAGGTATGAGGTTTTCACTGCCACCTGTTCCTTTAACTTTGTGGGTTTTCAGTTCCTGGTAGAGTTTTGTATTGTAAAACTTATCTGAATCGTGGTTAATCCGGCTTGTTGTCCCAAATGAACTTGTCTGGCTGCCGTTTTTTCTGCTTTTTGTCAATCTTGATTCCATAAATCTATCCATCTTTGATATGGTAAATAATCAATATTCTCTTTTTTCCAATTTATTTCAATATGTTTTGTGTTTGAATGGGTCATAAGCTTCTGAATGGATTGTTTTGAAAATTCAACCCCCCTGGGATTTGTTCCTGCTTTGGGAAGGTTTAAGTAGTTTTTTCTTCCCATTTTTGTTAAAACCAGATTTTGAACTTTCAGTGGTATATAATAAAAACCCCCTGTATTATTCCAGTTTATATGAACCAGAATAATATCACAAACAGGTTTATAATTGTTTTGAAAATCAAGGGCTTTTTCAGCATCTACCGTCCAGATCAATTTTACACCTGATATGGTTCTGCCTGAAATTGTTTTGATTGAGACAGTTCTTCTTTTTAATATTACATCTACCTCCGGCCTGGTGATAGGTATTTGCGTTTCGACATGCTTTTCACCAAAGCTGAGAATGAGCAGAGCTATAATAATTTTTCCCCTTACAGACCCGACCTCCATACCAATTTTTCCTGCTCTTGAACTTTCAAGTTCTGCCAGTTGAAAAAGTTTTGGAAGTTTTTCCTGAATTTTTTGTATTAACTGTTTATTGGTGAATAATTCGTTTATAGTGTTTATATAGGCGAAATTGTCCATTGTGTCTGTTCTAAATTGTTTAAATGATTTTTACCGTTCTTTGTTTCCAAGAAACCATTAATCTATTTAAGTTATGATTAACACATTCAACCCGTTTATTCAATGCAAATCTATCTTGTTATTTCAGGGGAGTGGCGGATAAACAACTTGTGCTGGAGACTGCGTGGAGAATGTTGTCCTCCAACCTGTCTTATCTCACAATACTTGTCTTGTGTTGTAAGACAATATTCTCCCCCTTTTTGTCTTTCCGTTAAACACCTTTTTTGCTAACCTCCCAAAATAACTTAATAAATAATCTTTCTGCTTTAATGATACAACTGGCATTCTATTTGTAATATAAAACTGAGAAAATTAAGAGCAGGAAGATAGATGAACATAATAATATTTTTACCATACCCCGAAGAAGACGAGGACCTTTCAGATTTTGTTATACGCAGGCTATCAAAATATCCTAAGGTGCATCTTCACAGAACCCTGAATGGTCTTTACCGAAAGCTGAGGGGTTCTTTTGACCAGGCAAATCCTCCTATAGTTCTTCTTTTTGTTCCGAACAGGAATTGTTTAGAGGATATTCATTCAAACAAAGAGCTTTTAAATGACAAGAAGCTTATTTTAGTTCTGCCGGATTATGAACAAGAGACTGTTTCACTCGGATTCAAGCTTTTTCCACGTTTTGTGACATATTTTGATTCACCCGGAGACGATATATGTTCTGTAATAGATAAGATGGTTTCAAAGGAGCATTCTGATATATATGAAGGAAAAGTTAGCAGCATATTATCATAGGTTTTATAAATATCTGATTGTTTTGCTTGATTCTGTGTTCAAAAGATTCAAGACTCTGCGCAAGGAGATATTCTACAGGCAGATATTAAAGCAATGGTTGTCATGTTTGAAAGGGACGGAACATAAGTTGAAAAACCTTACATCATCAACAGAGAGCGAATTTTTATCAATAGGCAGCACCTTGCAGGATTTTAATACACGGTCAGCGCAGTTGTCGGAGAAAGCTCTTCATGTTGCGGAGTATCTGTCCGGAACAGAGATAGACAAAACTATTTCCCGGTTCAACAGGTTTTTTAACGTTACGGAATCGCAGGAAAAAGATGCTGAGAAAAACATTGAGAAGTTGAGGCATATTTTTCATGTTCTTGCCGAACTTCAGGATACGCTCCAGTCTTTTTTACTGATTGTCAAGACTCTTTCTGTACTGTCTGTGAATATAAAGATAGAGATTGCGGGTCTTGACACATCGGACAGCGGTTTTGAGACATTGGCTCAGGAGATAGCAAAGCTGAGTGTTGATATAAAAATAAAGGCAGATGAAATAAGCTATACAGCAGATCAGCTTATAGAGAATATTCGAACAACCCTTTCAAAGGCAGAGGGTCTTCAGGCAATTGAGCGTAAGAATGCTCAGACAATCCTGAACACAACAAATGAGAACCTGTCTTTTCTTAATAGTAAACACAAAGCAGCTTCTGGAAGCGCAAAGAACCTGTCTTCCAGCTATAAAAACATATCAGAGAAGATAAGTGAGATAGTCTCTTCTTTGCAGTTTCACGACATAACAAGGCAGAAACTGGAGCATGTAATGGAAACCTTGAAAAAGCTCAGCAACAGGATTGAAGACAGTAGATATATAAAGCTTCTTTTAAAAAGGGATGTTTTAAGGAACACGCTTTCAGATACAGTATCTGTATCAATGCTTCAGGCGGTGCAGCTCCAGGATGCAGAAAAGACCATGTTTGAAGAGGTAAGCCGTATAGGAGACAATCTCAAGCAGATAGTTGACTCAATAATAAATATTTGTTCTGAGACAATGAGACTTATAAGTACAGAAGGCGGTGTTGGTGATGATTTTTTAATGGGGCTTGAAAGGAAGTTTTCTGCTGTTGAAACATCGCTTAAGCAATACAATGAAGTGCGCAGGGATATTACAGGCGCGATGAAGTCTGTAACAGATGCGATTGGTTCAATATCAGAGTTTATCCATGATATTGAAAAAATAGGCATAGAGATGAAGAAAATTGCTCTTAATTCTCAGATAAGGGCAGCCCATATAGGAAGACGTGGCGCTGCACTTGGAGAGCTCGCAGAGGCAGCCCGCAATCTTGCAACAGAAACCTACCATTTGACAGATGAAATCACAAAAGCTCTTACCGAAATAGCCTCCTGTTCAGATGACATAAGCGTTAAATTCGACAGGGAAGGGGTTGAAACCCGACAGGAAGACTCTGTTGCAGGGGATTTTATTAATGCAATAAAAAGCCTGAACCGATTTTGTGAGAATCTCGGAGCTGAGATAGCACAAATGGAAAATGACGGACAGATTCTTGCCTATGAAATAGAAACCAGCATTAAAGGTATTTCAGTACATAGAACCACATCCTCATCTATTGAGGAGATATGCTTTGCTTTAAACAGGACTGCTGCTATGACAAAGGAAGAGATATCACTTATGTCAGGCAGTGAGGGTTCAAAAAGCGATATGATTGCAGAAATTGAGCGACAATACACAATGCAGAGACAGCGTGATATTCACAACAGTTTTTCATCATCAGTTTCCGGGCTGCCCGCAGAAAGCGCTGCACCATGGCAGGATGAGGCATCGGCAGCAGGTGAAGCTGAAAAGGAAAAAAAGGATAAAAAAGAGGGAGAAGATGATTTCGGGGATAATGTGGAACTGTTTTAAGAGCAGGTATCAGGTATCAGCTTTCAGGTATCAGCAAAGTCTGATAAGCAATAAAGCAGCTATCGGCTATCAGGTGTCAGCAAAACCAGAAGAGCTGTTAAGCTGATGGCTGATAAGCTGATAAGCAAAAACAACAAGCCAGGAGTTAAAAGAAAGACAATGGAGTGATGTTATGAAAGAAGATAGGAAAGCGGTTTTTAATTTTCAGGATTTAAGGGTTTGGGAAAAAGCAGTTGAGTTTGCAGAAGATGTGATCAAGATAACAGATAAAATTAAAACCCCGAGAAAGCATTTTCGCCTTGTAGAGCAGTTGGAATCAGCAAGCACAAGCATTGCCATGAACATAGCTGAAGGCAAGGGCAGGCAAACAACAAAGGAATTTATTCAGTTTCTATATATAGCAAGGGGTTCATTGTTTGAGGTGGTTACAATGTTGCTGATATTTGAGAAGACTAAATGGATAGAGCCGGATTATGTTCGGGTGTTAGAGGAAAAAGCAGAGGAAATAAATAAGATGCTTAATTCTCTTATAAAATCAATGAAAAACAACAAAGCTTGATTTGCTTTTGCTTAATCCTGTGAAGCACGGGACTTAACAGCTTTCTTGGTTTTGTTTTTCTTTTGCTTAACAGCTTATCAGCCAACAGCTTAACAGCTAACTTGGTTTTTGGTTCTGTTTTTTTCTTTTGCTTAACAGCTTATCAGCCATCAGCTTAACAGCTAACTTGGTTTTTGGTTCTGTTTTTTTCTTTTGCTTAACAGCT
>CAZMHH010000075.1:8234-17894 GCA_964566035.1 uncultured Thermodesulfobacteriota bacterium
TATCAGCCATCAGCTTAACAGCTAACTTGGAGGGATTTTATGGAACTTACATGCAATAAGATAGAAAACGGATGTGAAGTAGTAATAAGAGGCGAGCTTACCGTAGAGTATGCCTCGGTTTTCAGGGATTATTTCCTGAAGGTTTTGGAGCAGCCCGGGGACATTTTTTTAGATCTCTCCGGTGTTACCAAAGCCGATATGTCCTGTTTTCAGATACTCTGTTCTGCGCACAGAACCCTTCTTGAGCAGGGAAGAAATGCCGTATTAAAGAAGATCTCCGAACCTTTTCAGAATACATTGCAGAAATCAGGGCTGGAAGGCTATCAGGGGTGTTCACGGGAAACAACAGATAAATGTTTATGGACAGGAGGCACAAAAAGATGAGTAAAACCATAATGACGGTAGATGATTCAGCAAGCGTTCGTCAGATGGTCTCATTTACCTTAAAAAACGCAGGCTATGATGTTCTTGAAGCAGAAGACGGTGAAGATGCCCTTTCAAAGCTTGAAGGTTCTTCTGTCCAGATGTTGATAACAGATCTTAATATGCCAAGACTTGACGGAATAGGGCTTATAAAGGCGGTCAGGTCAAACCCGGGTTACAAGTTCATTCCCATTGTAATGCTTACAACCGAGTCGCAGGCAGAGAAGAAGATTGAAGGTAAACATGCAGGTGCAACCGGCTGGATAGTAAAACCCTTTAAACCCGAACAGCTTATTTCAGTAACGAAGAAAGTGCTGGAATAGCAAGTAGCAGCGTAGCTCGTAGCTGGTAGCTGGTAGCAAAACATAAAAGCAGAAAAGCAATATAGGAAGTTGAAATGTTGAGAAGTTGAGTTGTTGAGCAAACCTTTCGTGGTCGTAGGCGTGGTCGTGATCGTAATCGTAATCGAAAGAGAAGGTATCAGGTAATTAGCAGCGTAGCTGGTAGCTGGTAGCTCGTAGTAAAAGAAAAGGCAGGAGTAGCAGCGTAGTTCGTAGTAAAGGCAAAACCAGGGGAATGTTATGAATAAAGTTGATGATGTGGAATTTGGTTATGAAAAGCTTTTTGTATGGCAGAGAGCAATAGACTGGGCAGACAATATGCTCAAAATTGCTGATAGAATTGCCTCAAAGAAGAAGCATTATCGACTGGTACAGCAGTTGGAATCTTCCTGCACTTCAGTGCCAATGAATATTGCAGAATGCAAGGGCAGGTTTTCAAAGAAAGATTTTGTTCATTTTCTTTATATATCAAGAGGCTCACTTTACGAAACAATGACCCTGTTGGAGATATTTTTAAAGAGATGTCTGATATCTGAAGAAGAGTTTATAGTTGTTAAAGGAGAAACAATAGAAATTGCAAAAATGCTCAATGGTTTTATTAACTCTATAAAAGGAAAGCAATAGCAATATCAACTTGTTTGTTTGCTACGAGCTACGAACTATCCTGTTTTTTTTTTGCTACGAGCTACCAGCTACGAGCTACCAGCTAACTTGGAGGGATTTTTATGGAACAACACATTGAAGTATTCAAACAGGAAGCATTCGAACTTCTTGACACCCTTGTTCAGTCAATGCTTGAGTTGGAGGACAATCCTGATGATATGACACTGGTTGACAAGGCATTTCGCAGTCTTCACACCATCAAGGGCTCAGGCGGGATGTTCGGTTTTGATGATATAAGCGAGTTTGTTCATGATATTGAGACCTTGTTTGACAGGATACGCTCAGGCAAAATCGGGATTACAAAGAAGATAATTGATTTGACCCTTTCCGCCTCAGATGTCATAAAGGCAATGGTTTCCCCTGATCCTGATACCCCCCTTGACATGGATTTAAAGAACAGCCTTTTAGAGGAATTTCAAACCATTATTGAATTATCAAAGGATGAAAAACCCCCTTCTGCAGAACCAGAGCCTGCCTCAACCGTTCCTTCTTATGAAAAAGCATCCCCCAGGTCAACCTACCGGATAAGATTCAAACCAAATCATGAGATGTTTTTGAGCGGCACAAATCCTTTGCTTCTTTTAAGGGAGCTTCAGGAGCTTGGAATCTGCTCAATAGTCTGTCAGACCGATATAATTCCCTCCCTCCATGATATAAACCCTGAGTTATGCTACATCTACTGGGATATTGTCCTTACCACAGACAAGGGTGTGGATGCCATAAAGGATGTTTTTATCTTTGTTGAGGATGAGAGTGATATCAGCATAGAGGAGGTGGACACAGGAGAGATAGAGGAAGAGGAAGATTATAAGCGACTTGGGGAGATACTGCTTGAGCGAGGAGATCTTCAGCCTGATGATATTGCAGCATCAATCGGCAAACAGCGCAAGGTTGGAGAGATACTTGTAGAAAACGGCAGGGCAAAACCAGGTATTGTAGCCTCAGCACTGGCAGAGCAGGCTCATGTAAGAAGAGTAAGGAAGCAGCAGGAAGAGGCTGCAATGAGCATAAGGGTTGCAGCGGAGAAGCTTGACAAGCTTGTAAATTTAGTAGGCGAGCTTGTCACTGTTCAGGCGCGGCTCAGCCAGGCTGCCGGAACTGTGGCAGACACAGATATTTCACTCATATCCGAGGAAGTGGAACGGCTCACCTCAGAGCTCAGGGATAATGCCATGAGTATCAGGATGATGCCCATAGGTGTTTCGTTTAACAGGTTTAAAAGGGTAGTAAGGGATCTTTCAACAGAGCTTGGCAAAGAGGTTGATTTTGTAACAGAAGGCGCTGAGACAGAGCTTGACAAGACGGTGATTGAGAAGATGAATGATCCCCTTACCCATTTAATAAGGAACTGTCTTGATCACGGGATAGAGAGCCCTGAAGAAAGGGTTCAGAAGGGTAAACAGGCAAAGGGCATGATAAAGCTTTCAGCCCGGCAGTCCGGGGGAGAGGTTCTGATTACAGTTGAGGATGACGGAGCAGGGCTTGACAGGGATTCAATAAGGGATAAGGCAGTTTCAAAAGCTCTTATATCAGAGGATGCCGAGCTTTCCGACAGACAGATATATGAGCTTATATTTGCTCCTGGTTTTTCCACTGCTTCAAAAGTTACCAACATATCAGGCAGGGGAGTCGGGATGGATGTTGTGAAGCGTAATATTGAAAACCTGAGAGGGGAGATAGATATTGAAAGCAGTTCAGAGAGAGGAACATCAATTACGCTGAAACTGCCCCTTACGCTTGCAATAATTGACGGTCTGCTTACACAGACGGGTGATACATTTTTTGTGCTTCCGCTTGATATTGTTGAGGAGTGTATCGAGCTCACAGAGAAGGGAAGGAGGGATTCCCACGGCAGGCAGATTATTCATGTCAGGGGAGAGATTGTTCCCTATGTTCATCTGAGAGAGCTTTTTAATATAAAAGGGGATTCTCCTTCAATTGAGCTTATTGTTATCTGTATGGTTGACAGGCGCAGGGTAGGTTTTGTAGTGGACAGTGTAATTGGCGAGCATCAGACGGTTATAAAGTCTCTTGGCAGGATGTATCGTGATGTTCAGGGTGTCTCAGGAGCCACAATTCTCGGAGACGGAACAGTGGCACTGATAGCTGATCCGGTAAAACTGGCGCAGATTAGCTCGTAGCGGTTAGCAGCGCAGCTCGTAGCTGGTAGTAAAAAAAGCAGGTGTCAGGTATCAGGTGTCAGCTGTCAGCAGAACCTTTCGTGGTCGTAGGCGTGGTCGTGATCGTAATCGTAATCGAAAGAGCAGGAATCAGGTTTCAGCAGTCAGCTTTCAGCAAAGGCAAGTTTAAATTTGATAATTTCTTATCACCCTCACCCCAACCCTCTCCCGTCAAGGGAGAGGGAGAATGGGTTGCGGCGGGGATTGCTGAGAATTAAGTTATTAAAAGTTGTATCAATTATACAAAACAATTTTTTTAAGGCAGTTACTCAACTCCAATATCATTGTAGTTGATAACATACATTCCACCTCGTCCCCTCTCCCCGCCGTTGGGAGAGGGATAGGGTGAGGGGGTATAATAGCTGGTAGCTCATAGCTCGTAGCTGGTAGTAAAAAAGCTGTTGAGCTGATAAGCAAAAACATAAAAAGATTTTACTTAAAACTTGAAGCTTGCAACTTGTAACTTTTTCTTAGAAAGGAGGGTTAAAGGATAAAAGGAAGGATGGTTTTTGAAAAAGTCAAAGGGCGGCGTTGTTGACGGCGCCTGAGTAAAAAGTAATAATTTTTATCAAAGGAGGAAAAAAGATGTTTAAGAACATGAAATTAGGAGTAAAACTTTTAGGCGGGTTTTTGATTGTGGCGGCGATAACCCTGATTGTAGGGTTTATGGGGTTTATGGGTGCAAGAACAATGGATCATGATGTTAATGAAATTGCAGAGGTACGGCTTCCAAGCGTTGCAAGTCTTATAAGAATGGAGTTTGGGTATGAGCAGTTAAGGTCTGCGCAAAGAACACTTTTAAACACTAAACTGAGCGCAGATGGAAGACAGCGTCAGTGGAGAAATATTGAGGATGCAAGAAAGCGCTATACTGATGCAATGGCTGTTTATGAGCCTCTGCCTCAGACACGGGAGGAAGAGGCGCTCTGGAAACAGTTTATTCCTGCATTGGAGGAATGGCGGGTTGAAAACGATAAACTTTTTGATAATATGCGTAAGTATGAGGAGATGGACATTCTTGATCCTGAGGCTTTGGGTAATGATATTCAAACCTTCAGAGGAGACCACTACCGTCTGATGTCAGACACAGCCGAGCTTATATTAACAGGCGAAATGTTTGAAGGAGGAGAAGACGCAGCACAGTGTGCTTTTGGAATGTGGATGGCAGATTTTGAGACAGAAAATGCTGTAATAGAAAGAGCTCTGCGTGATATTCGTGCTCCTCATAACAGGTTTCATCAAAATGTAAAAGATATAAAGCAGCTTGTTCAGGATGGCAGAAATGCCGAGGCTCAAGCTGTATATACAAACCAGATGTTAGGCGCTGCCCGGAACAGCTTCGGCTTATTTGATGTTATTATTGAAGAGATCCGCAGGGCTCAAGATTTGTATAATCAGATAAATGAACAGGCTCTTGAGGCAGCACGTGTGAAACAGAATGCAGCTATTGACCTTCTGATAAAGATTGTGGCAATTAATGAAGAAGTTGCTGAGGAAGCAACCGAAAACGCCCATGTCAATTCTGCCAGAACCATCAGTATTGCAATAATAGGGATGATAGTCGGGACAATACTTGCAATACTGATAGGAATCCTTCTTACAAGGATGATAACAACTCCTGTTTCAAAGGGTGTAGAGTATGCAAAGGCAGTGGCAGATGGAGATTTGACAGCAGTTGTTGATGTTGACCAGAAGGACGAGATAGGTCAGTTGGCGGATGCCCTGAATGGAATGGTTGCAAAACTAAGAAATGTGGTAAGCGATGTGCGGGGTTCTGCTGACAATGTACAGGGTATGGCTGAGAACGTGAAGTCATCAGCAGAGAACGTATCCTCAACCAGTGAGGAGCTGAGCGCCACCTCTGAGCAGATGTCACAGGGAGCGACTGAGCAGGCGGCAGCAGCAGAAGAGGCATCCTCATCAATGGAACAGATGAGCGCCAACATTAAGCAGAATGCAGATAATGCAATGCAGACGGAGAAGATAGCCCTTCAGGCAGCAGAAGATGCAAAACAGGGAGGTCAGTCTGTTTCTGAAACAGTGACTGCAATGAAAGAGATAGCCGGCAAGATCGGAATAATTGAAGAGATAGCTCGCCAGACAAATCTGCTTGCACTGAATGCTGCAATTGAGGCTGCACGTGCAGGAGAGCATGGAAAAGGATTTGCCGTGGTGGCATCCGAGGTTCGCAAACTTGCAGAACGCAGCCAGACCGCAGCAGGAGAGATAAACAAGCTTTCAGCCTCAAGTGTTGATGTTGCCGAGAAGGCAGGAGAGCTTCTTAATAAGATAGTTCCTGATATACAGAAAACAGCAGACCTTGTTCAGGAGATAAGCGCAGCCTGCAATGAGCAGACCTCAGGCGTAGAGCAGATCAACAAGGCATTGCAGCAGCTTGATCAGGTGATACAGCAGAATGCATCAGGCGCTGAAGAGATGAGCGCAAGTTCTGAGAACATGGCATCAAGCGCAGAGGAGATGGCATCAAGCGCCGCCGAGATGAATGAACAGGCGATCAACCTGCAGCAGGCGATAGCATTTTTCAGGACAGGAGATGAAGGTTATTCTGCACAACAGAGAAGAGCTCCTGTTCAGGCTGCAGAGCCGAAACAGCATGCAGTTCCGGAGTTCGCAGCTAAACCACAGTCAAAGAAGGCAATTGGCGGAAATGTCAAACATGAAGAGAAAAAAGGAACTCATATAGACCTGGGAGAAAAGAAGGCAAAGAAAGATGATATGGATGGTGAGTTTGAGAAATACTAGTTAGCAGCGTAGCTCGTAGCTGGTAGTAAAAAGCAGCTATCAGGAGTAGGAGTAGGTTGGGTTGAGCGAGAGCGAAACCCAACACAAAGGCTAAGAGCTATCAGGGATCAGGTTTCAGCAATACATGGCTTGTAAGATTATCAGCCTGAACGTTCTCAAGCCTGTGACTTTTTTTCTGAAACTTGTGTCTTGCAACCAGTATCTTGCAACTCATTTTTTAACAGCTAATTTAACGTGGAGGAAAATGCTATGGCAGTAGACAGCATAAAAGAGACGGCGCAGTATCTGACATTCAAGCTCGGGGAGGAGATATTTTCTTTTCCGGTGAGCAAGGTCAGAGAGGTGCTTGATTATATGAACATAACAAAAGTGCCAAAGTCTCCTGATTACATGCGTGGCGTGATAAATGTCAGGGGCAGTGTGGTGCCTGTGATAGACATGCGTTTAAAGTTTGGCATGACCCAGACTGAAAAGACGGTAAACACCTGTATAATACTTGTTGAGATAGACCTTGACGGAGATACCACAGTGATAGGCGCCTTGGCAGATTCAGTTCAGGAGGTAATAGAGTTTGAGGCGGAACATATAGAGCCGCCTCCCCGGATCGGTTCACGTTGGAAGACAGAGTTTATCAAGGGCATTGCCAAACGTGATGAAGAGTTTATCATGATTCTGGAGATAGATAAGATATTTACAAGTGATGAACTCTTCGTAGTGCAGGAGAGTGTCAGTGTCCCTTCAGAGGAGACAAAGCCGACGGAATAAAAGGCTGAGAGCAGGTTTCAGCAGTCAGCTTTCAGTTGTCAGCAAAGGTGATTTTAAATTTGATGATTTTCCCCCCTCCCCTTAATCCCCTCCCTCCGGGGGAGGGGAAAGGGAGCGGGGATGGCTGAAATATGAGGATATGAGCGGCAACAACAGTTTGTAAAACGATTTATTTGACACTGCCAGCTAACACAGAGAACGATGTTACCGGTACTGAGACATCCTACCCCGTCCCCTCTCCCCGCCGTGGGAGAGGGTCAGGGTGAGGGGGATTAAAAGCAGCTGTCAGGTATCGGCTCCCAGCTGTCAGCAAAAGCATAAAAGCTGTTGGCCTGCCCTGTGAAATGCGGAGCAAACCGAAGGTTATTTAACAGGGCTATTGAGCTGTTAAGCAAAACCATAAAGGCAAAAGGCTGAAGGCAATCAGTTGTCGGGTGTTCTGTCCCTGTCTTGGTTTTTTTGACTTTGCTTATGAGCCATCAGCTTAATAGCTTATCAGCTCTTTTCAGACTGTAGACTGTAGGTTGGGTTGAGCGGAGCGAAACCCAACAAAAAACGATCACAACTAACAAATGAACCTTAACTTATATGAGAACAGAGACAGCAAAAAGAAACGATAGACTGCCAAATGAGGTCAGGGTGCCTGTAATGTCTGTCAGGATTTTTGAGAAACTTGCAGAGCTTGTGGAGAGGAGTGCGGGTATAAAGATGCCTGCTGTAAAGAAGACAATGCTTGAGGGAAGGCTCAGAAAAAGACTTCGAGCTGTCGGGCTTAATTCATTTGACGAATACTGTAAATATGTGTTCAGCGATGCCGGAATGAAGACAGAACTTATTTCACTGCTTGATGTGGTGACAACCAACAAGACAGATTTTTTCAGGGAGCCTTTCCATTTTGAGTATCTTACAACAAAGTCAATTCCGGAACTTTTGACTGGTTGCAGGCTCAGAAAGATTAGAGTATGGAGCGCAGGGTGTTCAACAGGAGAAGAGCCCTATACCCTTGCTATAGTATTAAGTGAACTGCTCGAAAAAACAGAGGGGTTTTCGTTCTCAATACTTGCAACAGATCTGTCAACTGAAGTAATTGAAAAAGCAAGGAATGCAATATATAGTGAAGAACGGATATCGGGTATGCCTGATGTCATGAAAAAGAAATATTTTATGAAGAGCAGGGACAGGAATAAGCGGCTTGTTCGTGTTGTTCCTGAGCTTAGAAACAGTATTGAGTTTTTCCGGATTAATTTTATGGATGATGTTTATCCGGTTGATAAAGCGGTAAATGTGGTTTTCTGTCGAAACGTGCTGATATATTTTGACAGGATAAGACAGCAGAAGATACTTTCAAATCTATGCAGTCGTTTAACAGAAGGAGGATATCTCTTTATAGGGCATTCTGAAACAACCGCAGGTCTTGACCTGCCTATAAAACAGGTAGCGCCGACGGTGTACAGGAAGTTAGCAGCGTAGCTCGTAGCTAAAATAGCTGTTAAGCTGTTAGCTGTTAAGCAAAGACACAAAAAGCTAAAGCTTTTACTTGCAGCTTGAAACTGTTTATTCGTGGTTGTAGTGGTATTGCAGTATCCCCCTCCCCTTAATCCCCTCCCGCCGGGGGAGGGGAAAGGCAGGGGGATTGCTGAGAATTAAGGTGTAGGTTGGGTTGAGCGAGAGCGAAACCCAACACTGAGAATTAAGGTGTAGGTTGGGTTGAGCGAGAGCGAAACCCAACACAAAGGCTGAAAGATGTTTTTTGACAGGATTAGGCGACGCCAATATCATTGTAGTTGATAACAGACATTCCACCTCGTCCCCTCTCCCCGCCGTGGGAGAGTGTCAGGGTGAGGGGGGTTAAGGAAATGAAAACTAAACTTACTCCATTGGCAAAAGGACTGCGGAAAAGCTCAACGGATGCTGAACGTGTGTTATGGCGGCACCTCAGAAACAAGCAAATTGAAGGTTGCAAGTTCAGAAGACAACAGCCTATGGAAAATTATATCCTGGATTTTGTTTGTCTTGAGAAAGGCTTGGTAATTGAGGTTGATGGTGGTCAACATTCAACAAATAAGGCAAAAGATGAACAAAGAGATGATTGGCTCAAGGAGAATGGATTTTTAGTATTGAGATATTGGAACACTGATGTATTGTTTAACATTGAAGGTGTATTAGAGGATATAAGGAATCATTGTCTTCATTCACCTAATTCCTGAACAGGTCTGTTAACATGGCTAAAAGGTTCGGGTACGGTGTTTCACTATACATAAAGGCAAGTTTAAATTTGATTGTTTTTTATTATCACCCTCACCCCAACCCTCTCCCGTCAAGGGAGAGGGAGAATGGGTTGCGGCGTAACTGCTGAAATACAAAAGTAATAGTATGTTGTGGTATTAATATAAAAATATTTTTTTTAATTTCCCAACTCTCATACTGTTGTGGTTGATACAGGACATTCCACCCCGTCCCCTCTCCCCGCTGAGACTGTGTTGCAATTGCAATTCGCTGGGAGATATATTAACGAATTATACGTT
>CAZMHH010000076.1:0-17751 GCA_964566035.1 uncultured Thermodesulfobacteriota bacterium
AAACAATAAACATATAAGTCAATTTCAAAAAAACAAGCCTCTGTTTATGAAAACAAAAAAAAAGCTTGACTCAAATACTGTTTTTACTATAAAGAAAATTGTAGTATCAGTTCTTTTCTTCTCTCTTCTGTGTACTGTTATGTATTGGTCTGTTTTTGGTCAGAAGGGGTTTTTGCATATGGTACGTCTTCAAAAAGAATATTATGATTTAGAATCCTCAAACAAAAGGATCAAATCAGAAAATGAAAAAATAAAATATGAGATAGAGCTTTTAGTTAATGAGCCGGGATATATAGAAGAGATTGCCCGGAGGGAGTTGGGGCTTGTTAGAAAAGGAGAAATTATTTATCATAATTCAAACGGATAGGCAGTTTTAGAAGGCTGTTGTATTTTTAATTTCTTTAGCCTGTATTAGAAAAAAAACGAGAAATGAATATAGCTTTTGATATTATATATACTGTTTTATATATTGCATTGTAAAATGGTGGCAAGTATTTATTTATAAATAATTTTTTTAACCCGGGGCTTTATGTTTGATCTTCTTTCAAATAATGTTATTGGTCTTGATATAGGGACAAGTTCTATAAAGCTTGTAGAGCTTGAAAAAAATAAAAATGTTTTTACCCTGAAAAATTTTGGCATGACTAAACTGCCCAGGGAAACGGTTGTAAATGGAGTAATAATAAACTCGGAGCCATTGATTGCCGGTATAAAAAAGGTGTTGAATAATCTCAAGATCAAGAATAAAAATGTTTGTGTTTCAGTTTCAGGGCACCCTGTGATAATAAAAAAAGTAACAATCGGACTTATGGAGGAGGACGAACTTGAGCCGATTATTGAGATGGAGTCAGAACAGTATATCCCTTTTGACCTTGATGAGGTTAATATTGATTTTGCAATACTCGGGGTTAATGAAGAGCAGGACGACCAGATGGATGTTCTGCTGGTAGCGGCAAAAAAAGCCATGGTGGATGAATACAGGGAAGTTCTCAGCAAAGCTGATCTTAAAACAGCAATAATTGATATTGATGTTTTTGCAATTGAAAACATGTTTAATATCAACCATGAGTCTGATGAAAAAGATATATTTGCACTTGTAGATATTGGAGCAAGCATTACCAATATAAACATCTTGAAGGGGGGCAACTGTTTTTTTAATCGTGATATATTCCTTGGCGGTAACCATATAACTGAAGAAATTCAAAAAGAGCTGTCGATGAGTTATGAGGAGGCTGAGAATATTAAAACAGGCGAACCTTTTGAGGGCATCAACACAGATATTGTTGATGAGATAATTACGAAAGGTGCCTCGGCAATTAGCCGTGAGGTACAGAGGGCGCTCGAAATGTTTTCAAGCACAACCTATAATTCAGTAACCCGGATTTTTCTAAGCGGCGGAGGGTCAAATACAAAAGGATTAAAGGAGATTCTTGAAGAAAAAACAGGTCTGCCTGTTGAATACAGTAATCCCTTTAAATCAATAAAATACAATAAAAACTCGTTTGACCAGGATTATATTAATGATATATCTCCTTTTTCAGCGGTTGTTGTGGGGCTTGCTTCAAGGAATACAGAGGATTAACAGATGATAAAAATTAATCTTATCCCATATCGTCAGCAGAGAAAAGTAAAGCAGTTTATAAAACAGATTCTAACAGGGGTTGCGGCTGTTGTTCCTGTTATCCTGATAGTTGTTTTTCTTGGCGCTTCACTTAAGTCTGAGATAGCCGATACAGATAATGAAATTATCAGACTTAAAAAGGAGATACAGAAAAACAGAGAGCAGATGAAAAAAATAGAGGCTTTCAAAAAAAAGAAAGAGATGCTTACAACAAAAATGGAAATTGTTAAGAGTCTCGAAAAGGACAGAGGAGGACCCATTAGCCTTCTTACGCAGATAGCAAGCAGCATGCCAGGGCGGTTGTGGCTTACATCTCTTTCTCAGAAAACAGCAAAACTTGAATTAAAAGGCAGAGCACTTGATAATATTGCAATATCTGATTACATGGTGAAGCTTGAGCAGTCGGATATCTTTCATAATGTAGATCTCAAGGAGATAAAAACAGAGACAAAACAGGTTCAGCCCGGTGTTCAGTTGAAAAATTTCATCATCGTCTGTGATATTCGTTTTGACTATAAAAAGAAGAGTTAAAACAGTTTAGATAAGCTTAGAAAAAAGCTGTAGTTATTATAAAAAAGGTTATCCCGCTTGGAGGGGGCAAAACAATGGCAGAAATAATTGAAAAGTTTTTGAAACTGCCAAAACAGATGAAAATAGGGATCCTTGCGCTTGTTATTATATTAATAGGAGCATCCTACTATTTCTTTTTTGATAAACCAAGCAGAGAAATTTTAAATGCCAAGCGCAATGAACTTGCCAAACTCCAGAGCCAGTATGAGGAGCAGAGAAAAGCCCTTGCAGAACTTCCCAGATTTCAGAAGGAGATAGATGAGCTTCAAAAGCAGCTTGACACAGCCATAAAGCTCCTTCCAAATACACGCGAGATACCATCCCTTCTTTCAAGTATATCAAGCCTTGCTGAAGAAAGCGGTTTGAGAATACTGCTTTTTCTGCCCAAGCCTGAAATCCCCAAAGATTTTTATGCTGAAATTCCTGTTGATATGAAAATTTTCGGAAAATATCATCAGCTGGGGACATTTTTTGACAAGGTATCAAAATTGAGCAGGATCGTTAATTTTAGAGATGTTGTAATCGTATCAAAACCTCAGAGAAGAAGAGGAGACATGTCTCCGGATTCTTCAATTGAAGCATCATTTAGTGTAATAACTTTTAAATATGTTGAAGAAGATGAAAAACCAAAAAAACCTGAAAGACGCAGGCGAAGAAGGTAAAAAC
Source organism: uncultured Thermodesulfobacteriota bacterium (assembly GCA_964566035.1). Lineage (GTDB taxonomy): Bacteria > Desulfobacterota > WTBG01 > CAIYCZ01 > CAIRTM01 > CAZMHH01. Next base: position 2,858 of record CAZMHH010000076.1, read on the forward strand.
AGAGTGCCTTTTATTGCAGCTGCTATTCTGGCATTTTTTGCCGGTGCACTTGTTTTTTCAAGTCCATCATACGCTCAGAAGGAAGAATCAGTGGTTGCCAAGGAAGTTGCACAAACTGATTCCGCAGAAAAACAGAGAAATGAGACAGAGACTGATAACCAGACTGAAGCAGAGCAGAAAGAAATCTACAGCTATGATGCTTCAGTACTGCCAGACCCTTTTCTTCCTCTGGTACAGGAAACTACTGCAAGGGTTAGGGACATAGCCACTGTTGAAATAACCACTCCAGCCAGTCCTCTTCAAAGATATGATCTTGATGACTTCAATCTTGTTGCAGTTATTATATCCGAAGAACCTGCTGCTCTGCTGGAAGATCCTGAAGGGTTTGGATATACTGTCAGGCAGGGCATGGAGATCGGGAAACAGAATGGGGTTATAACAAATATTTCAAGACAGGGTATAACCGTAGAGGAAAAATATCAGGACCCTGCGGGCAATATAGAGTTGAGAGTTTCAAATTTAACAATCCGTTCAAGCAAAAAGTAGAGGAAAAATTTATGATAAATAGAAAACTTTTTTCCGCAGTCGTAATTTTTTTTCTGTCATGTATGTTGTGCAGTTGTGCAACTGCTCCTTCAGTCAAGGAGCAACACGATGAGCCTGTGATTTCGGAAGCTTTAAAAGAAGAAAAAACAGAAGGAGAAAAATCTGATCTGGTAAACAGTGTTGATATAATCAATACAAGCAAAGGGTGCAGGGTTAGAATAAGCGCTTCAAGACAGCCTGCATATACTGTTTTCAAGCTTGGTGGTCCTGAGCGGATTGTGGTTGATATTTCCGGTATGGCTCAGGGGGCATATCAGAGCTTGATAAATGTCCAAAATGATTATATAGGTGTTGTTAAAAGCTCTGAGGTATTGCACAAGGGCAGAGAATATCTGAGAATAGAAATAGGACTGCAGAAAGATTATCCCTATAATGCTTTCAGTATGGCAGAGCATCTCTATATTGACATTTTCAAAGATCCTTCTCAGGAGACTGTGTTGATGGACAGTACAGATGGTGCTGTTAACACCTCCAATGCAGTTGCGATAGTCAACCTTTTGACGCACAGTTTTGATTCCGGGGACAGGATAAGTGTTGTTTCCTCTTCCCCTGTTATGGATTTTTCTTATTTTACACTTACGGAGCCAAACAGGATTGTTGTTGATTTTCCTGATGTGGATTCAGAGCTTAGAATGAAAAAAGTTGATGTCGGAAGTTCTCTTGTGGAAAAAGTAAGGGTTGGAGGAGATGAAGACAATGTAAGCTTTGTTGTTGATTTAGCAGGGGATGATTTTCCCTTTTACCACGTAGATCAGGAAGCTGACTCAATTAACATTGTTGTAAGTAAGAAAGAGGCTGAACAGGCTGAAGCCGTAGAAAAAGGTCAGGAAAAGAGCGATGAAAAAGTTGATGCAGCTGATCCTCATAAATATACAGGTGCCAGGATATCCCTTGATTTCAAGGATGCTGATATTAAAAATGTGCTGAGGCTTATATCAGAAATCAGCGGACTCAACATGATTATAGGCGATGCTGTTCAGGGTAAAGTCACCCTTAAACTGGATAATATCCCATGGGATGAAGCCTTTGACATAGTTCTTGAAACTAACAATCTCGGCAAAATAGAAACACCCAATGTCATTCATATTGAAACCAAAACCAACATAAAAAGAATAAACGAGGAAAGGATTCTTGCAAGAAGAATTGAGCAGGATATAGAGGATTTAACCATTCACAGTGTTGATATCAGTTATGCCAAGGCAGCTGATGTTGTAAAGTTTATCAGGGATTTGAAAGTATTGAGCAACAGGGGAAGCATAACTTCTTTTTCCCATAACAACAGGGTAACAATTCAGGAAGTGCCAAGCAATATGCTCAATGTACTGTCACTTGTTCAGAAACAGGATATGCCTACACGTCAGGTTTTAATCGAGGCAAAGGTTATTCAGTCAAATCCAAACTATACTAAAGAACTTGGAATAAGGTGGGGCGGGACATATAGAACCACAATGGACGGGGGTGTAGCTCAGGATGGTGCTGATATAGAGCTTTCAGGACCCCAGTCAAATAACTGGGCTGTGAATCTTCCTGCGGCAATAGGTGAAGGAGTCGGAGGTGGTTTGGCATTTGGCTATATCAAGGATACATACCGGCTTAATCTTCAGTTAAGCGCTCTGGAAAAAGACGACAAGGTTAAGATAATATCTCACCCGAAAATTCTTGGACTTAACAATAAGGAGGCACGTATCAAACAGGGAGTTGCGCTGCCGTACCTGAAACTGAGCGATCAGGGGGTAACTTCAACAGAATTCAAGGATGCTGTGCTTGAATTGAGGGTTACTCCCACAATAACACCTGCAAACACTGTAAGCCTCAACGTTTTTGTGACAAAGAACCAGCGTTCCGCCCAGACAGGGGCAGGGAATGAACCCGGGATTGATGTAAGAGAAGTAGAAACCGAGCTGCTTGTTGAAAACGGCAGGACGATAGTTATAGGAGGGATTTACGAAACAACAGAGACTGCAAATGTCAGCAAAGTACCCGTGCTTGGCGATATACCTTTTATGGGAAGGCTTTTCAAAAGCGAAAGCACAAAGGAAGAGATTCAGGAAATGCTTGTGTTCCTTACAGTTACAATTGTAGAAGAAGAAGATCAGAAGATGTCTCAGTTGTAAAAAATGAGCAGACACTTTGTCATTCTTTTTCTGATAAAGATTAACAGACCGCTGTTTTTGATTCTGCTTAAAAGCTTATCAGCAAACAGCTTAACGGCTAATTTAAACAGGAGGCTTAATAAAAAATGAGAACATTTAAAATTATTCCACTTCTTTTTGTTTTGGCATGGCTTTTTTCAGCATGTGCAGGAGGAACGGTTACAACAAACATAAGACCATCTTCGACACCGAACGTGAAATTTGTTGCAGCAGACAATACTGTTGAAATGTCTAAAATAAGAACAGTTGCGATATTCCCGTTTGCCGATTATTCACATCAGCAGGATTTTCTGGGAATAAATGAATGGGGCGGAAATATAATGATAATTGAAGAACTCAAAGATCATTTTACGGCAAACGGAATATCAGTGTGTATTCAGGAAGACGTGAACACTTTGCTTGTAGATAACGGTGTTATAAGACCTATTGACAAAGAAAGATATCTTATTCACGGAACTGTAGAAGATAAGGACACAGCATATAAAAGGGTTGGCACTCCTGAGTATGAACTTGCCAATTACGGTCATACCGATGTTATGCAGCGTGAAATAATGCGTGTTATGGAGAGCAATAAGAGAAAAGAGAAGGTACAGAACGCCAAACATTCACCTGTGGTTCAGGGGGTTACGGTTGGGTTGACGAAGGATAAAGTCCGGGAGATGGGACAGTTTCTTGGGGCTGACATAATTATACGGGGGCGGATTATTGACTTTGGTTATAAGGATATAGGCACCAAGAATCCCTTGTATCGCGGTTTTGTGCCGGTTGCGATAGATTCAGTAAAAGAACTTCTTTACGGTGCAACAGATGCTTATGGTTATGACTCGGATCTTGAGGATATTGAAAGCATCCTGATAGGAAGCGCTCTTGGTTATGGAATTGGGAGCAGTCTTATCTCAAGAAGCAGCAAATCAAAATCAGTGCTTACAAGCGGTCTTATTACAGGACAAACTGATATCAACTATACAAAAAGCAGCAACTACGGACTTGAGGGAGCAGGCATAGGCGCTGCTTCCGGATGGCTTGCATCCCGTCATCCAAAGCAGGCAAAACGCTCTGCCGTTGTTCAGATAAGGTTATATGCCCAGGACGTAGAAACAGCAAGGGTTATGTGGTCTAACAGGGTGGAGGTTGAATATACTCCAAAGAGCAACTATGCTTATCAGGATAATCATCCCAAAGTAATGTTTGGTAAGGCTGTAAAAGCAGGGGTAAACGACCTTATGACAAGTTTTTTTAATGAGACGGGATACATTGCTCCAAAAGTTGTTGAGGCAAGGCAATGAGAGAGGTGAGTAATGTGTGATGGACTTTCCTTGTAGCTGTATGAACCTCGTAGAGGAGACATATCTATATAGAATATGAAATAAGATGTAGCAGTAAAAAGTCTAAAAAACCCCCTCTACCTGAAAATGGCTGTTAAGCTGATGGCAAAACCAAAAAAATCCATCTCCCTTGATGGAAGAGGGCAGGGAGAGGGTAAAAAAAAATAATTAGATAGAGGTAACATTTATGTTAAGAAAATCCATATTTTCCTTTTTAGCAGCCATTCTATTTTTATTTTTTATGTCTGCCTCAGGGTTTTCGCAGCTTGACACATCTCTTCCCTGGCCCAAGTTTCATTATGGCATAAATAATACAGGTAAAACTGAAAACTATGGTACATTAATTGGCGGGTTAAAATGGGACTTTCAGACTGGCGCTGCCGTAACATCCTCTCCTGCGCTTGATGATGACACTCTGTATATCGGCTCAGCGGATAACTATTTTTATGCCCTTGATCAGGATGACGGCACGCTTAAATGGAGGGTCAAAACAGCTGCTCCAATTCAGCGTTCATCACCTGCTATTGATACCGCAGGCATAGTCTATGTTGGATCTGATGATGGTTTTCTGTGGGCATTTGATACTGATCCGAGCATAGTGGTAGCTGACCCAACAGAGGCTGATGAGCGTATTCTATGGGTTTTTTCCACTGCAGGCGCTATTAATTCTTCCCCCAGTATTGATCCTGCAGGAAATATTATCTTTTCTTCAAATGATGGGTATATTTATTCAGTGGATACTGGAGGAAATCAAAACTGGAGAACGGAGATTGGAGCTTCCTGGTGTCCGCCTGCAATTGATTCAGGCTTAAACAGGGCATATATTGGTTCATGGGAATATCAAGTAACAGCAATAGCAGGACCTCCTTCTAAAAATAAATATTCTAACCTGTTTTCAATTAATTTGACCAATGGAGCTATAGTCTGGGGCTTTCCGGGTGATTTATACAGTGATGCTGTGGCTACAACCGATTATCCCCCCGGTGGTGTGCTTGCAGGTCCTGTAATATCGCCTGATGGAAGGTTGATATCGGTTTTTTTCAAGGCATGGGATTGGAGTTCCGCACCTCCTCCTGATCCGACTTTTTCAGATTATTTAATAGTTAAGTTGAATAAAAGTGACACAGTTCCCCTTAGCTTAACATGGCCCCTGTTTGAACTGGGAGGCAATAATATTTACAGTACACCGGCGGTTCTGGAGGATAATTCTGTGTTTATTGCATCAGGTAATAATTTGTTCCGAATTTTTCCTGATGCTACACAGTACTACAGTGTTTTAACAGCAGGAGACAGGATAGAATCTTCTCCTGCAATAGATAACAGAAAAACCGTATATGTCGGTTCAAATGGCGGCTATTTTTATGCTATTGGTGCTGATTCTCCTGAGACACCGATTATTTGGCAGTATCCCCGAGAGGGGGAATCACCTCTTCAGACCGGTTCCGGGTCTGTTGCCTCAATAATTTCATCACCTGCAATAGGAGCGGATGCAAAGCGGTCTGTTTATGTGGGTGCAAGCGATGGAAAGGTTTATGCTTTTTATGATTCCCCAAGAATTTCCGGTAATGTTACCTATAAAGGGCAGCCCTTAAGCGGCGTAACCATAACCCTGCAGGGGGGTAGTTTTACAAAAACTGAAACAACAAGTGACGCAGGCTGGTATGAGTTTAAGGACATTGATTATGATACATACACAGTAACACCTTCTTTTGACGGATATGTATTTGATCCAACCTCGGAATCGGTTGTGCTTAATGCTTCAAATGATGATCAGACCGCCGATTTTACAGCGCGGCGCTATGAAATAACAGGAAAGGTGGTTGATACCACCGGAACCGGTCTAAACAATATTACGGTCAAAATAACAGGCGCAGGCATATCCATTGAAAAACAGACAAACGCAGCAGGTGAATACACTTTTGATGATCTTGAAGCCGGTTCTTACACAGTTGCCGCCATAAGCACAGGGTATAAATATACGCCTTTAGAGATATCTGTCAGCAATTTAAACTCTGACCGTGTGCTTAGTAATATTGTTGCAACAGTAGTTACAGGGTTGACGATATCCGGTAAAATCAAACATCACGATACAAAACTGGGTATTGAGAATATTCAGGTCACTCTGACCGGAGACTGCGGGGTTGGAACGGTGACAACCAATACAGACAATTGCGGCTATTACTTTTTTACGGGTCTGGATGGAAACTGCACCTACAATGTAACGCCGACAACAACCGGTTATATCTATAATCCGGAGAATATTGTACTCGAAGATATGACCGAGGATAAAGAGGATCAGGATTTCGAAGCAACACCGCTGACAGGTTTGACGATCTCTGGAAAGATTCGCTCATCAATTACCGGATTGGGAATAGGAGGAATAGAGGTTGAGTTGATGGGTGATGGCGGATTTGTAGCCGAGACGACCACTACAGAGACAGACGGCAGTTATACGTTTACGGGTTTGACCAGTCGCACCTACAATGTAGCGCCGACCACAGCAGGTTATGCCTATTCGCCGACGGTACTGGAGGTACGGGATTTATCAGCGGATAAGACGGATGCTGATTTTACAGCAACACCATTGACGGGACTGACGATATCGGGAAAGGTTAGGTCATCGGTAACGGGACTGGGAATTGGTAGCATAACAGTGGAGTTAAGCGGAGATGGCGGTTTTGCCACCACAACAACGACTACAGGCACAGACGGCAGTTATACGTTTACGGGTTTGACCAGTCGCACCTACAATGTAGCGCCGACCACAGCAGGTTATGCCTATTCGCCGACGGTACTGGAGGTACGGGATTTATCAGCGGATAAGACGGATGCTGATTTTACAGCTGCCCCATTGACCGGATTGACGATATCGGGAAAGATTAAGGATGCTAATACTGCACTTGGTATTGCAGGGATTGTTGTTGAATTGACAGGCGATGGTGGATTTACCAGTGTTACAACTACAACCAATGCGAGCGGAAATTATGTTTTTTCGGGACTTGGTAGTAGAACATATAATGTTAAGCCGACCAGTATAGGATATGTCTATGACCCCCCACTGATCATTATTGAAAATATGGCTGCAGACACTGTTCTTGAAGATATAAAAGCCACAGAAGGTGACATTGTTGGAACAGTGACAGATGCAATTAGTTCACAAGGTATTTCAGGGGTTACCATTGAGCTATATAAAGCCGGATTGCCTCGTATAAGTTCAAATCTTGTAGATGTTACAAGCACTGATGCCGATGGAAAATATGTATTGATAAACCTGGAAAAAATTACCTATACCGTAGTTCCTACTCACTCGGGATACTATTTTACGCCGTCTGAAGAAACGGTAACAGTATCTTCAGACGGTGCTAAGGTTGTTAATTTTAGAGCTGGAAAAGGATTGCAGATCGCTGGTAGAATTACAGATGCAACAACAGGTGCTGGCTTGGAAGGAATTGCTGTTAATCTATCAGGCATGGGGCTAAATACTTCAAGAACAACAGATGCTGAAGGTGTTTATGAGTTTCTTGAGCTGGATGTTGGAACATACACGATAACCCCCGTTGATGACAATTATAATTTTGAACCTGTTTCTCGATCAGTAACTATATCAACCGAAAACCTTATGAATGTTAATTTTTCCGGCTCCAGAGGATTTGAGATCGCAGGAAAGATTAGAGATGAACAGGGACAGGGAATTAAAAATATTACTGTAAACCTTATAAAAGCAGGGTATTACCATTCGGCTATTACTGATGTAAATGGCACTTATATTTTTAGTAAGTTAGAAAGGGGGGACTATACTGTTTATCCTGTTCATTCCTCATACAAATTTACTCCTATTTCAATAGCGGTTTCCATTTCAACAAAAGATCATAGCGATGTTGATTTTACAGGTTATATACCTGCTGATTTTCCGCTTGCAGATACTCCTTGGCCAAAATTCCACCGTGATTTAAAAAACACGGGTAAGACCAACAATTTTGGAACCCTTGTCGGAAATCTGAAATGGAAATTCCAGACAGGTGCGGCCATAACCTCTTCACCTGCGCTTAGTGATGATACGCTTTATGTTGGATCTGCTGATAATTATTTCTATGCCCTTAATACGGAAACAGGTGAACTTAGATGGAGATATAAAACTGGAGGGGCAATTTCTTTTACATCCCCTGCTATAGATAAAAATGAGGTTGTGTTTATCGGTTCTAATGATGGCTACTTATATGCTTTTGATACCATTAATATTGATGTTTTAAATCCATTGCCTTTGTGGCGGTTTAAAACAAATGGTGCTATATCATCATCCCCATCATTTGATGCTAACAATGTTATATTTACTTCAAGTGATGGGTATTTGTATGCTGTTGACAGAACTGACGGCAGTGAAATCTGGAGAAGAAATATTGGTTCATCATGGGTATCTCCTGCAGTTGATGGCAGGATTTATACCGGGTCATGGAGCGGTGCATTTTTTTCCATAAATAATGATGGCACACGTGAGTGGGAATTTCCGAACTTCTGTATACCAGGCGGTGTGCTGGCATCTCCTGTGATTGCTTTTGATGACAGTATTATTTCGTCGTATATGACTACTTATGCTGATGAATGCGATGACGACCTTTCTGAATATAATATATACAAACTTGATATAACCGGAAACCTGAAATGGGCTTTAGATATTGGTGGAAATGATATGTATAGCACCCCTGCTGTGCTTGAGGATAATTCTATATTTATTGCATCAGGCAATCAGGTATATAAAATACTTCCGGATGCCGGCACGTATTTTTCTGTTGCAACTGTTGGGGGCAGGATAGAATCTTCACCTGCCATAGACGGCAGAAAAACGGTGTATGTTGGATCTAACGGAGGTTATTTCTATGCAATTGGAGCAGATTCTCCTGAAACCCCCATTTTATGGCAGTATCCAAAGAAAGGTGAGCCTCCTCTTCAGACTGATGAGGGTTCGATAGCCTCCATTATTTCATCACCTGCGATAGGTGCCGGCAGAGATGACAGAAACTCTGTTTATGTCGGGGCAAGCGATGGGTGTATCTATGCATTCTTTGATGGTTCAAGGATAGTTGGAAAGGTAGAGCTTGTTCAGGATGGTGCTAAGGTTCCGCTTAGTGGTGTAAAAATAGTTATGGAAAATGAAACTGCTCCAGATATGCCTGACAGGGAAGCGCTGACAGATCCAAATGGAGAATTTGAATTTGCAGGTGTTGATGAAAATTTTACTTATACCTTGATTCCTGAAAAAATAGGCTATATTTTCAGCCCGCTTTCTCAGACAGTTACAGTAAGACAGGCTGGAGATGTTAATGTGCTTTTTCAAGCTTCATATGGAAAAACTGTAAGTGGTGTTGTAACAGATTCAGATGGAAACCTTCTTGCAGGGGTCAATATTTTACTGGAGGGAGATAATCTTGGTTATAAGAGTTCTCAGGTAACTGACAGCAATGGAAAATATGAATTCACAGGACTTGGTTATGATACCTACACAATCACGCCTTCATTTACCGGATATGGGTTTACCCCTCCCTTCAGGTCAGTTGTTATTTCGCCAACTGATCCTCCGAATAAGGAGTATACAGACTTGGATTTTACAGCAACAACAGGATTTCAGATATCTGGTAAAGTGGTTGATGCTATAAAACTTGAGGGTTTTCAGGGGGTAAGAATAACTTTAAAGAGCGTTGAATTTTCTGATTCAACAACTACGGATGAAAGCGGAGCGTACTCTTTTGTCGGACTTACGGGAGGAACATATACTGTGACTCCGCAGTATGCAGCCTATGATTTTGAACCGCAGGAGAAAACCGTTGTTCTTGCAGGTGCTAATGTAGATAACATTGATTTTATTGCTGGAAGCGGCGCTGCCATTTCAGGGGTTGTCCTTGCCAAGTCAGATAAGACACCATTGGAAGGTGTTTTTGTAGCTTTGTATGAGAACGGTCTTTTTGAAGATCCTTTTTCTAAAGCTCCTGTAAGAACTTATACAACCGGAGAAAACGGAAAATTTAATTTTATAGGTGTAGAGCCGAACAAAACATATCATATAAAACCATCTAAGGAAGGATATGGCTTTGACCCATCTTTTATAAAACAGAATGTTTTAGGTTCATCTGCCATCTCAGATATCTATTTTGAGGCAATTGAGGGATATTATATATCAGGAACAGTGACAAATTTAGTCGGGGCAGGGGTTTCTGATGTTGATGTCAGTTTGTCGGGTGAAAAACAGGAGACAGTTCAAACAAATGAGCAGGGGCAATATTCTTTTTCAGCATTGGGTCCCGGCACTTATACTGTTACCGTTGAGGCTGTTGGTTATAGTGTATATCCTGCTTCTAAAAATGTGATAATCAGCACATCAGGTAAAGACGATATAAATTTTACCTTGAGTATGGAGTGTCCTTATGTTCTCTTTAATCTGCCATTCTATGGGGGAAGAGGATCCATTGTTAATATCTTTGGAATGAACTTTGGCTTTGCACCATCAGATCCGCCTAAAAGTGTAAATATTGAAGGTGTAACCCTTGAAGAGGGTATTTATTTTGGGGGTATTGATCCAAATACCTGGGTAAAGACTGAAGTTATTGACTGGAGTCCTGTTAAAGCAGCTGTGTACGCACCGTCGTCTTCATTTGCATTCCCCATTGTTCATGTATGGGTTGTGAGGTTGAATGAAGCAACAGGCCAAGCATGCTATTATGCACAGCCTTTCTTTTTGAACTTCTTTATATCGGGATGGTAAGACAGACGAAGAATTTTTTCGGTTTTCATTGCAATTTAAAAAAGCAGGAACGGATTGAAGGTTCGTTCTTGCTTTTTTTGTATCGAAGTTTTAAAATAAAAAAGGAGATTGGCTATGGGCTATAGGTGATGGGCTATGGGAAAAGCAGTTGTCAGGTGTCGGCTGTCAGCAAAACCCAGAAAAGCTGTTGAGTTGATAAGCAAAAACATAAAAGTTGAGTTGTTGAGCAAACCTTTCGTGGTCGTAATCGCAATCGAAAAATGTGTTATACTGTAGGTTGGGTTGAGCGAAGTGAAACCCAACAAAAGAATAACAAAATATAATCATGCATTATAAACGCACAAAGAAAAAAGGCGGGACGTATTTTTTTACTCTGATTACATGCAAACGAATGAAAATCTTGACACATCCTGAAAATATAGCTTTGCTGAGAGAAGCCTTCAGATATGTTATGGAGGATCATCCTTTTAAAATAGATGCTGTTGTAATACTGCCTGATCATATTCATTGTATATTGACATTGCCTTATGATGACAGCAACTACTCTACACGATGGAGACTTGTAAAAACCTATTTCAGCAGAAAATGTGATGTGCCGCAGAGCTCCATACGTTCACAATCACGGGAGAAGAAAAAAGAAAAGGCGATTTGGCAGCGCAGATTCTGGGAACATCTTATTCGTGATGAAAAGGATTTTAATGCTCATTGTGATTATATTCATTACAATCCTGTAAGACATGGATATGTAAATAGCCCCGGAGATTGGCAGCATTCATCCTTTTCACAATTTGTGAGGGACGGATTTTATGAACCGGATTGGGGTTGTGTCCGTGATATGTTTTTTGATGAAGGAGTTGGTAGGGAGTGAGGATGTTGGGTTTCGCTGCGCTCAACCCAACCTACAGAACTACTCACGATAACCACTCTTAGGGAGTGAGTAGTTACCAAAAAGCAATAGATAACTAAATTAACGTTTATACAGAAAGATTGCATTATGCTTCGATTTCTTACCTCCGGTGAATCACACGGTGAATGTTTGACCGCAATTATTGAAGGCATACCCTCCGGGCTGCCGCTTTGTCATGATGATATTAATAAAGACCTTGCCATGAGGCAGATAAGCTATGGCAGGGGAAAAAGAATGGAGATAGAAAAAGATACCGCTGAAATAAAATCAGGGGTAAGGCATGGCCAGACAATTGGTTCTCCAATCTGTATTGTTATTAAAAACTCAGACTGGGCAAACTGGCACAACACCATGAGTGTTGAACCGGTGGCTGAAAAGGAGTTTTCTGAAGTGACAAAACCAAGGCCGGGTCATGCCGACCTTGCAGGGGCTCTTAAATATAACCACAGGGATATGAGAAACATTCTTGAAAGGTCAAGTGCAAGGGAAACAACTGCAAGGGTAGCTGTTGGTGCTGTGTGCAGGAGATTTTTAAAATATTTCGATATTGAGGTATTCAGCTATGTGGTGGAGATTGGAAGTGTGAAAGTTGACCGAAAAGATATGACAACGCAGCAGCTTTACCGGGCAGCCCTGGATTCTGAGCTTCGGATACCCTGTCCGGAAGCGGAAAAAAAAGCAAAAAAGCATATAGACAATGCAAAAAAAAAGGGGGATTCTGTCGGCGGGGTGTTTGAGGTTGTTGTAAACGGGGTGCCTCCTGGTATCGGTTCACACATTCAGTGGGACAGACGGTTTGATGCAAAACTTGCCATGGCATTTATGAGCATACAGGCAATAAAAGGTGTCGAGATCGGTATCGGGTTTGATGCGGCAAGACTTCCCGGCTCTAAGGTGCATGATGAAATATATTATTCAAAGAAAAAAAAATTTTACAGAAAAACAAATAATGCAGGGGGAATTGAGGGAGGGATGACAACGGGTGAAGAAATAATTATCAGGGCAGCCATGAAGCCTATCGCAACACTTTACTCTCCTCTTCACTCGGTTGAGATTAATACAAAAAAGGGTTGTATGGCAGCAGTAGAGCGTTCAGATATTTGCAGGGTCCCTTCTGCTGCGGTCATTGGCGAGGCAATGGCTTGCATTGAAACCGCATCAGGTGTTGTAGAGATGTTTGGCGGTTCAGCAATTGAAGATACCGAGATTAACATTAGATCATACTTGAGAAGAGTTGCGGAGTTTTAAGGATTGTGGAAGAACTAAGGGTAGAGCTGGATTCAAGAAGTTACACCATCCATATAGGTGAAAATCTTAGACATGATGCAGGGAAATATCTTTCCGCATTGTCTATCGGGAAAAAAACCATGGTTATAACAGATACCAATGTTGCCCCGCTCTATCTTTCTGATGTTAAAAACGCTTTATTGAAATCATCTTTTGAGGTGCATGAAATAATCCTGCCTGAAGGTGAGGAACAGAAAAACCTGTCAACCGTTGAGTCTATTTACACTGAATTATCAGACTTGAATATCGACAGAAACTGTTCCTTAATTGCTCTTGGCGGAGGAGTTGCAGGTGATATTACGGGTTTTGCTGCATCCACATATTTTAGGGGGGTTCCATATGTCCAGATCCCGACAACGCTTTTATCCCAGGTTGACAGCAGTGTTGGGGGAAAAACCGGTGTTAATATGGCAGAAGGCAAGAACATGGTGGGGACTTTTTATCAGCCATCTATGGTGTTAATTGACATTGATACACTTAACACTCTTGATACAAGAGAGTTTCTGGCGGGAATGGCAGAGGTTGTAAAATACGCAATAATACAGGACGGACAGTTTTTCTCATGGCTCTATTCAAAGGCAGACAGCCTTTTAAGAAGGCATTCAGATGACTTGATACATATTATTAAGACATGCTGCATGATAAAAGCTGATATAGTATCAAAGGATGAGACTGAAAAGGGTATCCGGGCATTTCTCAATTTCGGGCATACGTTTGGACACGCGGTTGAGACCCTGACCGGTTACGGTGCATTTAAACACGGTGAGGCTGTGGCAATGGGTATGGCTGCTGCTGCCAGACTGTCTTACAATTTGGGGATCTGCACAAGAGATGCGGCCAACAGTATTTTATCACTCATTAAACGTTACGGAATGTTGTACGTTCTGCCTGATTTTCCTGCTAAAAGCTATATGGAGGTCATCCGGAGGGACAAAAAAAACAGAGAAGGCAGTATCAGGATGGTTCTGCTTGAGGATATCGGAAGTGTTTGTGTTAAGGAACTTGGTGAAGATCGGCTGCGGGAAGAGTTGGGCAGGATTTTACAGTAGGCAAGGTAGTTGATAGCTCTTAGGTAGCTGGTAGCAAAATCAAAAGCCCTTTCGTGGTCGTAGGCGTTGTCGTAATCGCTATCGTTTTCTTAGTTTTTTGGTGTGCGGCGGCGCATCATCCAACTGGAAGATATAAGGAGGTTGTTGAGCAAGTAGAATGTTAGGTTAATCGAAGCACAATCCAACAATAACAAAAATTATTTAACCGGAGATAAATTCTATGAAAATACTTGTTTTGCATGGTCCAAACTTAAACCTTCTTGGAACAAGGGAGCCTGAACAGTATGGTTTGCTTACCCTTGAAAAAATTAATGAAATAATAGAAAATTTTGCCAGGGAGAACAAAATTGAGGTAGACATATTCCAGTCTAATGCTGAAGGGGATTTAATAAACCGAATACATAATGCTATAGGTAAGTTTGATGGAATTATTATCAATCCCGGAGCCTATACCCATACAAGCATAGCTATTTGCGATGCTTTAAAAGCTGCTTTAATTCCAACGGTTGAGGTGCATCTATCAAATATTTATACAAGAGAGGAATTCAGAAGAAAATCCTTTATTTCTCCTGCAGCAGTTGGAGTTATCTGCGGGTTCAAAGAGTTCAGTTATATTCTCGGACTGCAGGGGCTTGTTAATTATCTTTCTTCTAAAACCGGCTGAGCTTGCATATACGGGCTATCCTCAGCGGCGGCTCAAAAGTTACCGCCGCCGGGTGCCCTCATTACAGTAATTTTTTTTAATTTTAACTGATTTCACTAACCCAACTTCATCACTTTAAAAAAAAATTGGTGCCCGAAAACGTGTTTTTC
>CAZMHH010000077.1:0-17579 GCA_964566035.1 uncultured Thermodesulfobacteriota bacterium
TCTCTCACGTGCGTTTCGTGCCGCGCTTCGCGGTATTCGAGATGACAGCGGGGGAACTTTTTACGGATACATCAAAATTAAATTAATCTCAATAAACAGCTCTTATATTCGAAGTTATGTCTAAAAAAAAACCTGATAAAGATTCAATTGTTTTGCTTGAGCAATGTCTCCAGTTTTCTGAAAAACTCAAGACACAGAAAATAATTGTTGTATGTGAGAATTTTTTATTCTGTCAGTATGTTGAGTCTTTTGTCAAATCATCCCCCGGTCTGTCTTTGGATCTTATTCTTGTTCTTCCAACACCTAAAATGGTCGAAAAAACAGCAGCAAATGCCTTTTACTGCGACTTTAATGCAGCAGCAAGGCCTGAAAGGCTGGAATACATATTCCGCACAGGTATTGAAACCGGGAAACTAAAAAAAGGTGAAATGGTCTTATGTCTGTACAGTTTTGCCGGCATTAAACTTCTGGATACCATTCAGCATATAAAGGTTGAGGAACATTTCAGCCCTGTTTCTCACAATGAACTGAGAAAAATAACCTGCAACATTCCGCTTGAATTGCTCTCAGTTGTTATAAATCTTGCAATGGAAATTTCAAGAGAGGGCAGGGAGGGAACTCCTGTGGGCACAATACTTGTGATCGGTGATACAGATAAAGTAATGAAACTGTCAAAACCCATGATTTTTAATCCTTTCCGGGGATATCCTGAAGAGGAGAGAAAAATTTTCAATCCAAAGGTGCAGGAGGTTATCAAAGAGCTGACATTGATTGACGGTGCATTTATAATTAGAGATGACGGAGTGGTAGTTGCTGCAGGAATGTTTCTTCATGCAGGAGCAGGCAAAAGGGTTCCAATAAAGGGGCTTGGTACACGGCATGCCGCCGCATCTGCTCTCTCTTTCCATACCAGTGCCATTGCTGTTACTGTTTCAGAATCAAACGGGACAGTGAGAATTTTCAGCAAAGGCAAAGTGGTAAAAACCATAAGACTCTCAAGCACAAGCATTGTTTCAAGAAGGGGCAGAAAAACATCAAAACTCAGTCCTGCACAGGATTGAAATATGTTCTCGGGGGGTTTACGCCATCCGGCTAAATTTAAATAATTTCTTTTTATTTCACTTTTTCCCAAACCATGAAAAAAATAATTATTACAGATGATCTTTTTTTAATTTCCCTGCTTTCCGGTCATGTTGACCCTTCAAAGGATGTTATACTTGCCTATAAAAGCAGAGGTTTTGCGCAGAAAGTCATCGCTGAAGCAAAGCAAAAGGATGTAATAAAATTCTACTCTGCTAAAAAAGCTTTTTTAACTGACTTGAAGAATTATGCTGATCCTCACGGGTTTGTTCTGTTGAAGCTTCAGGATCCCAGTCTTGTGGATGAATGTATTAATCAAATCAGAGCTATTTCAAATGACACTGCAATAGCAGTTGTTGATGCATCCATTAAAACAGCCGGTATTAATGAAGATAATACAAACCTGTTCTCATTCTCGCTCTCTGATATAATTCTTAAGGAGTTTGAATTTGTTTTAAAAAAGATTGAAACAAGGCAGAAGTTGGAACACCTTAAACAGATAAACCAACAGGCTGAAAATATATTAATTCTAACACAGAACGATCCTGATCCTGATGCCCTTGCCAGCGGACTGGCTCTTCGGGTTCTGCTTGGGAGAAATAAGCTTACCGCTCCGATTGGTTCGTTTGGAAAAGTAACAAGAAGCGAAAATATAAATATGGTCTCCCTTCTCGACATACCAGTCGTTGAGATTACACCGGAGATGCTTGATAAATTTTCAAAGATAGCAATGGTTGATGTTCAGCCGCCTTATTTCAAAAATATGGATATTAAAACCGATATTGTAATTGATCACCATCTTTATCAGGATAAATACACTGCACAATACAGGGATATCAGAACAGCTTTTGGAGCAACTTCAACTATACTTGCTGAATATCTTATATTTGAAAATTATAAAATCACGCAGAGACTTGCAACCGCTCTTTATTATGGAATCAAAACAGACACTATGTTTCTGGGAAGGGACATGAGTCAATCCGATATTGATGTTTTTACCTATCTCTACCCATATACAAATCTTAATATGGTACGGCAAATTGAACACCCGAACCTTCAATACAATGAATTAACAGGTTTTGTTAAAGCACTTAAGGATGTTAATATTGTTGATAAAATGCTTTTTACATATCTCGGAAAAGTTGAAAAGGAGGACATAATACCAAGAATTGCGGATTTCTGTCTTCAGATCGGAGAGGTACAGTGGTCATTTGTCAGCGCTTTAATAGACAATAATGTGGTTTGCAGCATAAGAAATGTCGGATATGTAAAACATGCAGGAGAACTGGCAAACAGAGCGTTCGGAAATATTGGAAGTGCGGGTGGTCATCGCTCAATGGCAAAAGCCGTTATTTCAGTTGAAAAGTTCAAAAAAAACTTCAACACAACTATCAGAAAAGGTGTTAAGGAGAAGATAATTGAGCAGGTGATAAATGCAATGGAGAAAAATGGAGACTGATTATAGATGTAACTGCAAGTTTAAAATTGCAGCATTCTTTTGAATACTGACTCAAAACCCGTCCACACTTTCACTCACCTCCAGATTTATTTGTGCTCATTGCTCTTATTAACGCAAAGGATAGAGCGGAAAGTTAATTGCTTGATTTTGCCCTGAAAAGCGGCATTATGTGCTTTTGTTAAACACCAGATACCCGGCCCCGTAAACACCGGCATCATTTCCAAGTTCGGACAGACTGATTGTTATCCTGTCTCTGGCAGTGGGAAAAACATTTCTCTTCACTTCAGATACCAGATACTCTTCCACTAAATGAAAGGATTTGCTTACCCCCCCCCCGATTATGTAATTATCAATATCCAGAAGATTGTTTACATTGGAAATTCCTATGGCAAGCATTTTTGCGGATTTTTCTAATATATCAAAACACATTTCATCACCTTTGACAGCTTCATCATAAATACTTTTTGGTGTTACATATGCACTGTTTTTATTGAAAATCAGTTCCAGAGATGATTTTTCACCGCACATAAGCCTTTCTTTTGCAGTTCTGACCATTGCCGAACCGGAACTCAGCGCCTCCAGACAACCTCTTTTGCCGCAGGCACATAACGGTCCATCAGGCAGAAGAACGGAATGTCCAAACTCGCCGGCTTTTCCTTCATCACCAGTCCAGAGTCTGCGATTGAGAATTAATCCGGAACCAACCCCGGTTCCAAGAGTGATAAAAAGAAAACTGTCAAGGTTTTTGCCTGTTCCAGTCCACATTTCTCCAAGAGCGGCGCAGTTTGCATCATTTTCCATATACACAGAGGTGTTCAACATTGAAGCAAGTTCTTTTTTTAATTTATAGTTATTGAATCCGGGCAGATTCGGAGACTCAATCAGAGTATCCCTGTCCCTGTTGATAACACCCGCTATACCTATGCCAATGCCTGCAACAGAGTCATCCCTGAGTTCATTAGCGGTTGATTTAAGCAGTTCAGCAAAATTTACAATTCCTTTTTCAGCACAAGTAGGTCTTTCAGTTTTTTTAATGATTCTGCTTTTACTGTCAATAAGGGCTGCTTTTATTACAGTTCCGCCAATATCGACGCCGATTGCATGGTTTTTCATCTCTATTTACTCCACATTGGTTTATGTTTATGATATAATATTTAAGAATAAATTTAAAGCAAATAAGATTTAAAGGCGGCTTTGATGAAAAATATCAATTTCCTGATTGCTCTTGATCTTGACGGAACATCTGTCAGGTATGATCCCATACTTGAAATGGAGCCGGAACTTATAGACTACATAACTAAATTAGCAGAAGATGCCGGATTTGCATGGGTTATGAATTCCGACCGTTTTACTGAAACCATGAACGACATTGCAATGCTTCTGCACCCTGCCCAGATGCCCTGTGCTCTTCTGAGTTGTCAGAGATTTATCCACCTTCTTGATGGAGAAAACAGATACACCCCTTTTTCTTCATGGAACAAGCAGCAGCTTATAAAACATAAAAAACTCTGGGATATAATTGCTCCTAATTTTGAGAAATGGGCTGAGGTCATTGAACAAAGGTTCAAAATAGTAGATAAAGCAATTAATGATATTGTATTTGCATATATGGTAAACAGTGAAAAGACTTATGAACTTCGCAGACTCATGAAGGAGTTTATTTCTGATTATCCAGAAGCTCAGGTGTCAGGCAACCATGACTGGTCTTTTATTCTTCAGTCTTCTTTTTCAAAAAGAAGTGTTCTCCTTAAATGTGCGGAGGTGTTCGGTGTAAAACCGGAAAATATTATTGCTGTAGGGGATGGGTTAAATGACATTACAATGCTTGACGGTTCTGTAACACAAATGACAGGGTGCCCTGCTAATGCATCATGTGAGGTGAAAAAAGCTGTTAAAAACACAGGCGGTTATATAGCTGAAGAGTCTGATGCAAAAGGTACCCTGCAGGTTATAAAATATTTTGTCAAAAAGCAGGGTATTGCATGAAGTATTTTATGGTGTTTGAGTTATTTCCGGTCAGGGTGAATTTAAAATAGATTACAAGTAATCCGATTGATTGTTCACCTACCTGTTGCGCCGGACCAGACAACCGCAATGCTTGGGGAATGAGCGGAAACCTGTTGTAATCGCTTTGAAAAATTAAGTTACAGTTATTGTTTCAGAACGATCCCAACACCTATATTGCTTCACTAATCCTCTCCATTGCTTTTTTCACATTCTCAGAACTGTTAAATGCACTTATTCTTATACAGCCCTCTCCGCACATTCCAAACCCTGCACCGGGGGTGCATACAACACCCGCTTTTTCAAGCAGCAAATCAAAAAAATCCCATGAATTCCTGTTGACATTTATCCAGATATAGGGGGAGTTAATGCCACCTGTGCAATGATAACCAAGGGAGGTAAATTTTTCCAGCACAAGCTCTGCATTTTTCAGATAATAATCTATTAGTTCTTTAACCTGTTCCTGTCCCCGGTCGGAATAAACAGCTTCAGCAGCTCTCTGAACAGGATAGGATACGCCGTTAAATTTTGTACTCTGCCGGCGAAGCCAGAGTTTATGGACAGGGACAATACCCCCCTGACTGTCAAAAATCCTTGTGTTTTCCGGGATAACTGTAAAAGCACATCTTGTGCCTGTAAAACCAGCAGTTTTAGAGAAACTTCTAAACTCTATTGCAACCTCGTCTGCGCCTTCAATCTCAAATATTGAACGTGGTATGGAACTGTCCTGGATGAATCTTTCATAGGCTGCATCAAAGAGTATAAGCGCTCTGTTCTTTGCTGCATATTCAACCCATTTTTTAAGCTGCTCTTTTGTGGCTGTTGCCCCTGTCGGGTTGTTTGGAAAACAGAGATAGATTAGATCCACAGGCTCAGAGGGCAGGTCGGGTATGTAGCCGTTCTTCTCAGACGAGTCAAGATATACAAGTCCGCTGTATCGTCCATTTACAAAAATACCGGTTCTTCCTGCCATGACATTTGTGTCAACATAGACCGGATATACAGGGTCCGGAACAGCAATTTTTATATCATATGAAAACAGTTCTTGAATATTGCCTGTATCGCATTTTGCACCGTCGCTCACAAATACTTCATCAGGCTTAATGTCTATTCCCCTTGACTGATAATCAAACCTTGCGATTTTTTCTCTCAAAAATCCGTACCCCTGTTCAGGTCCGTAACCTCTGAAGGTGCTCTCAACAGCCATTTCATTAACAGCACTGTGAAAAGCCTCTATACAGGCTTGAGGAAGTCCCAGTGTAACGTCTCCGATGCCAAGTCTTATAATTTCTTTTTCAGGATTGTTCTTTTGAAAAGATGAAACACGCTGTGCTATCTCTGAAAAGAGATATGATGCTTTAAGTTTGCTGAAATTTTCATTTGCCCTTATCATCTTACCAGTCCTTTCAAACGGTTCTGACCATTAACATTCCGTTAATATTCTTAAGTTCAGCTAATGTTGCCTCATCAATAGGGCTATCAACATCAAGGATATTGTATGCATTATCGCGCCTGCTTTTATTGATCATATCACCAATGTTTATTTGTTTATTTGAAAGAATTGCTGTGTACTGTCCGATTATGCTTGGTATGTTTTTGTTGGCGATTATTATGCGCTGACGTTCTGAACGGGGAAGACTGCAGTCGGGGAAATTTACAGAGTTAACAATGTTTCCGTTTTCAAGGAAATCCCTAAGCTGGTTTACTGCCATAACAGCGCAGTTTTCCTCTGATTCAGGGGTTGATGCTCCCAAGTGAGGGATTGGGATTACAGATTCCAGGTTTAGAAGTTCTTCTGTCGGGAAGTCGGTAACATACATTTCAACTGTTTGATTATTTATTGCTTCAATCAGATCGCTGTCTACAACCAGCCCCCCTCTTGCAAAATTTAAAAGCCGGACCCCTTTTTTCATTGCTTCAAACTTTGCTTTATTTATAAATCCCTTAGTATGTTCGTTAAGCGGAACATGGAGCGATATAAAGTCACACTGTGACAGGAGATTTTCAATATTAGGAGCTCTTTTAACTGTTCTCGAGAGTTTCCATGCTGACTCTACCGATACAAAAGGGTCATATCCCAGAACCTCCATTCCAAGAGCTTCTGCATCGTTTGCGACCATGACACCAATTGCACCAAGTCCTATTATTCCGAGTTTTTTCCCTTTTATCTCGGGACCTGTAAAGTCTGATTTTCCTTTTTCAATAAGTTTTGGTACTTCTTCGCCTTTTCCATACAGGCTTTTAGCCCAGTTTATTCCTCTGAAGACTTTACGTGAAGCAATAAAAAGCCCCATTAGAGTCATCTCTTTTACTGCATTGGCATTGGCTCCCGGAGTGTTGAAAACAACAATTCCTTTTTCTGAACATTTATCAATGGGAATGTTGTTTACGCCTGCTCCGGCACGTGCAACGGCTTTAAGGGAATCAGGAAGCTGCATATCATGCATACTGAAACTCCGAAGGACTATACCGTCTGGATTTACAATTTCGGAGGCATATTCATAGCTGTCTCTTGGAAGAAGATCAAGGCCTTTGGTTGAAATTTTGTTTAAAGTCTGGATTTTGAACATAGAAATCTCCTTATTTGAAAGAATGTTAATACTTAAATTTATAATTTTACCATTTTTTTAAATAATTTGCACATAATATTTAGCCGATTATGTCTGTTAATTATTCCAAATTAAATATAGTCGCACTGATAATTACCGGGTGTTTTATTAAAAAATATTGAAAATAAGTTGGATATAAATTAACATTATACTTTTTACAATTAACAAAAAGAGCAGGATAATGAAAACAGACATTGTTAAAACTGTCAAGGCTGCAGGTTGAGCGGCTAAAATATCTCCAGGGGTCCTGGAGGAAATATTAACTGAATTTAGTGCTGTTAAAGACAAGCGTATCCTTGTCGGAACGGGCGGTAATGAGGATGCCTTTATTGTAAGGTTTCCTGAAAACAAAGCCCTTGTTCAGACTGTTGATATTCTCACACCTATTGTAAACAACCCTTACTGGTTTGGTCAGATTGCGGCTGCTAATTCACTATCAGATATTTATGCAATGGGAGCAGTTCCATATACTGCCATGAATATAGTCTGTTTCCCCTCTGATACAATAGATATTAATGTCCTGAGAGAAATACTTCAAGGCGGCCTCGACAAAATAAGGCAATCAGGGGCTATGCTTGCAGGGGGACATAGCGTAAAAGATGATGAGATAAAATACGGGCTCTCGGTTTCAGGGATTGTTGACCCTGACTGTTTTGCAACAAATGGAGGACTTGCGGCAGGTGATCAGCTTATCCTTACAAAACCGATTGGAACAGGTGTGCTTGCAACAGCTCTTAAAGCCGATTTTGACACTGAAGGAGAGATTGAGAAAACCCTTTACAGCTGGTGTTCAAAACTTAATAATAACCCGTCAGATATTATAAGAGATTTAAAAATCAAGGCTGCTACCGATGTCACAGGATTCGGGCTTGGTGGTCACTTAATTGAAATGGCTAAGGCATCCGAGAAAAAAATCAAACTCTGGTCTGATAAAATTCCCTTTTTTGAAAAAGCAGTTGAGCTTATATCCATGGGAATGCTTCCGGCTGGCAGTTTTGCAAACAAGGAGTTCTGTTCAAAAACCATACACACTGATAATGGTATAGACCCTTTTAAACTAGATCTGATATTTGATGCTCAGACCTCCGGCGGAATTTTAATGGGGGTTCCTGAACATATTCTCAAAAACACGGTTGATATGCTCCTTGATAAAGGGGAGATGGCGTGTCATGTTGGAGAAGTTCTTCCAATTCGCAAAGGAGAGCCTTTTTTGGAAATAGGGATATAGTTCGTAGCTGGTCGCTCAATAGTAAAACAAAAAGCACTAAGTACAGTTTTAGTGGTCTTGATCGGGATTGCTATCGCTGTTGCGAGACAGTCTGTCAGTAGAGGATTTTTTACGAATAAATAAGCATTTGAAAATAGCTTTTTCTTTATTTCCCTGCAATAGCCACTTTAAAGAGATTGGTATCACAGTCATATATGCTTTTCCAGCTTTTGCCTCCGTCTGTTGTCTTCAGGATTTTTCCAAAAGGGGGCCAGCCGGCTGATTGGCCTATAATCAAAGCTTCGTTACCGTCAAGGGTATCAATTCCTACTAAAAATGAGTTTGATGTGCCATCAGAGGGTTGTTCTTCCCAGCTGATCCCGCTGTTGGTTGTGCGGATGATACTGTCATAATCACAAGCAGCCCAGTAATCGGTTGAGCTGACCATAACAAGGTCATTTATGTCCCGGGTAGATAGAGGTCCTCCTGTAATCCATTCATTTCCGCCGTCTGCAGTAACTATAAAATGTCCCTGCCCCCCAAAAATAACCACATGATCCGGGTCTGTTGCTTTAACTCCGATCCATCCATGCTGGTTATAATCATTTGGCATATCTATATCCTCCCAGCTCTCTCCTCCGTCAAGTGTTCTGAGCACAATCCCGCTGGGAGTGGTGGACCTGTTGCCAACCGCATAAACTATATCTTCATTAATAGCATAAATGCCCTGAATAAGAAATTCCTGAATTTTTTCAAAGTTTTCAAAGCTGTTGTCATCAAAGATAGTCCAGTTATCTCCACCATCTGGAGAGCGCATTATCAGTCCGCTTGACCCGCTGATCCAAATATGGCTCTGGCATATTGAAATGGAATGCATTGCCATATTGTCATCAATGTCATTACTTTCAATTCTCTGCCATGTTGAACCGCCATCAGTAGTATTGATTATCAATCCGCTTTCTCCAATTGCCCAGACTCTGTTTTTGTCAATTGCGTGCAGGCTTGACAGGGAAACTTCATCAGGAAGAATATCAAGTCCCTGCCGATTCCATGTTTTACCTGAATCAGAGGAATAGAGAAGCATTGCCTTTCCATTCTCATCTGCTTCACCCACTACCCATGCCACATACTCAACCGTAGGTTCACATGATGTCATAAAGGAGAGAGAAGTTATAAGCAGGATTGCAGACATAAGGGTTTTTGCCAATGTTCTGATTACAGTTAATCTTTTCATACATACCTCCCTTTAAAATAGTGTTATTAAAAATGATAGCTGAATCCCCTGTTAAAACGAACCCTTTCAAGATGAACTCTAAGTCTTGGATCAGGATCATCCCCGTAACGGACTAAAATCCTGTCATAAATGTCATTGGCAATATCTCGATTGCCTTTGCGTACCTGCAATGAGGCTTTCTGTGAAAGGGCATGAATAACCTGCTCTTTAAGTTCGCTTTTATCTGATTCCCAGAACTGTTGAGCTATACTTTCAAGCAGTTCATCTGCTTCTTTTGAACTGCCTGTTTTATCAAGAGCAAGGGCACGGTTATGCCGGGCTTTGCAAACCAGCACTTTCAGACGGATGTCTGGATTTGACAAGTAACGTTTTATAATCTCCTGAAAAACAGCATACTCATCATCACAGCGGTTATTGCGGGCTAATGTGCAGGCTTTGTTAACCAGAGCTTTTGCAACCTGTTCCTTCAGTTCAACTTCGTCTGCATCTCCGAACCTGTCAACAACAGCATCATAAGAAGCAAGCGCCTGCCTGGTGTTTTGCTGCATATCATGCACAAACCCGCAATTTACCATTGCAGTGGCTGCCAGGGTGCGCATAGCAGGCTGTGCAGAGTCCGGGTAAGTTTGCTGCAGGTCTTCAAATACACTTAGAGCCTCCTTAAGTTTGCCCATCTGCCCGAGACTTATGCCTTTATTAAGTCTTGCCTTGGCTGCTATGGTCTGGAGTTCAGGTACTGTTGAATCAGCGATGCGTTTTATAAGGTTATCATAAAATGCTATTTCATCAGATCCGCTTTTAGCAACTGCCTGTTCCAAAAATCTTTCCGCTTCCTGTATGTTGATATCCATTTCTTCATCTCCAAATACCTGTTGTTTTATTTATTATCAAACTATATTCCAATAACTCTTTCAATCTCTTCTTTAAGTGTATCAAACAGATAGGGTTTTTGAATAAACCCGGTAAGCTGTTCATAAAGAGACAGTTTCTCTATTGGTTTTTTTAGGGTATTTTGAATTATATCAACACATTTGTAAAAAAATCAAATAATTTGTTGAAGATGAAGCTATCCCAAAAACAGGCGCCTCTCTCAGGGTTCACGGAGATCACAGAGCAGGACTACCCTTTTTACCTTCTGAATAAGATCTCAAATTCCTGTCAATCCTATTTACTGCTCTGCATGTATTGATAATTAATCTGTAAAATCAAAACTTTTAACCTATCTTGTTAATAATAAACAGTTGTTTTTCTCTGTTATTCCATACATACATTGAAAGATTAACATGTTGACATCTTTTTGAAAAAATAGGAAAATGAATTCCTGTTCAACCCTATTAAATTTAATAAATGAATTTGAGAATATTAATTGTTGCATACCACTAATTACGACCTAATACAGAGTTGATTTTTACAACTTCTATCAGTGTTTAAGCTTTATTTTGACCGAATCTATGAGTGATAAAAGATGCCGACTATATTCCGAATAGGACCTTACCGCTTTTTCTTTTATTCAAGTGACGGTGATGAACCTATTCATGTCCATGTTGAGCGTGAAAATTGCATTGCAAAAATATGGGTAGCTCCAATAAGACTTCAAAATAGCGGTGGATTTAACAGGGCCGAATTAAATAGAATTTTTTTTGCTCGTATCTGAGCACCAAACTGAAATAACGGAGGCTTGGCATGAATACTTTGGCAGTTAACATTGAATTACCCAATATACACTGTGTCAACACCACTGAAGATACATTAACAGTTGAGCTTGATGATGGCCGTACACTATCAGTCCCTATTGCATGGTATCCTAGATTGCAGCACGCAACACCAGAGGAAAAAGAAAATTGGCGATTAATTGGCGGGGGGCAAGGCATACACTGGGAATCCATAGATGAAGACATAAGCATACAAGGGATTATTGCTGGTAAGCCATCCAGTGAGAGTCAATCATCGTTTAAAAAATGGCTTGAATCACGTAGGAACTCATAATATTGCAGTCTATGGTTCATCAATAGCAGGGCATTATTAAAGAGATTCCGTAAGTAGAGAAAAGAACGATTAGAGACCGATCAACCCGCAGAAAGACCCTTAACTTTTACCATTACTCCAGCAATGGGTAGGACTGAAATAAAGAGATCTCTCTCTTTGTTCGATATGACAAAAGTTGTTATTGACTTTTAACGGATTCATCATACTTGTATTTGTTCAATTATGTGCAAAAATAAATTATCCTGACCGGACATATAGCATAGGAACGTGGCAGCCTTTTGGCTTTGGGCGAATGAGGGTTTTTTTGCTGATAATAACATAAAAATTTTATATGGAGCGAGGAATGAAAAAACAAATTCTTTTAACAGCTATTCTTCTGGTTTTATCTGTTTCCTGCAACAATATTGATGAAATTGTTATACAGCAAAAACTTGAAACCTATCTATCTGAAGAGCTTGATGAATTCACCAGTGATCGCCCCGGTTTTCCCGGCGGCATCGCCTTTCAGGTCTTATCTCAAAACGGAAACTATTTTGTCCACAATGGACTTGGAGAACAGGTCACCAACAGAATCCATTTGAGAGCGGCAAGCAACACAAAAACCTTTACCTCTGCAGGGATAATGCTTCTTCTTCAGCGCGGGCAGCTTTCCTTAACAGACTATATCACCGACCCTGTTCCAGGAACAAACATGCCCTATATTCCGGATACCCCCGATTATGACATCCCTTACAAAGATGAAATCACCATCTAGCAGTTGCTTACCCACAGGGCAGGGGTTTATGATATTGTAAATGATAAAATTCCTGATAATGCAACAGCCGATGTGCCTTATAAAGGACAGTATTATATAGAGTACATGCTGGATCAGGATCCTTATCATTCCTTTTCCATGGATGAGCTGATCGGGGTGGTAGCAGAATGCGGATTATCAGATTTCCCTCCCGGCACGAAGTATCAGTATTCCAATCAGGGATATTCTCTGCTTGGTATTATCATTGAGAGAATTTCCGGCATGCCCTATCAGGAGTTTATGATACAGGAGTTTGTTTTGCCCCTGGGGTTAACCGATACCTGTTTTCCCGATAGAGGGGATGAGGTGGGTATCCCTGAGCCTTTCGCACCTGGTTATTATTGGTCTATTGCTGAATCGACTGATGTCACCCTGTCCAACATGTCGGCAAACATAGCCGAAGGCAATATGATTACATCCCCCCGGGATTTGAGCCGCTTCATTAAAATGCTGCTTACCGGGACGGCTGGAATCGGCGCTGAACTTGTCAACAAATATATGATGGACTGTAAACCCACCGCAGATATTGGAACAGGAGGATACGGTGCCGGATTATTCTATATTAACAATCTGGGATACGGTCACAACGGCGCTCATGACGGGTATCTTTCGTATATGATTTATGACCCTGTACTTGATTTTGGTATTGTTATATTTACAAATTGCTGGGATGTATCAGAGGGGTTGAATTCTCTCTCAGAACAGATGAAAATGCTTCACCGCATATCCTACGGCATAAAATCCATTGTTCTGTTTGATTATCCATAAATTTTACGATCCTGGTTCTGAGCGAACGTATTAATATCTTTAAATGTGAGAAGGGTTTTGTTTTGCTCAACCTGCAAACTGCCTGTCCCGAATGAAATGAAATAACAGTTGCTGTGACTATTTTTCCTGAGGGAAAATTCAAAAAAATCTGTGAACTTCGTGGGCTCTGTGAGAGACAGAATATGTATTAAAGCAGCCTGTCCCCTTTTCTCAAAGAAGCTTAAGAGACTGATAAAACTTGTCTTTTTTGTTAATTCTTGTTGGGTTTTATTTCGCTCTTAATCTATCAACTGTTTTTGTTTATTCAATTGCTATTTGCAATCTTTTCCCGAATACTCCCGCAACCTTGCCTAAAGTTGACAAACGTATATCCTCAGTATGATTTTCCATTCTTGAGATTACGCTCTTTTTTGTGTTCAACCGTCTTGCTAATTCTTCCTGCGTCATTCCTTCCTTAAGACGCAATTGCTTAATCATTAATCCGACCTTAAACTCTTCATATCCGGAATCATAACCCTCTGCAAATTCAGAGTCTTTTTTCTTTCTTGTTTTAATGTATTTTGATAAATCACTCATTGTATTTCTCCTCTATCTAAAAAATCTTTGCTGCGCCTTGAACATAAATCTATTTCACCTTTTGGTATCTTATTATCCTTCTTCATAAACCCGTTTGTAAATACAATAAAATTTTCTTTGTGGACAAATCCTAATAATCTGTATGTGTTTCCGCCAAAATCTATCCTTGCTTCATAACTGTTTGAAACACCATGAATCTTCTTGAAATACCTTGCAGGTATTATTTCAAGTTCTTCAACAACCGACAAAACCCATGCAATTTTTTGGGCTGCCTTGCCGGGTAATGAATCAAGAAAATCCTCAATCGGCGAACTTCCTGAGATAGTCTTATAGAATATTATATGTCTTCCCATAAATTAAAGTTAGCATTTGTGCTAACCAATGTCAACACTTATCCCTCTTCTACAAAAATTGGGACAATGACCGTTATTTTCATTAGGGGCAGGCTAAGCCGCTTACAGCATATAACCTGTAATGGGACACCCCGGTGAAACAAAAGCAAAACAGGTTTCACCCTGGTTAAATAAAACCAAAACCTGATTTAACAGGGCAGGCGGATTTACGCTGATTTGCATGGATTGTATTTAAACTTGATGGGATTTGTTGTGAACTTCGTGGACTCTGTGAGAGACGGAATATGTATTAAAGCAGACTGTCCCCTTCTCTAACTGATGAACGGTTTTTTTGTCTTGTAATTTGATTTTGCTAATATCAGCAAATGATCCCAGGGTCTGATTTACGGAAGCATGGTAAGGAAAAAACTCAGCAACATCAGGCTCAATAACCACAACATTTGAACCCTTGACGTATTCTTTTGCATATTTTTCCTGAATACCATTACTGAAATCATACTCCTTAAGCATGTCCGGATTTTTTTGCATTATCTTCTTATTGTTTCCTTTCATGTTTTGTTGCCTTCCTTGCACTGATTATTCTGCTTTTGTTTCCTCTCACAGTATGAACTACAATTAAAAGACGACTGTTAAATAGTTACCTAACAGCTACGAACTGACCCGGACAGCCATTTTTTTGGTTCCGGCTTGTCCGGGTTAGGGTAGATATAATAACTTCAGGCCCTCTATTTGTTCAAAGTGCTTTTTGTTGAGTGTTGCAAGGGTAAGACTTTGATGTATTGCGGTTGCAGCTATGAAAATATCCCGAAATTCAAGCAGCTGATTTTTGCCCTTTAAATTTCTATAAATACAAGCTGACAATTCTGCAGTTTTATCATCAAGGGATATTTGCCCTATCCAGTTAGCAATAATTTTAATGTCAGCAAAATGCCTCTCGGTTTTAGCTCCTGACAGCAGTTCAAACAGGGTAATTGCAGACATGAAACAGTTTGATGTTTCCTTGATTTTCCATAGAGTTGATACCTCTTTTTTCTTTTTCCGGAGGAAATCAATAATAACAGACGTATCTACTATAATTCTGTCAGGGGCCATGACTTTATCCTGATGTCATCTTCTGGAATTTTCCATTGTGAGATCGACAGAAAATCACTTTTCCAATCATTTTTTTTATCTGCAGACGATATTTGCTGATATGGAATGACGATAATTTCAATCTCTTTTGCATTAAAGCTGTCTGGTAAATCGATCGTGACTTTTCTGCCGGAAACTTTTTTTATCTCTCTGATTGCCTGCATAAGTATTACCTTAAATAGTTTATTATTACAAACTGGAAGCTTATTATTTTTTAATAATAGCAAATATATCTACAAAAATCTAAATAAAAATTAAATGTTATTGGAAAAGATAAGAGACACCACAAGGAATGTGTGATGGGTTGTGGGTAAGAGGGAAGGGGTATAAGTCAGAGAAAAGAGAAGATGAGAAGTTGAGAGGTTTGGAAGTTTAGTCCAGGAAGAGGGAGGGGAGATCAGCAGGCTAAGCCGTTCACAGCATAAAACCTTTAATGGGACACGGATAAAAATCTGATTTACACGGATTTTATTTAAACTTGATGGGGTGTCTTTCGTTCAAACTGCAAACAGCCTGTGCTCTGTGAGAGGCAGAATATGTATTAATGCAACCTGCCGCCCCCTTTACTTTAGAAGATTTTGGATATATTATTGACTTTAAACATTGTGAAATGTTATATTGGATGATGTAAAATCAAAACATTTTTTATGGTGTTAGAAAAATATAAACGCTTATTTTATGAAGTATGGAGCTATTATGCAGACATCAGGAATAAACACCT
Source organism: uncultured Thermodesulfobacteriota bacterium (assembly GCA_964566035.1). Taxonomy (GTDB): domain Bacteria; phylum Desulfobacterota; class WTBG01; order CAIYCZ01; family CAIRTM01; genus CAZMHH01. The sequence goes on from CAZMHH010000077.1 coordinate 15,922, forward strand.
CAAAACCAGCCATTGATCCTGTTATTAAAAAAGAGGCTGAGACAATTCTTAATGCAATGGGGTTGACTGCAGGCAAATCGATAGAGTTGTTTTATCGTCAGGTTATTGCGCAAAGAGGGCTTCCTTTTGAGATGCATGTACCTAACGAAAAAACAATGAAGGCTGTAGAAAATTCACGTCAGGGCAAGGGAATGAAATTCAATTCAACAGATAAACTGTTTGATGACCTTGGAATTTAATACCCATGAGAACAATTCGGCGCGATACACAGTTTAAAAGAGATGTGAAACTTATGCAGAAGCGCCGGAAGGATATGGAGAAATTAAAAGAGATTATTAATCTTCTTGCTGACGCAAAACCATTACACGAGTCACACAGTGACCATTGCCTTAAAGGAACTCTGAAGGATTGCAGAGAATGTCATATTGAACCTGATTGGCTGCTTATATACCGTATTGAAGGCAGTGAGCTTTGTCTTGTTCGAACCGGAACACATTCTGATCTGTTCTGAAAAAACAATAAAAACATCCATTTTTTCTTCCATTAGCGGGCAGGCATTGGGTAAGGAGAAGTGAGTGGTGAAAAGAGAGGATGAGAGGTTAAGAAGTTTAGAGTATAAAAAGGGAAGGGGAGTGATCAGCAGGCTAAGCCGTTCACAGCATAAAACCTTTAATGGGACACCCCAGTGAAACAAAAGCAAAACAGGTTTCACGGGGCAGGCGGGGCAGGCGGATTTACGCTGATTTGCACGGATTTAATTTAAACTTGATGGGGTTTGTTGTGAACTTCGTGGGCTCTGTGAGAGACAGAATATGTATTAAAGCAGCCTATCCCCTTTTCTCTATTGCTGCTTCATGACAGAGCGCTCAAGTTTTTTGGCGATCATTGCATTCAGGCTGACACCTTCGCGAGCCGCTTCAATAGCCAGAGCCCTGTGAAGCGATCTGTTTACTCTGACATTGAATTGACCGCTGTATTTTTTTCTTGAGGGGGCAACAGGCGCCTGTTCCCCATGCTTAATGTAGCTCTCTTTTACACCTGCCCATGCTGTTTCCAGTTCTTTCAGAGCGTTTTCCGGTGTATCTGAAAACGCTGACACATTCGGCATTTCCACAAAATGGGCAAGCCAGTCTCCTTCATCGTCCTGATAAAGGTTTACACCGTAGCCGTCAAATCTTTCATTCTTCTTCATGATGTGTCTCCTTGTCCTGCTGTTCAATAAACTGTCTAACCTGATAGCCTTTGGCTTTTCCGTCTGCTCTTTTTTGTAACGGCAGCCTGAACCTTGCCGGGGAATACCAGATATAATGGCTTCCGGTGCAATGGTCGAGTGTCCATCCGCAATGTTTCAGCGCAGAACAAACATCCTGAAAGGCTGCTCCGTCTGGGTTGTTGCGTATTTTAGCCATAAGTTTTGCCTTTGATGTCATAATTGTAACTATATATGGTTAACAAGCAAATTTCAACCCTTAATTGATTTAAAAAACATAGGGACGTCAGCAAACGTTATTTTCATTAGGGCAGGCTAAGCCGCTCACAGGATAAAACCTTTAATGGGACACCCCAGTGAAACAAAAGCAAAACAGGTTTCACGGGCCAGGCGGGGCAGGCGGATTTACGCTGATTTGCACGGATTGTATTTAAACTTGATGGGGTTT
>CAZMHH010000078.1:0-17423 GCA_964566035.1 uncultured Thermodesulfobacteriota bacterium
GGAGATTTCTCCCTGCGGTCGAAATGACAATATGGTTGTTTTTAGACTTTTTACCAGTCCATCAAAAAAGATGCATAGGTAAAAAGTCAATTTATTCTTAAACTGCCACACAGGTTGAGAGACTGGCAATTGTAACATGCTGTAATTGCTTTTATATTACCCTAATCAGTAGGCTATCAGATATCAGGGATCAGCTGTCAGTAAAAACAATATTGCCTGACAGGTTTTTAATGCTTTTGCTGACTCCTGAGACCTGCTTGTTTAGCTCACCAGCTCTTTTCAGGGAGAGGAAGTTTTGTAGGTTTTTTTACGGGTTTGTCAAAAAAACAAAGAGCAAGGAGTTACTGTTCAGTATTCTATCTATTTATTGCTGTATACACCGGACAGAATGTCCTGATATTTTATAATAGACAAAACCTACAAGCCATGTATGAAGGTTGCGCAAGGTTCTTACATATGCATATTGTTCTGAAGAACTTGTAGCGCTCCACCAGTAACCTTCGTCGCCAATACTATAATATGAACCACCTGTAGAACGATAACCGCCCGGAATTCCTGAAAAACCGCTCTCATTTGTTGCACCTTCATTTGTATCATTCCATAATCCATCTGGCGCTACACCTATTTCCTTCATTTTTCCACCGGCAACATTCCTGCCATCTAAATACCGGGTCAGGGTTTCCCACTGGCTTTCATTTGGAACCTCCCATCCCGAAGGACATAACCCTGCGGAATTGTTTACCGCATACCAGTTATACATGGCGCCATAAATTTCTGCGTATGTTTCCTGGTCATTGTCATACCATGAATAAGCACCGTCTGTATTGTTCATCCATTGAGTATTATCCTCTGCATGGGCTATGGGACTGCCATCGAGGTATGTAGTGGTTTTAAGATTATCTGCCATCCATGTCTGAGTTCCGATTTTAATCGTTCTGTAAACATTTCCTTCAATATCTGTTACTGAACCAAAGTTATGTGAAAAGTTATCAGGGGGATAGTTGGGATCATCTGGTTCGCAGGCTATGAATAGAAAACATAAAAAAACTATCGCTGCTGATGATGATATTTTGATCATAAGACGTTCTCCTTTTTTATACTGGATTAAATTACTTAATAATGTCACTGGGAGTGATAAAGGTCAAGTAAAAAAAATAAGTATGTTATTAAATTTTAGCTTTTTCGTTGAATATTTACTAATGCCTGCAATAGAATTATATTGTTATAGCATATGTTTTTAGCTATAATATGAGCCATCACCCGTATTTAAAAGTTTTAAGTTTCAAAAGGTGTGTTCAAACATAGTTTTTATAAACAGGCTCATAAAAGTGTGATTCTATAGAGTTTTCTATATTTTCGGGTTCAGGAGATGAGGTTGCACCACTTTTATATGCTAACTTTGCTACACCTGCCGCTATTTGAGTGGAAATTTCCCTGATCCTTGTCAAGTCAGGATATATTGATCCCTGCTCAAGCTCATCTCTGGTTACGGCTTCTGCAAGTATTCTTGCCGCGGTAAAAAACATTTCATCAGTAACCCGAATTGCACTGCTTGCTACAATCCCAAGACCTACTCCGGGGAAAATATATGCGTTGTTACCCTGCCCTGGAATATAGGTTCTGTTGTTGAGTGCAACCGGTTCAAAAGGGCTTCCGCTGGCAAATACAGCCCTGCCATCTGACCATGTATAAGCATCATAAGCCGTGCACTCTGCGTTTGCGGTTGGATTGGATAAAGGAAATATGACAGGGCGACTGTTTATCCGAGACATTGACTCAATAACCTCTCTGGAGAATGCTCCAGGCTTGGCTGAAACACCGATAATGACTGTGGGTTGAAGTTGATTAATCGCGGCAATAAAGTCAGGCAGGAATTCATGGTCATGAGCATAACCAAGTTTATGTTCCGCCAGCCCCTCACGCGATTTTACCACAAGCCCTTTGGAATCAACAAACCAGCAGTGTCTACGGGCTTCACCCTCCTGCAAACCTTCAGCCATAAGTGCAGTTACTATTAGATCCGCAATACCAATGCCGGCTTCTCCCGCACCGAGAAAAAGAATTTTCTGCTGTTTCAGAGTACTGCCTGTTATGCGCATCGAGGCATAAAGTCCAGCAAGGGCTGCACTAGCCGTACCCTGAATATCGTCATTAAATACACAGAACCTGTCACGATATTTGTTCAACAGTCTGAATGCATTGGTATTGGCAAAGTCCTCAAACTGTATCAGCACATTTGGAAAAAGCTCATTGGCACTGACAATAAACTCTTCAACCAGTTCATCATATTCAGTTCCTCTTACACGGGGTTGATGAAGCCCGTTATAAACAGGATCATTAAGCAGTTCAGTATTGTTGGTGCCTGCATCTATGGTAACTGGCAGGCTCAGCTCCGGGTTGATCCCACCGCAGGCAGTATAGAGAGCAAGTTTCCCTATAGGTATTCCCATACCGTTTGCACCCAGATCACCCAACCCAAGAATGCGCTCTCCATCAGTAACAACAATGATTCCAACATTTTTATGTGGCCAGTTTGAAAGATACTGTTTTACCCGGCCACGGTCCTTGACAGATATATATATCCCTCTGGGACGGCTGTATAAATGCGCAAAAGTTTGGCAGGCTGCCCCTACTGTGGGTGTGTACATAAGGGGCATCATCTCCTTGAGGTAATCCACCATGACACGGTAAAAAAGAGTCCGGTTTGTATTCTGAAGCTCGATCATATACATATAACGTACGATATCGGTTGCGTTTCTGCGCACGTTTTCCAGAACCCTTAAAACCTGTTCGTGAATTGTGTCTATACCCGGGGGAAGAAGTCCGTGCAGATGAAATGCTTTACGCTCAGCTTCTGTAAAAGCAGTGCCTTTATTCAAAAAAGGATTATTGAGTAGGTCAATGCCGGAGGGAAAGGATCCAGACGAAACACTTCTTTTGCAATTATTCTGTGTTTTTTTCATTATTGTACCTCAAGTTTTTCTGTTAATAATATCCTTTGACAAGCCCGTAAAAAGGCAATTGTTATCTGTTAAATTAAATTTCTAACTATATTATGTTTTATAAGTTATTGTAATTACTTTCATATCACCCTAATCAGTAGGCTATCAGATGTCAGTAAAAACAATATTGCCTGACAGGTTTTTAATGCTTTTGCTCACTCCTGAAAGCTGGTACCTGCTTGTTTAGCTCACCAGCTCTTTTCAGGGAGAGGGAGTTTTTTAGGCTTTTTTACCGCCTTGTCGTCTTTAATAAATGTCCTGAAGTAGCTTTGAATTGGTTCTGATTTTATAAAATTATTCTCTCTTAATCAAAACCTTAGCTGTTCAAATTTTGTTTATGTTTTACAATCTGACAGTGATTGTAAAATAAGAGTTAACATTTGATAAAAAATTAATGATCATTGAACAGTAGAACCGGGTGCCAACCTTTTTACCGGATCACACTGCAACATTTTTTCGGACAATTCCGGAATAACACAAACGGATATGATTCTATTTGGTACAGTTGTTAGGTTGAGGTATGCCGTTTTTGATCCACCTCTTCCCAGCCTGTAATCATGGCTTTGATATAAGAAAACAGTGTTCCACCGGTTGTTGTCATGTAAACATGAATGATAAGGAAACAGATCATTGCAAATGATCCGACTGTGTGAAGCAGTGCCGGCGTAGCAATTGAATCATTAAAAAATGTTTTTGTCTGATTGGGGAATGCGTAGATAATCCCGCTGATAATCGACAGCGGAAGTAAAATCGTTTTTAAGGCAAAATAGGTGATCCTCTGAAGGGGATTCAGCTTTTTATCTTCTGCTTTGACAAAAGGATGAGGCCTTCCCTTGAATATGTCGATCAGATAGTATTTGATAAAGACATCCAGATTTCGGATCTGGGGGATATATTGTGTCCACTGTCCGGTTGTAGCATGCCAGAAAATTGCCAGAATGGATAATATTACAAGTGTCCAGCCGCAGAATATATGAATATGATGGGCTGATTCAAACCCGAAGAGTTTAATAGAGCTGTGAATTTCAAGCCCTGTCACGATGAGAGCAACAATAAGGGCAGACTGTATCCAGTGCCACAGCCGTTCAAAGCGGGTATAAAGATGCAGTCTCTGTTTCATCTTTTTACTTTCCTTGAGTGTATTTTCTTTGCAATAAAACGAATGACCCCATGCAGAAAAACACCAGCGCAAGAGAACCATACTGCAAGCCAGCCTATAGTGTCCACTTTTTTATTAAAATCCCTTCCGGCAAGATAGAATCCGGACAGATGGGAGAGTCTTCCGTTTCTGCTGTGACAATTAGCACACTCAAGGGCGTATTCAGCCGGTGCTACCATGTGATTGACCGGAGAAAACATAGCGGTTTCAACAAAATCAAGACTGCCGCTGAAAGGGGCGCCATAGTCAGTCATTCCGGCGGAAGCTGCCTTTACCCAGTCATATTCAGCCCAGAATGCGCCGGTGCCTTTCTTTCCGAAAAGTTTGAGAACAACGAGTCTGTTATTCACTGGATCATAGGGTTGTTTCCCATAATGTACCTTAAAGGGGTGTATCCTTGCCCGAGGATCATGATAGCTGCCTTCAGGATGGTTAAGCATTGCCGGCATAGGCAGGTCTGTTGTATTACTGTGAAGTAAATATCTCATTTTTCCTGAATACCATGCGTATTCAGGAATCAAATCTTTTCCCCAGCCCATCGTTCCCTTTTTTGTATCGTAAACAATATTGCCGTCATCATCCTTAAGAACTATCATGTTGTGATCATTATCAAATCTGCCTGCTGTGCTCCAGTCCCAGAGTGTTTGTGTTGGAACCCCACCCCTTGCAATAAACGGGATATGGCATGTCTGGCAGGCAACTTTGGGAACATGGTCATCAAGTTTCTGATAGTTCCGGTGGGGGGTGCTTGTATGACAGTTTTCACAGCTTATCCTGATACCGTCGTCATCGGGAAGCGCTGATTTTCTGCTGCCGGGAGCGGGAATTGTGTGTTTCCTGCCAACAATATCATGAGAAACAGATGTATGACATTGCGAACAGGTATAATCAAGTCCAGCAACATCCATGTGAATGTCGAGCAACTTATCCGGAGCAGTCAGTGATGAATCAAGATCACCATGTTTTACCCCGTCTCCGCCGCCGCCGTAGAAATGGCAGGCACCGCAGGTCTTTCTGCTTGTTGGACCTACATGTCTTGCAGTATCGCCAAGATCAAGTGCTTCAAATATCTCGCTATTAAAGAATTTTCTTTCATAAGCCGGATGTCCGCATCCGGTTGGAAATTTTTTATACCCACCGGATCCATCATGACAGACTAGACAATCCACACTGTTCTCTGAGGTGTGATCAAACTCGTTATCCTTCCACCCATATCCGATATGGCAGCTTGTGCACCTGCACCAGTTTGAAGAAACAGCCAGTCAGTAATTGTTGATGATATTCACCTTACCGATTTGCTGCCCGTTTTCAGGGATTATCCGCCAATTCCAGTGAATGGTTCTGTGGATTTGCCTGGAAGCTTCCGTATGGCATGAGAGGCAGGCTTGGGTAACTTCCTGACCTGTTTTAAAATCTTTTTTCAGCTGTTCGAATTTTGTATGGTCAGCTGTGGATGTATTTGATCCTGATACGGATGCAAAACTGTTTGCACTAAAACCTAATGTCTGTAGAAGAACTAAAACAGCAAGAAGAATAACAGCAAACCAAAGCTCTCTGAATGTAAAAGTGTCTCCGATCATGTCTTTTCGATACGATGCGTGATTGAAATGGTAACGGATTTATACAAAGCCGGTAAGTTTGTCATTGAGGAGCGAAGCTCAGTGTCTAATAAAACTAACATTTGTATTTTAAACATTTATGCTTTGCTCCTCAACGGCTGAGCCCTTTTATTTATACTTTATCAGTAGTCATTCATTGCCGGATCGCTACAGCAGGATGAATATACCTTCTCAGACCTTGTGTAGTCAATTAAATATGAATCCTTCCTTTGCTTTTCTTTCTGCAACTCTTCAACTTTAGTTTCAAGAGTTTCTACACGCTTGTTGCAACTGATCAGTGCTTTCTGAACCTCATTTTGATCATAAATTTTTTCCTCTGCAAAGGCCCCGAGAGAAAAAGAAAGAAAAGCTGCAGAAGTTGCTGTTGCACATAGAACTGTTTTTAGGGTTTTCATAACAATACCTCCTTATAAATGTTTTTTTGTTATGTCTGTTTTGTAACAGACGCTCTGCAATTCTATAGAGCAACCTGCGTGCCAAACATGATTTTAAATAAAAACAAGTTATAACAAGGTGTTATGGATTTAAAAGTTACAACAAGATGTTGCATTAAATACAATATGCAACACCTTATATCTAATTATCTGTATTTGCTTTAGAATAAATGTTGCAGATAAATGCAATATTTATGTGTTATCTCTATAATCAGGTAAAAAGATCTGTAAAGCGGCATTAATTGCTTTTCACTCTTCAGGGATGACAATGTGGTATTTTTTCATATTTCTCCAGACAGTGGAACGATCAACTTTCAACTTTCTTGCAGCCTTGGACTGGTTCCATCCGGTATCATTCAATGCCTGAAGAAGTCTTGTTTTTCCCAGCAACTTACTTTTTTTCTGTGAAAAATTAATTTCAATGTCTTCTCCGAAGCTATAAGCTGAGGGATGCTGTACTTCCGGGGGTAAATCATTGGGCAGCAGAAGAGATGTCTTTGTTTTAACAAAGGCATGTTCAATGGCATTTTCAAGTTCCCGGACATTGCCTCTCCAATTATACTCCATCAGCAGATCCATGGTATCGAGATCAACACCTTTAATTTTTTTCTTATATTGACTGGCGAATCTGTTGATAAAATGTCTGGTTAAAAGAGGGATGTCCTCCCTTCTTTGTCTCAGCGGTGGTAAGTCAACGGTAATAACTTTAAGTCTGTAATAAAGATCTTCCCTGAACAGATTTTTGCTTATAAGCTGTTTTAGATCTTTATTTGTTGCAGCAATAATCCGGACATCAACCTTGCGGGTATGCGTATCACCAACTCGTTCAATTTCTTTTTCCTGCAGAGCTCGGAGAAGTTTAACCTGAATTCCCGTTCCAACTTCCCCAATTTCATCAAGAAAAATTGTACCTCCGTTTGCAAGCTCAAATCTGCCAGGTTTATCTCTATAAGCACCGGTAAAAGACCCCTTGACATGACCGAACAGCTCACTTTCTAGAATAGGTTCACTCAACGCAGCGCAACTTACTTTAATAAAAGGTCCATTTGACTTGGTACTGTGATAATGCAGGGCATTTGCAACAAGTTCTTTGCCTGTGCCACTTTCTCCAAGTATCAGCACATTGGCGGTCGTGGAAGCTACATCTTCTATGAGTTGATACATTTCCTGCATTTTTTTGCTTTTGCCTATTATTTGATGAAATTGATACCTTTCATAGAGTTTTTTCTTCAAATCCTCTTCAACCGAAATATCTCTGAATACAACGACGATACCTGTTGCTTCTCCCTGCATATTTCTGAGAATGGAGGTTGAAAAAACAGCGTAACATGTGGAACCATCACCTCTTAATATTCTGATAGTCTCTTCCCTGCAAGGACGAGACGTTTTAATGGTTTTCATAACCGAATGATATAAATCACATTCCTGATTGTTGCAAAACAGCTCAGTGATTGTTCTGTTAATGACATCTTTTTGGGAAATTCCTGTAATTTTTGTAAAAGACCTGTTACACATTGTAATGGTCTGATCGTGTGAAACAATAAAAAGACCTTCATTCATACTGTCGAAAATTGCCTGATAGTTATCACGCTGAGAGAGACATTCATTTAATGAACTGCATGAAAGGTTTAAGCTCATGTTTGATTTTGAGGCATCTTTGAGGTTCATAATAAAGAGTTAGTGAATGTGTTTGTTTTAAAAAGAAAAAACCCCTGCAGCTGACTTTACGAGAGCCACAGGGGTTTTTTTAATGAATGGAGGATAGATTAAAATCTGAAATTGATGTCAGCTTGGAACAGATTTTCATGATTTTTTCTTCCTCTATTTTTCTCCATGCTGAAGTAAGTCAGACAGCCAAAAACATTGTCAAAAAATCCATAAGATGTCTTGATCTGCCATCCTCTAATGGCTGTTTCTCCGCCGTAAGCATCAGCATCAGGCAGGAAGTCAAGCCATGCATTCTGCTCAAGTCTTCTCCAGTTAGCAGCAATCTGCCATTTGCCTTGTTTGAAGACATTTTTTTCACCAAATTTGATTCCAGCAATATAGCCCTTGTTTTTGCTTGATTTGGTGATGTTGTTTATAAAATCACCATAGACTGCAAAGAAAGGAATCTCATCTAGGAGGTTGCAGAAACCAAACTCAAGGCTTGCTCCCATTGAATCAAAATCATCATTATACCATACGCTTCTGCCCCATCTTGTGTTGCTTCTGCTTGAACCAAGACCAGTAAGATTTTTTCTTACATTGCCAAATCCATAGTATGTGAAAGCACCCTTGATATATATATCATCAATTGGCTTAAAATCAAATCCAGGCTGTAAAATATACATAAATGGATCCTGTTTGGCTTTTCTGACTCTTCCGTCACTCTCTGCCCAGTGCTCTATAACAAAGAAACCTGTGTTAAAGAAAACATTTAGCATAGGGTCGATATCATAGTTTACATTTGCTGCAACACCTTCAGGTCTGATGTCTGAATCCCATAGCCAGTCTGACGGTGTCCAGAAAGACTGTTTCATCTTACCTCCAATGAGGGTAAGCCAGTCAAAAGGTGCATAAGATGCATAAGCGTAGTCAAGGTTGATATCGGGTGAATCAAAAGATCTACCAATTGTCTGATTTGCAGATCTTGGATTTCGACCGCCTGTTGCAAGACCAAACCCAACATTGATCTGATCAGTGATTTCTGTTATAAAACCGATCCGTAATCTGTATCTCCCCCTGTGTCTGTCATCCCTGCCTTTTCTGTCATCCAACTGATACCTGAGTCTGAAATCACCTGTAAGTTTCGTTCTCTGAACCCATGAGGGTATATCAAAGAAAGAAGCAGCATCTTTCTGTATCGCTGCTGTTGTGTCCTTTACCATCTGTTCACGTTCCTTAGCTGCTGTTGCCTGAACATCCTTTAAAATCGCTGCAGCATCAGCTTTTTCTATAACGCCTTTCTCTACAAGCTTGTTGATCAAAACCTCAACCTCACTTGCCTGAGCAGACTGGAAACTTGTCTGAAAAATCATCATACAAGCTGCTAAAGCAATTAAAACAATTTTTTTCATATAAATCCTCCTTAAAGCATATGTTTGTTTGTTAGTAAACCCTTTCGTTTCTTTAAAGCGCTAATTCAAAACTTTTTTCTCCCTTGATCACCCCCTCCTTTCTTTTTGTTTTTGTTTATATTAAATCGTAAAAAAATATTACTTATTATTCCAGAATCTGGAATAAAAAATTAACAAGTTTTAATCATTTTAACTCAAAAAAGAATAAAAAGCAAGAAATAAAATAACCCTCACTGGATAAAATAAAGAAAATTTTTAAATTTTATTAAACTTAGCAATCTCCTGTATATAATATTTTTAATTGAATTTCTACTAAATATATAACATCTAAAAGTAGTTGTCAATAATAAAACCGTTGATTTTTATGATTTGTTTGCTTTTTATCGGCAGATTGTGCATTTTGTCAGTCTGTTGCTGTCTGAGTCGATGAATTTACGGATATATTCAATCTGTTTTTCAGGAGCAAAATATTTACCGCAATTTGAACATTTAACCATTGGAAAGTCTGTATTCCATATTCTCCTTTTTCCTTCTTTATCTTCAATAGGTATAACATTTACAGGACAGATAAAAGCACATGACCCGCATGCTATGCAATCGTGTGGAGCCTTGTCAAAAGGGGTAACAACCGTTCTTGCCTGTCCTCTTCCTGAAAAACTTATGGCTGCAACACCGACAACCTCCCTGCATGTTCTCACACACTGCCCGCAGAGAATACAACCTTTAAAGTCAACTTTAAACCTTGTTTTGGATACGTCGAGTTTGGAAGCTATTTTAAGAAGCTTTGGATGTGCGGGGTTTCTTGAAAGAAGAAGCTCAATTGAAAGACGTTGAACATTCCTTACCCTTTCCGTTGCTGTTTTCACCTCAAGCCCCTCTGAAACCTCATAAATGCATGAAGCAACTATGCGTTTTCTTTTTCCGTGTTTGATCTCAACCATACAAAGACGGCAGGCGCCATAAGGGATCAGTTCCTCATTGCTGCAAAGATTGGGAATATAAATATTTGCATCCCTTGCAGCTTCAAGGATTGTGGTTTTTGGCTTTGCCTCCAGCTGTCTTCCGTCAATTGTAAATTTTATATTGTCAGACATTGTATAAACTCCGCGTAATAACTACACAATTTTTACAGCATCAAATTTACAGACCTCAAAACAGGCGCCGCACTTGATGCACTTATCCTTGTCAATAAAATGAGGAGCTTTTTTCTCCCCTGCTGCAGCTTTAGTAGGACATGCCCTGACACAGGCATGGCATCCGGTACAGAGTTCTTTATCAATCAAGTATGAAATCAGCTCCTTACACACCCCTGCAGGACATTTTTTCTCTTTTATATGAGCCTCATATTCATCCTTGAAATACATAAGAGTTGTTAATACAGGATTCGGGGCAGAACCGCCAAGGGCGCATAGAGAACCATCTTTTATTGCCTGTGACATCCATTCAAGTGTATCAATATCTTCTTCTTTTCCTTTTCCTTGGCAAATCCTGTCAAGAATAATTCTCATCTGTTTTATTCCTTCTCTGCATGGTACACATTTTCCGCAGGATTCATCCTCCAGGAATTTAAGAAAATATTTCGCTACATCAACCATGCAGGTTCTCTCGTCCATGACAATCATACCGCCTGAACCCATCATGGAACCTATTTTTGCAAGCTCATCAAAATCAACAGGCATATCTATATATTTTTCAGGAATACATCCCCCTGATGGTCCTCCTGTCTGTACTGCCTTGAACTTCCTTCCTTTCGGGATTCCACCACCTATATCATATATTATCTCTCTTAATGTTATTCCCATGGGAACTTCCACAAGGCCTGTGTTGTTGATATTTCCAACAAGAGAGAATATTTTTGTGCCTTTGCTCTTTTCTGTGCCTATGCTGCAATACCAGTCAGCCCCTTTGTTTATTATAAGAGGGACATTTGCCCATGTTTCAACATTGTTAAGGTTTGTAGGTTTGTTGTAAAGCCCGAAGTCTGTAGCATGTATATATTTTGCTCTCGGTTCTCCGCTTCTGCCTTCAATGGAGGCAAAAAGAGCAGAAGATTCTCCACATACAAATGCCCCCCCGCCTCTGTTTATCTGAACATCAAAATTAAATCCTGAACCAAGTATGTTTTCCCCTAAAAAACCGAACTTTTTTGCTGTTTCAATAGCATTAGTGATGTTTTTAACAGCAAGAGGATATTCATTTCTGACATAAATATATCCATGTTCCGAACCTATTGCGTAGGCACCTATAATCATTCCCTCAAGTACCAGATGCGGGTTGCCTTCAAGAATGCTCCTGTCCATATATGCTCCCGGATCTCCCTCATCTGCGTTGCAGATAACATATTTCGGAGAACCTGAAGCCTTGCTTGTAAGGTCCCATTTCCAGCCAGCCTCAAAACCTCCTCCGCCTCTGCCCCGAAGTTTTGCTTTTTTGACCTCTTCAATAACCTCTGACGGTTTCATCTGTGAAACAGCTTTTGCAAGCCCTGAATATCCTCCGATTGCGATATAGTCTTCAATGTTTGCAGGGTCTATCTGTCCGTTCATCCCAAAAACAAGGCGCATCTGTTTGAGATAAAATGGAACTTCTCTTTCATGCACAATTTTTTCTTTTGAAACAGGGTCTGTAAAAAGCAGTCTATCAATAATCTCGCCTTTAAGTGCTGTTTTATGAACAATATCTGATACATCATCAAGGGTTATTCTCTGATAAAATATATTTGAAGGATGAATTACAACAATTGGACCACGCTCACAGAAACCGTGACACCCGCTTGTTCTCAGACTTATTTTTTCCTTAAGGTTGTTTGTCTCAATCTCTTTTCTAAAATGATCAATAATTTTCTGAGTGCCGTAGGCAAGACAGCCTGTTCCTGCACAGATTGTGATACATGTTTTGTCGGGATTCCGTGTTTTACAGATAGTTTCTCTGAGGGAGTCGAGTTCTTTAAGTGAAGAAACTTTTTTATTCATCTATTGTTGCCTTTTTGCCAAGTTGGTTTAGGATTTTGTTTGTTTTTGCGATTGTAATCTGTCCGTGATATTCATCATTTACCACAAGCACAGGTCCTAAAGCGCAAGCCCCAAGACAATTGACGGATTCAAATGTAAACTCAAGATCAGAAGATGTTTCTCCTGCCTCTATCCCAAGTGTTCTTTCAATATGAGATTTTATTACAGGAGCCCCACGAACATGGCAGGCTGTGCCAAGACAGATACTTATTCTGTTTTTCCCCAGAGGTTTCAGGCTGAATGCTTTATAAAAGGTTGCAACCTCATATATATGACTTATGGGTATCTCAAGAAGAGAGGCGAGACAGATTAATGCATCCTCAGGCAGGTAGTTGAACTCCTTTTGAACATCCTGAAGTATCGGAACAAGAAAACTCTTCTGTAAGCCATATCTGTTTAGAATTGGTTTTATTTTATCTTCCATAGCACCTTACACGTTGGTTTTGTTATGTTTTGGTATAATTATGAATCGATTACCATACGGATAAACATTTTCTGAGACTAAAAACAAAAAACAACTTCTAATAGACTAAAGCTCCATTACTTATCAGCTTATTTCTGTTTTTGACTTGAGTTTTTTGTAATCATCAAGAACTTTTTTCTGAATCTGTTCTATAAGCTCCGGGGTTAAATGTCTGAATCTTCCCTGAGGTTTCAGGTACTGTTCCACAGGTGTTAATTCAGGAACATCTTCATTTATGGTGTATTTTCCGTTTTCGACCTCATAAAGAGGAAATACGCCTGTTTCAACGGCAAGCCTGCCAATCCATATTGCCCTGTTCGTCGGGATACGCCATCCTGTTGGGCATATTGCAAGAATATGGATATAGGCAGGTCCTTTTATAGAAGCTGCTTTTTCAACCTTTCGCATAAGGTCAAAGGGGTAGCTTGGACAGGCCGTTGCAACGTAAGGGATTCTATGCGCTACAGCAATTTCAGGCATGTTTTTTTTCCATGTAAGTTGTCCCGGATGGACTGTGCCTGCTGGTGAGGTTGTGGTTGATGCTCCGAAAGGGGTTGAAGAGGATCGCTGAATGCCAGTGTTCATGTATGCTTCATTATCATAACAGACATAAACAAAATTATGCCCCCGTTCAAATGCCCCTGAAAGCGCCTGAAGACCTATATCGCTAGTACCTCCATCGCCAGCCATGCCAAGAAAAACCGTTTCTTTCTCTGGAAGCTTTCCTTTTCTTATCAAGGCTTTTGTGGCAGCTTCAGCTCCTGATATAACAGCTGCTGAATTTTCAAATGCAACATGTATCCAGGGCACCGCCCAGTTTGTAAAAGGCAGCGGAGAAGAGACGATTTCCATGCATCCGGTCGCGCTTGCAACAACAACATTTACTCCCAATGCTTTTGCGACAAGTCTCACAGCCAGAGCTTCCGCGCAGCCCTGACAAGATCTGTGCCCGGGGGTGAAATACTCTTTTTTGTTGATTAAACGAGAGGCATATATGTTGAGTGGCTCCACTACTGTCTGACTCCGTAAATAGTATAGTCTTCCTGTTTTATTTTTTTGTTTAACATATCTTTGGATTTATCATATATTGCAATATAGTCCTCAACTGTCACATCCCTTCCTGCAAGACCGCAGATAAAGTTAGTAATTGAGGGCATCTTATCTTCATTATAAAGGGCTGAACGGATTTCGCTTGCAACAGGTCCTCCTGAGCCGCCATAAATAATTGCCCTGTCAATAACAATAATCTGCTTTGCCTGTTTTACTGCATTTCTGAACTCTTCAAATGGAAATGGTCTCCAGAGACGCAGTTTAACCTGCCCAACAGATTCACCCTTATCGCGTAGTGAGTCAACTGCAATCGATGCTGTTTCACCAAAGCTTCCCATTGTGAGGAATATAATTTCAGCCCCATCCGAATTGTACTTTTCGACAGGGTGATACTGTCTGCCCGTTATTTCAGCAAGTTCATGCCATGCTTTCAATATTTCAGGTTTTGAGTTTATAAGTGCAATATCCTGAGCTTTTTTTGTTTCTGTAAAAATACCAGGCACACCATAGGCACCCATAGTTACAGGGTTGTCAGGATGAAGTCTGTGGAGGGGTTTAAAATCAGGAAGATATTTTTTTACCTGCTCCGGTTCCCAGAATTCGATTGGTTCGATTACGTGGGTCAGTATGAACCCATCCATGTTAACTATCAGAGGGAGAGAAACATTTGGAGATTCTGCTACTCTGAATGCAAACATAACATGATCAAAGACCTCCTGGCCGTTTTCTGTGAAGACCTGAATCCAGCCGCAGTCCCTTACGCTCATTACATCTGTATGGTCGTTCCAGATACTCAGTGGTCCGGAAAGGGATCTGTTTGCGAGAATCATCACTATAGGAAGCCCCATTGATGCAGCAATTAAAACAATTTCACTCATAAGGGAAAGACCCTGAGAGCTTGTGCAGGTAAAGGTTCGAGCTCCGGCAGCCGATGATCCGCAACAGACGCTCATTGCTGAATGTTCTGATTCAACAGGAATAAACTCGGCATCCAGTTCACCATTTGCTACAAGTTCCGCCAGATGTTCAACAATATGGGTCTGAGGAGTAATAGGGTAAGCGGCTATAACATCTGTATTAGCCATTTTTACAGCTTCAGCAGCGGCAATGGAGACTTCTATACCTACTTTCTTGTTCATTATTCCTCCTCCTCAAGCATGGTTATGCACCCTGTGACACACTCCTGAGCACATATTCCGCAGCCCTTGCAGTAATAAAGATCTGCTTCAAAGTATCCGTCTTCTGTTTTATGTACAGCCATGTCAGGACAGAACATATAACAGACCCCGCATTTAATGCATTTTTTTTTATCCCAAACAGGTTTTGTTGACCTCCAGTCACCTGTTTTATATATTTTTGCGTTTCCTGCAGAGGTTATGACACCGCCATGTTCAAGGTCAGTCCAGTTAAGATCTGTTTCTGACGTTATCTGTTTTGCCAAAACATGCTCCTTTTGAGTTGTTGACTAAAGAATAAGAGTCTCTTCAAAAGCCCTTTTGAGTGCATCCATGTTTTTTTCATAAACCCTCCCAAATCTATGTTGCAGGGGGGTTGTAAGAGAATCGATATTGATGATTGAAGCAGTTTTTATAAGAGCACCAAGCATGGTTGTGTTGGTTATGGGGGCTCCTATTGTATTAAGTGCAATTTTTGTTGCATCGACTGTGGCAACAGTAAAATCAAATCCCAGCTCTTTTTTTATATCTGAAGGTGGAAACTTGGAATTTGCTATTAAAATGCCTTTTTGCTTAATACCTGCGGATACATTTACAAGCCTGAGTACTGAGTGGTCAAGCACTATGACTATATCAGGGTTGTATATATTTGTTCTATGGCGTATTCTGTGCTCTGAATCAATTCTGCAGAATGCAACAACAGGAGCGCCTCGTCTTTCCGGACCGAAGCTTGGAAATGCCTGGGCATACTTTCCTTCTGATATGGCTGCCTGTGCAAGAAGTTCTGCTGAGGTAACTGCGCCTTGTCCTCCTCTGCCGTGGATACGGATTTCAATCATCTGTTATTCTCCCCAAGCGGAATCTTTTTTGGAAGGTAAAAAATGCACGGATTTCAAACACCCCTTCTTCTGGTATGAACAGTCGTGACTTTTTTATCTTTTATATTATTTTAATCCTCTAAAGTCAAATTATTTATTCTTTTTTTATGAAAAAAGTGTAAAATAGTCTTTAAAACAGATTAACAGCCAAAAGTTTTTTAAAAAGGATTTGACATGAAGGGCAAAGTTTTTTCCAGAATATCAAGTCTAACCGAGTTTATCAAAAAAGATGTCTGGAGGATAAAAGCAAAACATTTGCCTCCCTCAAAATATTTCCTGATACGCCAGTTGAGGATAGTTCTCCTTGCATTTAGGGGGTTTGATGAAGACAGATGCCAGCTTCGTGCCTCTGCTCTTACTTTTTATACCCTGCTATCAATTGTACCCATACTTGCAATGGCTTTTGGTTTTGCCAAAGGATTTGGTCTGGAAAAAATACTTGAAAAACAGCTTGTTGAAAAATTTCCCGGGCATGAAGAGGTTCTTGACAGGGTTATTGAATTTGCTCAGTCACTTCTTCAACAGACTCAGGGAGGTGTTATAGCCGGAATTGGGGTTATTGTCCTTTTCTGGATGGTTATCAAGGTTATAGGAAGCATTGAGAATTCATTCAACGAGATATGGGGCATAAAAGAAGACAGAAGTTTTGGCAGGAAGTTCAGTGATTATATTTCGGTTATGATGATATGTCCTGTGCTGCTTATAATGTCTGGGAGCGCAACGGTTTTACTTGCTACTCAACTCTCTGTTTTAACTGAGAAATACAGTCTTTTAATGCCATTCAGTGATATTATATCTGGTGTTTTGAAAATATTTTCATGGAGTGTGATATGGATTCTTTTTACTTTTATATATGTATTCATACCAAATACAAAGGTTAATATTAAATCTGCAATAGTCGGCGGAGTTGTAGCTGGAAGTATATATCTTGTGGTTCAGTGGGGTTATATCTTTTTTCAAATAGGGGCATCAAAATACGGGGCTATATATGGCAGTTTTGCAGCGCTTCCGCTTTTTATAGTATGGATGCAGATGAGTTGGCTGGTTTTACTGTTTGGTGCCGAAATATCATTTGCAGATCAGAATGTTGATACCTATGAGTTTGAGTCTGACTCTCTCAAAGTAAGCAGGTCGTTTAAAAACCTGGTATCGCTCTATATTGTTCAGTTCTGCGCAAAAAAGATGCTCTCACTGGAGTCACCTCCCACAGAGTCCGAGATTTCCCACAGCCTTGATATTCCCATACGTCTTGTCCGGCATGTTGTGCATGATCTGAGAGACATATCTGTTCTTTCTGAAGTGACAAGGGATGAGGGCGGATATCCTGGCTATATGCCCGCAAGAGATTTGGAAAAACTAAGAGTTGAAGATGTGTTAAAAGCTCTTGAAAATGAAGGAGTTGAAGACCTTCCTGTTAAGATGGATCAGGTTTTTGAAAAAATAAGTAAGTGTCTGGAGATGTTGAGAAGTGATCTTGAAAAATCTGAATGGAATTTAAAGATAAAAGATATATAGCAAATTAATTAGTGTCCGAACGGAAACCCTGTTTTTTTCCAGTCGACGGCATGTAGTT
>CAZMHH010000079.1:0-17169 GCA_964566035.1 uncultured Thermodesulfobacteriota bacterium
GCGGTCGAAATGACAATATGGTTGTTTTTAGACTTTTTACCGGTCAATCAACATTAAAAATCAAAGGAAAAAAATGGAGCAACTGAAAATTGTTTTTTTTGGAACCCCTGAATTTGCTGTCCCGTCCCTTAAAATGCTTTTGAAAAGCGGGGAGCATATAGCGGCAGTTGTTACACAGCCTGACAGGCCTGCAGGAAGGGGACAAAAGCCCGCTGCCTCTGCGATAAAAAAAATCGCAGTTTGTCATAACTTAAAAGTTCTTCAGCCTGAAAAGGTAAGAGATGAAAAGTTTATTAAAGCGCTTGAAAATATAAACCCGGACATCTGTATTGTGGCAGCTTTCGGGCAGATTTTTCCAAAAAAACTTCTTGAAATACCTAAATTTGGATTTATCAATGTTCACTCATCTCTTCTGCCTCGTTACAGAGGGGCATCACCTGTTAATCATGCAATAATAAACGGCGACGATTTGACAGGTATAACAATAATGCTTGTAGATGAAGGGCTGGATACAGGAGATCTTCTTCTTCAGGAAAAGACCCCTATATATATAGATGATGATGCCTGGACTCTTAGCAGCCGTCTGGCGGAACTTGGAGCACAGACGCTTGCAAAGGCGCTCTATCTTAAAAAAAGAGGCTTTTGGAATCCAGTGCCTCAGGACAGTTCAAAGGCAACTTATGCTCCTCAGCTTAAAAAAACAGACGGGCTTATAAACTGGGAAAAACCGGGAAAAAGCATAATAAATTTGATACGGGGTATGGCACCCTGGCCTGGATGTTTTACCTATCTTCAAGGAAAAAGAGTAAAAATATACAAAGCAGAATGCATGGATGAAGACCATGATGCGTATAAACCGGGACAGATAATTTCTGTGTCACAAAGAGGAATTATGACAGCAACAGGAAAGGGTGTTGTTGTAATTACAGAGCTCCAGGTTGAAGGGAAAAAAAGGATGAGTTCAGATGAGTTTATCCGGGGTCATAAACCCTCTGCAGGAATGTTTTTTACAGAATCAGGTTGACAAATTTAAATAAAAAGATAAGACTGCAGTAAATTTATTATTATGAAAGAACCTGTTTTAGAATAAGCTACAAACAGTGAGCAGTGCCGCTGTTTATCTCTTTCTTCCTCGCCCCTGTAAGGAGCCACAACACTGCTGCTGCCAATAAAAAGAAAGGCAGGACAAGAACAGCTTTTTCAAGACTATCCCACCTGTCTGAAAGCCGCCCAATTATTTCAGGAGACCACATATCTCCAAACAGGTGAATGGTAAAAATTGACAATGCCATAGCGTTTGATCTCAGGTTTGCCGGAACAGATTCAAGTATCATGGTATTTACAGGGCCTGTTATAAAAAAGAGAAAAAACATTGCAATAACAAGGGCTGTAATTGAAACAGAAGTATCAGGAGTAAGAAGTGCAATAAATGTTACAGGCACCGCAATAAACATGGAAATACCAAGCAGCAAAGAATACCCTGCAGGGTTTCTTTTTTTCCATGCAGTTGCGATAGCGCCTCCTGCCAAAGTTCCAAATAAACCTGCAAGGACAAGACCGGTTCCAAAAAAAAGAGCCGCTTTTTCGTTTGAAATATCATGCATGCGGTGCAGAAATGCCGGTCCCCAGTATGCAAAGGCACCCATGGCGAAAGTATATGCGCTATATCCTGCAACCACCAGACAGTACTGTTTTATTCTGAAAAGTTTTACAGCGTCTTTTATCCCCGGTTTTTTATATGCAGTCCTGCCATCTGCTTCTCCTCTGAGAGGCTCTTTGAATGGAAGCAGAACAAGGGCAAGAAAAAGACCGGGAGCCCCTGCAAATATGAATGCTTCTCTCCATGAATATTGCTCCGATATAATGCCGCCTATAAAAAAACCAAGAGCTGCGCCAACAGGAATAGCTGAGTAGAAAATTGTAATAGCAGAGTTTCTTTTCTTAGGTTCAAAAACATCTGATAGAATCCCCGGGCTGATGGTTCCGTAGCTTGCTTCGCCAAAGCCAACCAAAACCCTGAATACAATAAGGACAAAAAAACCGGTTGCAAAACCGGTTAAAACAGTGGCAATACTCCAGACAAAAACGCCAGAGGCTATCAGCCATTTTCTGGGGAGTCTGTCTCCAAGGTATCCAAAAAAAGGGCTTGAGATAAAATATCCTATCATAAATGCAGTAGCAAGCCGCCCGATCTGGGCGTCAGTTAAATCAAACTCATTTTTCAGGGGAGTAATTACAGCTGAAAGGACGTACCTGTCTGTGTAGTTAAGGATATTTAACCCTGTCAGGATAAACAGGGTCCAGAACGGGCTCAGATTTTTATTCATATTTAAAAAAGCAGTTCAGCTTGCAGAGCTTATTTATCATTAACTTAAAAGAGACCTGTTATAAGCAAAACCTTAAAGAAAACAGGTTCTTCTGACTTTTCTGTACATTGAAACAATTATAACAAAAACTAAAAACGGCTTATAAAATCTTCGTATGTTTTTTTTAATCCTTCTTTTAAATCAGTTTTGTGTTTCCAACCCATTTTATTTATTTTCGATACATCAAGAAGTTTACGGGGTGTTCCGTCAGGTCTGGTTTTATCCCATGAAATGTTTCCCTTATAACCGGTAGTACGGGCTATTAAACCGGAAAGTTCTCTTATAGTAATATCAGAGCCTGTGCCTACGTTAATATGTTCTGTTCCGGAGTATTTATCCATGAGAAAAAGGCATGCTTCGGCAAGATCATCAACATAGAGGAACTCTCTATACGGAGAGCCTGTTCCCCAGCAGACAACATCTCTCTGCCCTGATTTTTTTGCTTCGTGAAACCTGCTGATAAGACCGGGAATTACATGGGAATTTTCAGGGTCATAGTTGTCACCCGGACCATAAAGGTTCGTGGGCATAACCGAGATAAAGTCGCAGCCATACTGCTTGCGATACATCTGGCAGAGTTTTATGCCGGATATTTTAGCCATTGCATAAGCCTCATTTGTGGGTTCGAGAAGGCCGGTCAGAAGATAATTTTCTTTAATAGGTTGAGGCGCAAGTTTTGGATAAATGCAGGATGATCCCAGGAAAAGGAGTTTTTTAACACCCTGTTTCCATGCATTATGAATTATATTGCACTCAATCATCAGGTTCTGATAGATGAACTCTGCACAGTAATCAGAATTTGCCTTTATCCCTCCAACACGAGCTGCTGCGAGAAAAACATATTCAGGCTGCTCTTTTTCAAAAAAAAGCTGAACATCATTCTGAACAGTTAAATCAAGCTCATTATGGGTTTTGTATACAAGATTTGAGAAACCTTTTGATTCCAAAAGACATTTTATTGCCGAACCCACCATACCACGGTGTCCCGCAACATATATTTTAGAGTTTTTTTGCATAGTTGATTTTCAAGAACTGTTATTACAAGAAAAAATACGCGCCCGGAGGGACTCGAACCCCCAACTTTCAGATCCGAAGTCTGACGCTCTATCCAATTGAACTACGGACGCGTTATTAATAAAGTTTAATCATAATAATAATTGCTGTTTTTTTCAATATAATATTTTGTTTTCAGCAGAACCATAAACTGTTTTTAAACTTTGCCATTTCCGGGTAATTTAAAGCTGTCTGCTTAGTTCTGATGGTTGTTGAATATGGAAAATCAGGATAAAAATAGATCATGCAACAATAACAGCAACTATTCGAGGATTTTATAATGCTGAATAATATTGACAAAGCCTTATAGAATATGAAAAAATAATGTTAAAGATAATATCAATTAATCCGATTAAATTATTGAAATATATCATGTTTATTTCAAGGATATCAGATGGCGGGTAAAATTAACCTGATCTTTCTCTCCAAAAAAAGCGGACAGAGGTATTCGATACAATTGTCCCGTGCCTTTTCAATGATAATGCTATTTTTATTTACTATAATAGCTGCAGTGCTTGTTTTTTCTTTGTCGGTTATTTCCATGCTTAACAACCGGACCCTGGTGCTTCAGTCCAATATCCAGGACCTCGAACTAAAAAAACAGAAAATGGTGAAAAACAAAGAGGAAGCAGAGCTTTACAGGCAATGGTCAGAAAACCTTATTTTCAAGCAGTTTAATTTTACTGATATTTCCGGCAGGGGGAGCAATGTGCTTCCAGAGGCAAGGCTTGAGGGAGAAATTGTACCCGGTGATTTCACCCCGAAAAATATGTTTATAGATGTAGAGAATTTTAATGTAAACCGTTTTAACCTCGCCCTTGATTTTGACTGTTATCTTGACCTTGTTAACAGAAGGGCAGGGAGAAGAGAAATTTCAGGATATTTTTTCATCCTGGCACGAAACGAAGAAGTGATACCTGAGATTTATTCACTATGGCCGGGTGGTACAATTAAATCCGGAAAACCAGCAGCTTATACAGAAGGTGACAGTTTCAGTATCCTTTACATGAAGAAAATTAAGGCAAGAATAATTCAACCCGAAATTGGCCCTAAATATAACAGGGTTGATTTAATTGCATATGATGATGATGGTGAACTTCTAATGCATAAAGGATATTATATAGAAAAATCTCTTGTAGAATACCCTCTGGAATAGATTTATTTAATAAATAACGGATCGAATTAACCCCAATTTCAACTATTATAAGTCAGGTCCTGAAATGAAAAACAAGAACTACTACCTTGATTACAATAAAAGAGGTTATCATCTTACCTATTTTACGGCAACGAAGAAGAATCGTATTGGAAGAATAAAGCGGTTAAAAATAAAAAAACAGCTTTTATCTCTAAGTGCCTTGTTTTTTGTTTTAACCCTTTTTGTTTTAAGTATCTCACATCTTCAGGCAGTATATAATCCCATGGAAGTAGAGAACAAAAGCTGTGAAGTTGATGAGATAGTTCCAATGAAGCGTTTTACACAGGAAAATCTGAGCAAGCTTATTGCAGATCAGCAGCTTAAAGGGGTTTTACCGCCCGGGGAATTTAAAGGCTGTATCGGGGATAATGGTTATACTGCTTATACAACAATAAACAAAAGTTTTCAAGAAAATCTGGAAAAACTATTCCGACGGTATAAGCCTCTTATTGCATCGGGTGTTATACTAGATGCAGATACAGGAGCTGTTGTTGCAATGGGAAACTATTTAGGCAACGAATCAGCACATAATCTGCTACCTCAGGGAAGTGTTAACTACACTACAAGAAGTGTTTTTCCTGCAGCCTCTTTAATAAAAATTATAATTGCGGCTGCTGTGCTTGAAAGAGCTGATTTTTCTGTAACAAGCACCCTTCCGATTTCAGGGCGTTTTCATACTCTCTACAGACATCAACTCGGGCTTGCAAGACAGCGGTTTAGACCTGTTTCTGTAACACTTCAGGATGCTTTTGCAAAAAGCATAAACCCCTATTTTGGAAAACTTGGAATTGAATATTTAACTGATGATAAGCTTTTTGATATAGCAGACAAGTTTCTTTTTAACAAACCTATCTGTTTCGACATGCCTATAGACAGGAGTTTTCTTTTTCAGCCTGAAAATGATTTTGAAAGGGCTGAACTCGCAAGCGGATTTAACAGAATTACCACTATTTCACCGCTTCATGCCGCTCTTATAGCTGCTATGCCCTTGAACGGCGGAAAAATTATGAGACCGTTTATTATTCAAAAAGTAGTATCCGAAGAAGGGGAAGATGTTTATTTCGCTGAGGAAATGGTAATATCTCAACCTTTGAGCCCAAAAAACGTCAGCAATATGGGAAAACTGATGGAGGCCACAATAAAACGGGGAACTGCTCGAACTTCTTTCTCTAAACTCCTAAGGTCAGGTAATTGTAAGGGCTCATATTTTGGGGGAAAAACCGGCTCTATTAATCTTCCTGGCAACGGACAGCGCTGTGAGTGGTTTGTCGGCAGTTTTAGCGATGGAGAGTCAAAACTTGCATTTTCAATAGTTTTTGTTCATGGAGATTTGCGCACTGTAAAACCTTCCGTTGTTGCTGCAGAGTTAATAAGAGGATATTTAAGGGGACGGGGTTAAAAAAGTTCGGATGGAGGCGGCGAGCGGATTCGAACCGCTGAATAAAGGTTTTGCAGACCTCTGCCTTACCACTTGGCTACGCCGCCAAAAAATGGAGCGGGAAACGGGATTTGAACCCGCGACTCCAACCTTGGCAAGGTTGTACTCTACCACTGAGTTATTCCCGCATAATAATATATATTATATTATTATAAAAAAATTTGTCAATTAGAAAATTAATCCCGCATTTTTTCAGTTGTTTAAGAGCGTTTTTTTGGAAAATTTCCTGAAATAGTCAAAACCTGTCCACAGGGTAATTACAAGGGCAACATATATTAGCCCTGTGCCCAAAGCATGGAAATTCACTTCAAACGAAAGTCTTCCAACAGCAATTTTATAATCATAATGAACTAAAAGAGCTATGACTGCAAAAATCTGAAAAGCGGTCTTGTATTTTCCAAACATGCTTGATTCTATAACCATGTTCTGATTTACTGCCACAACCCTTAGTCCTGTCACAAGTATTTCTCTGCCGATTATAAGAGCGGCTATCCACGGCACAACTCTGTCAAGCGGGATCATCATTATAAGGGCTACACATATTAAAAGCTTATCTGCAAGAGGATCGAGAAACTTGCCAAGATTGGTAACCTGGTTCATCCTTCGGGCAAGGTATCCATCAACAAAATCAGTAATAGAGGCAAGGGCAAATATTATTGCGGCAATAAGGCTGTTGTACTTGCCGGGGGAATGTAGAAGAATTATAACAATTACAGGAATTATGCTTATTCGGCATAATGTTATTATGTTTGGAACGTTTAAGATTGAACCTGTCATGTCTGTATCCTTGGGAAAAGAGCAGGAATTTTTTTCAATTTCATACCCGGTGTTACAGAACCCCATCTCAAAGCCTTAGAGGTTATATCCTTTAAACCGATGGACTGAGCCATTTTGTCAGCAGAAGACGGCATAAAAGGAGAAAGCAGAAGCGTTATTATATTAAGACACTCGAGACAGCAGACCATAACGGTGGAAAGCCTGCCCTGTTTTTCAGGGGTTTTTGCAAGAATCCAGGGAGCTGATTCATCAATATATTTGTTCAGCATTGAAACCAGTTCCCACACAGAAGAGAGTGCTCTGCTGAAAGCAAGCCTGTCCATGTTTTCGTCGAAATCCTTTATCACCGCTAATGCTTTTTCTTTAACCCTGTCATCTAGTTCCTCAAACTTTTCAGCTTTAGGAACAGTTCCTTTAAAATATTTAAAGACCATTGCGATGGTTCTGCTGAAAAGATTTCCAAGATCATTTGCAAGCTCACTGTTTATACGGTTTATGACAGCAGGTTTTGAAAAATCACCATCCAGCCCGAAAGGCACTTCTCTTAGAAGGAAAAACCTGAAAGGATCAACCCCGTATTCATCAGCAAGACTGTAAGGATCTATGGCATTTCCAAGGGATTTGGACATTTTTTTGCCTTCAATTGTCCACCACCCGTGAGCAAATATTTGTTTTGGCAGCGGCAGACCCGCTGACATCAGAAAAGCAGGCCAGTAAACTGCATGAAACCTGAGTATGTCTTTTCCAATTATATGTACATCAGCTGGCCAGAAGCTTTTAAATCTGTTTCCTTCATTAAAATAGTCAATTGCAGAAAGGTAATTCAGAAGTGCGTCAAACCATACATAAAAAATATGGTTATCGCTTTCAGGCACAGGAATTCCCCAGTTAAAACTTGTCCGGCTTATGCTCAAATCCCTCAATCCTTCCTTCACAAAACTAACTATCTCGTTCTGTCGGGAAGAAGGTTTTATAAAATCCGGGTTTTGTTCCAGGTGTTTAAGAAGGAGTTCCTGGTATTTTGACATTCTGAAGAAGTAGCTTTTCTCTTTGATTTTTTCCACAACCCTTGTGCAGTCAGGGCATTTTCCATCCATAAGCTGCTTGTCTGTCCAGAAACTTTCACAGGGCACACAGTACCAGTCCTCGTATTCACCAAGATAGATATCCCCCTTTGCTTGGACAGCCCTAAAAAATTTTGAGACAGCTTCCACATGACGTTGATCAGTAGTTCTGATAAAATCGTCATTTGATATGTTTAATTTTTTCCATAAATTATCAAAACGCTTAACCACCCTGTCGGCAAGTTCTATGGGGGTTTCACCCGTTACCTGAGCAGCTTTTTCTACTTTTCTTCCATGTTCATCTGTTCCTGTAAGAAAAAAGAGATTGTATCCTTTAAAACGTTTATACCTTGCCAGAACATCTGAGGCAATAGTAGTATAGGCATGTCCTATATGGGGTATGTCATTTACATAATATATGGGGGTTGTTAAATAGAATGTTTCAGTCATTATCCGGATTTCCTTTTTTATGCTTCTTTTACAAGCATTTCGGGTTTGTATTTGTCAATATTTATATTCACTACAACACTGTCCTCCAGTTCAACGGATATCTTATTTGAAATAACATTAATGTGTTTAACCTTGCCAATACCTTTTGGTGTGCGTATCTTTTTGCCAAGCTTTGGAAGCCCGTCTTTCAGAGCAACGTATGTTTCGTATTCATAGGCAAGGCAGCACATAAGCCTTCCGCAGACCCCGGATATTTTTTCCGGGTCAAGCGGGAGATTCTGCTCTTTGGTCATCTTTACTGTAATAGTTTTAAAATCGCTAAGAAAAGAGGCACAGCAAAGCGATCTTCCGCAGCATCCAAGACCGCCGAATTTCTGGGTCTCTGAACGAGCCCCTATCTGGCGCATCTCAATCCTGGTTCTAAAATCTCCGGCAAGTTCTTTTACAAGAGCTCTGAAATCTATGCGGTTGTCTGCTGTGAAATAAAAAATTACCTTGCTTCCATCTGCTTCTATCTCTACATCTACAAGTTTCATGGGCAGTTCATGTTTTTCAATCTTTTTTTTACATGCTTTGAAATAGTCCTTCTCCATTCTTTCATTAAGATCTTCCTGTCTTAGGTCATCCTCGTCTGCTTTTCTGATTATTTTTGGCAATTCGGTTTTATCACTCAGACATAGCAGATCTCCGGGAAAGAAAAAAAGAACCCTTCCCATTAACTCCCCTTTTTCTGTTTCCACTACAACTTTATCATCTTTTTTCAAGTCCATGTCTTTGCAATCAGCAAAAACAGGTCTGTATAAGTTTCGGATCTTTATCCTTGCAAATCTATTCATAACATTTATTCTCCGGCATAAGGATTTTTTCAATTAGAAGTTTCTTTAAGGAACATGCTCTGCAAACCAAGTTCAATATTAACATTTATTTTATTATTTTTTAACCATTGAATTTTTTGGATTTTTTTCTGTAAATCTTCATCTGTTTCGTTTAAAGCAGACTGCTCCATCTGCTTTTTCAGATCAGAATTATAAAGCAAGTCGGAGTATATGCCGGCTTTGAGCATAACAATATCCCTGAACCAGGTTTGCAGAAAATCCAGCTTGAAATCTGTGTTTGCTTTATCCTCGCATAGAAGTTTTACAAGGGCAAAGATATTTTCAGCCCCCCCGTTTTCAGTCCTGCAGAGCCTGTCTGTAATCTGCTGTCTTGTTTCGATAAAATTGGCTTCCAGCAGGGCAGTTGCCCTTCCCATGCTTCCCATTGAAAGAGATACGGATTTTGCAACCCGTTCACGGTCATTGTATCTCTTGTCTAAAAAACTGACAATCTCTTCATTTCGTAGAGGGGAGAACATTATTTTCTGACATCGTGACAGTACAGTTGGAAGAAGCCCTTGAGTGCCTGTTGCCACAAGTATTATTATTGAATCCACAGGAGGTTCTTCCAGGGTTTTTAAAAGGCAGTTTGCAGCATTCGGATTTATTTTTTCAGCCTGATCAATTATAAATATTTTTTTTCTCCCTTCAGAGGGCTTAAACAGTATTTCATCCTGCAGGGTTCTTATCTGCTCAACCACAATAAAATTCTTCCTCTCCTCTTTCTGTCCGGTTTCCTGATCATCCGGGCTTTTGTCAGCAGAGTCTTTTTTCGGGTTTTTTACCGCTGGCTCAATCAGGACAACATCTGGGTGAATATTTTTGTCGATCTTTCTGCAAGAAAGACACTTGCCGCAGAAATCGCCGCTTGATTCAATACAGTTTACTGCTTTTGCAAAACAGAATGCGACAAGTTTTTTGCCGATTCCATCTATGCCTGCAAATATAAAGGAGTGGGGCATCCTGCCAGAGGAAAGCATCTTTTTTAAAATGTTTATCTGCGGTTTATGCCCAATTACATTATCAAATGACAAAGCCTTTTTCCTTCAACTTTTTACTAATTTTAAGACAGATATTTGCATGTATCTCATTTTCAAGCCTGTTTGCATCTATTACCATTATGCGTCCCGGTTCTTTCCTGGCAATGCTAAGATACCCCGCTCTTACCCTTTCATGGAAAGACAGAACCTTGTTTTCAAACCTGCCTTCCTGCTCATCTATTCCTGTATCAATGTTTCTTTTTCTTGACCGATTCAAGCCGATCTCAACCGGACAGTCCATAAGAAAGGTAATATCAGGTATTATATTATCGAGAAATATATTATGGGTTTTGAAGATAATCTCAAGATCCACCCCAGAGGCATATCCCTGATAGGCGACGGTTGCATCAAAAAACCTGTCGCAGACAATCACTTTTCCTTGTTCAAGTGATGGCTTTATTACCTCTACGCAGTGCTGAATACGGGCGGAGTTTACAAGAAGAAGCTCAGCAAAAGGCGTTATTTCTGTACTGCTTTTTTGGAGAAAGATGTTTCTTATCTTTTCTCCGACGGGTGTGCCGCCAGGCTCTCTTGTGACTGTAAAAGGTATTTGCCTTGTTGCAAGATAATCAGAAAGGAGTTTTATCTGGGTTGATTTGCCGCTGCCCTCAATACCCTCAAAAGAAACAAAAAGTCCCATAGCTGTTGCTTAAGCCGATCATTTTTTTTGACCGTAAAGGTCATAATAAACATATTCTTCCACTTCTTTTCGAGGGGTAGCCCTGCCCTGTTCAGCAGGATATCCGCACGGTATAACCTCAACAACTGCTCTGTCTTCAGGAACTCCCAGTATTTTCCGGACATCTTCAGAATTAAAAAAACCTACATGCACTGTCCCAAGTCCTCTTTCGTGGGCTGCAAGAGTGAGATTCTGCAGAGCAAGAGCGCAGTCAAACATCAGCCAGTCCCCCTTGTCTGTAACAGGAGTTCCCTTAAAGAAACCCGATATGCCTTTTATGCCTATGGCAACAATCACAACAGGCGCCTCTTCCACAGCTTTGCGTGCCGGATTTTTTTCGGGAAGTGTTTCTGCTATCTTTTTTTTTGTTTCTGAATCTTCTACAATTACATATTCCCGGCACTGGGTGTTAGCCCAGGATGGAGCCTGTCCTGCAGCCTGAAGGATATACAAGAGGTCTTCCTTTGCAATTTTATCAGGTCTGTATTTCCTGATGCTTTTTCTTTCTTTAATTGCCTGTGAAAGTTCCATAATATCTCCAAATTTTTTAGCTTTTACGCTGATAAGCAGGGTTTGAAAAAATCAAAAAAAAGCAACCCCTGGTTTTTCCTGACAGATGGTTTCTGCCTTCTGCTTTTTTTGCTTGAAGCTTATAACTATATCTACAAACTAACAAAATTGTCACTATCTGTCAAGCAGGAAGGGGCTGTCGTGTTATTTTTCTAATCATTGGATGCTAAACTTTGGTATAAAAAAGCTGAGTAACTTGATTTTAGATCATATTAAAGCCATTTTATAAAGCTCCGTATTCGCTCGTATGTAGCGCGACCGAACAACCCGAGATTCTATATATAACCTATAAAGGTGACCCGAGTTCTTCTTGCTGTTCTATTATTCTCTTGACAGGGGGCCTTTAATGGGTGATCCCAAGCCTTCTGTAGAGCTTATCCGTGGACATGTATCCAGTGATCAAGTTCACATATTTATGAGTGTTCCACCGCATATTTCGTTGAATTTCGTGATGAAATCGATAAAAAGCAGGAGTTTCCGAAAAACTTATGCCGGAGTGGAAGAGTTTGAAAAAAAGCATTTTGGGACAACCCCTGTCCCAGATTATCCTTACGGCAGACCCGGAAAGAAAGGAAAATAATGGTCTATGTTCACTATTTTTTTAACATTCAGCAGTTAATGTGCCTTGCTTGAGAGAAATCTCAAGTTGAAAAGATTCTCGCTTAAATTAGGTGTGTTGTGTACACTTGTATGGTTTGCAATGGTAATATGTCTGTTGATAATATCTGCCACAAACGGATTCCCCCCCCAAGCCCAGTCCAACAGTTTCCACATCCTTCCCTCTCTGTCGTACCATATCTGCATTTGGAGTGCAAAAGTCCCCTTATCGACATACCATCGCCGCTTACTGTAAATATAGTTTGTATCCCTGTGCGTGATTTCAACTATCCACACCGGTCTTCTCTCCCACCAGGAGCTTTGCGTGAAACCGCCGTAAGCCTTGAAATATTTACTTGAATCTGGATTAAACGATGGACAAAGAACCACATCCTCCCCTAATATTTCTGCAGTATAAGGGTTCATGGATGTCTTTGTCCAAAACCCTTTCCAGTCTTCCCAGGTGAGATCAGAACCGGCAAACGGATCTTGCGTATTGCTGCCCGCAAGTCTTCTGATCCTGCGCATAGAGGGAAGGTAGGCGATAAAATCATCCTCCCTTGTATTGTCTGCATACCGTGTTCTGACGGCGGCAAACCCTTTCATGTCATAGGGATGAAGTGCAACAACGGATCCTTTCTCCTGAATTTCTTCAAAACCGGGTACAACCGGAAATGGATCTACCCTTATTCTTCCCACATAATTTTTCCAGTGCAGCTCCACTGTTTCGGTTTTTTCATGGCGCCCGGATCTGTCTAACAGTTTAAGTTCAAGCGGGAGAAAGCTTAAACTGTCAGCCATGATTGTCAGCCGGTCATAACTATGAACAACCTCCATACCATTCTTGGGAAAAGGAAAAGGAATACCGGCAACCCAGCCCTGAAGGTTTCCTCTGTTGTCAAT
The DNA here is from genome assembly GCA_964566035.1 of uncultured Thermodesulfobacteriota bacterium. GTDB lineage: Bacteria > Desulfobacterota > WTBG01 > CAIYCZ01 > CAIRTM01 > CAZMHH01. Next base: position 13,008 of record CAZMHH010000079.1, read on the forward strand.
ACTGCATGTTTCCACATTGTTATATTTGATTGTTGCGTCCAGGTAGGCAGGGTCATTCCATGCATGATGGGTCGGGACAATTACCATTTCAAGGGGAGCAACATTGTAGTTTGCAAAAACACCTTTACCGGTTATACGATCAACCTGCCAGTCAAAACCATAGGGAAAAAGCTCTCTGAGTTCCTGTTCGTAGAGCCCTACATTTTCCGGAGTTATAACAAGTCCCGGTTTTATGCCCGGCGCTTTTGTATCATTTGCCACAATATCCACCGCATTGTATCCCAGAAACGACTCCCATGCCATGCCGGCCCTAATTGATTCAGGGGTGTGATATCTCTCTGCCCAGTGAATGAACTTTGGATTTTCAGTGTTTTTTGCCCAGTCAATCCACTGTTGGGACCATTTTGGCAGGTTTTCTGTTTCATCTGCTTTTGCAGGAAAAGCAGATGAAAAGAGGAAAATTACTATAAGAATGGGCAAGACCATTTGTTTTGTCATAAATAAATCCTTTTATGCATTGTTGCTTGATTAACCAGTGCTTTAAGGCGGAGTTTTGTTCAAAAATACAGAGTCACTTCTCAGCCATTGCCATTGTGTGTGTATTGTACGGTATCGTAAAGAAACAGGTATGACAAACCGGTAAAAAGAACAGAAATCAGAAAAAATGAAATAAGGTGTGCTGTATATATTCGGACATGAAGTCGCAGACAGCGCAACTCTTATTTTTGTATATATCATCTCAATCGACTTTAGTCAATAATATGCGCAAGAATTTAAAGACCGGAAAGCTTTTATGACTTATAAACCTGACCTTAGTCAATACTCTCTTCCTGCCACAGTTCTGACAGCCGATCCCTGATACCAGACATCTGCCTTTATGCTTTTGCTGACATCTTGAAACTTGGAACTGTTTTGTATCTTGCAGCTATACTACCTGAAATCTCTTTTTTTTATTGACTTTTGATGTGAAAATTGTGTTAAATATTAACAACCTGCTTTTAGCTTTTTTAATTATCTTTGCTTTTTTGCTCATTTCATACTGCAAAAATAAGATACTATAAGCGTCAATCAGTCACCCGCTTATGAATGATTTTCCGCAGAACCCCTTCCAGATACTTGTCCCTAATATCAGATGGGCGCCGTCGCAGGAGGGTTTACAGGAAAAAGCATTGGAACAGCACAGGGTTTATTATAAAGTTTACAAACCGGGTGGTTTTCTTTTTGAAGGCCAATTTGGCGGGTCATATTCCACAAGAAGTATCCAGACCCTTTTCCGAAAAGCCTTAAAACCATGTGGCATTAATAAAAAAACCCACGGTTCATACTCTGAGACACTCATATCCAGTACATTTGCTTGAAAACGAAACTTATTTACAAATTATACAGGAGTTATTAGGTCGTAAAAATGTGGATACTACTATGATTTATACACATGTGATTAATCAAGGAGGTAAGGGTGTAAGAAGCCCTGCGGATTTTTAGTTTAGGTTGCCAATAAAAGCAACATGCCATTGCCTTTTGCCTTTAATGTTTTATCCGCTAAATCCGCGCAAATCCGCGTCCTATAATGTTTTTGCCTTTGCTTGAATCTTGTAGCTTGCAGCTTGCCACTGTTTCACAATTAAAGGCTTGACCACCGGCATTTTTCAAGAGATAATATGGTCTTAGATAGATCGATCAAGGGCATGAAATCCGGATTTTTAAAGCGAATAGAAAAGAATATTCATTATGTATGATAACGCCAAATATGATCTCTTGACGTTAATAGAAGAATCCATTCGGTTGATTCAGGATTTTGCTGACAATTGATATCTGTTAACTTATACCTTTTTCATCTTTATGGTTTTCCTTGGAGTTTGCTACTGTTTTCCCCGTCCCATTGTCTTTGCTGAAAGCTGTCTCCTGAAGTTGTATTAACAATGCCCGAACCGAGGCGAGGGAGGATTTGCCCTGTATGTAGGAAGGTGGGTCGGTTACCCGCTTACACAAATTTATAAAACTATATTAAATTGTAAACTCAAAAATGGGTTATGTAAAGGTCTCGCTTAAGTATCTATAAAAACAGCTGGTTGCTGGTCTCTTAGACCCAGCCAGCATTGACCAGGAGGGATTCCCATGGTTTTTTCGTCTATCGCGGATGTGATTAACCATCTCAGCGCCAACAAACAGAAATACCAGGAACTGTACGGTATTACACGCATCGGCGTGTTCGGGAGTTTTGCTCGAAATGAACAAACACCATGCAGTGACATCGATTTAATTGTTGAGATGGATCCACATCGGAAAAATCTTCATAATTATTTGCAATTCAAAAGACATATGGAGAAAACATTTAATTTGTCCGTCGATGTTGGTTTTGAACATACCCTCAAACCCGCTGCAAGAGAATCGATGGGAAGACAGATTGTGTATGCCTGAAAGAAATCTCCAACTTTACCTTGAAGATATAGAAGATTCCAGTCGCGCCATATTAGTGTACGTTCAGGGGATGTCTTTTGATAATTTTTGCCGTGACCGTAAGACCTTTTCGGCAGTGATCAGGGAATTCGAGATTATTGGTGAAGCAGTGGGCAAGCTACCTGAAGAGTTCAGAGATTGTTATCCAGAAGTGAACTGGCAAGATATCAAGGATTTTCGAAATGTCCTGATTCATGAATACTTTGGAGTTGACCTTGAAATTGTCTGGAAGGTGATTGAAAATGAGCTACCTGTTTTATTACATACGGTAAGCACGATAAACAACAAATAACATTTTAAAGCTACAATACAATGCTTTGCCTTTTTTACATTTAATGTTTTTATCCGCATCATCCGTTTACCCCGCCTGCCAAGCCGAAGGCATGGTTAAATCAGGTTTTAGTTTTTATTTAATAGGGGTGAAACCCGCTTTTACCTTTGTTTTACCGGGGTGTCCCATTATCTTTGCTTTTAATGTTTTTATCCGCGTCATCCGCGAAAATCCGCGTCCCATTTTGCCTTTGCTGAAAGCTGACTCCTGCTTGAATCTTGCAACTTGAATCTTGTGACTTGTAGCTTGTTACTTTTTTATCCGCGTCCAAGTAAAATTATTTCAATAATTCTTTAAATTTTTCGACGGTCATACCGGCATCGGTAATAATGCTTTTTAGAACTTTGGGGTGAAGAATTGTGCCCGAATGATATGGTACTGTTGCTCTTCTGCCTCTTTTATTTTTATATATCTTATAACTGCCATTCTGACGCGATAAGAAAAAGTCTGCCTTTTCCAATACAGAGATGGCCTCTGCTGCTGTTATTCTCGGTAATTTATCACTCATACAGCAACTTCCATAAGCGTCAAACTTACAGATTCCGACTGTGGAATATCATCCCCACTATCAATTCTGTCCTCTAAGTGCAGTTGGATGGCATTTTTTATGTTTTCTAAAGCCTCCTCATACGTATTACCCTGCGTATAACAACCTTGTAATTCTGGACAGAACACAAAATACCCATCACTGTCCCTTTCGACAATTACCGAAAATTTATACGAAGTCATGTTTCTATACCTCCCTAACTCGAACAAAAATTAGACTTCTTTTTATAATATCAAAGTTCTACTTATTTTCCTATAGAATTTATAAGCTCAAAAAGGTTCATCTCCTTTATTTCTGTTTATCCCGGCGCTTTCATGTTGTATATTCATGGAGATGAGAACAGCTTCTTCCTTTTTATCCGCGTCATCCGCGTTCATCCGTGTCCCATACTGTTTTTGCCTTTGCTTGAATCTTGTATCTTGGAACTTGCATCTGTTTATGCCTTTTACCCCTTTTCTTATTGACATACCAATATTAGCGTCTTATACTTTTTTTGTAAGACAGGGTATTTGTTAAACCTTTGAAAAAACTTTTACCAGGGAGTAAGAAATGCAAGTTATCAGAAAAAAAATAGTTGTTCAATCCGAAAACATCAAAATTCCTGAACTGACACATTTTATTGGCAAGAAAATGGATGTCTTGTGTATTGAAGATACAGAAGCGTTAAAATCCAGATATCATGATTTTTTTGAACTTGCCGGCAAAATTGATATTGATGAAGACGCAATTAGCAATCTCAGAAATCAGAGTCAACTATGATTTTGGTCGATACAAATATAATTAGTGTCCGAACGGAAACCCTGTTTTTTTCCAGTCGACGGCATGTA
>CAZMHH010000080.1:0-17054 GCA_964566035.1 uncultured Thermodesulfobacteriota bacterium
GCTTTTCGAGTGTTTTTTTGCTTAAAACATAATTAATCACGCTTGAAGTGGGACTTAATGCATCCGAGCGGTGGTGCCATGCATTTGCAGTTAATGCCGGTGAATCTGTTTGTTTCCCTATTTCCGCTGACCACCTGAAAAGCCATTCCTTTGCAATAATTGATATAAAAACAGCAGCAATAGCAACCAGCCCAGGCTGAGACCCCCTTGCCCCATTTAAACTCAGCAGAGCCTTATAGGTTAAACCAAACGCTGCAGTGGCAAGAACCAGGGATATAAAAAGGGTTACAAAGGTCTCTATGCGCCTGTGTCCATAGGGGTGATTCTTGTCGGGTGGTTTTGACCAATAAACAACACCTGCAATAATTGCAATATCAGTAATACTGTCAGAGAAGCTGTGAACTCCATCTGCAACAACAACCTGACTTGATCCTGCCAAACCGCAAACTACTTTAAGTACTGACAGGAAAATATTTACTGCGAGTGAAATTAATGCAGTTTTTTTTATCCTACCGGGATAGGCGGATGCTTGCATTTACTTCATCAGTTCTTATGCAGTTTTGTTACAAGCTCAGCAACTCTTTTTCCGTGTTTATGCGCGTTTTTTATTGCAGCCTCATCAGGTGCTCCAACACAGGATGTACCGTAATGTCCTGTTGCATTCATAGGATCTCCTGCAATGATCATCCCGTATATGAACATCGCCTGAATAATTGATAAAAGAGTTGTTTCTTTACCGCCCGACACATCTCCTGAGGTTGCAAAAGCAGCGCCGATTTTCCCCTCCATCTGGTTTCTCAATCCTACAAATTTATCAAAAACAGCCTTCAGCGGGGCAGCCATTGTTCCAAAATAGACAGGCGAACCTGCTATTATTGCATTAGATGAAAGAAAATCATCTTTAGTAACATCCTCAACCGGTTTAATCAGACACTTTACTGCATCAACGCTTTTTACCCCCTCCGAAACAGCCTGCGCAAGTTTTTCAGTATTTCCTGAATTTGAATAATACATTACTAATACCTGCATTTTTCTAACCTCCTTTGTTTGGTTTATTTGGTTTATGGTCGTGACCGCTAAGCAGATAAGGTTTAAGAATTGGTTTTTAGTATGTTCAGAACCGAGAATAGCTTACCAAGAAGAACAGAAAAAACATAATTGAAAAGCTCAAAAAGATTCTTCCTCTGCACCTTCATCTTCTTCAGCCTCCGTAAGCTGTTTACGGACTTTGCCCTTTTCACGAACTGTTTCTGAAACAGCCTTACCTTTAAAACCTCCTATTATATCTGTGAGTATATTAACCATGCTGTTAAGCTCTCTTGCCTGCGAGGCAAGTTCATCGCTTGAGGCAACAAGCTCTTCGGTACTTGCCGCTGTTGACTGGGTTGAACCCTCCATGTGTGAAACTGAGGTGCTTATCTCATCAATACCAACAGACTGAGATTCATAAACATCTGCAATGTTTTTCATAAGTTCTGTGACTTTACTTACCCTCTCAATTATACCTTTTATGATTTCATCAACATCCTTTGAAACAGCCACGCCCTGCTCTGCACTTTCCTGTGATTCACGGATAAGCACCTCTGTGTTTCTTGATGCTTCAGCGCTTCTCTGAGCAAGATTTCGAACCTCCTCTGCAACAACGGCAAAACCCTTGCCAGCCTCACCTGCCCGGGCCGCCTCAACAGCCGCATTCAATGCAAGAAGATTTGTTTGAAAGGCAATTTCATCAATTGTTTTCATTATTTTTACCGTCTCATCTGAGGATGTTCTGATTTTTAAAATTGCTTCGTCCAATCTTGCAATTGTATGTTTGCTTTTTTCTGCTGCAGCCATTGTTTCCTGAATCATCTGACTGACATGTTTTGTATTTGTGGCTGTCTCCTGAGATGTTGCAGACATCTCCCTGATAGCCGCAGAAACCTCTTCAAGGCTTGCAGCATTCTTGTTCGAATCACCTGCAATATTGTGGCTTACCTCAGCCATGTGACCTGATGCTTTCATTGTTTGTTCAGAGGTTTGGGTTATGCCGTTAATTGCTCTGCGAACCGGTCTTACAACAGACCTTGGTATAAAAATGATTATCAAAATACCAATCAGAATCGAAATCCATGAAATGTTTCCAACAACCATGGCCATTGAGCCAAATATGCTTAGCAGTTTCTGGCTTGCTTTACTATTTTTCCGACTAAAATATTCTTTCAGCTCTTCATAGCAGGCAAAAGACTTATCCAATGCAGTATGCATCTCAGTAAACAAGTTGCTCTCAGCAGCTTGATGTCCGCCCCGATCAGATGTTACGTCAACCATATCAACTATCTTTCTTTCAATCCTGTCCAGAGCCTCAAGTGATGTTTTAAGCTCTTCAGCAAGCGATGAAAAGCTTTTATCCTTGACGTATAATTCCTGCACAGCTTTCATGCCCAGAAATGACTTTAGCAGAGCTACATGACTTATATCATTTATCTCCTCAAACTTTTTTTTGGACGGTAAACGGACAAGGGATTCTATCTTTAGTAGCCTCTGCAAATGATAAGTCTGTTTTTCACCAAGCAGGGCATAATTTGCTGATGCATTTTGTACCCACACTGATTCACGCTTTACAAGCGTCAAAGTTCTTAAAACAACTGAAGCAAGAATAATCAGTAAAATTACCTGAATTGTAAAACCTGTGATGAGTTTTCCGCTAAACCCTATTTTTTTCATATAAAAAACTCCTTTGTGGAATTTTATCAGCTTATATTCTTTTCTTGGAATTTTTCCAAAAAACTGCTTAAATCCTCTCCTTCAGATTAAGAAATTCTGCCACTGATTGCGCCGAAGCATCTATACTGCTGGGTTTGTTTACAAAACTCTCTTTGGCTTTTATTTCATACTCTTGAGAGAATGAATTATTAAAATACATCTCCTGAAAATTGGAAAACTTCAGCTGGTGGGAGGTGGAATCAACAACCACTGTCTCATCCTTTTTCATAACACCCATTTTAACAGCTTTTTTTAGACCGGCAACTGCTTCTCCCCCCTGTGTACAGACAACATGTCCATGTCTGTTGGTTAGAAGCATGCCTTCAATTATCTCCTGCTCTTCCAAATCAACGGTCATAAAAAGATCCTGAAAATATCCTGAAACAAGCTTGTTTACCTTTGGAAAAGAGACAGGGTCTCCTATCATGGCTGCCTGAGCAACGCTTGGCTTTACCTTCTGGGGGAGATATTTTCCAGTTGATCGCCACATAGAAACAGGGTTTGCATGTCTGCTCTGAACTGCAAGTATTCGGGGAAGAGAGTCAATTATACCAAGCCTGTGCATATCAAGGAAACCCTCCATAATTGCGGTAACATTCCCTGCATTACCCACAGGCACGACAACAACAAGGTCTTCTGTATTATATTCAAGCTGCTGAGCTACTTCATAAGAGTATGACTTCTGCCCCATAATACGGGCGGGATTTTTTGAGTTTAAAAGACAAACCTGATATTTTTCCGCAAGCTCTTCGACAATTTTCATGCAGTCATCAAAAACACCTGGTATTTCAATAACAGAAGCTCCGCTGCCAAGTGGCTGTGAAAGCTGCTGCTGGGTGACTCTGCCACGGGGCAGAAGCACCACAGAACGAACTATATTATGGTCAAGATAGCTCAGATAAAGAGCTGCGGCTGCAGATGTATCACCAGTTGAAGCGCAAATTCCAAGCACCTCTTTCATATTCTGCTCTTTTATAAGATAGTTTATGAAACTAACAGCGCTTGCCATGCCTCTGTCTTTGAAGCTTGCCGACGGGTTAAGCCCATCATATTTTATCATAAAATCCATGCCGACATTTGTACAAAGTTCTCTGTTTGCTCTTACTAAAGGGGTGTGCCCCTCTCCAAGATAAATAATATTGCTTAAGGGGATTGATGGAAACAGCATTTCCTTAAAAAGAAATATTCCTTTAAGACCGTCTATTTGCAACATCTTTCTGAAATCAAATATCTTCCTCCAGGTTTTTCCATCATTTTTTTTTAGAGTCTCAAAGCTTCTGTCTCTGAGCCGCAGTAGGCTTCTGCACTTTGGACAGGTATAGAGAAACTGATACAGGCTAAACGTTTCACCACATTCTATACATTCATAGACAACATCTCCTGTATATTCAGGGATAATTTTGTCTCTTATTTCAGGGGGTGACATTTCAAAAACAGGGCTTGATTTATACATTATTTTCTTTCTTTTTGATATCACGTTTTTATATAAACCTATACTAAATAACCTACAGTGTCAACTTGGAATTTAAAGACCCTTGCCCGTTTATGTGCTGTAGATTGAACCAACGGTAAGAATTATAAAGGCTAAAAGCATATAAACAGATGCGGCCTTAAAAAGAACAAAGTCTTTTCGCCTCAATGGATTAACCATGCTGTAAAAGACAAAAAAAAGAACAAGAGTGCTTGCCAATACAAGAACTGCAAGCATATAAATATTAATATTTAGCAATGCCCCCAACATAATAAACACAAAGGCATTCAGAACGGTGGCTATGCCGATCATACGTCTCGTCGCTCCAAATCCGTAAATATTGGGCCAGAGCGGTATCCCAGCAAGTTTATAGTCCTTGGCATAACACATAACAAGTGTAAGAATATGCGAAGGAATCCATAAAAGTATTGATAACCCAAAAAGAATGCAGATAAAATCAAACTGCCCCGTGGCAAGAACCCTTCCTGCTATAACAGGCATTCCACCTGATACACCTCCCCAGAGAATTGACAGTGGAGTTATCCGTTTCAGCCACAGTGTATAAACAACCAGGTCGAAAAAAAAACCTGTTACAATCATAAACCCGAAAATAAAAGACATGGAGAAAGCCAGGATCAACCCTAATGCGGAAAGAAAAAATCCAAACACAACTGCTTCTCTGCGGCTGACAGCTTTCCTTGGCAAAGGACGATTTGATGTTCTTTCCATCTTTGCATCTATATCGGAATCAAATAACATGTTGAAAACCGTGCATCCGCTTACAGAGAGATAAAGTGCTAAAAAAACAGACAGAAGCCCCTGATAATCAACCTGCTCTTTGGATATAATATAGGCACAACAGCCTGTTACAACAAGCAGAAGTGTCTGCCTGAATTTTGTAAGCATCCAGAAATCAACTACGCGACAACAGTTAAGCATAAAAAAGTCCGAGGGGGCGGGTTTAAAAAAAGATAATTTACAAGACTCTCTTAGTATATCCCGCAAAGGCATCCCATTGCAATTGTCTGCCCCAGCTCAATGCATTTTTCAATATTCTCTTCATTTAATGTCCCTCTTACAATTACAGGTGTGAAAATTTTTTTAAACCTGTATCCCGTACAAATTCTTTCTATGCTGTTTAAAGCGCCTGCACCGTCATTATCTGCCTTTATAAAAACAGCGTATGGTTTCCTGAAAACTTTTTCAGATGAGGAAGCTTCCTTATATGTCCTGTCAAAAAAATCTTTCACAATGCCAGACATATAACCAAAATACTCAGGGGATCCGATTAATATTCCATCACAACGGATAAGGTCTTTAATATCTGCATCAGAGGCATTTTTTAATATTACTTCCGCACCCTGTGCTTGTTTTACCCCTTCTGCAACAGCCTCAGCCATTGCTCTGGTTGCCCCCCCCTGAGAATGATATACTATAAGAATAAGCGCCATAGTTTAAAATCCTGCATAATATAGGTTATAAGGTTCAAGGTTTAAGATTCAAGATTCAAGCCACAAGATACAAAACAGGTGTCAGGTATCAGGTGTCAGCCTTTTTGTTGGGTTTCGCTCTGCTCAACCCAACCTACAGTCTACAGTCTCAACAGCTATTTCTGTTTTTGCTGATACCTGCTTTTACGATTTCGACTACGATTACGATCACGCCTACGACCACGAAAGATTTTAGGTTTTACTACGAGCTACCAGCTATGGGCTAACAACTCTCTTCTATTTCATACTCATTTATTTTATGAAGAAGAGCTGGGTAGCTTATCTGAAGAAGCTTTGAGGCTTGGGTTCTATTGCCTTTTGTCTTTTTAAGGGCTTTTTTTATAAGTTTTCTTTCAATAGTTTTTGAAACTTTTTTTATTGAATATTCATCTTCATCCAAACTCAAAGTATTTTCCACAGTATTATCTGATAATATGCCTCTTATATCATCAATATCTATTACACGGCTGTTTGAAAACACTATGGCTCTTTCTATGGCATTTTCAAGTTCTCTGACATTTCCACGCCAGTTATATTTTTCAAGTGCCGAAAGTGCTTCAGGGGTGATTTTTTTCAACTCAGAACCAAGGTTTTTGCTGAATTTGCTTAAAAAATAATTTACAAGCAGAACAATATCGTCTTTCCTTTCAACAAGAGGGGGTATATTAATGGGAACAACATTGAGCCTGTAGAAGAGATCTTCCCTGAACTGTCCCTGTTTAACCATTTTTTCAAGGTTTTTTGAGGTAGCTGCTATAATCCTCACATCAACATATCTTGGCTGTTCATCGCCTATTCTGCGAACTTCCCCGTCCTGAAGAGTTCTGAGCATTTTTACCTGAAGGCCAAATGGCAACTCTCCAACTTCATCAAGAAAAATGGTACCTCCGCCAGCCTCTTCAAAAATTCCTTTTCTGTTGTTGATAGCATTTGTAAAAGAACCTTTTTTGTGACCGAAAAACTCACTTTCAAGCAGTGGTTCAGGAATAGCAGCACAGTTGACAGCGAGAAATACTTTATCCCGTCTTGGGCTGCAATAGTGTATCGCCTTCGCAACCATCTCTTTACCTGTTCCGCTCTTTCCTGTTATAAGCACAGAGCTTTTATAATGTGAAACCTTTTCAATTATTTCAAAAACCTTTTTCATCTGTGGGCTTCTGCCTATAAGATTATGAAAACCATATCTCTCCTGAACCTCCTTTTTCAGTATAATGTTTTCTTTACGCAGACTCTCTCTTTCTTCAGCCTTCTTTAAAACAAGTATTATCTCATCGGATTTAAAAGGTTTTGATACATAGTCATAAGCCCCGAGCTTCATCGTTTCAACGGCTGTGTCGATAGTGGCATAGGCGGACATGGTTATGACCGTGGGCTTAATATCCATACTTGAAAGACTTTTAAGAAAAGCCATTCCATCCATGTTTGGCATACAGATATCACAAAGCACTGTATCAATATATTCGTTTTGAAGCACCTCAAGCCCTTTTATGCCGTCTGATGCAAGAAGTACCCGGTAACCTTCATACTCCAGCAGGGTTTTGAGATAATATCTCATATTTTTTTCATCATCTATCACAAGAAGGTTTTTAGTACTCAAAATTTTTAAATCTCCTTTACTGTTCCTGTGGGGAATATTATTGTAAATTTTGTTCCTTTATGCAAATCGCTCTCCACCCTTATGCTCCCTCCATAGGTTTCAACTATGCGCTGCACATTTGACAGCCCAAGCCCTGTTCCCCTGCCGCTCTTTTTTGTTGTAAAGAACGGGTCAAAAACCTTTTTCTTATCATCAGGGGATATTCCAGAGCCTGTATCATAAATTGAAAAAACCACGTTTACCCCCTGTGCTGATTCCTCGTTTTTTGTAATAAAACCAACCCTGCCACCTTGCGGCATGGCATCTGAGGCATTGAGAAGAAGATTCAGCACAACCTGACGCAAATGTTTTTCGTTGCCAAATAGAAACGGTATTTTCTCCTCAAGGTAAAACTCTGTCTCTATACTGCTGAACTCTTTCTGATAAGAGACAAGTTGATATACATCCTTTATTATCTTGTTCAAATCAACATACTCAAGGTTCCTGGAAGATGGCTGGGCAAAGTCAAGAAGTTCCTTTATTATGTTTGATGCTCTTTCAGTCTCTGCCTCCATTCTGTCCAGGCACTCTTTTCTTTTTCTTTCATCCAGTTCCTTTTTCTTAAGCATGTGAATAAACCCCATTATAATTGCAACCGGATTGCCTATCTCATGAGCAATGCCTGCTGCAAGCCTACCCACAGATGCAAGCTTCTCAGACTGTATAATCTGCCTCTGCGCATGCTTGAGTTGGATATTTTTTTCTTCAAGTTCAAAGACCTTATTCTCAAGCTTTTTCTTCTCATTTTTTATTCTTTCAGCCATATTTTTAAGGGCATAAGAGAGTTTTCCAATTTCATTTCTTTCAGAAGAGTGCAACAGACTACCTTCAAATCCATGTTCAGAAACAGTCTCTGTAAAAGCTATCAGTTTTTTGATGGGCCTGAGAATGTATCTGTGCAGCAGAAAAAAACCAAACATTATAAGAACAGCCGAATTGAACAGTATGTATGCAAATATTATTCTACGTGATCGAGAAATACTCTGTTCAATATCCTCAAGGCTGAAAACAGCTTTTAAAAACCCTTCTGATTTCGTGTCAATATATACCTCTCCCGCAATTATTAATACAGGCGAACCTGCAGATCTGTCATACGAGGTTCTTTTATAAAAACCATCTGCCAGTCCAGCCAGTTTCTGGATATCAGAATCCACACTGCCGACATTTTCCATCTTTTTTCCAGAGTCGGCAGCGATAATCATATCCGGACCTGCAAAAAGAGCTCTCTGAAAAAGTTCTCTTTCAGCAGCTCTTTCAAGAAGTCTCTGGACTTTAACTGTTTTCAGGGTTTGGTCAAAAGAACCAGACAGAACTTCCGCCACCCCTTCTGATATGGATAAGAATACAAGTTCACAGGCATCTGTCCGCTGAGCAATAAGTTCTCGCTCTGTGACCCTGAGAACAACAATACTTATAAGTCCGATCGCAAACAGCATAAGAATAAATATATTCCAGAATATGGTTGTTCTGAGACTTGTCTGCATTTTTTTATGGACTTTGTTAAACTCGTTTGTTCACAGCTGTATTTTCATGCCTGAGCTGCCATGTTCAAAAACTCATTGCTAATTGATCATAACTTACACAGCAAACGGAATATACTGATAAAGATATTCTTTACCCCATAAAAGAGATAAAAAAGCTCCTGCAGACAAAAAAGGCCCGAATGGTATGGCATATTTTACGTCCTTGCCCTTTGCTATCATTAAGGCTATACCGATAATACTGCCAAGAAAAGCCCCTGTCATAAGAGAACAGACAGCGCCCTGCCATCCCAGAAATGCCCCTATCATTGCAAGAAGCTTAATATCTCCTCCTCCCATACCTTCTCTGCCGGTGATAAGCTGATAACCTGCTGCAAAAGCATACAGCACTCCACCACCTGCAAGTATTCCAATCAGAGACTGTTTCCAGTCTATTGAAACTTCAAAAAATGAAAAAGAAAGAAAAAATATTATCCCGGGCAGTGTTATTACATCAGGGATAATCCTGTGTTCAAGATCAATAAATACAACTACTATAAGAACTGATGCAAAGACAAATGAGATAAACCCCTGGAGACTTATTCCAAAGAACAGATAACAGATTATAAGGATAAAAGGGGTAAGCAATTCAACAAGATAATGGTGAAAAGGAATAGAGGTTTTGCAGAAAGCGCATCTTCCGCCCAGATAAATATAGCTTAGTACCGGAATATTATAATAAAAAGGCACCGGTTTTCTGCATGACATGCAGTGAGAACCGGGTATTATTATTGAAACACCTGCCGGCAGTCTTGCAATACAGACATTAAGGAAACTGCCTATTACAGAGCCCAGCAAAAATAGTACAACTAAAACAGACCATTGCTGCATTTCATTACTCAATTTTCTTTTTCAGTTTTCTGTAAATACTTTTAAACCATAAAGACGTTCCTATCAAACCTGAGAAAAAACCTGCAATAAGAGCAAACTTGAAATAGTTAACAAATTCATTGGCAGTTATATCTGAAAAGGATCTCTCAAAAGAATTATAGAGAACAATTATAGCAACAAACATCAGGACACTCAAACCTCCGGCAACAATAAAGAAAGCCGCAAAGTGTAAAAAAGCCTCCATAACAAAGAATATTTTTTTTATTGATTCAAGCCTTTTTTTTATTAACTTAATTTCCTCTTTTTCCAGTAAAATCTTATCTATTATCTGCTGTGCTTCTTCTAAAGAACTGCTGTTGTTTGATTCAACAGAGGCTTTTGCACTGTCATACAGGGATCTAAGCTCTTCAAAAAGTTTAATGTTTTTTTTTGCAATAGCACCCTTATATGGAAATCGTTCAAGGTAGACAGAAAAATCAAGAAGGATGTTTTTTATTGAGGTTATCTGTTTGCTAAGTTTATTCCGACGATTTGAAAAAGCATCCTTCATAAGCAAACTGACTGTATTTTCAAATGCATGGATATCCATAAGTCCGTAGAGTGATTGTCTGTTAATAAAATCACCAGCTTTTTGATAAAGTTTAGAAGCCTGTAAAAATGATTCACTATTATTATCAAACAGTTTACTGTTTCTGTTTAAGGTGCTTTGTATATTTTCATAACTTTCCAGACTCAGAGCACGCAGTTGTTCAATGTATTTGTTAAAAAAAACAGTTGTCTGCTTTTCAACAGTCATCAATGCTGGGTTCAATGCCATCATAAAAAAGTATTTTGGATGACTGTTTACAAGCTCATTAAAAATATCAAAAGCTTCTGAGGTCTTTTTCATTTGACAAAGCACAGATGCTTTATAGAATCTCCCGCTATGGTGATTTGAAGAAAACGAAAGTGATTTTTCTAATTCAGTCAGACAGTTTGAAAAAGCTCCTGCTATTTCATATACCCTTGCAATAAGAATGTGAATACATGACTTCTGCATATCATTCAGGGAAAAAGCAAGTGCATTGTTAAAATATGTAACAGCACTTTCAGGGTTGTAATTTTCAATTGCAAGTATTCCTAACCCTATAAGCGGTCTGTAATCTTTTTCAGACTCATTTAAAGCTTTTTTAAACCATTCATCAGCCTCTTCAAGACGTGAGACCCTTAGGCAGTCTTCTCCCAGAAGAAGCTCGCTCTGTTTGTCTCCTGATTGCCTTTTTACTTTACTGTCATGAACTTTTTTTTCAAAAAATATATTGTGAAGCGACCTGAGTTGAAATATTTCACAAACCTCATAAAAGGAGAAGAAATATATACTGTATTGATCTGAAGGGCTTCCATTGAAAAGGATAGAAAAACGATCGTCTTCTTTGCTGCTTTCCAGAGGTTTTACTATACCGGGAAGATACTGGTTCAACTCGGTAAAAAGTTCTGCAATTGGAATATAGCCAAGCTTTTCAATATAATCTGTTTTTTTTTGGATAAACTTTGAAGGGCAGAACCTTGTTTTATGGGCAAAACTGCTACAGTAAAAACAGGGGGTATCAGACACTGATGGCAAATCACATGTAACAAGCGATGTTATAACAGTTCCGTAATCTTTCGTCTGACCAAATAAATAGCGGTAATAAGGATTTCCCCTATCATCTGAGGTAATTGCCTTGCAAAGCTTTCTTGAACCTGAGTCAAGGAACTGATAGAACAAAGATGTTACAATAAGCTCAGATGGTTGTGCTATTTTGACAGCGTTGATAGCTTCCTGAAAATCTTTAATATCAGCTTTGTACTTATGTTCAATCTTTACTACAGCATGAATTCCTGCTTTTAAACTCAACTTATCACTTATTCCATTCGACTGAAGAATCATATCTGTCTTTAAACATCTGAATGCTGTCTCAAGGCACGTTTTAGATGACAAAAAAGCCGCATTCACTTCATGAGCTGAAAAATTTACAACAATGTCCGCACTATCCTGAATAATATTTTTTATTGAAGTTGTTTCTCCATCTACAGGCACCTCCAGAATCTGCTCATCAGCTTTTAGGCTTAGCAGGAAAATGCCTTCCTCATCTTTATATCTGCCTTTTGACTTCCAGTCCACTTCATAGAGTTTTACATTCTGAATTCTATTCTGCTCATCTTCTGCCAATTGATTAATATCAACATCTGAAATGAAATTTACTTCATTAAAAAACATCTCTGTAACATAAATCTTTTCAGCAGGGCAGAATGAGATTACTTTTCCAGCCACATTGACAACGTCCCCAAAAACATCACTCTCTTCAATAATTCCGTAACCCCAGTTTATTGCAATCTTAATCTGAATCTGTTCATCAGGGGGAATTCCTTCGTCATACTCCTGCATTTTAAGCTGCATATCAATTGCAGCCCAAAGAGCATCTTGTGCAGAATAAAAATAGGTCATTATTGAGTCACCAATGGTTTTAACTACAATACCCCGGTGTTTACTGACCACAGAAAAAAGCTGCTTATGAATTTTTTCAACGGCTATTCTTCCGGCAAGATCGCCATGTTTTTTATAGTATTCTGTTGAACCTCTCATATCAGTAAAAAGCAGGGCTATCTTGTCCGTATGCCTTTTTCTGTCTTTAGCACCCTTGCTGTCAGATGAAATATTTTTTTTTGGTACAGTCATTTATAAACCAAACCTCATATTAGCTGCTGGTTTTTATACCAGGTTAGCAATTAGCTGGTTAAGTACAGCAATTTCAAATCAAATAATTAAAACCTGCCATCGGGGACATATAAAAAACATCTTGACTTTTCAAATCTGCCGTATAACCTTAACTCTTTATTTTTATGAGCTTAATAGCTATTTGATAAATCTGTAAAAAGTCCACTAATCCCCCTCTCCCTGAAAAGAGCTGATAAGAGGGAAAAAGATTTTGCTTAATAGCTCAATAGCCAACAGCTTAACAGCTAAAACCGGGTTTGGGTGAGGGTGATATAAAAGCAATTACAATAAGTTATAAAATATCATCCCAATAACCATTTCATTAGATAGATTAAAAAATGACTTTTTACCGGTCTATAAACTTTGAAATACCGGTTATTAAAAAATTGAAATAGTATTAACCTGGTTTTTGTATTCCGAAAATATTCCATCAATTATTTGTCTGTCTTCAGGATCGATTTTTAAAAACCTAACAGCCATACCTCTTGGAAAATAACCTTTTTCAGGACATGGATTTGAAAGAACCACAACTGCATCAGCATTTATATCAGCAGAACTATTGGGAAGTTTTATGTTCAGTTGCACAGGTGTTTCAAGGGGCAGAGGGGTTTCGGTTTTAATAAAAATGCCGCCCTGTTTTATTCTCTGCATATAAGATTTAAGAAAAGAAATGTTGTCTTTAAAAACAAGGTCTATTTTTACACCTGATAAACTGTTTTTGTTGTATTCATTCATGGATATATTAATTCCTGTTGTTTATTCTTGTTCAAAACCGGCTTTCTTTTTACAATCTGAAAAATTTCCGAAAACTTAAATGATTTTAACACCTTCAACAATAAAATCAATGCAAAATCAATAAAATATTTTTTCTTTTTGTATAAACAGCCTGCAGAATCAACAAGATTTAACCTTGTTTTATTTAAATCTTGCTTTTTGGCTCTTAAACCTATATAATTTTTTAAATTAAATCACTCTCCATGTAACGATTAATTGTGCCGGGTCATGGACAACAGAGGCGTTGTAAACCCCGTCAGGTCCGGAAGGAAGCAGCGGTAGCAGCAAATCTGTGTGTTCAGATGACCCGGCATTCCTTACACTGAAAAAAGCAGATGAGTTATAAAGTATTAGCCTTAAAATGGCGTCCTCAAAATTTTGGGGAAATAATTGGACAGCCCCATGTCACAAAAACACTTACAAACGCAATAAAAAACAAGCGTATTGGACACGCTTTTCTCTTTACAGGGGAACGCGGTGTCGGTAAAACATCTGTTGCAAGGATTCTTGCAAAAGCCCTTAACTGTCATTCAGGTCCCTCAGAAAATCCCTGTGGCAAATGCCCATCATGCTTTGAAATAACAGAAAGTTCCAGCATGGATGTGCATGAAATTGACGGCGCTTCCAATACCGGAGTGGATGATATAAGAACCTTAAGGGAAAACGCACGCTATCTACCCA
Source organism: uncultured Thermodesulfobacteriota bacterium (assembly GCA_964566035.1). Taxonomy (GTDB): domain Bacteria; phylum Desulfobacterota; class WTBG01; order CAIYCZ01; family CAIRTM01; genus CAZMHH01. The sequence continues at coordinate 13,886 of CAZMHH010000080.1, forward strand.
CACGTGACAGGTATAAAATATATATAATTGATGAAGTTCACATGCTTTCAACAGCAGCATTTAATGCTCTTCTTAAAACCCTTGAAGAACCTCCTGAACATGTTATTTTCATGTTTGCCACAACTGAACCTCACAAAATACCCGACACTATTGTTTCAAGGTGTCTCAGGTTTGATTTCAAAAGAGTTCCCGTTCAGCAGATTGTAGAACATCTAAAAAAAATATCCCAGGAGGAACAGATAAAAATAAGCAGAAGAGGGCTTTATACCATAGCAAGAGAAGCTGAGGGCAGTATGAGGGATTCACAGACCATCCTTGAGCGTACTATTGCCTACTGCGGCAGCGAAATATCGGATTCGGACATTGAAGAACTTCTTGGACATATTGACAGACAGGCAATTTATAAAATCATGAATGCTGTTCTAAAACAGGATACAGACACCTGCATCCGAACACTTGCAGACATCTACAACTACGGCGCAGATCTAAAAAGGTTCTACCACGACTTTTTAGAGCTTCTTCGTGATATTATAATAGTAAAATCTGTTAAAGACCACAATACGATGCTTGAGCTTGCAGATGAAGATATTAACCAGATCAGAGACTTTGCAGAGACAACCGGTACGGATGAGCTTTACAGATATTTTGAGATATGGTTTTCCTCCGAGGCAGACATATTAAGATCAGATTTTCAAAGGACGGCTCTGGAAATAAAACTCATTGAGATGGTTCATGTGGGCAAAGCCCTTCTGCTCGAAACAATAATGTCAAGGCTTGATTCTTTAACAACACAGGGGATCGGAAATATACAGTCTTCAGCCAGGCACAGCGGGGATCCTTACCCCCCAGATACCCAAAAACAGGCTGATTCAGCAATCAATGAAGACAGCAAACATCAATATAAGAACCTTCACGCTTTTTTAGCATTTGTCCATCAAAAGTATGCACCCCTTGCCCCCTTTTTAAAACAGGCTGATGTAAAGCTGCCTGATGAAATGACCGTTGAAATTCATGCACCCGCAAACTCCTTTCTGCTTTCAAAGTTTCAGGACCCTGAAACAGCAAAAAAGCTGGGATTATTAGCTGATGAGTTCTTCGGAAAAAAAATGGAGGTTAAGACCTTTTCTTTTGAGGTAAAAAAAAAACAAGCAATAAATGAAGGCAAAAAAAAGGAACAGATGGAGAAGAGTGCTATTAATAACCCTCTAATAAATAAAATTGTAGAGACGTTCAACGGAAGGGTAATTGATATAAAAAAACCTTAGTCTGTTAGAAGTTATTTTTTGTTTTTTGTGGCAAAAACAGCAGGCGTAATTCAGAAACTCAACAGATTTTTTCCTGTCTCCTGATAGCTGACACCTGATCTATGCTTTTATGCCTTTGCTTGGCTACAAACAGTTTAAGAGCTCTTGTTTGCGCATTTCTTTTCGTTTTTTCTATTTAGAACCTGCTTTTCATTGAAGATATTGTGGATTTATAATCATCTGTGCAGAAAATCCCTGAGCCGGAAACAAAGATATCAGCACCTGCCATAGATATTTGACCGATATTGTCAACAGTGATTCCTCCGTCAACTTCAATTGCAATCTCCTTTTCCTGAGCAGAGATAATTTCTTTTAATTTTTCAATTTTCCGCAGCATCGAAGGTATAAAACTCTGCCCTCCAAAACCGGGATTAACTGTCATAATCAGAACCATATCAACATCCTCTAAAATATTTTCGATAGAACACAAAGGAGTTGAAGGATTCAAAGCAACAGCCGGTTTTACTCCAAGTCCCTTAACCAGTGACAGTGTTCTGTGGAGATGATTGCACACCTCAGGATGAACTGTAAGTATGCTGCTACCTGCTTTTGCAAATGTTTCTATGTAGCTGTCTGGGTTTTCTATCATAAGGTGAACATCCAGGGGAAGTTGTGTCACACTGCGAACAGCCTCTACAATAAGAGGTCCTATGGTTATGTTGGGAACAAAATGGCCATCCATAACATCAATGTGGATGTAGTCTGCTCCTGCTGCTTCAACCCGCTTTATCTCTTCCCCAAGACAGGAAAAATCAGATGAAAGAATTGAAGGGGCTATCATTTTTTCCATAAAATAAATCCCTTTCTTAAACGGATTCTAAAAATCCTGCTGTGTAAAAATATCACTTGCTAAGGTTTAAAGCCAACAATCTGTGTCCTGAATAAAAGCAAATACAAACCTTCGAAAAAGCCTGCTTCGTTTATATTCTGGTTATTGTTTCGATTTTAGGATTTCGTTATTAGAAGAGCTTTTATTTGATCTGAATGTCCTTAAAATCAACAACTTGATGAATATATGGCTTTTTATTTAAAGACTTTAAAGTTCTGTTTAACACGATTGTAAGATTGTCTATTAAAGAAAAATCTTCTTCACTTTTCAGCATAAACTTTAACTCATACCTTCCTGAAACAGGTGGTTTAAATTCAAACAGAACAACATCACATTCAGAGACAGTTTTCTTGTTTTTATGCCAGCAGAAGTAAAAAAAATCAGCTAAGGACTTTTCCTCCTTAAAGATAATTTTATTACTCTCATCTTCTAATATAAGACAATATGGATGGCTTGAGTATATACAATTACTGTTTTTAAAAGAAAGTTCAAATTTTAACCGGATCCTGTACCAGCTATTGATGTTTGTAATGCTGAACAATTCCGCAACTTTAATTTTTCCATCTATGGTAACAGCTCTGCTGTCAAATATTGTAGAACCTTCAAAACTTTTTTGTCTGTATAATATAAAAAACAGAATAGAAAGAACAGGAAAGAGAAGGGAAAGAAAAACAACCCAGCTAAGACTCATGCCAACCTCTGTTGATGCAAACAGCAGACAAAAAGAGTTAAGAGTTAATGCTCACCATCTCTGTTTTTATCTTTAAAAAGATAACCGTAAGAATTAAAGATATACTCGGCAATATCATTTTTGTTTTCTTCTGGCAAATCATCAAAAACATTACCTAAACTTAAACATTCCCAGATATCTTCTCTTATCTCATTATCCCTTTTATCAAATTCCATTTTTTTACCCTTTAAAAGTAACCCGTAATGAATTACTGATGGAGCAGTAAAAAGTCTAAGAAGCTCCCTCTCCCTTGGTGACTGTGTCGCAATTGATTTTTGTGCAATATATTTATTTACAATAATGATG
>CAZMHH010000081.1:0-16935 GCA_964566035.1 uncultured Thermodesulfobacteriota bacterium
ACAAGCACCTGCAGCGTGTGCTTGTGGAGGTTGCAAAGCTTGCCCCGGGGTACAACGTTGAACTTGCCAGGCTCTATGATCTGGAAATCGGGCGTGGCAGTAATTGTAACCAGGCGACAATTACGGTTGCCCGAAAGATAGTGGCCTATCTGCTGGCAGTAGATAAAAGCGGTAAGGCCTTTGTTAATAAATCGGAGAAAGAAGCAGCATAACCATTAAGCAACACCATCGGCCATCATCCCGTTGGTCCGGGCAGAATTAGGGACTGTGCTATGGGAACCTTTCCCTGCTGCACCATTGTGGCTGATTCCCGGTCAGCGGGTTGATCTTAACTCAATCATCGGCTATAAGCATAAACGCTTTGATGCCCGCAAATGGATGTCTGGTCGCGCTTGGCCGTCGACCCATAACAGATTAAAAATGATGGCATAAAAGGGAACTGCTGCTTGGATAAATGCTTCCTGTACCGGGGATCAGGAACTAATTTCAGTTTTTTGGCATTAAGGTGAAAGAAACGGCTTTCATAAAATACCTGAACAACCCGGTATATGCACGGGATTGGTGCATTCAACTTTAAATCTTGGGGAAAATCTCCTTTTTCCCCTTGACTTTTCGTATCATGGATGTCCCTATTATTATTTATGTATAAACCATCAGATTTTTTAGGATATTTAAAAAGCAGTTTAAGCAGGGAGCTTCCGCAAGACCGTATTTCTGCAAACAGGCAGTATGGTCGTCTAAGAGACAATATTAAACATCTATATCCCTCTGTTCTGAAATACTGGAAAATCGGGGCTGTAAGTTTTGTATGTATCATTGCAGTTGCACTGCTTGCCTTCCCGATGCCGCTTGTTTCAAAATATCTTATCGATAATGTCCTCGTAGCCAAAAACCTTCAACTGCTTGTTCCTGTGCTCCTGCTCTATCTTATTATTATTGTACTTAATAAGGCTTTCAGCATTCTACAGACCTATACCAATACAATATATACCCAGCAGATAACCCTTGATATTCAGTCAAGACTTCTCAACTCTGTTTTTGCTCTTCCGAAATCTTTCTTTGACCATATTCACAGAGGATATTTAATGACACGCCTTACCGGAGATGTGGGCTCTGTTCAGTGGTTTATTTCAGGCACTCTGGCTCAGATGGTGGTTCAGGTAATAAGGTTTTTTGGAGGCATATTTTTTCTCTTCTATCTTGAATGGCGTATCGCACTGCCGCTTCTGCTTTTCCTTCCTGTGCCCTTTTTTGTTGCAAGGTATTTCGGTAAAATATCCTATGTGATGAGCCATAAAACAACAGAACGCAGGGCAGCATATAATTCTGTCTTTCAGGAGATTATCTCCTCCATTCCTCTTGTTAAAACATTCTCAAAAGAGAAAGCCTCTGAGGAAAAGATAGTTGAAGAGATGAAAAAGAACAACAAACTTGCCCTCCAGCAGCAGGCGCTTGGGATATTTAACGGGTTTGTTATGGGTGCTACTCCAAAACTTGCAAACGCTTTTGTGGTTGCTTTCGGTGCATACTGGGTAATTACAGACCAATGGACAATAGGCTCCCTATGGGCATTCAGGTCTTATTTCGGGTATGTGCTTGGACCTATAAGCTTTCTTGCATCAAGCATGAATCAGCTTCAGACACACAGGGCTGCGCTTGAAAGGCTTGCCTCACTTTTTGAGATGGCACCTGAAGAGAACACAGAAAGCGGAATAATACCAAAAAAACTGGAGGGAGAAGTTGAGTTTAGAAACGCTACATTTGGATATGAACCGGGCAAAGATGTAATAAATAATCTTTCCTTTAAAGCTGAAAAAGGGGAGAAATGGGCAATCATAGGTCCAAGCGGTATAGGCAAAACAACGCTTGTCAGCCTCTTAATGCGTTTTTACAAGCCACGCTCAGGAGAAATATTTTTCGACGGACTGGAAGCCTCAGAGTATAATGTAAGGGAACTCAGGAAACGGATGGGCTATGTGCTCCAGAAGACGGAGCTTTTTTCCGGAACAATAGAAGACAATATCCGTTTTTCAAACGATGATGCAACTATTGAGGAGATTGAAACAGCGGCACAAATAGCAGACATTCATTCCTTTATTGAAACACTCCCTGATAAATATGCAACAGTTCTTGATGAATCCGGCTCTAACCTCTCCGAAGGGCAGAGACAGAGGCTTTCTATTGCCAGAGCTCTTGTGCGAAATCCTGACATACTCATCTTTGATGAGCCAACCGCCTCCCTTGACAGTGCAACCGAGCAGAATATCTACAGCATGCTTGATAAACATATAAAGAATAAGACTGTATTTACTATTGCTCACAGGCTCAATACTGTCAGAAATTCAGACAGGGTTATTTTTTTAAGAGAGTCACAAAAAGCCCTCATTGGTTCACACAACGAACTTATGCAGCACAGCGAATACAGAAAGTTTTTTGAAGAATATGAAGGGTTTGCGAATTAACAACACACTCACAAAAAGGTAGCGATCTTGTTATTAATGCAGAGTTTTTATATATGTTATGTTTGCCATGTCAAAACCAACTATTTTTTGAAATCAGCTATTTTTGAAAAAAGTTTTCCAGCTGCTCTTATCAAAAAAACTATATCATCAACATTTCTTATCGAAATAATTCTTTTAAAAATAAATCCGGGTGATAGCGCTGACTTATAAAGTTCTCTGGTAAAGAGCATCACATCATCGCTTCCCACAGGGCTTTTCCAGACCGAATGTTTCATGTCGAACCGGTCCCAGTCCTGTGTTGTCAGCCAGCCCTGACTCTTTGCATCTTCAAATAACGGGGTTCCGGGATACGGTACCACGATGGTTGCCTGAAGGCTATTGATGCACCCCTTTGCAAAAAGCCTTTTGGCAAAGGAAACGGTTTTTTCTGCATCTTCTGCGGTTTCCCACGGATAGCCGACCATTGCGGTAACATGGGGCTCAAGCCCGGCTTTTTTTGCCATTACAAGTGTCTCTTCGATCCGGGTCACGGTGATTCCTTTGTTTAATCTGTCAAGGGTGCTTTGAACAATGGATTCAAGCCCGATGAGAACAAATCTGAAATTTGCCTGTTTCATTAAGTTCCAGTTTTCCTGAGACAGCGCCCCACAGCGCATATTGCATCCCATGACAACCCTTTTATGATAACCTTTCTCGATAAATTTCCTACAGAAATCATCAAGCCATTTGCCCGCCGGAAAACATCCGCTGTCATCAAAAATCTCACGCACCGGATAATCGGTAATCAGTCTGCCGATCTCCTCAACATGTCTTTTAACCGTTACCGTCCTGTATGATCCGGAAGGATAAAGCGAGGTCCAGCTGCAGAAACTGCATTTCCCCCACCAGCAGTCTCTGCCTGCCATAACGTAAGTGCCGGGGGTGTATTTAAAATTGCCATTCTTATAGGCATAGAGTTTCCATCTGGACAGTTCTCTGTCAATCAGCGGAAGGGTGTTTAAGTCATGGTTAAGTTCCATACTGCCTGTGTTGATTATATTATTGTCACTTCCCCGCATAAAAAAACCCGGAGGGGGGGTGTTCTGTTTTTTGCCTTCTAACCATTTAATTAATTTCAGAAGCATAAAGTCATAATCGCCGCCAAGCAGGATATAATCTACGGGTGAGTTAAGCAGAGACTCTTCAGGAAGAGCTGTTACATGGTCGCCCATCAGAACAACGAGAGGGGGATCAGAGAGGTTTTTAATATCCCTGATAATCTTCCAGTGGCGTTTTACAACCGGTGTTTTGGTCTCTATTGCCACAATATCCGGAGAACATTTGGCAAGCCGTGAAAGCCAGTTCTCATAAGAGATCTCCTCTGCAATTGCATCATCCCAAACAATTTCATATCCATTATGTTTCAGGAGCGTGGCGGCAGAAGCCGGCACGACTGGGTAGATATAGGTCGGGTTTTTAAACCATTGGAACTGCCGGTTCTGCGACAGCAAGGCGACACCTTTATCTGATACTAACGGGGGGTAACTTATAGCTATTTTCAAAACAGAGCCTTTTTCAGTTTATCTTCCTAATCTGCTTTTTAAATCGTTGGTGAAAAATCCGTGAATAAAATTCACCCCATACCAGAAATGGGTAGCCGTTATATAAGGCAGGGTTGCGATTGATACTTTAAGATCAAAGATTTTTTTGTAAATACTGAAGATTGAATACAGGAGTACTGCTATGTATAATGCCCATACAGCAGAATAAACGAGAATGACTTCAGGAAACAAATATGAGCAGATAGAGCCTAAAACTACAAAAAGAAGAAAGAAAGAGGGAATCATGTAGGATAGTTTGAGTGAATTTTCCGGGTATTTCCGTGCAAAGTATCCCCTGTGCAGCCCGTATCTGCCGACCTGGCGGAGATGATCTGAAATGTTTTTTCTTCTGTGATGGTAAACAACAGCATCAGGGACATAGACTATCCTGCCGCCGTTTTTGATGATGTTCAAGCAGAGCATGGTATCCTCCCCGGGCCAGTATTGCTTATTAAAACCGCCTGCTTTAAAATACTCTGATTTTCTGACAAGCAGGTTTACAGAGGGCCAGTCATCCACATCGACCCTGTTATCGCATTTCCAGTATCTACGAACAATCCCACCGTTTAAGGGCGTTAAAAAAGAAGCTCCCGACACTTTCTGCCAAAACGTGTCATTTTCAGGGGTGAGCTGCGGTCCCCCGACAGCAGCAACCGTTTTGTCTGAAAACGGACCAAGGGCTCTGCTTAACCATTCTTTTTCAGGATATGCATCATCATCAATAAAGGCAACGATATCCCCCGAACTTTGTTTTACCCCGATAGCTCTTTTTACTGCGGGGCTCACACTTCCTGTGGGAATTACAATGACAGGATAGCTATATTTCGGCAAAGAGGACAGTACCATCTCTAAATCCGGCAGCAGGATCACTTCGAAGGAATCATAATTCAGTTCAGCAATGTGATCAAGGGTTTCTATCAGAAACGGACTCGTTTTTTCAAAGGGAATAATGATGGAAATCATAATGACTTTTTAAGAGTTCTGTTTTATTATAATAATTTTAAATGAGAGTCTATTAATAATAACACTGTATTTGTGATTAGCACAATAATAAAATTTTGTTAACCCGTTGATAATTATTGATTTTTAAAGAAAGGGCATTTTTTGGAGGTTGCAATCGTTGGAGGTGGGCTGGCTGGGGTGAGCGCTGCAAGATTTATAAAAGAGCTTGTTCCTTGCCGTGTTACAATCCTTGAGAAAGAAAAAGAGACCGGGGGGCTGTGCAGAACCTGGGAGCGCCCGGACGGTGACAGGTATGAATTTGGTCCCCATTTTTTTCATTCTAAAAATCATTTTATATTGGATAGTATCAAACCTGAGGTTGAAGAGATTTCATATCCGGTTGAAATTATTACAAAAAGCTGTGTCGAAAACCGTCTGTATGATTATCCGATGAGCATTGACACGATTCTTGAGCTTCCATATACGGAAAAAATCGAAGTCATTGATGAGCTTTATAAAACAGATTTAACACATCTGAGAAAAAAAGAAACATTTAACGAGTATGTTAGAACATTGGTCGGCAAAACCCTTTTTGAAAAGTTTTTTCTTTGCTATACAGAAAAACTGTGGGGATTGCCTGCAGAAAATATCCCCGCATCATGGGCACCCCAAAGAATAAGCTTCAGAAAACAGGACAAACGGTTTTTTTGTGATGAGTGGTGTGTCTATTTTTACCATGGGATTGCATCCCTCATCAATTTTCTCAAAAACAGGGCAGACGCACGACAGCTAACAGAAATAAATATACTGCGAATTGAAAAAAAGGGATCTAAATGGCAGATAATAACCAATACCGGTTCTGAAGCTTTTGATATAGTTGTATCCACCGCTCCGATCACTCAAACACTTGATTATGTAGGGTGCAGGGAAATATCGCCGTTAAGCTATAGAGGATTTATGGTCATGTATATAGAGGTTTTCAGAAAACAGGCAACTTCTGCAGACTGGATATATTTTCCTGAAAAAAAATATATTTTTACGCGCATTTTTGAGCTTAAAAAATTCAGAAAACCACCCCAAACAGTCGCTAAATCGAGCATAACGGTTGAAATACCCTGCTCATATAATGATGATGTCTGGAACCTTTCCGACAGAGATATTGAAAACATTGTCAAACAGCAGCTTAACGAAACAGGTTTATTCACGCTTCGGGAATTGGGGCAATCTGAAATCATCAGGCGGAAACATGTTTACCCTGTACAGGATATGGGGAGTTCTGAAAATATACACCAGAATATCGAGGCGCTTGCACAATATCCGGGCATTGTTCCAGCAGGCAGACTCGGTATTTTCAAATATATGAATATGGATGAGACCATTATCAGTTCGCTTGAGGCAGTTCGTAACGCATCTAATACCCTGCTGAAAAAGGCTTGAAAACAGATATTATTCGATGCGCATACCGGACCCTCTTGCATCCTTAAAATTCGGAATACCGACAGTGAAAAGGGCTTTCAGCTTAGCGCTCCCCGGCATCATTTTCCGGATAACCGCCCAGTCCCCTACTTTTCTCAAGGCGTATATGTCTCTTCGCATCTGCCGGATACGAGAAATTTGAGAGAGATTCCATTGCCATGCCCTGAGATAAACATCAATTATTTTAAAATTCAGGGTAAAAAGGAAGAAGAGCATTTCAGCAATATTGATCATTGCGTAAAGCGGCAATATAAGTACAAGGGTATGCTGACGGTAATTTTTAAGCAGGGTGTATATCGTATTCCTTTCTCCGAGGTATCTTTTGTTAATGCTTGTGGAATACTGTTCTTTATCCTTAACTGAAGTACCTCCCAAAGTGGAGCCCATTTTATGGTATACTTTTGCACCGGGATTAATCAACACATCTTTTCCAATCAAATGAACCCTCCAGCAAAGATCAATATCATCCTTATACAGAAAATAGACCGGATCAAACATGCCTGTTCGGGTGAGCGTCTCTTTGTCTATCATCAGGGCGCAGGACGATGTATAAAAACAGGAGAGAACATTTCCGTTGTATTGACCTTCGTCTCTAATCGAAAAACCGTTGATGCTGCCCTCGCTTGAATATCCATAACCGAAAACATCCACTTTCATCCCCATTTCCTGAATGATGCCCGAATCGCCGTAATCCTTTATCATTCCGCCGACACACCCCGCATTGGGATGTTCCTGAAACGTCTGAAGAATTTTGGCGATACAGTCGGATTCAAACTCTGTATCATGATCAATTAAAAAAATATAATCTCCTCTGGCTTTTTCAATTCCCCTGTTGCTGGCTTCTGCATGCCCAAGGTTTTTTGGGTTTTTAATGGCTGTTACTTGAGGAAAATTCTCTTTTACAAACTCATAACTGCCGTCTTGGGAATTATCATCAACAAATAATATTTCCAAATCACCTTCAAATTCCTGATCGTATAAAGAAGTTATACACTTTTCCAAAAATTCTTTACCATTATATGCCGCCAGTACCACTGAGACTAAAGGATATTTTTCGTTCTGGTTCATCCAAGAACCTCTTTATTCTTAAGCGGGCAAGAAGTCTCAAACTTCTCAATTATCTTCAAAAGGGTTTCCATATGATGTTTCCATGAAAATTTTTCTTCAACACTCCTGCGGGCAACCCTGCCCATAACCTCTATCTGATCCGGATTATTCAGAAAAAACTCCATGGCATCTGCCAGTTGCTGAGGGTTATCTCTTTCAATGATAAGACCGGTTTTACCATGCACAACCGCTTCAGGAATACCGCCGGCGCGGGTGCCTATTACCGGAAGTCCACATGCAAAGGCTTCCAGGATAATCAGGGGAAAAGGGTCGCTGAATCTGCTTGGACACAAAAAAACATCCTGAGAGGCAAGTTCTGACGGTAAATCCTCATGATTGATCCTGCCCCTTATGGATACGGTTTTTAAGGCATTCATCTGCGTTTCTGTATGATCTGCAAATACTTGCTGCGCTTTTGAAATGTTATCTTTCTTCCATAAGCTTGGAGAGCCTCCAAGCACAACTTCAAAATCATCTCTTTTCTTCTCAAGAATTGATACAGCGTTGAGAAGCACGTCAAGTCCCTTTTCTCTGTTCCAGTTTGCTGCAAATATAAATCTCTTTGTGTCATGAGGCGGTTTGTCGGCCGGTTTAAACCTGTCTGTATCCACGCCGTTATAAAGAATGGAGCTGTGCTTTCCCATCCACTTGAAGTTATTTGAATAGTCCCGCCGGATTGCTTCGGAACAGAAAACATAATGGCTTTTCATAAACCGTTTTTCAAAAAGCTTAAAAACATATTTGAACCGCCTGAAATTCACATCAAACGGCATCTGAAGCTGAACAAAACATTTTTGAGGTTTCAAAAGGGTCAAAAGGTGAGGGTTCAAAAAAATAAAAAAGTCTGTATCCCTGTTTGCCATATAAAACAGAAAAATATTTATTAATGTATTAAAAGGAGTTAACAGTTTGTTTATTAGCGGTCTGTTCAAAATTTTTGGCAGTGCATAAAACCATGGCGCTGCAAAAGCCTTTGTATGAACCCCATCCCCAATGAACCTTCCTGAATAAATAACAGCTTCAAAACCCCTTTCAATAAAACCTTCCAACTCATACAGTCCTGCCCTGTCAAGACCACCGCAATAATCAAGTTCAATCGTGTGTGTCAGGTCAAAAACAATGGCAATTTTTCTGTTTTTCATTAAAGATTTTTTAGCCTTTTTATGATAGGATTACAAAATATTGCTCTCATTTTTGAAATTCGAAAAAAACAACCAGGTTTTTATAAACTTACTACAAAATTTTTCTTAATTCAATTGGAATATAGTGCAGTTTTTTTCTGAAAACCCGGCGGCATACAGACATGCCCCCGAAAGGGACGGAGTGTAGATTGACATCAAAACCATAATTAACCACAAAGAGGCACAGAAGGTCACAAAACAAAGGAAACCGAAAACCCTGAATCGCCAAAAAGAGACACCCCGGTTAAATAGACCAAAGTCTGATTTAACAATGCCTTCGGAGGGGCGGCAAGAAGTGGCAAAAAAACAGAAAAAACATAATACCTTTTATGTAGTTTTGTGATTTTTTGTGGCTATTATTAACCTCTTTGTGGCAGTATAATCCGAGACTATGAGCAGTCTGAAAGTCCATACCATTCAAAGCATTGCAGGCAGCGCAGTCCTTTTCCCCTTTATCGGTGAAAATGTTATTGCTTTTGGGCTTGCGTGTATTTTAATAGACACAGACCATGTTATCGAATATGTGCGTGATACAAAATCCTTTCAGGTTATGGGGGTTTTCCCCTATTCAAAACTGATTGAAACAAATCCTGATAAAAACTTCCTGGTTCTCGATGTTTTCCATACCGTTGAATTTCTGATTCTTATTTTTTTACTCGGGTTAGTCTATCCTGTTTTTATGTATGTTCTGGCGGGTTTGCTCTTTCATATAGCTTTGGATTTAGTATATATCCTACGTTACGGTAATCCCTTCTGCAGGGCATACTCTGTAATCGAATATTTGATAAGAAAAAGAAATCCCAAAAATATAACATCCATTTATCAGCTTATAAAAAGCGAAGACCTTGCAACTGAAGGCATAAAAGATATTGATAAGTGGGTAGAGAAATGGTTGATGTCCAGAACCAGCAGGGAGAGTTTTTCTGTAAACTGAATTTTGCTTTGATCAGGAAAAATGAGTGCACGGAGGGAGAAGGCATCTCTCTTCTTTACAATAGTAAAAAGGTTTATGGATAATAGAAAAAACGCATATTTCATTCCTTTTGTTCTCTTAGGATTTGCCTTTGTTCTGCGGATTTTATATATCTTAGTATATTCGGGTAACTTTCATGGTCCTGACGCACATGAATACTATAGAATCGCTGAAGGTATCGCAAGAATTATCGTAGGTGTTTCAGTTGAAGACACTGATCTATTTTTTGAATATTTATCAAGAAGAGGTCCCTTTTATTCATTACTGCTCCTTGCTGTAGGGCTTGTCGGCGGAGAAAACCTTTTAGCGCTTCAGATATTTCAAGCCTTTGTTGACAGTTTAAGCTGTGTGCTGGTTTTTTTGATTGCAAAAACAGTTTATACCAGAAACATAGGAATTATAGCTTCTCTGGTTTACGGGATATATCCGGGGTTTCTCTACTTTACAACATTCTGCTGCCAGGAAACCACAACGATTTTTCTTCTTCTTTTGATGGTTTTTGTTCTGGTAAAAGCCTTTTTAACATCCAGGAGAAATTTTTTCTTCCTCAGCGGCATTCTGGTTGCTGTTCTTGCATTATATCGCCCCGCCTTTCAATTTCTGTTTATTCCTCTGTTTATAACGGTTGCTGTAATCATCCTGATGAAAAGGTTGCAGCTTAATAGATTATTGTGGATATCAGGCGGATTTGCCTCAGTTGCAGCTTTATGGATCGTTTTTGCTGTGTCAATAAACATTCCTGTCATGCTTCAGGGCTCAAGCACATGGACAATATATGAAACACTTATCAACGATGGATGGGCAACTGACGCTTATGATAGAGGGTTAGAAGAGAGTTTTAAAAGCAGGGGGTATGATGAGCAAACCCTCACACAGAAAAACATTGACGATCCTTCCTTTTATCTGAAAGCCGCTTTAAAGGAATTTTCATCAAGTCCAATGTTCTATACTTCTCAGTATCTGAAACGCATCAATAGAATGTGGTGGTATATTGAGACATTTCCCCAAAGGTGGGGTTCTCCTGCCACCTGTTTTCAGCTTCTTTTCCATAGATCCATAATTATTGTAGCGCTTTTGGGAATATCTCTTACAATTGTTTCTTCGCCTTTAAACCTCATCTTTATCATTCTGCTGCTGTATGGAACCGGTATAACTCTTCCGATTTCCGGTGTGCCGAGATATGCCCTGCCATTTATGCCTTTTGTCATCATGCTTGCATCCATGACGGCATCCTGTTTTTATGCACGAATAAAAGAGATTTTTTTAGAAAGAAGATATCGCCGTCTTTTGGTTTTTTCTCCGGTCATGTTTTTTTTAATTCTGCTTGTTGTCGTTTTTGACCTTCCGTATCTGGCAAACATTTTTCCGGGCACGGATCTCTTTAGCTTATATCTTGTTAAGATAAGCATAATTAATATCTGTATCATGGGGGTTTTTATTCTCGTCTTCTTTTTTTTCAAGAATAAATTTAAGTCTGCCATTCTATATTCAATTATACCAATAATAACCATAACTGTACTTTTCTCAAATAAGGCTTTAACCAGCAAAACATGGCATGAGTGGGAAACGCCTCTCTCAAATAACAGTCAAATAATCAGCCAAAGCATTTATCTTGACAACAGAATCGGTAAGGACAACTTTGAACAAGCCTTTGTTATGGTGGATATGTTTCCGCTGAAGAAAGAAGGTTATACTCTTAATATAACCGTTAATGGTGAAATAATAAAATCCTATAATGATGGAATAAAATCAGAGGAAGGAAATTTTGATTTACTATTAGGCGGTTTTTACAACTACTTTTTCTTTGAAGGATATAAATTAAGTCCCGAAGACTTAAGGCAGTGGTATAGTATCTCTCTGCCTTTTTCCCTTATAGAAAATAAAGACAGAGTTAAGATTGAACTACAGATTGAAAAGAGCATTTATAAAAACAAACCTCCTGTTATCATATTTGGAGATTACAGTCATTCAAAAGAGAACATTTTTCAAGGACCCTGCTTCCCCAAAACAGAGAGAGACACATCCATTTACAAGATAATGCCATATTCCGGAGATTATCGTTTCGAGAGGATTACACCATTAAAAAGTTCCAGAACCGTCAGTCGATATTTTGATGGAGTAAAATGGCACGATAGCGACCTGTCCGGCAGACGGGGTGTTCAGTCGGGAGTTTATAGAATCCGGATAAAACTGATTGACGAGCAAGGGGCGCAGATAATATTATAAGCTCTGAAAACGGGTAAAAAGAAACAATCAAGTGTTGTAAATGATATTATGTACTTTGTGTGGCAATAAAATTGCGTTCAGTTCATAGCAGAGAATTGAAAATTCATCAGCCTGCTATAGACGTTTTTCAGATCGTTATGGTTTAGAAACTGACATTTATGGGAAGATTTTTATTTATTCAGGATAATGGCGTTAATGAAAACATCGGTGTCATGTCTATTGCCGGGATGCTAAAAGCCCATGGGCATAAGGTTGATCTGCTTATCTTTGATGAACACAGAAAGAATTACTTAGATATGATAGATGCATTTAACCCTGATTTAGTAGGGTTTTCTTTTATGACCGGGAACAGGAAATGGGTTTATTCAACGGTAAAAGAAGTCAAACAAAGGTTTAACAAACCCATAATTTTTGGCGGTGTTCACCCAACGCTGTTCCCTGAGGATATTGATTTTTCCTGCGTTGATTTTGTCTGTATTGGAGAGGGTGAATATCCGGTCTTAGAGCTGATGAACAAACTTCAAGAAAACCAGGATTGTTCAAACATTGAAAACCTATGGGTAAAGCACAATGGGTCTATCATCAAAAATCCCCTCAGGAATTTAATTGAAGATTTTGACTCACTCCCCCTCCCCTATCGGAAGATATACTATAAATATAAATTTATAAGAGACCTGCCGATAAAACGCTTTATTACCGGGGTTGGATGTCCATTCAACTGCACCTTCTGTCATAATCCACTTGCACGACAGATTTTTGAAGGCAAAGGCAGGCATGTCAGAAAAAAAAGCCCTGAAAGGGTAATTGAAGAGATAAAGCTGATTAAAGATAACTATGTTCTCAAAAGGGTTCACTTTTCAGCTGACCTCTTTGTGCTTGACAAAAAATGGCTGAAGGATTTTTTGGAACTCTACAGAAGCCATATAAATATTCCTTTTTCCTGCAATATCCGAATTGACATGGCTGATGAGGAGATGATTAAGGATATGCACAATGCCAAGTGCTGGGGGATATCCTTTGGCATCGAGTCGGGCAGTGACCGTATCAGAAACGGCATCCTTAAAAAGAATCTAAAGAGAGAGGATACTATCACAAATGCAGCGGTAATAAAAAAATATGGTATTAAGCTAAACATTCCAAACCTTATGGGACTTCCCGAAGAGACTATCGGTGAAGCGTTTGAGACCATACGGATCAATCAGGAAATAAAGGCTGATTATATACGCGCCAACGTGTTAGTGCCATATCCCAAAACAGAAATTGTTAATTATGCTATAGAGAAAGGGTTGTTGCCTGCGGACTATAACATTCACAACTTTGACCAGGTTTTGCGCAAGGCGACCATAAAGTCAGAATATGCTCAGCAGTTTGAAAACCTGTGCGCTCTTTTTAATCTAACCGTTAAGTTTTCATCTATTACCCCGCTGACTGAAAAATTGATTAAATTACCGTTTAACCGGTTTTTTTCATTTTTCAGAGTTTGGGAGGCGTTTGAAAACATGCTGTACCATCAGCTTTTTAATATAGCTGGCTTTCGTTATACCTATCACATTGCACGAAACGTGCTCCGTGATATCTGGAGTTGAAAAACATGAATGGCAACGGTTATACAAGAGAAGAGGTTCCGTGCAACATTTGTGGAATCAATGACGAAGCGTTTTTATTTTATGCTCCGGAACGTATTGTCAGATGCAACCAATGCGGTCTTATTTATAACAACCCCCGCCTTGACACAAACAGTCTTAAAAAGATATATTCCAAAGATTATTTTGTATTAGATAGTAATGATTATGGGATAAATTACAAGGCTTATGCCAATTATATCGGCGAAGAGAATGTTATCGTCAGTTCGATGCAGCGCCGAATGAAAAAGGTTGAAAAATATGTCTATAGAAAAGGCAGGGTTCTTGATATAGGATGTGCAGTCGGTTTTTCACTTGTTGCCGCTCAGAAACTGGGTTGGGAAGCCTATGGAATAGAGTTTTCAGATTTTTGTGTAAATTTTGCAAAGTCAAGGAGCATTAATGTTTACCACGGAACACTAAACAGCTTTAATGACAAAGAGGAAAGTTTTGACGCGGTCACAATGTGGGATTATCTTGAACATTCGCCTGATCCTTTAAATGATCTAAAAATATGCAGAAAGTTCCTGAAAAAAGGAGGCGTTATTGTTCTCTCTGTACCCAATATTGATTCATGGTCGTTCCCTCTTTTAAAGAAAAACTGGATCGGTTTTAAGAATATAGAGCATTTCTACTATTTCAGCCGAAATACTATGAGCAGACTCGCTCAACTTGCCGGTTTGACTATGGAAGACAGTTTCTACCATGGCAAATATGTTTCACTCTCTTTCTTTCTTTCAAGAGTTCAGTATTATATAAAATATAAACCCCTGTTGCGTTTTGTTGAAAATTCTGCAAACAGAGCTTTTGCAAAAAATATTTCTTTCTATTTTAATCCTTTTGATATTCTTAATGTAGTCTTGCGGAAAACTAAAGACTGATATGCTTGATTTTATAATCATAAATTGATGGATTTTTTTTCTTTGTTAAAAAATTCTCTGAAAGGGCAAAACCCATCTCTATGGAATTATCTGCATTATTGTATCGGAACATGCCTGTTCTGCCCAGCAGGAAACAATTATCAGACTCTAAAAAACTTACAACAGCATCAAGTTTTTTTCTGTAATCAAGATCATAAAATGGATAGGCATATTTAAGTCTATAAACAAGATAAGATTCTATATCCTTTTCTTTAATATAACTTATTTTATTAGCATCCTTCATAACCTGTTGAGCTATTTCATCATCAGAACTTTTCCATATATCACTGTCTTTATAACAGGTAATGTCAAAGCATACCGAAGTTTTTCCTTCGGGACACATTTTATCTGACCAGTTTGAGAACTCTACGCCACGATTAAAAATAATACGGTCATCAGGGAAATAGAGCCAATGATCATTAGATACCCTTGTTTTGTTCATGAATAAAAAAACAAAAATTATATTCATATAAACAAGTTTGTTAATATGGTCTGTTATTTGGCTGTCTCTTTTATCCTGAAGTTCATAAAATGTATTTAATGGAATAGTTGAGACAAGGCTGGAATATTTAACACTTATTGTTTCATTGGTTTTATTTTTCAGGAAAGTGACCGAATTTATGGAACGTTGTATTTTTTTTAGTGTAACACTCATACAAATGTCGGTACCATTGGATTTGGCTGCCCTGGCAAAAGCGTCAGAAAGTTCTTGAATGCCTGTTTCAGGGAAATAAAAATAGCCACCGTCTGGAATCATTTCCTCATCCTCAATACTGAAACTACTAAAGTCAAATGTAAAGATTTTTGTGAAAATCCTTTTTATCAAATAAATAATTTTTTCACCCTGGAATCGTTCTTCTGCCCAATCTGCAGATATGAGGCTTGGGTCTGTTCTCCATACCTTTGATGTATAGGGTCGGCACATAACCTCATAAAGTTTATTGCCATAAAAATAAGTAAACCAATCTTTGTAACTGTTTATGGCGGATTTGTCTCTGAAACGATTGACAACAAGATTCAAAATAAAAGAAAACCCGCATGAAATGCTTTGTGTCAAAGGCATAGCTCTTAAAAGATTCTGAAGTTGGAAGGGATATTTGAGATATTTATCAAACATATATATCCTGCTTTTTTTGAGATACTTGTTCATTGAAAAACCAGGCAAAGACAGTACTTCTTTTAACAGATTTTTGTTGTTTGTATGAAAACGGTGGGCACAAAAATCCAGATAAAAACCTCTATATTGTAAAGTTCTCGAAAGTCCACCTACAGTATCTTCTTTTTCAAGAAGTAAAACAGAGTGGCCATTTTCTGAAAGTCTTTTAGAAAAAGCCAGCCCTGCCAACCCTGCACCTAGTACAACAAAATCATATTTTTTTTTCATAGTCCAAGCGAAAAATAGCGCTGTAATCTTTGAGACAATCTTGCCAGTCTCTCATAAAATTGATATTTCTCATATCGAGCTTTAGATTTGTAAGTTTTTCTGAATAAGGACGGGGAGCAAAATATTTATCCTTAAAGTAATTTGAGTCAACTTTTGTAACTTTAATTTTATCAGCTAACCCGAGCAACCGGATAAATTCAACAGCTACATAATAACGACTGCCGCTTCCTATACAAACTTGGTTATAAAGGCCATAATAACTGGTTGGTATAACCTTAAGCATTGAATCCGAAAAATTATCTGCACAGGTCGGATTTCCAAGCTTATCTTCAACAACAAAGAGTTCCGTTTCTCCCGCTTTAATTTTCTTATAGATTTTATTAATAAACTTTTTATCTTTTTGAGGTCCTCCACCCATCATCCAACCGCCTCTGAATATAAAATATTTTTGAAGAAAACGCTCAACAAAGAGTTCGCCATGGTATTTTGTTTTACCATAATGACTTAAAGGATTTGGAATATCAAAATCTGTATATACATTCTGATGCCCGTCATATACCCCTGCAGTGCTTATATAAACCATCAAAGTATTGTTCTTTCTGCAGAGCAAAGCAATGTTTTCTGTGCCCAAGGCATTTACCTTCCATGCTTCTTCCGGATTTTGCTCGCAATATTCCAAATCAGTAAGCGCAGCTAAGTGAAATGTTATCGTGGGCTTAAAATGACGAAAAATTGATTCACACTCTTTGATGTTGCAAACATCAAGATGTTCCAGCCAGTCTTCATTTAGATCTATGTCTGTTGCAAGAACATTGGCTCCCGTTTCCTCGCAAATCCTATAAAGTGATGCGCCAAGCATACCGCCGCAGCCCGTTATTAGAATTTTTTCTTTTTTCATGATTTCTTGTTTTTTTATGCATTTAATTATATTTTTACATTATAAAAACAAACTAACATCTGCTAAAAATTGACCTCATAATAACCAATAATAAATCCTGTTTATGTTGTATTATTGTTTGAAATTTATTTATAATATCTTAAATTAGAAAAAAAAACCATAAC
>CAZMHH010000082.1:0-16244 GCA_964566035.1 uncultured Thermodesulfobacteriota bacterium
AGAGATTTCTCGCTATTGCTCGAAATGACAGAAAATTCGATTGCGACACAGTCTGCGACGGGAGAGGGTTGGGGGTGAGGGTGATTATAAAGCAATTACATGAGGTTACAAATACCACCCCCATAGCCTCTTTTAGCATTTTAAGAAAAAATTGACTTTTTACGGGTCCATCAAACATTACAAAAATGCAAATAAGGATTAGTACAATGAAGTTCCTGTATGAAGACCTTTTGCCAATAGCCGTAGGTGTCTGTTTCCTTATAGGTCTCCGCATTTTTATACAGTTATTGAGTGTCCCTGGATTTTTGAATTTACTTGGGATAGTAGTGCAATTCCTCTTTTTCTGTTTGCTTATCTATCTTATACTATCATTATAACTACACTCCGGGGGGTATTTAATAAAAAGGGGAAACAACGGTCGTCTTTATCTGCGCCGCAGTCTTGGAGTTTTATTTTATGGATAATTTTCAATTTTCAAGATTCATATTTGAAATGAAGGCAGTTGAAACAATTGAATTTCCTGCCTACAAGGGCTCCACCCTGCGTGGAGCTTTTGGCCACTCCTTTAAAAAAGTGGTATGTGCTTTAAAAACAAGGCAGTGCGGGGATTGTCTTCTGAAACAGCAGTGTATTTATTCCTATGTTTTTGAAACACCGGTGCCGGATAATGCCGCCATGATGCGCAAATACCCTTCAGCCCCACACCCGTTTATTATACTTCCGCCATTAGAAGAGAAGAGATATTACAGACTGGATGAAAAATTTGAATTTATTCTAACCCTTATTGGAAAATCCTCTGACTATCTGCCCTATTTTATTTATGCTTTTGCAGAGCTTGGACAAAAAGGGATTGGAAGAGGCGGTGGAAGGTTCTCTCTTTTTAAGGTGAAAGAGATGGATAGTATGCAAGAGGTCTATAATTCAAAAGACAGAACCATGAAGGGCTCATTAAAAAAAGAGTCCTGGAAGGATGTGGTAAACAAAACAACCTTACGGAATAATGGAGAAATAACCTGCCGATTCCTTACACCGACACGGATGAAATTTAATGAAGATCTTGTGCTTGACCTTGAATTTCATATTATGTTCAGAAACCTGCTGAGGCGCATATCCACCCTCTCCTATTTTCACTGTTCAACCGAGATTGAATTTAATGCGCCGGAGATGATTGAAAAGGCAAAAAAGATTGAGGTAACGGAAAGAAATCTGGTCTGGAACGACTGGCAGCGTTACTCCAACCGGCAGCAGACAAAGATGAACCTGGGCGGATTTACCGGGCAGATTACCTTCAAAGGAGACCTTGAACCGTTTCTGCCCTATATAATACTTGGGCAATACATACATGTTGGCAAGGGAACAAGCTTCGGGCTTGGAAAATATGAGATTAGCAGTTTAGCTCGTAGCTGTAGGCTGGGTTGAGGGAAGCGAAACCCAGCAATAATGCTCACAGCTTACAGTTCATAGACAGAAACCTGCTAACCAAACAGGAAAAACAGAAACATGAACATTTCAGTTACCACAATTGGAGATAATTGGACAATAGTGCCTGAGCTAATTGGTTTTCTCTCTCCTTGTTCGTTTGATTTTTTTTGCAACCATCCTGATAATCCCCAAATATTAAATTTGCATAATACCCATATAAAATCACCACCTGACCAGTTATGGGTCATAACAACCTCAGGGCAAAGGGTTGACAAAGCTATAGACACTTTAATGCAATGGGCTGATATGGTAAAGCTATCCCTTCCAATAAAAATAATAAAAGCATCAGGCATAGAGGATATTTTTCAGGTTGAAGAAAGCCGAAAAATCAGGGACCTGATTCTGAGAGTTGTCATACGCGCCAGAAACCTTACCGGAACAGCAGGAAAACTGACACTCTCCCTTGCAGGCGGCAGAAAGACCATGAGCGCTGATATGCAGTTTGCAGCTACTATATTTGGCTGTGATGCTCTTGTGCATATAATGGACAGGGGTATTCCTCAGGAATTCAGAAGCGTAAAGGCTGAAAACCTTATAATGCCTCCGCACAAAGCTGTTGCCTCCTGCTTCATGCCGCTTGTAATAGGTCAGTACAGACAAAACCCTGTGGCTTCATTTATTAATACCTCAGACATGATGCACTTTGAAGATAAATCAGCAATTACAGAGGCAGAATGCTCAACCATGCTTCTTGACCAGGTTGAATCTATTATGAATTCTGCACATAACTACCTTTACAATTTTTCAGACCCTGACTATGAAAAGGAATCATCAAACTACAAGGGCATACTTGTGCTGTCTCCTGAAAAAATCTCTCTTTTAAGAAGCACCTTAATAGGGGTTGACATAACAAAAAAAGATCAAGAAATATCATTCTTGAAGAAACTTCCGAAACCAGAGCTTCACTGTCATTTTGGCGGATGCCTTTCAATAGATGAGATAATTGAGATAGCTGAGCTTCATGAATCAGATGTTATGCAATATGAAGAGCACCTTGGTGAATTTCGGAAACATTGGAAGAATTATATTTTAAATGATCCGAAATGCTTAGTAAATGAAACTCATAAACAGTACAATGGCAATTTTTTCAAACATATCAGGACACATTTCCCTCATGTTCCTGAGCCTTATACAATTTGTGCGTTTATTCTCCTGTTTAAAAATCATCCCGATATTCTTGAACAGGTTGTTTTCGGAAGATGTCTCAATGAACCCGATTTCAGTTCGATAGGCATATCGGCTTATGAGGGGCTTGGAGATATTCAGGGTTCAAGCCTGCTTCAGACAGAAAAAGCTATAAAAAAGGCTATGAAGTTTCTTATAAACAAACTTCTATCAGACAATGTTAAGTATGTTGAGCTTCGCTGCTCGCCGGTAAACTATACCAGAGGCGGGCTGTCAGAACAAAGTGTATTTGATATCATTGCCTCTGAACTTGACAATGTTAAAGACCGTATTAAAAGCGGTATCCTGTTTATCGCAAGCCGGCACGGCAGGTTGAGTGATGTTTACCGGCATATTGAACTTATGGAATCTATTATTTCTCGTGGAAACAGATACGCTGACCTTCTGCTGGGATTTGATCTTGCAGGAAACGAGAATGTGAAAAGCCCGTCACAGTTGAGAGAGGCTTTTTTGCCTGTAATGGATAAGTGTATGAATATCACAATCCATGCCGGTGAAACAGCTCCAGCAGACAGCATCTGGCAGGCGGTTTACAGTCTCAATGCCGAGCGTATCGGTCATGGTCTGAAACTTAATGAAAACCCGAACCTGAAAAAGAAGTTTCTGGACAGGGGGATTGCAATAGAGATGTGTCCATCCAGCAATTTCCAGATAAAAGGATTCAGAGATAATTATTACCCACAGCAGACTGAACAATTTGAGCAGTATCCCCTGAAAGATTATCTCGATTACGGACTGAAGGTCACTGTCAACACAGATAATATGGGAATTTCAAGAACAAGCCTCAGCAATGAATATTTAAAAGCCGCACGGCTTAGCAAAAAAGGTTTGAGTATAATGGATATACTTCAGCTTGTAAAAAACGGTTTTAATACATCATTTGCATCTTTTGAGACAAAGAAGCGACTGATTATTGATTCTGAGAAAGAGATTCTAAATATTCTGGGGACAGAGTTTTGAAAACAGAAGAAAAGGTTCTCTCTGTTAAAAGACAGCTTCTTCCGGCTAACCTTCTCCTGGAAAAGGTTGCCTGTAAAATCTCGTGGGGCGATGTTTTAAGGGCGTTCGCAAAGGCAGAGATGGAGTTTGTTGTAAGAGATGAGGCTGAAAAAGATGTTTCATGCAAACAGATTATTCCTTATGTGGTTTTTGAAGATAAACAGGGAGAAATTGTCTGCCACAGAAGAAGCGGGGCAGAAGAGCGGCTTCACGGACTTTTATCGCTCGGCATTGGAGGGCATATTTCTGAAGCTGATAAATCAACTGATCTGGAATCAGCAATTTACAGGGGTATGCAGAGAGAGGTCTTCGAAGAAACAGGACATAAACCCGATAATACGGTTTTCTGCGGCATTATAAATGAGGAGGTAACAGAGGTTGGGGTTGTGCATATCGGTTTTGTTTTCAAGGTCAATATTGATTCAACGGAAATCCTTCAGTTTGGGGATGAGTTGGATAATGTTCTTCTTTACAGCAGGAAACAGATAATGGAAAAGATAGAAAAGTTTGAACTCTGGTCACAGCTTGCAATGGAAATAATCTGAAAAATCTGTGTTTATGTATATCCGGCTTTTGAAAAAGGTTGATTTTTGGGCTCGTTTAGTGGTATGGTGCTTTATATTTGAGAGTTGAAATATTTTATTCATTAACTTAATAGGGGATAACATGAGCTTTTATATTTCAAGATTCAAAGACATAGAAAAACGTGAATTTGAGGTTGAAGTGGTCACACCGCTTTTTCTTGGAGGTTCAGATACTAAAAAAGCTGAGCTTCGAGCGGCATCTCTAAAAGGGGTATTGAGATTTTGGTGGAGAGCCATTTATGGCATTAATGATATTGAGAATATGAAAAAAAGGGAAGCAGATATTTTTGGTTCACCAGAAAATAAATCAGATTTAAAATTATCGTTGAAAAGTCATGGTAACTGCCAGGGAGTATTAGCTGATCTGCCTCAAGGGTTGAAAATTCCAACTCAAAGCAGGGGAAGAACATTTCCCATTTCTATTGTTGAATATCTTGCATTTGGATTATGTGAATATAAAAGAGAACAACGTCGAAATGTTTATACCAAAGAACATATTCCTGCGGGTGCAAAGTTTTCAGTTGTGCTGAAATTCAACAAGGTTTTTGAAGATGATGTGATAAATTCATTTAAAGCCCTTGTAAGCTATGGAGGGCTGGGGTCTCATTCAAGAAATGGCTTTGGCTCCCTTGCATCAGGGGGCACTTTTACCCTAATCCCGAAAGGGGAGTTAAAAGATTTTACAGCGCTAAGCTCAAAGGCAGTCCTTTTTGACAGGTTTAGTGATAAAAACACCTGGGAAGACGCTTTATCTGAAATTGGAAAAGCCTATAGGGAAGCCAGAACCCCTCTTGAGAATAAACATAGCTTCAAAAGAAGACCCTTAATTGCAAAACCAATTATTGTAAAGGGTGAGGTCAGCATAAATGATAGACATGCCAAACCTTATTTTTTACATGTCAACAAACAGTCCAACGGAACATTTAAAGGGCAAATCCTGTTTCTGCCCTATAACTATGCCGATGCCAATAAACGAAATGACTATTTGAAGGCTTGTGAGGATATGAATAAGATTATAAAAGAGCAAATGCCAGGAGGTGCCAGATGACTTTTCAAAAACCCGATACAGGATACTGGGAAAGAAAATTAATTGCTTACTTGCACGATCCATTAGACAAAGCGATACAGATTCTCGGTCATGAAAAACGTTCAGCTCTTTTTCTGGAAAAATATGGACTGCAGAAACCCAATGAAGAACTTTGGCGCAAGGCTGACGGCATTGCATCGGGCTTTGAAAGAGGTCAATTGCCATCACATAGCCCGGATGAAAACAGAAAAGGGTCTGTGGATTTTTTAAAGAACCCTGTCATTACGCACCCCACCTCAAAAAAAGATCACCTAAACATTCTGTTTGACAGTAGCACAAATAATACCCCTGATGCAGAAAAAATCAGTGCAGCGTTAATTCAGTTTATTGAAACCGATATTGGCATGAAACCCGGACAAGGCGGATATTCAGACCAGTTTAAGAACAAAGAGGAGGATTTTGCCGTTGCCCGTTTTCTTTACACTCATCTTGCCCTTCGATTTAGGCTTTCAGAAAAAAATGTCGGCGGACTGGGCGCTTTATGGCATCGGCTTCCCGCTGATACCCGTTTTCCCGATCACTCCATCTGGCAGCATAATGGGCTCTGCTCCGCATTATATTCCTGCGGAGAGCTTTCATCTGATTTAAAATTAAACAAAACAGGACTCATTGCTTTTTCAATTAACCCGGTTCAGCCGTTTATCGCAAAAGCCCGAAAACTGAGAGACTACTGGACAGGGTCTGTGCTTCTTTCATGGCTTGCATTTGAGGGGATAAAATGGATTATTGAGAATCTTGGACCTGACCATATCATATACCCATCTCTGATTGATCAACCCCTTATAAACAGCTATCTTCGGAAAAGATGGTCTGTAAAAGATGTTAATTTCTTAAACGCCCGTAATGATATTGCATCATTCCCGAATAAGTTTCTGTTTTTTGCGCCGATGAATCTCGCAGTTGAGATTACAGAAGAAATCAAAAAACATATTTCATCTGAATGGAAATCTTTGTATAAAAAGAGCTCTGAATACCTTTGCAGAACAATTGGAGATTTACCCGAACAAGCTATAAATAATATCCATGAAATCTTTTCACGTCAGAACAGCCAGTTCTGGGAGTTTCAGTGGGCGGGCGCTTATTTGATCAATAAAGATAATAAAACAGATATCGACCAGCTTCTGCCAGAAAGCTCATTTGGAAACCAATTTGCCCTGCTGGATCTGTTTAATGCCATCATTCAAGATAAACCCCATTACGACACATCCGGCAAGGGGGTGCTTTATTCCGTCACCCACTGTCTTGCCCAGTCTGCTCTATCTGCCTCAAAAACAAGAAAAACAGTGACCCGCAAACCGGAAAACGGGGAGAAATGCCACCTCTGCGGTGAATTTGAGGTTTTGCATGACCAGAAATATGAGGGGGATATTTCCGCAGGGGATTACAAGCAACATATCATGAGCTTCTGGGAGAAACTAAAGAAACAATGGGATGGAGATGAGACCAATCCTTTCAGTTATGATTTTAATGATAATGAAAAACTCTGTTCGGTCTGTTTCATTAAAAGAGCCGCTTATTCTGTTTTAATGGATACAGAAGACCATATTCTGCATGATACGTTTAAAGGCAGAAAAGAGTTCAAGTCAACAACAGAGATGGCGCTGAACAATTACTATAAGCGAAAGAATATTCCGGAGAATCAAAAGAAAGAGATCGCCCAAAGAATTCACAATAAGTCAGAGGAAGAGGCAAATAACAGCGACAGATACTATGCCATTCTGATGATGGATGGCGATAAAATGGGCAAACTCGTTAATGGAGAGACCCTTGCGTCATCATGGAAATCCATAATGCACCCCGAGATGTTTAAACGCCTGACTGAAAACCCGGAATTTGATAAAAAGTATTCAGATAACTGGAAGAAAATATTTAAAGATACGCCGAAACGCCTGCTTACACCGTCAATACATGCCGCAATATCGGAGTCTCTTGGTGATTTTTCAATTTACGGTGTTTCTTCTATCATAAAAAAACATGAAGGCATTCTGGTTTATGCCGGCGGGGATGATGTCTGTTCCATACTGCCCCGGGAGACCGTTTTTTATGCAGCAAGGGAAATTTCAGAGTATTACCGGTCGGGTTTTAAACTGATCCAGAAAGAGAAGCCTCCTCATGATGTGTCTGGCAACTGGGCTGTAGAGCCCGGTAAACTTTCGATAAACTTAGGAGTTGGAGATGGCATCTCAATTTCTGCCGCAATCCTTCTCTGCCATCATAAGGAGAGCCTTTCTTTCATGCTGAAAAGGGCACACCGGCTGCTTGATGAAAAAGCAAAAAAAGAAGCTGGCAGAAATGCGTGTGCTGTAGAGTTGAGGAAACGATCCGGTGGTTCACGATACTTTGTCCGTAGATGGGATGATCCAGCATGGGATGCTTTTGTAGATATTGGAGCAGCAATTAAAAGCAAAAACAAGGTTCAAGTTTCTTCATCGGTTGTATATCGGCTTGAGACCTTTCGTGACGGCATTGAAGCCATGCTTGTGAAAGATGATTATAAAAAACTGCTGGACAGTTTTATTCTGAAACAGCTTGAACGCTCTTCTGTGGGAAATAACCCTGAAGAGGTTGCAGAAAAAATAACAGAAATCGTTGCGTTTTCTGATAAAAACAACAAAAGAGAGTTTAAGCCGGAAGGGTTAATTGTAGCAGCATTTATGGCAGAAGGAGGTGAAGAGAATGAATAAATGGTATAAATTCAGTCCCGTTGACACACTTTTTTTTAGAGGAGCTGAGCCTATGGCTATGGGTGAAAATCATACAGTTTCATCAATCTTTCCACCCCCTGCCCATACACTGTCAGGGGCTCTCAGAACAACTGTTTTAAAAAATCACAAAATATCTTTTGATGATTACGGGAATGGTAAAGTTCCAAAAGAAATAACCGAGGCAATTGGAGAAGCAGGCAGTGATGCCCCGTTTAATATATTTGGACCCTTATTTATGCAGAATGAAAATCTGTATGTGCCGGCGCCTTACTGCTGGTTTACAGATAAAAGCGCTCTTGAAAAAAATGAAGCTGTACCGGTTTACAGGGGTAAATTGATCACACCGTCTCTGGTCAAAACAGAACACCCAAACCTTCTGTGGGCAAAAGGCATCGACAGTGAACTGATTTCCATTGGAGGCAACTGGATTCAGTTTTCAGATATTGGTTCGGGTTTCTCCTCATTGCAGGTCAAAAAAACAGAAGATTTTTTCGTAACCGAGCAGAGAACAGGAATAGCGCTTCATCATAACAGACGGGTGAGAAAAGGCCATTTATATTCTTTTAATCATGCCCGACTAACAGACAATGTCAGCCTTGTTTTTGCAGTTGACAAAAGCCTTTCCATACCGGATGAAGGGGTTTTGTCTCTTGGGGCGGAACAGCGTTTCGGCACATATCAAACAATAAATGAGTTTCCTTTTCAAGATGATGTTAAAACTGATTTTTATATGTCTCTGTCCATTCTTTTAGCCTCAGAAGAAGTAAACAGCTCTATTATCGCAACAGGAAAAGTACAATATTTGGGCGGCTGGGATTTAAACAGGGGGTTTCATAAACCCATGAAAGGTTTTTTCCCGGCAGGTACAGTGTGCAACAAAAAAATCAACTCAAATTTTATAGCCATAAAGGGAGAATCGTTATGTTAAAAAAAGAACTTTTTTCAATCTGTACTTTTTATGCAATTTCACCTGTCCATGCCGGCAGCGGGGCGGCAACGTCAACGGTAGATCTTCCGATTCAAAGGGAACGTCATACCAACTGGCCCCATATTCAGGCTTCAGCCGTAAAGGGCGCAGTAAGAGCGCATTATAGAAAATTTGCGGGGGATAAGAATGCAGATATTATTAATCTTATTTTTGGATCGGACAGCGACAACGATAAAGAAAAACAGGGTGCAGAGGATGGGCTTCCCGGCGCATTATCTGTATCTGATGCCAAGCTTTTTGCTTTTCCCATGCGCAGCAACATTGCCCCTTTTGTGTGGGTTACATGTCCAGCTGTTCTAAAACGGCTCAAGAATGATTTTAAATTTGTTCAGATGGAAGAAACTGAAGCGATTCCTGATTTTAAAAAGGATGAGGCGATTCTGCTGAATGGCAATATGAACGGTGAGGTTATTCTGGAAGATGCTGTTGCAAAAATTACCGAAACGGCACAAATCCCAAAAATA
Source organism: uncultured Thermodesulfobacteriota bacterium (assembly GCA_964566035.1). Taxonomy (GTDB): domain Bacteria; phylum Desulfobacterota; class WTBG01; order CAIYCZ01; family CAIRTM01; genus CAZMHH01. Next base: position 9,495 of record CAZMHH010000082.1, read on the forward strand.
TTATCTGTTTTTACTGATATTGAGAATCTCATCCTTATATCTGACGAGATGTTTGATTATTGTGTTTCCTCTTGTACGGAAGTTCAGACCTACATCAAAATTGATTCAAAAAAAGGAACTGTTGATGAGAACACAGGTGGTTTGTGGTATCAGGAACTCCTTCCGGCAGACTCCATGCTTTATTCAGTTGTTTATTATAGCGGAGTGGATATGAATGGAAGCGACATGAATGAACTGCAGGCATCTACTATAAAAGGGCATATTGAAGAGGTCGTAAAAGAATTTATTCAGGTTGGAGGAGATGAAACGCTTGGCAGAGGGATATGTAAAATATCATGGATAAATGGAGGTGTAAAATGAGAACACTTGGCCAAAAAAGAGCGGGTTTTGCTTTAAACAGGGTACTTAATATACCTGACAATAAAAAAAAGGATTTTCAACCTTTTTCTGCTGGCGCTCCATCAATGATACTTCAAAACGGTTTTGGCCAGGCGCTTGCATTCTGGATTTCAAAGAGCAAGAACGATACCAGTGTTCAAAGAATTATGTTTAACATTGTAAAGGACTGGCTTTCTTATGAAGATGGGGATATTAATAATAAATTTGTTAAAAAAACATCCAAAACTCAAGAATTTTTAGAAGCAATTTCTAACATGGAACAAACAGAATACCTTTCTGCACAAAAAGAGACCCTTGCGCTTCTTGAATGGGTCAAACGCTATTCAAATGCAGGTTTATAAAGGAGGTAATAATTTATGAAATATCCTTTTTACAATGAGTTGGAAAAAATATCTGCATCAATGAAAAAAGGCAATTATGGGCTTTGGTATAACAAGTTTATACCTGTAAAAGATTTTAGCTCCTGTAAACCTTCTGATGATTCTAATGACAAGGACAGTGATACCAAAGCTGTTGACTATTATTACAGCCGCTATACGGCAACAGCCCGAAACACGCTCATTAAAGAACTGCTTGAAAAGAAACACCGCAATCAAGTCAGATTTTGTCAATCTCTTTCATCGCAGTATGAGATTATAACCGTTACGGCAAAACTCAACAGTCCGCTTGTAACCGGCATTGGAGAGAGTCATCCCCATGAAATCAGCATGGTTTTTGACCATAATATTGGTATTCCCTATATACCTTCTTCAGGAATAAAGGGAATTGTCCGGTTTGCCCATACTCTTGGGTTGCTAAACTCAATAACAGAAGAAAAGATTCAAGACGACGGCAGTTTTGATGATGAAGCAAAAGAGACCCATATACCGGCGCTTTTTGGAACACAAACCAATAGAGGAAGTGTAATTTTTCTTGATGCGTACCCGGAAACAGTACCCTCTCTTCATATTGATATTATGAATCCCCACTATGGAGATTATTACAGTGATGAGAGCAATAAAAAACCTCCTGGCGATTACTTGAACCCAACCCCGATAAAATTTCTCACCGTTGCTAAAGGTTCTGTGTTTGTGTTCAGATCCCTTGTTGACAAAAAGAATACACATCTTTTAGAAAAAGTTAAAACAGCATACTCAGGGGCGCTGACAGAGGAAGGGGTTGGTGCGAAAACAGCTCTGGGTTATGGAATTTTTGAAGTTTTAAAAGAAACGGAACCTGATAGTATTCAGAAAATACTACAGGCTGAAAAAGAAGAAGAACTTCAAAGAGAGCAGGAGATAAAACAAAAACAGGAGATGGAACGAGTTGCCAGTCTGTCTGAGGATGATAGACTGATTGAAGAAATAAAAGGGCTGCCGAAAGACCCGGCTATTATTGCCCCTACAGTAAAAAAATGTCTTGAAGGTAATTTCAAAAAAGAGGTCTATGTCGAACTTAAGAAGAAATTAGAGGAACTTTCGGAATGGAAACCTGAAGGGTCTAAACAACGAAAGACAGGAATGAAAGAAAGAAACCAAAAGATAGAGAATAAAATACAGAGTCCAGAATAAAAAGCCCTTGCCGTGAAAACCCGCATGGGCGGGCTGTTTAAAAAGAGCAAGGCAAAGCAGCGACTTGCAGGGCTGCTGGAGTGAAAAGGCAGGGAGGAAGAGGTCAGAGGTCGGAGGTCAGAGGTCAGAGGTCAGAGGTCAGAAGATTCTTTTGCTTTTAGCTTTATTTTTCTGTTTTTGCTGACAGCCGACACCTGATAGCTGCTTTTTCGATTACGACTACGATCACGAAGGGTTTTGATTTTACTACGAGCTATGAGCTACCAGCTACGAGCTAATTTGTTTTTGCTTATCAGCTTAACAGCCATCAGCTTAACTGCTTATTCTGGTTCTTTTGCAAGAGGAGAAGATAAAAGCGACAGCGATATCGATCTGGTAGTGAAATTCGATAAAAAAAAGAGCCTGCTGTCTCTTATACGCATAGAGCGGGAGATTTCTGAAACTGTGGGCAGAAAAATTGATCTGCTCACAGAGGAATCGATACATCCGCTGCTTAAAGAAAGAATCAAGTCAGAGCTTAGGGTATTATACCAATGAAAGATGATAGCTTTTATCTCAGTTACATACTGGATTCAATAAATCAAATTCAGATTTATATAAAAATGTAGAGGTCTTTTTATGACAAAAGCAATGATTGTTTCCGTCGGCGGCACGGCTGCTCCGATAATTAAATCTATCTGTGAATACAAGCCTGAGTTCGTATCCTTTTTTGCCTCCCAGGATACGGTTGATACCATAGCAGAGATAAAACGAGAGGTTAAACAAAACAATATTGCATTTAAAAACGAGCTGACCCTTGCAGATGATGTAAACGATCTCCTGCACTGCCATGAAAAGGCAGAAGAAGCGATAAAAAGGGTGGTGGATAAACACTATCCCAAGAGTGATGTGATTGTGGACTACACAGGCGGCACAAAAAACATGTCTGTGGCGCTGGCGCTCGCATCCATTCTGCATGGATATTCATTCTCTTATGTGGGCGGACAGGTCAGAACCAAAAACGGTAGGGGGGTTCCCATTAACGGAACCGAACAGATATATCCCTCAATTAACCCCTGGGATTTTCTGGCAATCGAAGAGCGGAGGAAGATATCCCTTTTATTTAACCAGTTTCAATTTAAGGCTTCAAAAGAACTTGCTGGAAGACTTTTTGAAAAAGTAGTAATAGAACGAACTTTACTTAAAGCAATTGCAACAATAATTGAAGGCTATTATGAGTGGGATATGTTCAGACATAAAGGGGCTCTCAAAAAGTTTAAGGAAGTTGATCTGGATGAACTTAGCTTAAATAAAAATGAAGGAATTGTCTTTTTTGCAAAAGAAACTAAAAACCAAATAAGCTTTTTAGAATTGTTGCTGCAAGAGAGTAATGAGGGCAAAAAACCAAGTAGAAAACTAATGATAGATCTGTATGCCAATGCGCAGAGGCGATATAAAGAAGGAAAGATTGATGATGCAGTGGTAAGAATCTATAGACTTGTTGAAATGGCAGGACAGGAACGGCTGCTGAACAAGTATTCCATAGATGCCTCAAACGTAAAGCCCGATAAAATCCCTGATTCCCTGAGGCAGGACTATATACATCAATACACAAGCAAGAAGGACAAAAAAATTAAAATACCCCAGAATGCTGTATTTGAACTGCTTGATGCACTTGGGGATAATATGGGCAGGCGGTTTAAGAACGAAAAGGATAAATTTCTTAATGTTCAATCCACCCGGAACTATTCCTATCTGGCGCATGGCTTCGAGTCGGTTAGGGAAAAAACCTACGAATCCTTGCGAGAATTTGTCACAGGCTTGCTGTGTTTCAGGAATGATGAGATCATAACATTTCCTCAGGTATGGCTGTAAAACAGCGGGGAAGAAGCTCGTAGCTCGTAGTTGGTAGCAAAAGCAAAACCCGAGTAAGCTGACAAGGGAAAGAAAAAGGCGGTAAGGGGTAAGGGGAAGGCGGAGGTCAGAGGTCAGAAGTCAGAGATCAGAAAAATCTTTTGTTTTTGCTGATAGCCGATAGCTGATACCTGATACCTGACAGCTGCTTATTGCTACCGGCTACCAGCTACGTGACGAGCTAGGAGCTGTCCCGCTTTTGTCTTTTGAGCCTTTTCCCCGGCAAAGAGGAAAACAGAAAAAATATACTATATAAATGCAGGTCTTGATATGGATTTTATCCATCTTAAAAACGGTATAATTAATATTCATGAAACCTTAAAGCAGAGAGTTTTTAAATCTGTTAATTCAGTTCTCACAATAAGAAACTGGTTGATCGGATTTTATATTGTTGAATTCCAGCAAAACGGAAAAGACAGAGCGCAATATGGGGATAATCTTCTCGAAAAACTTGCCTCAGTAATAAAAATTAAAGGTCTTACTGCGCCTGAATTATCCCGATGCAGGCAGTTCTACCAGGTATATCCACGAATTCTTGGGACGGCATCCCAAGAATTAAAAGAACTTATGATTACACAAAAGTCACTTGATATTTCCATCAATAAAATTTTTGGGACAGCAACCCAAGATTTTCAGAATCAGTCTGAAAGCTATCAAAACATGGGTATGCTGTTTTCAATTTCATACAGTCATTTTGTAGAACTCATTAAAATTACAGATGATATGAAAAGAAAGTATTATGAGTTACTGATTGTAAAAACCCATTCTTCTGTCAAGGAACTGAAAAGGCAGATTGCAACACTGAGTTATGAAAGAATAGGTTTATCAAAAGATAAAGAAATTGCTTTTGAGCAAATCAAACAGAAGATTGTACCGGAACGCTCTGGGGATATTGTCAAATCACATTATATTTTTGAATTTCTTGGCATAAACCATCCAGGATTAATAGAAGAGTCTGAACTCGAACAGGCATTAATCAATCACTTACACTCTTTTTTACTGGAGCTTGGATATGGTTTCTGCTTTGAAGCAAGGCAGAAAAGAATACTGATTGGAGATGAATACTTTTTTATTGATCTTGTTTTTTATCATAGAGTTCTGAAGTGCCATGTTCTGATTGAGCTTAAAGTCGATTCTTTTAGTCATTCTTACACTTCACAGCTTGTAACATATCTGAATTATTACAAAAAAAACATTGTTGAGAAGGATGACAATCCGCCGGTAGGTATTTTACTCATAACGGATAAGAATACAGCGTTGGTAGAATATGCCACAGCTAATGATAAAGACCGTGTTTTTGTGAGCAGATATCACTTACAACTGCCAACTGAAAAGGAATTAAAAGAATTTATTGAAAGGGAACTAACACAAACAAGCAGGTACCAAGAAGATATACGGGGCAGTTCGTAGTTAAGTCCCGCGCTTGGCGGGATTGGCTCATAAGCTGTTAAGGGAATGAAAAAAGCGCAAAGAGCGAAGGGGGAAGAGGAAGGCGGGAGGTGGTAAGCGGAAGGCAGAGGTCGGAGGTCGGAGGTCAGAAGATTCTTTTACTTTGAGCTTTCAGCTTTTATTTTATCGACTTTTGCCACGAGCTATGAGCCATCAGCTTAACAGCTCATTTTGTGTAAACCTGTTATTGCTTTTGCTGACACCTGACACCTGACACCTGACACCTGACACCTGATAGCTGCTTTTGCTGACAAGCAAAAGTCGCTTTGAGCAATACCGGAAAATTATATTGATTTTCTGTGTGATAATGCCGATAATTGATTAGAATAATGTGATAATAAACACTTATTTGGTTTGAATAATGTGATATGATTCAAAGAGATATTTTAAATCTATTGCAGGCATGGAAAGATTCCGCTGCCAGAAAACCCCTTGTGCTGCGGGGATTGCGGCAGGTCGGCAAAACCTCGCTTTTAAAGCACTTTGGCAGCCGGTGTTTTGAAGATACCGCCTACTTTAACTTTGAAGCCGGCAGGGATATTGCCGATCTCTTTAAGGGCAATATCGATCCGCGCCGCATTTTAGAGGCGCTCTCGATTCTGCGCGGCTCATCAATTCAACCGGGCAAAACACTTCTTATCCTGGATGAAATTCAGGAGTGCAGTCAGGCGCTGAACAGCCTGAAATACTTCTGTGAAGATCTGCGGGACATGCATATTGCCGCAGCCGGATCACTGCTTCAAAAATAGCAAAAATAGGGACAGCAACCGTTATTTTGTTCAAGATTTCTCACCCGCCTGCGGCGGGGTTCGAAATGACAGGGGATGGTGAGACCTTTGCAGGCAGGGGTTCAGGAGTTGGTGGCTATTTTTGTGAAAATTGTTCGACTGTAAAGAAACGATTTTCAGGCTTTTGGTTTTTTCCACCATTGCTCTTTCAGTTATGGTTGCAAACAATAATGCTTTGACTTCTTTTTTTATATGCTAACATATTGATTATTTTTACATATCTTGTCTTCTGATGTAACAATACCCCTGATTATTCCATCTATAATAAAGGTAAGTGATATGGCCGAGAAAAAACTGCTGGTTGATAAAAATTTTTTTATGGCAAAAGAATACGGTGCAACACGCCTTATATTATTCGGTAGCGCCATTGAAGACCCGACAAATGCACGTGATCTTGATATCGCCTGCGACGGCATTCAGGGATGGAAACTTTATGAGTTTGCATCAAAGTTTGAAAACGATACTGGAATTCTGCTTGACATTGTTCCGCTGCCCCCCCCGTCTTCCTTGACCCGGTATATTGAGAAGAAAGGCAAAATCCTGATATGACTTTGAAAGAATATTATTATGTCTAAAAAACTGACCGTAAATGATTTGAATGAATATCTTCTTGATAAAGAGACTGTGTTGCAATTGCAATTCGCTGGGAGATATATTAACGAATTATACGT
>CAZMHH010000083.1:0-16194 GCA_964566035.1 uncultured Thermodesulfobacteriota bacterium
CTGAAGAATACTTGAAAAATATTTTTGTAATAATTTCGAACAATATAGGTGAAAATGCCGTGGTTATAGAAGATAAGCTTATAAAAGACGGCAATCTGTTTCAAAAATTTCTTATGGGTAATTTTGAGGTTGAGGCTGGTGATATTGACATTGACTTAAATCTTGTATCCTTCTTAAGCAGACAGTGCAGAAGAGTGTTCTTGGAAATCTTAAGACAAGAATATACTCCCCTTTATCAGGACAGTAAATACAATGGCAGCATCTGTCCAGTATGTGGCAGCCTGCCTTTTATTGAAGAGATCAGAGGTGAAAATGGAAAGCGATATACATTCTGTCCGGACTGCGGTATGGAGTGGGGGTTGAAAAGAATTATGTGTCCATTTTGCCGCTGTACTGACCATGATATGCTCGGGTATTTCTCTGCTGAAACAGAGCCTTTTTATATGGTTTCATTTTGTAATGCCTGTAAATACTATATAAAGAGGCTTGATTTCAGAGAAAACGAGAAAATTGTTGTGCCGGAGGTTGAACATGTAGCGACGCTGCATCTTGATATTGTTGCAAAAAATGAAGGTTATAAGACAAGGGACGGGTTTGTTAATTTTATTATTGGTCAGGGAAGTATTTAACTGGTTCATGTCAAATTCTCACAAAAAAATCTCTGTTTCAACCCTCGGTTGCAAGGTCAATCAGTATGATTCGGCAGCTATGGCTGAGGAGTTTGAAAAACAGGGCTGGGAAGTTGTTAATGGTGTTAAATGGGCTGATATTTATATCATTAATACCTGTGTTGTAACTGCATCCACAGAGGCTCAGTCCAGACAGCTCATCAGAAGGACATTAAAGACAAACCCTGACGCAAAGATAATAGTCACAGGCTGTTATGTTCACAGTAACCCTGAACAACTTTCAGCGATTTCTCGTAGCGTTCACCTGCTTGGCAATTCAGATAAGAAGGATATAATTGATTTTATCTCATCACTCCGTCTCAAAGGCTCATACCATAACAGAGTTTCTGACATACAAAAGACTAGTAGCTTTAATACCCCCCCTGCAAACAGACTTTTTGACAGAACAAGGGCTTTTCTGAAAATTCAGGACGGCTGTAACAACAGATGTTCATACTGTATTGTTCCCCATGTCAGGGGCAGAAGCAGAAGCCTTGCTTTGAGTGAAGTGTTAAGAAGGGCTGCAGAGCTTGCAAGAAACGGTTACAGGGAGATAGTTCTAACGGGCGTTCACATCGGTGCCTATGGTCTTGATTTACAGCCTTCTTACAGTATTCTAAAACTTATTAAGGCATTGGAGCAGGACAATCATCTTAATGATGTGCGTATTCGTTTAAGTTCGATAGAACCCAATGAACTGACAGATGAACTTATTGACTTTTTTGCTGAAAGTGATAAGGTATGTCCACATTTTCATATCCCGCTGCAGAGTGGGGACAGCCATATTTTGAAAATGATGAACAGAAAATACGGTCCCCGTCTTTTCCTTGACAGGATTGAGAGGATAAAAACAAATATTAAAGATGTTAATATCGGTATAGACGTTATTGCAGGGTTCCCAGGTGAAACAGAGGTGCATTTTAGCAACACAGTTGAGTTTATAGAGAAGATAGAGCCCGGTTATCTTCATGTCTTTCCTTATTCTGTAAGACCTGGAACCCCTGCTTCCAATTTTAAAAATCATATTCCTGATCATGAAAAAAAGAGAAGAGCCGGAGTTTTGAGGAACATATCTGACAGAAAAAAAAGAGAGTTTTATTCAAGTGTTATAAATAAAAAGCTCAATGTTATAGCAGAGGGCGTGGATGCTGAAGATCAGGGTTTTATTAAAGGGTTTTCAGAAAACTATATTCCGGTAAGTTTCAAGGGGACGGAATCTATGATAGGCAGTCAGGTATCTGTAAGGATAATTGAAGTTGAGGAATATATTGTAAAAGGGGTTGTAGGATAAAGGGGAGCATAAAAAACAGGATTGTTTTAATCCTCTTTAGTGATTTTTAAAAATTCATCCATTTCAATTGCGGTAAGTGTTTTTGGTATTACCCTGCCTTTTGAACATATTTTCATTATTGCTGAGCATAGGGCTTTTTCATTTGGCATTTCCATTATTGTTACAACATCATAGTCTCCTATAAGCCCGAAGGCATCAATCATTCTGCCTCCCGCTGTTTTTACAATCTCATTTACAGTAGCGTATCTTTCCTCTGTATTTTTTATATCTACCAGCCCTTCTTTCGTATATTTCCAAAGAGTTATGTATTTTTGCATAGCAATTCGCCTCCCTTACTTTTAAAAAGATTGTTGATCTTGCTCCCCTTTTTATATAAGATTATAGAATATTTTTTTTATATTGCATTAAAAAATGAGTGGTGAACAAAAAAACGCTCAAAAAATCCTTTTAATGACTTTTTGAGCGTTTTTTTATACGTCCCCAAGGGGATTTGAACCCCTGTTGCCGGCGTGAAAGGCCGGTGTCCTGACCAGGCTAGACGATGGGGACATGATTTTTATTTAGTGTATAATCATAACATACAATAGTGGCATTAGCAAGTTTTTTGTTGATTGTTCTGCAATATTTTTTAAGTAAGGAAAAAGGATTCAGGATAAAAAAACAATGTGTTAAGCATGTGTGCGGGAGGATCTCTGCCTTTACTTCCGGCTACGATTGACCTGGTTAATTTGTTAATCTAATATTGTTTATATCTTGTGGATGAACATTAATAAAGGTACCTTATATAGTGGTTTTTTTCTGTCCACAGCAATTGTGTATAACCTGTGGAAAACCATGTTAAAAGCTCAATTATTTTAAGCTTTATTGAGCTCTTCAGCAGATTGCTCAAAAATGGAACAGCTGTATAAAGAGTTGTATTTACAGAGGATTAGATAGTTGGCTGAGACAAATATTTAAATTATTATTAAAGCTGGTAAAAAAGATGGAACATTATTTAGAAAGCAGATCGCTTGAGCATCACCTGAGACAGATTATCTCAGAGAATATAGCCCTTACAATTACAGACAATTGCGTTTCTATGATCTATGTCAAAAGGGAAAATGGTTCCATCTGTCTGAGGCTACATAAAATGTTTCTTAAAGCCGACAAGTTTGTTATTAACGAGATTGCAGGTTTGATAAAGAACAGAAAAAGCGCTGCAGTAAGGGTAAGGGAGTTTATAAAACTGAACAGGTCGGATATCAGGCAGGCAAAGCCAAGGAAAATTACACTGCACACTGATGGCAGATATCACGATCTTGGGAAGATATTCCGCTGGATAAACAGCAAATATTTTAACAATCGTATTACTGCTAAAATCACATGGGGAAGAAGGTCGGGGAGAAGATATCAGAAGAAAACAACACAGGGGGTTTACAGGGATGATTTGAACCTTATAAGAATAAACCCTTTACTTGACAACCCGTCAGTTCCTGACTACTACTTGGCATTTGTTGTTTATCATGAGATGCTTCATGCTGATACTGAGGTCAGGGTAATCAATGGAAGGAGGACAGTCCATTCAAGGGCTTTCAGGCAGAGGGAGAGGCTTTTTGAAGGATATGAAAAAGCCCTTGAATGGGAAAAGAAATAAGCTGTGGGCTGTTGAACTGATAAATAAAATCTTGAATATTGTTATCAGACAGCAGCAGGGTTAGGTAAAAGCTAAAATATCCACGTCATTGCAGGACAAGACTTTAAACAATTCCTCTAATTTTTTAATTCTGGATCAGGGGGTGATGAATGTACGATTAAAACAGCTAAATTGGTGTATTTAACAATAAGCCAGTTTATTCACTCTTGAAATTTTCGACAAGTTTTTGAGCCTGTTCAACCTGTTTTGGGGTCATCCTGTTTTTTAAGATTTCAGAAAGTTTTTTTGCCTCATCAATTCCCTGTTCTGCTGAGAGATAAGCCCATTTATAAGCCATCAAATTATCTTGGGGGATTCCTTCGCCGTTGAATAACATGACTGCCAGATCATACTGTGCGGTTGCATTGCCGGAATTAGCAGATTTTGCAAACCACTTTGCCGCTTCCTTATAATCCTTTTGAACTCCTTCGCCGAAATAATATATTCTTCCCAGATCATACTGAGCTGAGGGTTCGCCCTGCAGTGCAGCTTTAGTGAAATATTGTGCTGCTTTTCTTTGATCCTGTGAAATACCCTGACCTAAATAGTACATCAGTCCTAAAATATACTGAGCAGAAAGGTTACCCTGTTCAGAGGAGAGAGAAAACCATCTGAAGGCTTCTCCATAATCCATCACTACACCTTTGCCTTCACCATACATTACACCAAGCATGTATTGTGCCTGCGGATGTCCCTGCTCAGCTGCTTTTTTATACCACTTTACAGCCTCTCTGTAATTTTGAGCAATACCTTCACCATTATAATACATAACAGCCAAATCATGTTGTGCCTGGGCATGTCCCTGTTCTGCAGCCTTTCTGTACCATTTTGCAGCTTCTGTGTAGTTTTGTGATAGACCCAAACCATTGTAATACATCATTGCAAGGCTGTATTGTGAAAGGGTGTGTCCCTGCTCAGCTGCTTTTTTATACCATTTTGCGGCTTCTTTTTCATTCTTTTGTACTCCCTGTGCATTAAAACACATAACCGCTAAATCATGTTGAGCTGAGATGTTGCCCTGGTTTGCCGCTGTTTCAAACCATTTTGCAGCCGCTGAAAAGTTTTTAGGCATGCCCTCTCCGTTATAATTCATCCTTCCCAAACCAAACTGTGCCCAGTCATCTCCCTGTTCAGCTGCTTTTTTATACCATTTTGCAGCCTCTGTGTAATCCTGAGAAACTCCCAGTCCCTTATAATAGAGACTTCCCAGATTAAACTGAGCTGAAGCATTGCCCGCCTGAGCGGCTTTGGTATACCATTTAAGAGCTTCTGTAAAATCCTGAACTGTTCCTTTACCCTCGTCATACATCCAGCCGAGATAAAACTGTGAGTCAGTATGGTGCTGGCTGGCAGCTTTTAAGAACCATTTAAAAGCTTGATCGTAATCAGAAGAAATTCCATTACCGTTTAGATAAACAAGCGCCAAATTGAACTGTGACTCAACCTTGCCAGCCTCTGCTTCCTGCTTAAGAATGGTTATCCTGTCCTGTGATTTTTTTTTCTGTCCCATGTTTTCTTCAGCTCCAGGACAAGAAGAAAAAAATGAGATAAAAATAATTACAGAAATTGTCTGAAAGAGTTTAAACATTTTTAAAGTCTCCTTAAAATGAATAAAAAATTATTTCAAAATTTGATTTTGCATATAAACAAATTGTCTCACAGAGTATGGTCAATATCAAGGAAGAGCTTGAAAACTCTAAAATCTAACAAAATAATTGTATTGTCATGCAGAAGAAATGTCAATATAATAGGTGGTTAGAATAAAAAACCTTTAGCTTTGAGCAGGAGCTTTAAATGATTGACAGAAACTGTATTTTCAATTTATCCATAATTTCGGTTGCTGGAATGTTTATTTTTTTTGGCTGTGGCAGTAAACCACTTGAAATTGATATACCTCCACGTAACCAGGAATTTAGCTGTTCTCAGCAAAGTGTTGTTGTCTCTGATGATCCCTCTGAGACAGGTCCTTGGTCTGTGGGTGCCCGAACTGTAGAGATTCCAAATGAACGTTTGGGGAGTATCAGAGCGGAAGTATGGTATCCTGCGGTCAAGGGAAGTGAAGAGGGGCTTGACAGGAAAAAATATGATTTGCGTCAATATCTGCCTCTTGAATATGCAGAGGATATTCCTGATGAAGTTGAACCGTTCCAGGAGTGTGACTGTTATGATTATTTGCCAATTGATGAAGAGAACGCTCCGTATCCTGTAATTATTTTTATTCACGGGTTTGCTTCCTTTAGAACACAGTCGGCTGTTAATAATGTGCACTGGGCAAGCCGCGGGTTTGTTGTTATAAGCGCTGACCATTTTCGGATACAACTCAAAGATATTTTATCTGATGTTTTCGTGAGATTTGGGGCAACTCAAGCACAGGATGCTGTTGATATATTGATGGAGCTTCAGGAACCCAAAGACGAGCTTATGTTTCTTGCCGGCAATATTGATATGAACCGTGTCGGTGTCTCAGGGCACAGCGCAGGGGCTTCTGCAGCATCCAAGCTGGGAAATGTTCCTGGGTTGAGAGTTGCTGTTTTAATGTCGGGCAGAGAAGCACAAGCGGGTGAATATATTAAATCTGTTCTGATAATGGGGGCTGAAAATGATCGTATAACCCCGTATAGTGGTCAACTTAGCGCTTATGAGTCAAGTGATGTTGATTTAAAAAGGTTGATTGGTATTGCAAACAGCGGTCACATGGCGTTTACGGAGATTTGCACCCTTCTTCAGGAGTATGGAGGAATTCTTGAATTTGCAAAACACTACGGGATTCCGGTGTCGAATCTTTTTGAAATGCTTGGCTCTGACGGATGCGATCCTTCTCAGACAACTCCTGAAGATGGATGGGAGATTATAAACTATGCTTCCACCTCTGTTTTTGAAGAGACTCTGAAATGTGCTCCTGAGAGAAGGCTGGATTATGAGGATATACAATCCCGTTTCAGCGCTGTTTTAGAGTATGAAGAACAGATTCCCTAAAATAACTGATGGTTTTTAATTATACCGGGTAAACCGGAAAATGTATCAGTAAAATATCTGTGATTTTTCTTGTTCCGCACATTCGACAGCTTTGTGTTTCAGCCATTCATCCAGATTGGAAAGATCTGCGGTTATTGCTTTTTCAGGACATGCGTAGGTACAGTTATAACAGTTAATACAGTTGTTTGAAATTGTGAGTGAAGGGGTTAGGGTTATCGCATTGACAGGGCATTGTTCCAAGCATATACCGCATTTGTTACACCTTGAAATCACCTCATTAATCGGGGGCAGAAGTGCCTTGGCTTTTTCAAGGGTGGTCTTTCTCATTTCATCAAGCCTGTTTTCAGGCTGGTAGACAAGCCTTTCTATATCCATTGGCTTTTCAATACCTGATTTTACTGCATCAACGGTTTGTTCTAAAAGTTTGTCTATCAATTCCATATCTGAGGGGCAGGGGTGTCCTGCGCCAAGGGGTTTTGCTGATTGCAGCATAAGAGAGTGAGGGGAAAGTATTTTTGCAGCTCCTATTACTGTGCCACCTTTTTCCTCAATTCCCTTAGCCATATCAAAAAGTGCCGTACCGCTTGTAACACCTCCCCAGGATACAAATAAAACAGCATAAAAACTCTTATTGTTGAGTTCGGATATAAAGGATATAACCGGAGGAACAGGATGATAGGCATAGACGGGAGAGCATATAAGCAAGAGATCGGTATCGGCTAATTGTTTCATGTCATAATCAGCGGAAAGATCAATACAGGTTGTTTTTAACCCGCAGCATTGCAACCTGTCCTGTATGTGAAGGGCAATTTTTCTTGTTGATCCTGCAGGTGATATAAAAACAATTGATGCTTTAATCTCTTCTGTTTTCATAATACGGGGTTACCTTTCTTTGATCTATTAAATTTAGTTCAATGTTTTTGAAAATATTGTTAAAAAAACTTACCACGTTTATTTGCTTATTCCTCTATCCCATGGTTTGTCTTTTTCCAAATAATACTTTTTCTCATTTATTTTTTCAAGGAAAGTTTTATTTTTGCTTTTACCATTGCTTTCTCAAACTGCTTTTTTCTGATTTATTCTTGACTTAATATACATAATCTTTAAAAATGGTAAGTTAATCAATATTTTTTACATGACTTAAATGCAGAGAGGGAAAGGATAAAATGAACGATAATATTTTCAGAGAGTATGATATAAGAGGTATTGTATCAGAAGATTTAACAGCAGATGTGGTTAAAAACTTAGGCAAAGCAACTGGAACCTTTCTGGTACGCAAAGGCGTAACAGAGATGATTGTAGGAAGAGACTGCCGTCTTTCTTCTGAAACAATAAGGGATGACCTTGTCTCAGGGCTGATCTCAACAGGCATTAATGTTATAGATATCGGTGTCTGTCACTCCCCGCTTGTTTACTTTTCGCTGTTTCATCTGGATAAAAATGGCGGTGTTATGATAACAGGCAGCCATAATCCTTCTGAGTATAATGGCTTCAAAATATGCTGCGGAAAAACAACAATTCATGGAGAGGATATAACTGCGCTTAAAAATCTGATTCATAAAAATGATTTTGCCACAGGTGATGGTTCCGTAAAAGCATATGATATTTTTCCAGAATATATTGACTATATATGCGGAAATATATCTCTTTCAAAGAAGCTTCATGTGGTAATTGATGCAGGCAACGGAACTGGCGGAATGGTTGCAGTTCCCATACTTAAGAGGCTTGGTTGTGAGGTTACTGAACTATACTGTGAAATGGATGGAAACTTCCCCAATCATCACCCCGACCCTACAGTTACAGATAACCTTATAGACCTTCAGAATACAGTTCTAAAGCTTAAAGCAGATGTTGGGATAGGTTTTGACGGTGATGGAGACAGAATCGGGGCTGTTGATGAAAAAGCCAACATTATCTGGGGCGACAGACTTATGATAATATTTGCAAGAGACATACTTGAACAACACCCAGGTGCTACATTTATATCAGAGGTCAAGGGTTCACAGACATTTTATGATGACATACAAGCAAAGGGCGGAAGGGCAATTATGTGGAAGACTGGTCACTCTCTGATCAAGGCAAAAATGAAGCAGGAGAACGCACTTTTGGCAGGCGAGATGAGTGGCCATATGTTTTTTGCACACAGGTATTTTGGTTTTGATGATGCTGTGTATGCATGTTGCCGGCTGGTTGAAATTATCTCCAAAACAGATCAACCCTTAAGCGGACTGCTCTCAGATGTTCCGCCCACCTTTACTACCCCTGAAATAAGAGTGGACTGTCCAGATGAGAAAAAATTCTCAGTAATTGAATGTGCAAAGAAATTTTTTAAGGATAAATATGATATAATTGACATTGACGGAGCAAGGATAAACATGCCGGGAGGCTGGGGTCTTGTAAGGGCATCCAATACGCAGCCTGTTTTAGTCCTTCGCTTTGAGGCGGACACGGAAGGCAGGCTTGCTGAAATTAAAAAAGAGATTGAAAGTGCTGTAAACAGATTTCTGGATGATACGGAGATGGAAGAACACAGACCCTGGGGATATTACAGAATACTTGCAGATGAGAACGAGTATAAATGCAAAAAAATAGTTGTCTATCCTCAAAAGCGCCTCAGTCTGCAGCGCCATGAGAAACGTGATGAACACTGGTTTGTGATCAAAGGCAAAGCCTCTGTAACAATTAACGAAAACATCATAAACCTGGGGCATGGGCAGTATGTTGATATACCCCGCGGGACTAAGCACAGGGTTGAAAACAGTTCCAAAGAAGAACTCTGTTTTATCGAAATACAGACAGGTGATTACTTCGGTGAAGATGATATTGAAAGGTTTGAGGATGATTTTGGAAGGGCTTGAGTTAGGGGTAATCAATGATAAGCAGGAGATAAACCCTTTCTTATAAGGATTACGAGCACTGGCACGAAAGGGTTTTTTGGTTTTAACACCCCCCAGCTATGAACTGTTTACTCTGTGAAATGCGGAGCAAACCGAAGGTTATTTTACAGGAATAGCTAACTTGGGTTTTGCTGGCACCTGACAGCTGATGCCAGATACCTGCTTATTCGATCACTGGCACGAAAAGGTTTAGTTAATAGCTGTGTTGCTTGAGCCCTGAACCTTTCAGCTTTTATAATTTAGAGCAATAACAATATAGATGGACTCGTAAAAAGTCAATTTTTTTTAAATTGAAAAAAGGGGTTGAGGGAATAATATTTGTAAAATATTGTAATTCCTTTTATATCACCCTCACCCCAACCCTCTCCCGTCAAGGGAGAGGGGGTTTTGTGGACTTTTTACCGATTCATCAATATAAACAAACCAAAATAAAAAGGAGAGGAAGATGAGAAAAAAAGTTACTATTGTTGGTGCAGGAATGGTGGGGGGGGTATGCGCCCAGAGGACTGTTGAGAAAAACTTGGCTGATGTTGTACTTGTGGATATTGTAGAAGAACTGCCTCAGGGCAAAGCCCTTGATATTTCACAGGGAAGACCTGTGGTTTCATCTGATGTTTCCATTATCGGCACAAACTCTTATGATGAGACTGCAAACTCTGATGTTGTTGTTATCACATCAGGTGTTGCACGTAAACCGGGACAGAGCAGAGACGATCTTGTTCTGACAAACATGAAAATAGTAAAATCAGTTATAAAAGAAGTTGTTAAACACTCACCCAATGCAATAATAATACTGGTCGCAAACCCTCTGGATGCAATGACACAGTTAGCGCTTCATGAAAGCAAATTTCCAAGAGAACGTCTTTTCGGTCAGTCCGGTGTTCTTGATTCGGCAAGGTTCAGATTTTTTCTTGCAGAAGAGCTTAAGGTTTCAGTAGATGATGTCTATGCATGTGTGCTTGGCGGGCATGGTGATACTATGGTTCCTGTGCCAAGGTTGAGTACAGTTGCAGGTATACCTGTTACAGAAATACTGTCAAAAGAAGCTGTTGATCGTATAGTAAGGCGGACCATAAACGGAGGGGCAGAGGTTGTAGCACTTCTTAAGACATCAAGCGCCTTTTATGCTCCTGCTGTTTCAAGCATTCAGATGGTTGAGGCAGTACTCCTTGACAGAAAGAAAATTCTCCCCTGTGCGGTTTATCTCAAAGGAGAATACGGTATTTATGGAACAGTTGTAGGGGTTCCTGCAAAGGTCGGGAAAAATGGCATTGAGGAAATATACCAGTTGAAACTTTCCGATGATGAACTTGCTGCTCTAAAGAAATCAGCCGGTTCGGTGAAAGAACTTGCAACGATAATGGGAATTTAGCAGTTTAGCAATTCAGCCTATAGTCTGTTGCAGTTAGTAATAACCTGAATGCAAAAAGCCCCTGACTGTTCTTTTTTGCATAAGGGTTAAAGGGATAAATTGATAACAGTGAAACAGAGATATTCGATTAAGGATCTTAAGCATAATATACATGTCTATTGGACAGACATATCCGCTTCAGCAACTGCGCCAGCTAACCTGGACAGTATTTTATCAGAAGATGAACTAAAAAAGGCATCCGGGATTTTATCTGAAGGTGCAAAAAACCGTTTTCTCCAAGCAAGAATACTGCGCAGAAGAGTTATATCATCATATGGTGGGGGCAGGCCTTCAGAAGTTGTCTTTGACTATGGAATTAACGGAAAGCCTAAAATCAAAACATCAAGCTCCAAATCAGATATATCGTTTAATGTTTCTCATTCACATAATCTGATAGTCTGCGCTGTTACCTGCAAAAGGGATTTAGGAGTTGATGTGGAGCATATCAAGCCAAGAAAGAACCTTATTCAGATCGCGGAAAGATTTTTCTCTGAAGATGAAGCAGCTGACCTGAAGTTGATAAAACCGGATGCTGTTACAGATGTTTTTTTTAAAATCTGGACAAGAAAAGAGGCATACCTCAAAGCCAAAGGTAAAGGTTTAGCGGGTATTGAAGATGCAAAAAAACTCGTGTTTTCAAGTAAATCAGCAGAGTTTTATGACAGCCTCAGACAATGGTTTTACAGAGAAATTGATCTGCCATTGAAAGGATATTCCGGCTGTGTTGTGGCAAGCGGAAAAGCATGTCCTGTAAGAGTCATCAAAACGAGCAATGAGTAAAAGAGTCAAAATTTATGAACCCGTAAAAGTGAACCTCATATTCATGAACCCATATACATAAAATCATTCTTTTCCAAGTTTTTCTGAAATATGTTTCTGCAGGACATAAGCCTTTTGGGAAAGTTTTTTCAGCTCATTTTCAAGTTTTTCCATATCATCTGTCTGAAGTTTTTCTGAAATGTTTTTAATGTTGTTTAATTCATTATCAATTGCATCAAAATCAGGCTCAACATAGTGTCCCTTGTAAAAATAGTCAAGAAGAGATACAAGATCAGGCGCATACTTTGCGCCGCATACCTTGCATACAATCTGTGAAGAGCTTGCCATAAAAAGATCAAAAGGGACCTGCGGATTAGCTTCCTCTCCGCATATTCCACAACTTGTTTTTGTTCCTTTAATAAATGGTTTTATCGCAAGATGAATCTTTCCCATAGTATTCCCCTTGTTTTTAGAATTTATCTTACGTTTTTTATTATAGTGAAAAACCAATTCAATACAATATGTTATCGAGCAAATATACAAAAATATTTGAAAATACAAAAGGAAGCTGTCTGAAGGGTTTAAAAAAACTGCAGTCTGAACCCTGATACATATGATATTTAATTTGACAGATCAGGTTTTTGCATATATACAGAAGAGAAAACCGGTTTTTTTTACCTGTCATAAAAAAGAGGAAAACATGGTCCTTAAAATTTTTATAAAAAAGGTTTTTCCTTTTATATTAATGCTGTTTCCTGTGCTTTCCTCTAACTCTACAGCAGGCGGACCGATGAACGTATCAAACGGAAGTCCTGTCTTATACAATCCTTCTGCTTTTCCTGTTGTCTATCATCTTGACCAGACAGCCCTCGGTGAATTCTCAAACCAGCGGGCCGTTTCTCTTGCGGATGAGTGTTTCCAAGTATGGGAGGATGTGGAAACAGCATCAATATATTTTAGTAACGGAGGTTTTCTCCCGGAGGTTATAACAGCAAATAATTATTCAAAATACCTGGATAATTACTATGACGGGTATAACCCCGTTATTTTTGATTCAGACGGCGCCATAATTGAAGCTGAATACGGTGAAGGCTCAAGCGGTAATATAATGGGTTTTGCCGGTTCTGCATACAGCACTTCAACCGGTTATTATATAGAGGGTGTTGCCCTCCTAAACGGCAGGTTTTCATCTCTTGGCTATGATAACTTCAAGGGAACCTTTGTGCACGAGTTCGGACATTTTATCGGTCTTGACCATTGCCAGATAAACTCCAATTATGCCTCTGACAGAAAACCTGCAACTGATATTTTTGTCCCGACAATGTATCCATTCAGCGTAACGGATGATTCTTCCCTTGGAGATTTAAACCCTGACGACAAGGCTGCTATAACACTTCTCTACCCTTCTCAAAACTGGTCAAGCCACTATGGCAGACTACAGGGAAGAGTATTATGGGGGGATGGAACACCCGTGCTTGGGGCAAATGTGGTTGCATTTAAAACAGGTGATGAGGATATGAGTCGTTTTTCAAGCGTTTCTGACTATTACAAGCAGCAGACTGGTGGTTTTGAAATACCTGTAAGCCCCGGCACATATACCCTCTACATAGAACCGATAGAGACAAAATTCACGGGCGGGTCTTCAGTGGGACCATATGCAGGTGATCTTAAGGAGCCTTCTTTTACATATCCTGTTGAAAAAAAATTTTACAGTCGGAATGTTTATGTTGCTGCAGGTCAGACTGTTTCAGATATTATAATTTATGCTGACGACGAACCCAAACCTGAACCTGAACCCGAACCTGAACCGGTTTTAAGTGTCAGTCCAGATTCAATAGATTTCGGGGATGAAGGGGTCAGGGAGACTCTTTTAATTCAAAACAGCGGCAAGGGAACTTTGCAGTGGAGTATTGTTTCAAGCGCTTCATGGCTTATGGCAGGCAGTTCAAGCGGGGAGATATCTGCTGAAATAGAACGCGTAATGATTCTCTGCGACAGGGAAGGGTTAGGAACCGGGGAGTATTCAGCAGAATTGAGGGTTTTTTCAAACAACGGCAGCAAAACCGTAAATGTTTTTATGACAATAGCAGAAGAGGAACTATGCCTTGCAACTAATCTTTTGGGGGAAGACGATCCGGGGCTTGATATTTTAAGACAGTTCAGGGATAGGCAACTTGCTGGAAACAGCACAGGCAAACTGCTTATTGATATCTACTATGAACTTGGCAAGGAGATGAGAGCCATCTGTAGTAAGAACCCTTATGCAGAACGATACTTTCAAAAAATGCTTGAGTTGATAATACCTGTTGTTGAAATACTAAACAAGTATAATGGTGAAGAGGTAAACAATTAATCTTTTAATATTTTTTTCAAACCCGCAGGCTATTTTATTAATCACAATCACAAAAAGATTTTTGCTGTCGCCGTGAACTGACGGCTATATTGCTAATTTGCGAAAAAGAGCTATTTATGGACAAAAAAACCGAAAAACTTCTTCTGTACCTATCAGAACTTTCAAAACAGATTGCCCAGGGCAAATATTCAAGAGAAGATGATATATTTGAACTTACTAAAAAAGAACAGTATCCTGGTGTCGTAAATGAACTTGCAGAATCCTTCGGAATGATGATGGTAAGGGTTGAGGCAAGGGAATACTATCTTGGAGAGCTTGTAAATGAACTTAAGGAAAGCATTGATAAGACAAACAGGACATTGAAAGGAGTTATTTTTGCGCTTGCCTCGGCCATTGAGAAGAGAGACCTTTATACGGCAGGTCATCAGCTTAGAGTTTCAAAGCTGGCGTGTGCAATTGCCTCTGAGATGAATCTTTCTGAGGATACTATAGAGGGTATAAGGGTAGGGGCAGTACTGCATGATATTGGTAAGATATATATACCTGCTGAAATTTTAACCAAACCTGCAAAACTCACAGATATAGAACTTGCCCTTATCAAGACCCATACTCAGGCAGGGTATGAAATTTTAAAAAACATTGAATTTCCATGGCCGGTTGCAGAAACCGCCCTGCAGCATCATGAGCGGATTGACGGTTCAGGGTACCCAAAAGGGATTTCAGGCGATGATATAATATTAGAAGCAAAAATTGTTGCTGTAGCAGATGTTGTGGAGGGGATGGCTTCACACCGGCCATACAGACCTGCTTTGGGAGTTGAAAGAGCCTTACAAGAGATAACCAGTTATAGCGGTAAATTTTTTGAACCGGATGTAGTCAACATATGTAAAAGGGTGCTTGATAAAAAAAAATTCACAATGGATGGGTGATAAATCAGCGGTTAAGCTTGCACTGTACAAACACCTTTTGTTACCGGGCATTCAACAGAGCAAAAAGCCGGCTTGAAAAAAACAGTCGGTTATGTTTGATGGTCATGTAAAAAGTCCACATCTGTCATCTCGAACGAAGTGAGAGATCTCGTAACACACTGAAACAACGAGATTTCTCACCCTGCTGTCGCAAGGTTCGAAATGACAATACGGTTGTTTTTGGAGTATATACTGCTCCATCATGTTTAATGAAACAGAATAATGTTTTTGCTGTAAAAAGTTCCGGCAATGCAGGCTGTCATCAAACATGCCATTGTGGCTGCAAACAATGCCCTTAGTCCAACTTCTGACAGATTTTTCAGCTGTTTAGGAGCAACTGCTGCTATCCCGCCAATAAAAATTGCCATTGATGCAACATGAGCAAAGCCGCAGAGTGCATAAGCCCCTATCACTATTGATCGTCCGTGCACAAACATATTATTCTCAATAGCTTTAGCCAGTTCAAAATACGAAACCACTTCTGTTACAATCACTCTTTCTCCTATTATTTTTGCAAGAATTGGAGCATCTGACAAAGGCACTCCAAGCAGAAGAACAAGGGGATAAAAAACAATTGCAGCTATTGATTTGAGAGACCAGTCAAAGTCTACACCTGTTAGATTATTTATATAATTTCCACCAGCACCAAGCAGAAGGTCTGCCAAAGCCACCAGTCCCAAAACGGCAATAAGCAGGGCAATAATCCCTACTATAAGCTTTACACCTCCCTGTGCCCCGTTTATTATTGCCTCAAAGATATTGGTCTCTTTTTCATAATGTGGTTTAACATGCATTCCAAGGGTTACAGGTTCTTCATTCTCAGGCAGCACCAGCTTTGACATAATAATTGCAGCAGGGGCGGAAAGAAGGGAGGCAGATACAAGATGACCTGCGATATTTGGATATACTCCGCCAAGTGCATTTACATAAAGCGCAAGAACATTGGATGCAACTGTTGACATACCTGCTGCAAGTATTGTGCAGAGTTCAGATCGGGTCATGTTGTTAAGATATGGCTTAACTGTTAGAGCAGATTCAATGCCAACAAATATATTGCTCGCAGCACAGAGCGACTCAGCTCCTGAAATCTTCATCAATCTGGTAAAGGTTTTAGAAAAAACATTAATTATCAATGGCATTATTTTAAGGTAATACAGTATTGCCATAAGAGATGAGAAAAAAATTATGGAAGGAAATGC
>CAZMHH010000084.1:0-16180 GCA_964566035.1 uncultured Thermodesulfobacteriota bacterium
ACATTAAAGAAAAGCAATTTCTATACCGGACAGTATTGGGACAGGCTACTTTTTTAATAAAACCTTTGAGATTTCTCCCCTGCCTGCAGTGCGTAGGTTGGGTTGAGCGAGAGTGAAACCCAGCAAAACAATGGGACGCGGATTTACGCTGATTTGCGCGGATAAAAAAAAGAGGCAAGATTCAAAATATAAACGCTGAAGGGAGAATGGAAAAGTCAGTGTGCGCCTTGCACAGCAATTGCAACGAGACAAAGTACCTAAAAACGGTCGGTATGCAACCTTCCGGTTTTGATTGAATGAACTGGCAATAAGAATGATTTTTTGATATATCAATACCATAAAACACATAATTTCAAAAAGGAGCCAAAAACATGAAACAGAAACGTTTATTAACCTATCTGCTGGCACTGACGATGCTTTTTTTTAGGCGGCGCCGGGTGTGAACCTGATCCCGGGTATCAATACACGATATCGGTTTCAGCCAGTCCATCCGGAAGCGGAACGGTTACCGGCGGAGGGATTTATGATGAAGGCACAATTGCCACCGTCAGCGCTGCGGCCAACACCGGTTTTATTTTCAAGAACTGGACCGAAGACGGGATAATAGTCCATAAAAATGCCACCTATAGCTTTGATGTTTGGTGGGACTGTGTTCTGGTTGCAAATTTTGAAGAGAAAGAAGATCCTGATGACCCTGTTACAAAAAATTTCTGGGTTAATGATTTAAGCGATGACTGGGAACAGATTACAACAACAAGGAGATACCAGAGCAGCAGGGCGAATGTCTGGGTTCGAGACGGCGATTTTGGAACCGGAACCAATCAGATCAGCAGTGATCTTGTCAATCTGTACGGTGACTATTTCACCAACACCTCATGGGATGTTATTAAGGACAATGTTTACGAGATCACCCAGTTCTTTGGCGAAGAAGGAGATAGAATTAATATATTATTCTATTATACGGAGAGAAGTGTTGCCGGTTATTTCTGGAGTAAGGATTTTTTCTCGGATGAAGAGATCCAGAAACAGGGACTGCGATCAAATGAAACAAACATATTTTACATGAATATTGCCTCTGCTGTAAGCTCAACTGATCAGGATTATGCCACAAAATTTACAAAAGGCACCCTGACCCACGAGTTTCAGCACATGGCACAGGCACATTATTTCACCTTTGACCCTACCGGCAAACAACAGTTGCCAATGGATGCCTGGGCAAATGAACTCTGCTCTGTTCTGATGGAATCACTTTTTTCTGAGCAGGCTGATATTTATATTAACAGATATAACGATGATCCGGCTTTTGAAGGCGGTATTCAATTTATCAGGTGGGATAATAAGTCAAATCAATATGATACTGTATCACTGCTGGGAACATTTATTTATTCACAGATCAACTCGACTAAAAGAAACAATTTTGTCAGAACCTGGCTGGGATATTCAGGCTCCGGCAATACCTCTATACATGACTTAATTCCAGCATTGGAAGATAACAACATAGGGTATTTATCCGGCTCAACTGACCCCGGAGACAACTTTGCCGTTCATGCCGGATGGAAATATGTTCTTAAGGGATTTTCAGAAGGGCTTATCGGTCTGAACACTGCCTACAATACACTGATTGATTCCCTCACCAGTCCCGGAATATACATACGCCCGGTGCTTTCAATGGGCGGCGGTGCCCGGTCACTGGAAGCCTCAGCCTGGCTGATATCCAAAGTCAGCGCCAACCCCCCGGGCTGCTTTGAAACTGACAATATGGCATATAATTATCAGACATCAGATTCGGATAAATATTTTATTGCTATCCATACCGGACTGCCTTGGTGGGAAGACAATCAGTATATCATGCCGGCTATCGAAGAGACCTGCTGGTATCAGGGATTACCCGCTGCTCGCATATTATCAAGAGCTATGTCCCCTCAAGGGTTTAAATTCGACCGGTCACACACCGGAAAACCGATTGAAGTGGTAAAATAGTAAAAAACGTTTAAACAGCAAGATATAAGGTGAAATATGAGAAAAATTATTGGGTTAACAGCATCTATCGTGCTGATGCTCTGCGGGGCTTCTTTTTCAGAAGACAAAAAAGGAGGGGCTGATATGTTGGAAACAGAACAGGGAACCGTTACCGGCATTGTCAGGCTTATCGGCAATTCCCCTTTTGAAGAGCTGATCATTACAGGCACATCTGATATCATATCTGACTCAGTTGTGCGCAGGAATTATTATGTTACAGGCAAATTATCTGAAGATTTAAAAAAATACACATATAACAACATAAAAGCACAAGGACTAATTGTTAAAAGGGATTTGCAGCTTGCCGCTGACAGCGGAACCATAGAGCGCTATTTTATTGAAGTTACAGAATACAAGATGGTGGATAAGTAACCCCCCTTTTTTTTGCTATCCTTTATTTGATGGAGTAGTGCGTAAGTTGGGTTGAGCGAGAGTGAAACCCAACAAAACAATGGGACGCTGATTTACGCGGATAAAAAAAAGAGGCAAGATTCAAGATACAAGCCCTGAAGGGTGAATGGAAAAGTCGGCAAGTACTGAAAAATTATAATTTAAGCGATGGCATGAGCTGCTCTTTTCTGAGCAGCTCAACATCCCTGCATTTTTCAAGAAAATATTCCCATTTCATTGTAATGAAATAACATTTATGTTTATTTATTGCAATATTTTTATGCTGGCAATCGATGTCTGAAAAAAGCTGCCAAAATTAATCCCCGAAACTGATTCCCATGTCTCTTGCTGTCATAACGGTATCACAGTCAACGGGAACGCATTTCATCCTGCTTGTGGCATCCTCAAGGGGCACATACTTGACCCTTGGCGGATCAAGGGCTACCATAATCCCCGAATGACCCTCTGAGAGCGCCCTGACCGCTGCTGCGCCGAATCGAAGGGACAGCAGCCTGTCAAATGTAGTGGGGGAACCTCCCCGCAACAGATGCCCAAGCACAACGGTTCTGCATTCCTTGCCTGTAAGTTCCTGAAGCTGCTGCGCCACCAACTCCCCTGCCCCGCCGAGTTTCTCAGCCTGTCCAACCGCTTTGCCCAGCACAGATACCATTCCCCCAACAGGTTTAGCACCTTCAGCAACCACAACTATTGAATATTTTATTCCCTCTCTCTGCCTTTTTTCAATCGCCTCTGCAACCTTTGAAATCGTGTAGGGTATTTCAGGAATCAGAATAGCATCCACGCTTGAGGAGATACCTGAATTCAGAGCTATCCATCCGGCATACCTTCCCATGACTTCCACCACCATGACCCGGTTATGGGAACGTGCTGTTGAGTGAAGTCTGTCAATACATTCGGTAGCAAAAGAGACTGCTGTATCAAACCCGAATGTGATGACCGTTTTTTCAAGATCATTGTCAATGGTTTTGGGAACACCAACCACCCGCAACCCCTTATGATGAAGCGCATTTGCAATACCAAGCGATCCGTCCCCACCGACTGCAACCACAGCATCTATTGAATGTTTTTGAAAATTTTCCATCAAAGTGTCAGAGAGATCTTTTTCAACCAAACTTCCGTCTTCTGCTGTAACAGGATAACTGAAAGGATTGCCCCTGTTTGTAGTGCCGAGAATCGTTCCCCCAAGCGGGGTAATCTCTCTTACAGATTCAGGTGTCAGTTCCATCAACCCCCCGCTGGAATATTCCCCGGGGAAAAGAAGCCCGTTATATCCTTCCATGATACCCGCACAAGACCATCCCCTGTTAAAAGAAGAAACCGTAACCGCACGGATAACAGCATTCAGACCCGGTGCATCCCCGCCCCCTGTAGTAACAGCAATTTTTTTTATGCCATTGTTTTTCATAACATCTCCCTGAGATAAAGATTAAAGGTAACTACTCACCCCCAATAACAACGGTGTAGTGACTTAGTGATTGTTTTTTTTTGCATTTACTGGCAAAAAATATTTCAGCGCATAGACATAGCTTTAAAAACAGAAGTCATAATGCTTATTACGATTCCGATTACAACCACGAATAAAAAGTTATAAGCTTCAAGTTGCAAGTTACAAGTAAACCCTTTTTTTTGGCTTAACAGCTTATCAGCTCAACACCTTAACAGCTCTTAACAACCTTCTTTCTTCTTTTTCTTCTCCACAAACTCAATTCGCTCCCTGACTGTTTTTTCAAACCCCCGCTCGGTTGGAAAATAGAATTTAGCCCCCTTAATCTTATCCGGCAGACACTCCTGATCCGAGATGCCGTCTGAACTGTTATGGTCATACTGGTAACCGTTTCCATATCCGAGATTTTTCATCAGTTTTGTCGACGCATTTCTTATATGAAGAGGAACCGGCAGAGAACCGCTGTTTACTGCTGCCTCCTGTGCCATGGAATAGGCTGTATAGATGGCATTGCTTTTCGGGGCTGTTGCAAGATAGATAACCGCCTGGGCTATGGCAAGTTTGCCCTCAGGAAGCCCTATAAAATGAAAAGCATCTTTTGCATTCAGCGCCACATCAAGCGCCCTCGGGTCTGCCATCCCGACATCTTCGCTTGCAAACCTAACAAGTCTTCTGACAATATAGAGCGGATCCTCACCTGCCTCAAGCATCCTTGCAAGCCAGTAGAGAGAGGCATGAACATCGCTTGACCGCATGCTTTTGTGAAGGGCTGAAATAATGTTAAAATGCTCATCCCCCTGCTTATCATAGAGCAGAACCTTTTTCTGAAGCGCCTCCTCGACAATCTCTTTTGAAATTGTAATACCGCCCCCCTTCTCTGGTTCAGATGCCGTCACCGCAAGTTCAAGGGTATTCAGGGCTACCCGTGCATCTCCCTGACAATAATCAATAATACAGTTCAAGCCCTCACCAGTCATGGAAACATTTAAACCTCCAAGCCCGTTTCCACTGTCATCAAGGGCTCTTTTTAAAATAGTTCTGATATGGTCTGCTGAAAGCGGATTTAATACCAGAACCTTTATTCGGGAGAGAAGCGGTGAAACAACTTCAAAAGATGGATTCTCGGTGGTTGCACCGATCAGTGCAATATCCCCGTGCTCAACATGGGGCAGAAAGGCATCCTGCTGGGCTTTGTTGAACCGGTGTATCTCGTCTATAAAAAGAATGGTGGGCTTTCCTTGATTGTTTCTGTTTTCAGCAGCCTCAGCGATTACCTGACGGACATCCTTGATCCCAGAAGTAACAGCACTCAGAGGCACAAAAAACGCTTCAATGGCATCCGCAGTGATATGAGCAAGCGTTGTTTTGCCGCTTCCCGGCGGTCCCCAGAAGATGATGGAGTGGATAGTCCTGTTGTCAATAATCTGACGAAGAAGTTTGCCTTTTCCAAGAATATGCTCCTGCCCCAGAAAATCCTCCAGACATCTTGGTCTCATTCTCTCTGCAAGGGGTATGGCAGAATGACGTTCTTTTTTCATGAAATAGCCTACTCTCCGATAATCTTTACAAGCACCCTTTTCTTCCTCCTGCCGTCAAACTCGCCATAGAATATCTGCTCCCACGGACCGAAATCAAGCCTGCCATCTGTTACAGCAACCACAACCTCCCTGCCCATTACCTGCCGCTTAAGATGAGCATCCCCGTTATCCTCTCCGGTTCGGTTGTGCCGGTACTGTGCAATTGGTTCATGGGGGGCTAGACGCTCCAGCCACTCCTCATAATCCCTGTGAAGACCTGACTCATCATCATTGATAAAAACAGATGCAGTAATGTGCATGGCATTGACAAGCACTATCCCCTCCTTTACCCCGCTCTCCTGCAGACACTGCTCAACCTGACGGGTAATGTTTAAAAACTCTCTTCTTCTCTCAATGTTAAACCACAATTCCTTACGAAAAGATTTCATAATACACCTCCAAAATTGCTTAGATTGTTATTAAAAAAATAATATCTTTATAATGGTTAAAATGCAAGAAATTAAAGGATAGGAAGAGACAGTTGTCAGGTGTCAGCTTTCAGGAAAACCAGAAAAACTGACAAGAACTGTTTGAGCAAAACCAACGAGCAGGTATCTGATATCACAGAAACCTATCCTTTTTCAACCTAAATTGAGCTATTTTCAAGTTTTCAAGGCATTCGCAACGGTTTTTCGCTCATTCACGGGCAGGCATCCATGCCTGTTCTGCCGAGGCATGTCGCACGTTTCACCATCCAGGTGAAACCTTTGTGCGACATGAATCCGCTGCAAACCATTGCGAATGTCTTGTTTGAAGCAACTGGTCTGTAGATAATCGCTCAGATTAGGTTCAAACTTTCCGGATAAAAAAACCTGTTTTATGTCCGATCAATATGGTATTATGGGATTTTTCAGACAACCCGTTTTTTATCAATAATTTCAATTTCTTATAGCAGGATGGCTATGTGCGGGATAACCGGCTTTATTGACTATTCAGAAAACAGAACAGAAGAAACTTTAAATAACATTCTTCTCTCCATGACAGACACCCTTGCCCACAGAGGACCTGATGACTCAGGGACATGGATTGATACACCTTCTGGTGTTTGTCTCGGACACAGACGTCTCTCCATTATAGACCTATCTCCTGCAGGATCCCAGCCCATGATTTCTGCTGACAAAAGATATGTCATAATCTGCAACGGAGAGATTTACAACTTTACAGAACTTAAAAAAGAGCTTGAACAGGAAGGATATCCATTTAAGGGGCGCTCCGACACTGAGGTTCTGCTGGCATCAATTCAGGTCTATGGTTTGGAAAAAAGCCTGAAAAAAACCGTAGGAATGTTTGCTTTTGCACTCTTTGACAGGGATGAAAAGGTTTTATACCTTGCCAGAGACAGGATGGGTGAAAAGCCCCTCTACTATGGATGGGCAGGCTCATCATTTCTGTTTTCATCTGAGCTTAAAGCTTTAAGAAAACATCCTCAATTTTCATCGGATATTGACAGAAACGCCCTGTCTCTGTTTTTGCAGCTGAGCTATATCCCCTCTCCTCACTGCATATACAGCGGCATCCGTAAACTTATACCCGGGCAATGGCTGAAGATTCATACATATCCGGACAAAAAAAACATTGAAACCCATAAATACTGGTCTGTTGAGGATGCAGCTTCAGAAGGATTGAAATACCCTTTTACTGACAGCCAGGAAGCAGCAGATGAACTGGAAAGACTTCTTTTCCGGTCAGTAAAAATGCAGATGGTCTCAGATGTTCCCATTGGTGCATTCCTCTCAGGCGGGATCGACTCTTCAACCATTGCAGCAGTATCGCAGGCTTGCAGTCGGAGCAAAATAAACACCTTTACCGCCGGTTTTTATGAAAAATCCCACAATGAAGCTGAATATGCAAAACAGGTGGCAAATCATCTCGGCACCAATCATTATGAAATGTATGTAAGCTCAAGTGATGCAATTGATGTTATAGAAGGGTTGCCTGCTATATATGATGAACCTTTTGCCGACCCGTCTCAGATTCCAACCTGTATGATTTCAAAGCTTTTCAGAAAACATGTCACTGTTGCGCTTTCAGGTGACGGGGCAGATGAGCTTTTCGGGGGTTATAACAGATATATCTGGGGGAAAAACATCCGAAATCTCACAGGCGCCCTGCCCTTTTCTGCCAAAATGTTATTAAAAACAATGATGATGGCTGTCTCCACTCAGGGCTGGGACAGGCTTTTTAAAATATTGTCAATATTTATCCCTGCAAGACTCAAGGTCTCCCATCCGGGAGACAAAATTCATAAGCTTGCACGAACAATTGACAGCAGAAACCTGAAAGACCTCTATACAAAAATCATCTCCCATATTGATGCTTCAGAAAAAATTGCATACCATTCAGACAGCTATTTTCATTTTGATAACATATTTAATCATATTAACAGCCCGTCTGATTTTATAGCATTCATGCAGCTTGCAGATATGTGTTCTTATCTCCCCGATGATATCCTTGTCAAGGTTGACAGGGCATCAATGGCAGCAAGTCTTGAATCCCGCGCCCCGTTTCTCGATCACAGAATTGTTGAATTTTCATGGAAACTGCCGCTGGAAATGAAACTGCAGCAGGGCAAAGGGAAATGGCTGTTACGGCAGGTGCTTAAACGCTATGTTCCGGATAATCTTATTGAACGCCCTAAAACCGGATTCGGTGTGCCTGTTGATTTATGGCTGAAGGGACCGCTCTACAATTGGGCGGAAGAGTTGCTGCAACCGGAAAAACTTAATCGAGACGGATTCTTCTGCCCTGAACCAATTCTAACCAAATGGCAGGAGCATATCTCCGGGAAACGAAACTGGCAGTATTTTCTCTGGAATGTTCTGATGTTTCAGGCATGGATAAAGTAGCAATATAGCTGATGGCTGATAAGCTGATAAGAAAAGGCGATAAAAAAGCTGTTAAGCTGTTAGGAAAACCAGAAGGCAGTATTGACCAGTCCGAAAAGAAGCCCCCTGCTGAGCTAACTTCAAACTGCCCGCCCAAATGAAATGAAAATAACGATCGCTGTTTTTGTTTGTTTGTGTGGAGCCTTGTCAGATTTATTAGAGGCAGGCTTCAAACGGGTAATCAGGATCACCTGGCTGTGTGGAGTTCCCTGGTGAAGAGCCCGGGAGTTATTATCAAATTTAGCAGTAGTAGTAAAACGAGAAAAAATGCAGCTATTTTATATTAACATTCTCAGGTATTAATCGCATAAGGTGCTTGGGCTGGATGCCAGTCTATACATATCCATGGCAAAAAAATGCCTAAAGGAGCATACGTTCGAATAAATAATATTCCTGGAATGCATTTTGGAAATATTCCAGTTGAATCATCATAATAATTTGCATCCCAGTTACTTAGTTGTAAACCAATCGGTGAAAGCCAGGTTGCAAATTTGGTGTCTTCTCTATTTAAAATAAAATTATTTTCAGTAATCATGTTGTCTGCTGCGTAGGACACATACATTCCTTGTTCATTTTTAAAAAGATGATTACGTAGGATAGTGTTATCATTGCTTTCTTCTATATAAACAGCTTTTATACAGGTTGAAATCATATTGTGTTCAATAAGAATATTTTCAGAATTATAGAGGTAAATACCAGTTAAACTGTCATGGATCTGATTATTTGAGATGTGAATATTGGTAGAATCATAACAAATAATACTAACTTGGTTACCCTCCATTATATTTTTTTTAATAGTTGTATTGGATGAATTATGAACACTTATTCCTGCACCAGAGCTATTGATAAAAATGTTATTTGAAATATAACAGTTATTTGAAGAAAGAGAGATACTTGCATCCTGCCAGTCTCCTCCTTGAGAAAAGGTAAATCCTGAAACTATCATATTATCTGTTTGTATAATAAGAAGCGTTTCTGTTCCATCTCCTTGTATAATTGTTGATGATGGATTTTCACCGCTTAACATAATTGTTTTATCAACAAGGATAGCAGTTTCCTCATAAATTCCATTATAAACAAGAACAGTATCGCCCATATCTGCTGCTTGGACTGCTGTTGAAATTGTGGTATAATCACCGCTACCATTTTGATCAACGGTAATGGTTTTAGGATTAGATTGTGCAGATACAGTATCGAGTTTTAAAAATAAGGAAACTAAAAGAATTCCGGTCAGGAGAATGGCATATAATTTCAAATATTGATTTGCTCCCATAGAAATTCCAATTTTTATTTTAATATTTGACAGGGGATAACTTTCATAGACTTAAAAACATAGCACAGTATGGACTTGTATGTCAAAAAGTTTCTCACAAGACTTAGCTATATCAGCAAATATAAGCTTTCTCAAGATTTAAAGTAAATATATCAAAATTCCTAAAAAAACCGGCGGGGTGAACAGAACTGCCAAGTCAGGTATTTGTTTTGCTCAACAGCTTAACAACTCCACAGCTCTTTCGATTACGATTACGCCTACAACCACGAGTAAAAAGTTATAAGCTTCCCCGGCGAAATTCGCTATGCTGATACTGCGTATATTTCACGGGGCAGGCAGTTTTAGGTTTTGCTACGAACTACGATCTACGCTGCTAACCCGTTTTTGCTTATCAGCTTAACAGCTCATTGGCGCTGCTACCTCTGCTCTATCAGATATCCCATATCCAGCTCACTGTCTGCTTTTTTGAGAATATTATCTATCTCAATCCTCAGCTCTGTGCCTGCCTTCTCCTTCAGCAGATGGAGTATCCTTCTGATCTCTGCCGTCTGTTCTGCAGTGAACCTGACCGGCTCGCCGGATATAAATCCTGCTATCTCAGAAAGCATGCCTGTCATAAACTGAAACAGCTCCTTCTTCAGCATGACATCATGGTTCATCATAGACGTAACCTCCTGAGAATGGGCATAATATTTCTTTATGTATGACCTGCCCGCAGGTGTTTTGCTCAAAGCGGTATCCCTGAAACTTCTCAGCAGGTCAAGACTTTCATTCTCTGATCCGGAAAACAGAACAGACATTGAACATGGCTTGGGATTTTCTCCCTTCTCATTCATTGCCGCATTGATCTCGACCGTCTGTCCCGTAGAAAGGATAAATGACCTTGAAACCGGCACATAATCCCTGCCCGTTATCTGAATTGTAAATGCCCCTGCGGCATGCAGTAAAACATAATACCCCTGACTGGTTACCGTCGTTCCGCCGGCATCGGTTGTTATGTTCATTCCATTCAGGGCATCTCCTGTCTCTGAGTCGGTTACCATTCCTGCTATTACACCGGTGCCTGATGCCGAGGTCTTCAGACTGAATGATTGGGTCTGCGGGGAGGTGTTCTCGACCTTATATGTCCAGGTACCCTTATCGGCATTCTTTATCACAAGCTCACTGACTGCCAAAAGAATCTCTATTGCATCACTTAAAAACGTTGTCCCGTCGGGCTTGTATATCTGCAGAAACAATCCGCCCTCTTCTGCCCTCATAAATACCTTTTCTCTGTTATTAACCGTTACACTCGACAGGGAATAGCTGATGTTAAGATCTCTGCCCCCTATCTCATTGACTATGGTGTAGCTGTCTGATGAGCCGGCAGACGGACTGCCGCTTGTCAGTGCGGTTACAGCAATGCTTACAGATGAATTAACCGTCTTTCCTGCGGTATCCTGAGCGCTCACAACAATTGCCTTGCTGCCCGGAGCCGGATGCTTCAGGTTGAGTTCGTAGGAAATAAACCGGGCGCTGTCCTGATAAAAAACCGTGCTGTATTTCCTTTCTTCATAAGGAACACCGTTATACCCGCCTTCGTAGAATTTCAACCCTGTTACCGTTGCATTCAAATCATCGTATTTGAAATACAAACCGCCATCCGGTCTGCAGGAACGGCTGAAAACATCCGTTGATTCTGCTGAGCCTTCAGAATAATAGCCTCCGGAAGAAGAATCAAACGATGGTTCACCTGCCGTCCTGGCTCCGGCGCTATGAACCCCGAACAAAAACGTTCCAAGGAATAACACTGTCAACAGTAAAACACATCTTTCTTTCATAACAACCCCTTTCTTTGATGAATTATGATTGTTTAAACATAACTCATAAAAAACTCCTACACTTTTAACTGTCATCACGCAAGGCGCGGGAAGAGGTCTCAATGCTATAAAAATAACAGGAGTACAGAGAATATAAATCAGTATAGTCTTTGCAATTGTTTATTAACAGGTTTTGTTTCGCTCAAACCAACCTGCTAACAGGTAGTTTAAGGGCTGACTCACTGCAAAACAAAAAAACACCCCTGCCTTTTACAGTGACAAACATAATTTTTTTTATATAACTAAAGGAACAGAAATACAAGTAAAAACTTCATTATATGTAATATTTTCTTTGACAACAAAACTTTAAGTTTATTACTTGCCTGACCCTGAAACCTCATATAAGGTTTTATTTGACATAGACCTTTATTTCTCCTATACTTTTGCTATATTAATTTAAAATACAGGTCGGCAGTCCGGCACATATAAAGGCATTACTACTATTTGATTTTTCCTGCTTATACATGCATCCTTTTAGTTTTAGCGAAACAGCTTAACAGCTTTTTTCTGGACATTAATAATGTTTGAAAATATCATCAGCAATCCCGAGCTTTCAAAATATCAGCGCCGCTTTGAAAAGGGCGATATTGTTTTCCAGGAAGGTGATCCCAGCCAGGACCTCTACATTCTCGTCTCAGGACATATTGAAGTTACAAAAGGCGGAGAGAAAATATTTGAAACGGTTGAAAAAGGCACCCTTGTTGGAGAAATGTCCTATTTTCTTTCTACCCCGAGAACAGGCACCGTTAGAACTGTAGCCCCGTCAACACTTCTATGCATACCTGAATCCGATATTACTGATTTTATAAACTCCTATCCTGAAATTACAAATGAGATTACAAAGACCCTTGCAAAACGCCTTGATGACACCAACAAAGCTCTTTTCGGCTTAAAAGGGGTTTGCGATCAACTGCCTGATGCTGTTATCTGCACTGATAAAGCTAACAACATCGTTACATGGAACAAGGCAGCTGAACATCTCTACGGAAGAACCTGGCAGGAGATGAAAGGAAAACCTCTTGAAACAATGTTTGTTGACACTGATGAGTATCAGACATTCATATCTGAAATTAAGAAATGCAGGTCTGTGCAGGAAAGGGTTTTCAAAATCAAACACCCTAAACTTGATACAAGGTACATATCAACCAGCACAAATGTTCTGTTTGATGAAAACAACAATATCCACGCTGTTGTTTCAATAGGAAGGGATGTAACAGAAGCACATCTTATAGAAAAGAGATACAAGAAAACAAGACGCTGGCTTATTCCCTGTATATTAATTATTGCTCTTATGGCTGCTGCATTTATTTTCTTTCTGCCATACATGAAAAAAACTGTGACTGAGGGACAGACAGGAGTGCAGGAACTCCAGACATTGCTTGCAAAAGACTACTTCTATCTTAAATCTCTTCTGACAAAACCATTTTCAGAGAAGAACAT
Organism: uncultured Thermodesulfobacteriota bacterium; assembly: GCA_964566035.1. Classification (GTDB taxonomy): domain Bacteria; phylum Desulfobacterota; class WTBG01; order CAIYCZ01; family CAIRTM01; genus CAZMHH01. Next base: position 12,909 of record CAZMHH010000084.1, read on the forward strand.
AGATGAAACAACTAAAATCATGAAAGATTTTTTTGCTTACCAGGATATGTCTGTTCAGCCGTTAACAGGCATTATTATACTTGATTCTTATAAAAAGGTATTTGATGCATATTCGGTTAAGGATAAAACTCTTTCTGAAATCAGAGGTTCAAGCTATTTAGGGGTTTCGTTTCAGGGGAGCGAAAAATCCATTCACAGAGTGGTCACACCTTACAGAAGAACTGAAACCCATCCTATGGGCATAAAAAGTCACGAAATTGCTTTTATTATTTATGACGGGGAAGAAATACTTGGATGGCTTCTTTTTCAGCTTGATATGGAGAAGATTAAAAGCTTCTATGGCGCTGAACTTTCTGATATTAAAAAATACCATTTTGAAGAAACGCAAAATGAATAATAATAACTGGCACTGCAAAGCATCAGCTTTTAACTCAGACGCCTTAAAACTTGATTTAAGCGGATCACTTGATGTTGCAAATTCAGGCGAATTAATCAAACGGATAAGTGAACTTACCAGAGATAAAAACTTTTCAAGGCTTTATGTTGATTTAAAGAATGTATCATATTTTGATGACTATGGGGTAGCGGTTCTTATGGAGCTCAGAGACATGGCAAAACAGGCTCATTCTCTTTTCTTTATTTCAAATACAAGCGAACACATTAAAAAAATGCTTGATATGTACGATTTTGATTCCCGGACTGAACCTGTAAACATTGTAAAAATTGCTGAACCTAATATTTTTATACGACTCGGGGATGCAACATTTAAGTTGGGTTCAGATTTAATATACATGCTCTCTTTTATAGGTGAAATATTTATTGCTTTTCTGTCTGTATGTTCCAAGCCTAAATCCCTGAGAGGTGACGACACTGTTCTGTGCATGCAGAGAACAGGGGTTGATGCACTTCCAATTGTGGCGCTTATAAGTTTTCTGCTTGGTCTGATAATGGCATTTATGTCTTCAGTTCAGTTACAGCAGTTTGGCGCAAACATCTATGTCGCATCATTGGTAAGTCTTTCAATGGCAAGGGAACTTGGTCCTATTATGACATCTATAATAGTTGCAGGCAGATCAGGTTCTGCCTTTGCAGCAGAAATAGGTACTATGAAGATATCCGAAGAGATTGATGCTCTTTTCACGATGGGTTTTGAACCTGTAAAGTTTCTGGTTGTTCCAAAAATAATAGCAGCTGCGGTTGTTGTTCCGCTTCTAACCCTTTTTTCAAATCTCTTTGCAAATGCTGGCGGCATGCTTGTGGGTGTGTTTATGCTTGACCTGACAGCAGGGGCATATATTTCACAGGCTGTAGATACCCTTACCCTTTTTGACATATTCTGGGGAGTTTTTAAAAGTCTCTTCTTTGGTCTTTTAATTGCGTGGACAGGGTGTTTCAGAGGTTTTCAGGTAAGCGGCGGAGCCGCTTCCGTAGGGCAGGCAACAACATCTGCAGTGGTGACAAGCATATTTTTAATAATTTTAACAGACTCAATATTTGCAGTACTTCTCAGGTATCTTGGATAACAAAATGGAAAAAGAGACAGCCATAAGAGTCAGAGGGTTAACAAGCGGTTACGGGGAGGACAATATAATCCTTGATAACCTATCTTTTGATGTATTTAAAGGCGAGGTCTTTGTCATACTTGGTGGAAGCGGATGCGGCAAAAGCACGCTTCTTAAAAACTTGATAGGAATACTGAGTCCGCTTAAAGGACAGGTATTTATCGGCAATGAAGAGATATATTCCTGCGATGAACAGCAATTTAAAAAAGCACTTCACAAATGCGGCGTTCTATATCAAAGCACTGCACTCCTGGGTTCAATGACCATTGCTGAAAACATAGCCCTGCCTATTAAGGAATATACTACCCTGCCGCAAAGCAGTATTGACCGGATGGTGAGCATGAAGCTCAGCCTTGTCAATCTTCTCGCGGTTGAAAACCATCTGCCCTCTGAGCTAAGCGGCGGCATGAAAAAAAGAGCCGGCCTTGCAAGAGCAATGGCTTTGAATCCTGAGATACTTTTTTTTGATGAGCCGTCAGCAGGGCTCGACCCGCTTTCAGCGGCAGAACTTGATGAGCTTATTCTATATCTAAATAAAACATTAAAGACCACAATGGTTATAGTAACCCATGAACTTGAGTCAATCTTTGCAATATCAGACAGGGTGATAATGCTTGATAAATCCACTAAAGGAATAATCGCAGAAGGAAACCCGCATGAGCTTAAGGATAAAAGCTCAAACCCTTATGTGAAAATGTTTTTTAATCCAAGAAAAAAGAGGGAAGAACACAGTTATGCCTGCACGATCTGAAAAAACAAAACTTTATGTTGGTATATTTGTAGCTGTAGGATTTACCCTTGCACTGCTTGTCCTTGTAGGACTGGGGGTTCTCAGGTTCTTTGAAAAAGGACAGCTCTATTTAGCATATTTTGATGAATCTGTTCAAGGACTTGACAAGGATTCAGCAGTAAAATACAGAGGTGTTTCAATTGGCAGGGTCGAAAGCATAGATCTTGCTCCAGACCAGAAACTCATTCAGGTACTGCTGAAAATAGAGACGGAGAAAAAACTTGACAGTGATATTGTTGCCCAGCTTAAAGCTGTAGGCATCACCGGCAGCGTCTTTGTCGAGTTGGACAGAATTCAGGAAGGAGACAAAGATAAAAGCCCCGACATAGATTTTATGACACAATATCCAATAATTGCCACTAAACCATCCGAGATAAGCGAGATTTTAAAAGGAGTAGATGATGTGGTAAACAAGATTCGTTCCTTTGACCTGGAGGGTATTTCTGAAAAAGCAAAACTGACACTTGATAAAACCAACTCTTTAATTGATGATGCCAATGTAAAAAAAACATCTGACAATATCAACAGATTAATAAACAAAGCTGAGAGCACCATAAAAAGGGTTGACTCTGTTGTGGCTAAAAATGATGAGACATTTACAGGGGCAATTGAGAACCTCTCAACAGCAGTGGAGAAAACAAACACACTGCTTGATTCTGGAGCTGACCTATTGCATAGAAGCAAAGAATCTGTAGCAGATGTGCGTGGCAATATAATGTATCTGATGCAGGACATTGAAAGAACCCTTGAGAATCTGAACAGGGCTATAGAATTGATAGCAGACCAGCCTTCACAGTTGATATTCAGCAGGCCACCTGATGAACGCAATCTACCCAATGACTGAAAAAGGTTTTATGACAAACCAGTAAAAAGTCTAAAAAGCTCCCTCTCCCTTGAGAGACTGTGTTGCAATTGCAATT
>CAZMHH010000085.1:0-16125 GCA_964566035.1 uncultured Thermodesulfobacteriota bacterium
AGGAGAATGAGCATGAGTAAAACAATGACCAGCCGTGAATTCAACCAGCATGCCAGCCAGGCCAAAAGGGCAGCCGAGCAGGGACCAGTATTCATTACAGACAGGGGAAAACCATGTCATGTGCTGCTTTCCATTGAGCAATATCACAGCCTGGCCAGACAGAAGAAAAATATTGCAGACCTGTTGAGTATGCCCGGGTCTGAGGATATTGAACTGGAGATACCCAGGATGGCAGACCTTCCTCAAACGGCGGATTTCAAATAATGTACCTGCTGGATACCAACGTTGTCTCCGAGTTGAGAAAGATACGCCAGGGCAAGGCTGATCCAGGGGTTGTGCGCTGGGCAGAGGGAGTCGCTACCAGTGATTTATATCTCTCCGTAATAACAGTTCAAGAGATAGAGATAGGGCTTCTGCTGGCTGAGAGACGTGACCCGGAGAAAGGAAAAATTTTGCGCTTTTGGTTTGAAGACAGGGTTCTCCAGACCTTCAGGCATCGTATCCTTCCAGTAGATATGCAAATTTCCCGGTGCAGCGCCAAGCTACATGTGCCAAATCCCCGGCCGATTCGAGATGCCTTTATCGCAGCTACTGGAATGGTCTACGGCATGACGGTCGTGACCCGCAATGTGTATGACTTCGAGCCTATGGAGGTAGCCTTGATAAATCCTTGGGAAAAGGGGAAAGGCTGATTTAATAGATAAGACAAAGTTTGAAGTTGTAGGTGATAGGTTTTGAGTTTTGAGTTCTAAGTTTTGGGTTAATAGAAATGAGCGGTGAGATGTGAGAGATGAGTTTTGAGTTCGAAGCAAGGGGGAAGAGGAGTTTTGTGTTTTGAGTTAAGGGAAAAATGTTTTGAACAAGTAACAACTCTCCACTTTTGTCATGTTCATCATGAGCAATGAGCGGGGGCACCTACAGATCATCTTTTATCCCCCCTTCCCCATCCTTGTCAACTTTTAAACTTCTTTCTCCCCCTTCCCTCTCACCCCTTACCCCTTTTTTTTGTGAACTCTTGTGGCTCTTGGTGGCTATTAAAACCCTGAATCACCACAAAAGCATATCTTGTGTTTCCTATTGATTTAGTCTAAGATAAAATGATAAAATTCTACATCATTGATGAAGGCTGACAGAGCAAGTCAAATACTTGATGAGTTTTTTTATCCTTGAAACATTCCCGTTTTTCCCGGCTACTGTACTATAATTATTGAACCTTTGAGATAAAATATGTTTAGACAATTAAAAAATTTACATTTTTATGTAATTGCAACAGTTGATATCGCTCTTTTTGCGTTTGCACTTTTTGGAGCTTATACCATAAGATTTGATTTTAAATTTGGCATAGATGAAACAAGCCAGATGTTGAGGATAATGCCTTTCATTATCTCTTTTAAGTTTATAATGTTTTACATTTTTGGAATGTATCAGGGTATGTGGCGATATACAAGTCTGAAGGATATTTTCAACCTTGCAAAGACAGTTATATTGTCAAGTCTGATTATTTCAGCATTTATACTGCTTTATTACAGGTTTGAGGGTTTCTCCAGAGGCGTTTTTGTTCTTGACAGTCTCCTTACCCTCGTTTTCACCGGGGGAATAAGAATTTTTATCAGGATGATATATAAAAGAAATTTTTGGGGAAGAGCAAATCAAACCGCTTCAAAATTAAGCAGTTTTAGAGAGAAGAAACGAATTGTTCTTGTAGGCGCTGGGGATGCCGGTGAAAAAGCTTTTAGAGAGATTGCAGACAATCCGAATATTGCTTACAAAGTGGTTGCTTTTGTTGATGATGATCCTTCCAAACAGGGACGTTCTATCCACGGAACACCTGTTGCCGGGAAAAATGATGAATTACCAAAACTTGTAGATAAGTTCGATGTTCAAGAAATTATTATTGCTATTCCAAGCGCAACAGGCGCAAAGATGCGAAATATTATAGATATATGCAAGAAAACAGGGGTTCCTTTTAAAACATTGCCGGGTTTGGGAGAGCTTATTGACGGCAAGGTCACGGTTAAAGCCCTGAGGGATGTGAATTACGCTGACCTTCTCGGCAGAAAACCTGTTGTTCTGAATACCAATATTATCAGTGATTATCTGCACCAAAAAACAGTGCTTGTAACAGGACCGGGCGGTTCAATAGGCTCAGAACTCTGCCGTCAGATTGTTAAGTATAACCCGGCTCAGATAATACTTTTTGACTCATCAGAGCCTAACCTGTATGCTATCCAGATGGAGCTTGAACACCAGGTTCGGTATCTTAAGTATGTACCGGTTCTGGGCGCTGTCCAGAAAAGTGACCTCGCCAGAAGGGTTTTTGACAGATACAGACCCGATGTTGTTTTTCATGCCGCTGCCTACAAACATGTTCCAATGCTTGAGAACAATCCCTGGCAGGCGGTGTGGAACAATGTGAGGGGAACTCAGAACATTATGTCTCTGTCTGTTGAATACGGGGTTGACAGGTTTATTCTTGTTTCAACAGATAAGGCGGTAAAACCCACAAACGTGATGGGGGCAAGCAAACGGTGCTGCGAGAGAATGATGTATTGTTACATTGGAGATAAAACCCGTATAATGGCTGTTAGGTTTGGAAATGTGGTGGGTTCCGCAGGGTCTGTTGTGCCGCTTTTTCGCAGGCAGATTGAGCTTGGCGGACCAGTAACCGTTACACATCCTGAGATGAAACGCTATTTTATGACAATACCTGAGGCAAGCCAGTTGATTCTACAAGCCGGGGCGCTTGGAAGAGGCGGTGAACTTTTTATCCTTGAAATGGGAACCCCTGTAAACATTGCTGATATGGCAAGAGACCTTATAAGGCTTTCAGGAAAAGAACCGGGAAGGGATATTGAGATAGTTTTTGACAAAATCAGACCCGGGGAAAAGCTTTATGAAGAGCTGCTTACAAAGGGGGAAGGGATTGTGCCAACCAGCCATGAAAAGATAATGGTAATAGAACCAAATGGATGTTTTGATGGTTTTGACGGCCAAGCCGGATATCGCAAATGGCTGGAAGATAAATTTGAAGCACTTTTTGTCTCAGCAGATAACTATAATGCTTCAGAAATAAAGGCAAAGCTTAGAGAAATCGTACCGGAGTATATGATACAAGACGGGGAAGGGGTGGTATGAATAGAGGTTTTAGTAACTTAGAAGTTATTTTTTTGTATTAACTGGCAAAAAATATTTGAGCACCGAGGAATAGTTTTTATTATCAATGGGTTTAGATGTTGTTTTTTGCTTTTGCTACGAGCTACGAACTACCAGCTACGAGCTAACCCGGACATCTTTTTGGTTCCGGCTTGTCCGGGTTAGGTCTTGTATAAAAAGAAAATACATTGACGATGAGTTTTAGTTGTAACAGTGACCATATAAAGAGAATCATTGAGCGCATAACAGATGTTTTTGCGTCAATAATTTTTTTATTATATTTAGTTGCTCTGGTTTATGGAAATTATCATAATAAAGCCTTCTTAGCCGGGGTGGTTATTTTCTGGGTTGTATTAACTCTATGGAGAATAGACTTTTCCCTAATAATGCTTCTTCTTTTTGTGCCATTTCTGAACTGGTTAAATATCACAGGTTTTACAAACGGAAACATCCTGCTTCCAATTTCTGCCGGAATTTTTCTTGTATGGCATATAAAAAACCTGCTTTTTTCAAAAAAAACCACTGAAGACGCTGATCTTATAGATTTATATTCCTGCACTTTTTCTATACTCGCTTCACTTTCTTTTTGTTTCCTGCTTCTTTGGTCAATTGTTTCCAGTGAGAAATTACCTCTGCCATTTTTTATCTCTTTTTGGAGAATTTCTGATTTTAAGCCTGTATTGATTATATTGTCTGGAATGTCTCTATTCAGGTCATTAAGAGGTGTTCTCAAAACCCCAAACATATTTCGAAACCTCAGACTGATATTCTTTGGAGTAATCGGTCAAATTGTTGTACTTGCTTTTCTACAATATTTGTTGGGTACTCCCCCAACATATAAAGATATAGGCATTTATTCACCTTTTTCAGACATACACTCTTACGGTTCTGCAATACTTCTTCTGTTTTTCACATGTCTTGGATATTTTTCCAGTTTTAGAAAAACCGGCAAAACTGTATGCGGGGCTGCTGCCCTAATTCTTTTTTATCTTATACTTATGAGTTATTCAAGAATAACATGGCTTGCGTTAATAGTTGGAGGAAGCGTTTATCTTTTTCACCAAAATTTCAAAAAAATAGCAATTATTTCTATAGTCAGTCTTCTTGCTTTAATGGTCTTCGCTAAAGCTGCTCCACGTTTTTTTGATATTAATACTGGCTTTTTAACAAATCGTTTCATCTCCATATTTGATTTTGTTAAAACGATAAAAGAAGATTCTACCTATCGGTTGCGCCTGGCAAAGAGATCTTTTCAGATGATAAAAGAGCATCCTCTCACCGGAACAGGAATCGGGTCTTATTATTTTCTATCAACAGGATATGATAAATCAGACAGTTCCAGTTTTTATGAAAATGCACATAACTATTATCTTCAACTGGCTGCCGAGATGGGTGTACCCACATCTTTAGTATTCATTATTCTTGTAATGATGCTGTTTATTGCTTATTTTCAAAAAAACTCATCCCTGCCTGAAACCAAAGATTTACCCATAAAAGGTTTGATAATCGGCATTTTTGCCTATCTTCTGACACTGACAACCGGCCATGCACTGCTTTTAATTGAACAACAACTATTGTTCTGGGCTGCTGTTGCAGTGGTTTGTTCGCAAACAGGGTTGACTGCACAGCAGGCAGGGCTTAAATATTTTGTTGCCTTAAGCTTTTTACTAATAGTGCTAACATTATCCGGGCATGCATACAATTTTATTGCTCAAGATAACCCGCTTATAGGCAATACTCAAAATAATTACGGATACTATGGAGAAGAAAACTGGGGTGGTAAAACCATGCGGTGGACGGGAAAGAAGTCTTCTAATGTGGTTAAGGCGCAAGGTAATTTTATTAAATTCAATCTGGTGTCATCTCACATCAACTCCTCAGAACCTGAAGGGCTTAAGGTTACGGTGACAATAGATGATTTTTTTGAAGAATCGGTTCACTTTTTTAATGGAGGAGATAAAGAGCTTCGTTACTATCTTCCCGGTATTAACGGTAAAGATATTGTCATAAAAACTGAAGTGAGCAGAACATTTAACCCTAAAAAACTTAAAATAAGCAATGACCCCCGCACACTTGGAATTGCACTTGAGGTCATAAAATTTCCTTATTCAATCCCTCAATGTGGAATCGGGTTTTACGGTCTGGAAGAATGGGACGGAAGCGAACCTTTTAAGTTTCGCTGGACAGGCAGAAGAGCTTCTGTTGCATTAAAAGATATTGCTCCTGAAAACATCCATGTTTTATGCTCACATCCTGATATTAAAATAGATCCGGTAGAGGTAAGGGTTTTTGTTGATGACAAAATTTTATGGCAGAAAGAAATCAATCACAACCTGTGGGAAAAGGTTGATATGGATGCAGAAAATCTTCCTGATAGAGGATTTGTAACCTTTGATGTGAGCAGAACCTGGAACCCTAAAGCTATGGGGATTTCTGAAGATGTAAGGGATCTGGGGATAGCGGTAAAAAGTGGGACGAGTTCACTTTTTACCAGTTGCGATCCTGCTGACCCTGCAACCATAACCGATATTGACGGCAATGTCTATGAAGTGGTACAAATCGGAGACCAGATATGGATGGCAGAAAACCTCAAAACCACAAAATACAACGATGGGACATCGATTCCTCTGGTAACAGATAATACACAATGGAGTCAGCTTTCAACCCCTGCATACGCTTTCTATAACAATGATGCGGCTAATAAAGAGATCTACGGCGCCTTATATAACTGGCATGCCGTTGACACCGGAAAACTCTGCCCCACTGGATGGAGGGTGCCAAACGTAGATGAATGGAGGCAGTTGATTGACTATCTTGGAGGCAGCGCTGTAGCAGGAGCCGGGATGAAGGCAACAGGCACCATTGAAGCTGGCACAGGACTGTGGGCTGCCCCCAATGAAGGAGCTAAAAATGAGAGCGGGTTTGCGGGGATACCGGGCGGTTTGCGTTGGGACGACACCGGCAACTTCACTGCTATTAACATCAGGGGTTATCATTGGAGTTGTTCTGAAACAGTTGTAACTGAGGCGTGGCGTTGTACGCTATGGTCAGACAGAGAATTTGCTCAAAGCACTGTATCACCAAAAGAAGCGGGGATATCCGTCAGGTGTATCTGGTAGAAAAAGGGGACAGACTACTTTAAAAGATAAAATAAAGGTTTTAGGTTTTAGGTTTTAAGCTTTTGTTTACTTTTTTATACCAAAGCTACTGTACGGTTTCATTGCAAAGTTACCACTTAGGTGTTAGGTAAAGGACAGAACACACTATTGTTGTTGACAGGACTGGGATAAAATTGATATAAGGAAGATATATAGGGTTTTAGGGTTTTAGGGTTTTAGGGTTTTAGGGTTTTAGGGTTTTAGGGTTTTAAGGTAAGAGCGAGAAGCATGAAAGTCTGGGGGGGGATTAGGGGATTATACAACCTCAGTAAAACTTCTGCAAGACATGAGTTTTTGTGCGATTATTTCACCAAATGACAGTTAAATCCGCTGAGAGGTTTTTTAATTATAGCCTGGCAGGGTTTAGACTACAAGAATAGAAAAAGCAGATAACAGATAAAAAGGAGATTAAAAACTGATGGATAACAATCAAAACCAGCAATCACAAGTCTATGATCAATCTGACGAGATAGATTTCAGCAGAATTTTCCTGACGCTTTGGAAATACAGGGTGTTAATAGTTATTGCCTTCCTCTCCTCGCTTTTTTTGTTCGTGCTATTTTTTGCCATAAACCAGCTTTATACCACAAATAAGGTAGCAACTGTGCAGTTTCAACTTCAGTTCAGGGGGGCAGAAAAGGGCGAGTATCCAAACGGACTGAAATTTGATTCAGGCGATTTGCTGACCATGCCTGTTCTGAGCGCTGTTTATGAGAAGAACAATCTGGCTGAATATATGGATTTTTCCGAGTTCAGAAACTCGCTCTATGTTTTAAGGTTTGAAACAATAGAAATGCTTTCAAAAATGGAGGAGTTTCAGGAAAGACTAACAGACAGAAGACTAGCGCAGAACCCCATGGAGAGAGAACGAGTTCGCAGAGAATATGAGGATTTCAAAAAAAGTATTACCCCTACCGATTATAGCCTTAACTTTGTCCTTAAAAAGCAGATCCCAGCCCAGCTTGTTTATAAAACTCTTTCAGACGTACTTTCTGAATGGGCATTTGACGTGAATTACAGGTTAAACGTCTTGAAATACCGCCGGCCTATATATTCAGAGAACATAATAGATGATGAACTTATTGAGAAAGAGGATTATATAATAGCTATAGACATATTACAACAGAAGTGCGAGCAAATAATTGAAAACGCAAAAACAATTATGGGTATTCCGGGCGGAGATATTGTAAGGTCCGGGGAAAATGATATGTCAATTCCTGAGATAATAGACCAGGTTAACAATCTTATAGATTATAAACTGGAACCGCTAAGCGGTTTAATGCGCGAGGTAGGAATGTCCAAGGATAAAAATCTGACTAAAATTTTTCTTCAGAGCAAGCTAAATACCCTGCAGCTTGAAGCAGATACAATTGATCGCAAGACTAAAATTTTTTCAGAAAACATTGAAAAACTGACAGAACAGAGAACTGCCCGGACAGATGATGCAGGTGTAGTAACAGAAGCTTTCCAGCAGGGAGTTCAGCCCGGCATGCCGGCTATGTTTAGCGCACCGTTCATAGAAAGAATGGTTAACATGGCAACAAACGAACAGGAGATTCAATACAGGCAGAGCCTGATGAGTAAACAGATTGACCATCAACTCAATTTTTCAAACATTGACAGAAATATAAATTACTATTTGCGTATCATCCAGGACTTTACATCAGACAAACATAAGGAGATAATGCTTACTGAAAGTTCAATAGATAATATGGAGAATTATCTGGTTGCAAGTTTTAATGCCGTTATTGAGGAAATGAAGAATGCTATTAAAAACCTAAATGCTTTATATAATACATTGTCAGAGGAGAACCTGAACCCAAGGAAAGGTTTATACGGAATAACCTTTCCCCCTGCTATAAAGGTAGAAAGGATGTTTAGTCGGAAAAATGTTCTTCTTATAGGTTTTGTATTTATAGGGCTTGTAATGGTTTCTACTGTTATAGGGTGTTTGATTAATAATTCGGTAAGGGAAAAAAGAAGAAAAACTTCTCAGTAAAATTGGGGATGGTTATAAAAACTATGGTTGAAGTTGAAATCAGGTTTACCGGTGAATGGATATTCATGACATAAACTTTTTTCAATGCATCAAAGTTGTTTTGAAAAAAATGCTTGTCAAAACTACCTGTTTATTTAAAAGTATTAACCATCATAACCTTTCTGAATCCAGTCCTTTATATCATTCTGACTATTGGCAAAAGAGAACGCCTTCTGAGAACTTTTATCCTTAAAAATCAGCTTTAATAAGTTTCTCCCATGGGAGTGAAAAAGGTTTTTTAATCTAGCAAAATAAACCCAAATTAAAAGATGAATTTTTGGATTATCCTCCGGAAGCATATTGCCGGGCGGAGGGAAAAGACGTCGGAAAAAATGCATAAACTTACTTCTAAAACTGTCTGTTCCAAACAACCTGACAACATTTGGAGATATAGAATCTTTCTCAATGAAAACAAGCTTTAAAGCCTCCCTTGCCATCTCCTCTGCTTCTTCTTCCGGTTCAAGAGCTTCAAACAACCTTTCCGGAATATCGGTTCCTAACAGATGTCTGCAGATTGAAAACATAAGGTACAGACATCTGTCCGCCCCTGTATCTTTTGACTTTTCAATTAAATTATCCCAATTAAGGACATTACCATAGTACGAAATGACTTTTGCAAGGTCAAGAAAAGGAATTATACCATTTTCAAAAGTATGATGGATACCGGCATGGAAGCAGAGATGGAGAACCAGATCCTCAACTCCAAGCGCCAGTGCTTCCGCCCTGCCAATACTTATAGGTTGAGCCCGCTTAAAAAGGCCTTTTACATCTAACCTTTCGCAGTAAGGAGGCGGAGCAATTGTATAGTGGAGTTCCATCTCTATAGAATTATTCCTCTGATATGACGGCAGATGTTCGTGAACGGTTCCAAATCCTTTCTTGGACGGCAGATAACCCTGCTCAAGCATCTCATCATGGATTTTGGCTATATCCTCTCTTTTTGCCAGGAAATCAATGTCTGCCATAGGGCGCAGAGCTATATTGCCATATATGTTCTGGGCAAGATGCACTCCTTTTAAGATAATAACTTTAATTCCTTTTTTTGAAAGTGGAATGAGAAGCTGTTCGAGTTGGAAAAACAGACGCATATTCCTTGCAGAAGACTCAAGATAGCTGCTGCGCAGTCTTTCCATAACCGCTAAAGGAACAGTATCTGCTTTCGACAGGGGTTTCAGATTGAAGAACAAAAATGGCATCACCCTGAAATGTCTGGCTCTATCAAGAAGCAGCTCCCATTGTTCAGGGCTTAGAATCTTTAAATGCAAAAGTAACGAATCAGATATGTTTGTTTTAAGACAGTCTATTAACAGTTCATCGTATTGATTCATTTTTAATTGCCCTGCAAAAATATTCTTAAAAAAATAATTTTTTAATATTTTTTCTTGTAATCATATAAAATAAATATCATAGCATTGTTATTAGTTCAAGCAACAAATTGCAATTGTGCTTCTTGGACACCTGTAGCTCTATGCTTACTCTGCTTACATCATAATAAAATAACTTTTGCTGTTTACCCGACTCTCGCGCCATCATTATAGGATATCTTCTTGACTTTTTTCTGTTTAGGCAATAAAAATGTTATAGCATACAAAAATTGTGTAATGTAGTGTTATTTGGACAAAAGACAGTAATGATTTATGATTCCATGCTTTTCACATTATTTTAAGCCTTAAATTCATATTTTTTTATGTTTTCATATTCATAAATAATCTGTTATAATTCATTCAACTATTTTAGAATTTGCAGAATAATCTTATCTTTTTAAAAATAAAGGAGGAAAGAAAAGATGGAGTTAAACAAGAATTACCCTGTTGCAAACCCAATGGTGGTATTCAGAGAGGAATTTGATGACTGGGCAGTGCTCTTTGACCCTGACAGAAATGAAACATACGGGCTTAATCCTGTCAGCGCTTTTATCTGGAAACAGCTGGATGGGAAACATAATCCTGAAGATGTCTTGGAACTGCTTAAAGGTGAGTGTGATGATGTGCCTGAAAATGCATCCGAACATATAGATGCCTTTATCTCCAATCTGGAAAAAAGGGGTCTTGTCGGCTACGAACAGTCTTGAAAAAGGGGGGGATAAAATGGCATCAGATATTCGGGTGAAAAAGACTCCTGAGAGCCTTGATCTTGATATTACCAATAAATGCAATCTTAGATGTTCATACTGCTCCCATTTTTCAAGCCCTGGGGATACAGACACGGATATTTCAACAGAAGAGTGGCTGCGGTTCTTTACCGAGCTTAAAGAGTGTGCAGTAAAGGATGTCACTCTCTGCGGAGGAGAGCCTTTTTTCAGGCAGGATTTAAAAGAATTGATTAATGGAATCTATGACAACAGGATGCGGTTTTCAATACTTAGCAACGGAACTCTGATAAATGACAATATTATTGAATTTATTAAATCAACAGGAAGGTGCAACAGTATCCAGGTTTCAATAGACGGTCCGGGTCCTGAATCTCATGATGCATGCAGGGGAAAAGGCTCATTTGATAAAGCCCTGAACGGACTCAAAATTCTTCAAAAGCATAAAATTCCAGCCACTGTAAGGGTAACAATACATAAGTTTAACTACAATCAGCTTGATGAGGTCGCAAAGCTTCTTTTAGAAGATGTCGGGCTACCTTCATTTTCCACAAACTCTGCTGGACATGTCGGACTGTGCCGCGAGAACAAGGATACTGTTCAGCTTAATGCTAAGGAATACGGACATGCTATTGCAAAACTTCTGGAGCTGAACAGAAAATACAATGGAAGAATCGGTGCTCAGGCAGGACCCCTTGCAAGCGGAAGGCAGTGGAAGGAGATGCAGACGGCTTATGATTCAGGGAAAAATGGGCTTCCCGGTTGCGGATATCTGAGAAGCTGCGGCGGTATATTCAGCAAAATGGCTATAAGGTCTGATGGCGTGATGATTCCATGCTCACAGATTCCCCATGTGGAGCTTGGCAGGATAAACAGAGACAGTTTAAGGAATGTCTGGCAGAACCACCCCGAACTTGAAAGACTCAGAGACAGAAGAGATATTCCATTAAACCAGTTTGATTACTGCAAAGATTGTAATTTTATCCCTTACTGCAGAGGGGGATGTCCGGCGCTTGCTTATACCTTAACAGGCAGTGAGAACCAGCCGTCTCCTGATTCCTGCTACAGAGCATTTCTAAATGACGGCGGGGTGCTGCCGGAATAGAGGAAAGCGGTAAGCATAATGAAAAGGAAGAATGGCTTGAAGCATGCGATAAGCTAAGCAGCAAAATTACTAATTTTTGCAAATCAAGGAAAGGGAGTAATGCCTGAATTTAAATTGTTTTTTCGCTTGCCTGCTTACCGTTTGCCGCCTTGACTATTTAAACCTTAAAACAGAGGAAAGCATTTATAATGGAAGATAAAAAAATAAAAACCCCTGAATGCGGCTATTTTCTGAACATGATCTACTTCTACCTTACTGAAGGCTGTAATCTGAGATGCCGTCACTGCTGGATAAATCCTCCTTATGAATCAGGCAAAGAGGCTGGCAAGTTTCCATACGTAAGCCTTGAGCTTTTCAAGGATATATGCGAGCAGGGAATGGAGCTTGGAATGCGCTCGGTTAAACTTACAGGCGGAGAACCGCTTATTCATCCTGAAATTGAAAAGATTATTGAGCACATAAACGTCAGGGAACTTGCTCTTACAATTGAGACAAACGGTGTTTCACTTACACCTGAAATAGCTCAGAAGTTTATGGAAAACAAGAAACGCTTTCTATCAATAAGCCTCGACGGGGTTGATGCAGAGACTCATGAGTGGGTGCGCGGTGTTACGGGCTGTTTTGAAGCAACTCTTAACGGTGTGCGGCTTATGGTCAAAACAGGATATCGCCCACAGATAATAATGTCTGTAATGAAGCATAATGCAGATCAGATGGAGGCTGTTGTCAGGTTGGCTGAAAAAGAGAACTGCGAGTCGGTAAAATTCAATCTTGTCACACCTACTGCAAGAGGCGAGAAGATGCACGAATCAGGGCAGACATTAAATACTAAAGAGCTTGTTAAAATTGGCGAGTGGGTTGAAAGAGAGCTTATTCCCTCTTCAAAAATAAGGGTCGTTTACTCTCATCCTTCTGCTTTTCAGCCCCTTGGCAGTATTTTTGGCAAAAGATCGGGAAGATGCGGAATATTTGGAATATTAGGTGTTCTCGGCACAGGCAAATATGCTCTTTGCGGAATAGGAGAAACCGTTCCTGAGCTTGTTTTCGGGCATGCGGCAAAAGACAGACTTGCTGATATCTGGAACAACAATCCGGTTTTAAACGATATTAGAAAAGGGCTTCCTTCAAAGTTAAATGGAATTTGTGAAGACTGTCTAATGAAGACACAATGTCTTGGCTCATGTATTGCCATGAACTACTACAGGAGCAAAGATCTTTTTGCTCCGTTCTGGTATTGTGACGAAGCCTATAAAGCAGGTATTTTCCCCAAATCAAGGCTCAAACCCGGAAGCAGGTTTGAGAAGCAGGAAGTGGCGGCAAGATAGCTGTTGAGCTATTAAGAAAAACCATTTCAGAATCACTTACTTACAACTTATATTACTTATTATGCTCAAACAGATAAACGGAAACGAAAAATACTATACAATGTCACTTGCAGACGGCAAAACATGGGGTTTCTGCGGAACAGAGACAATTATCCCCTGGCTTGAAGAACTTAAAAATATCATGAAGCTAAAGGAGTCAAAGGGAAACGGGCTTGACCATAAACTTCTATTCCTAAGCATGAAAAGAGACAACCTGCCTCCAGGCTCTGACGAGAGCCTCTGGACAACCTACAAGCAGGGGCGTGTGTTAAAACTCTGGTACAGCGACTCGCTTCCTGAAACCTTTGTGGAGCTGAACAGGGATTTTATAGACCACCCTGAGATAAAGATAGTAAACATGATTCTTTCCCTCAGGGTTGTTTTCAGACATTATTCAAAAAGGGAGGGCGGTCCGTTTCATGCCGCACTTGCTGAGCTTGACGGCAAGGGGGTAGTAATAACAGGTCCAAGCGGCAGGGGAAAATCAACATGTTCAAGAAGATTTCCATCTTACTGGAAACCGCTCTGTGATGACACCTGTCTGATAATTAAGGATAAAGCTCAAAACTTCAGGGCTCATCCCATGCCTACCTGGAGTGATCATCTCTGGGCTGAGATATATTCCACCTCTGATGCCTCTCATTCTGTTCCGCTGAAAGCCGTATTTTTTCTTGAGCAGTCAGAAAAAGATGGAATTCTGCCTGTTAATAAAACCCTTGCCATACAGAAGCTTTTTGCAGGCATGAAGCAGGTCTGGGATCGGTGCTGGGACAGAGAAGGCAAAGAGGAGAGAAAGGCAATGACAACCCGTCTATTTCATACCTCGTGTGAGATTGCCGATAAAGTTCCCTTCTATACACTTAACGCCTCATTAAACGGAAGGTTCTGGGAAGAGATAGAGAAGGTTTTATAATTTTCAGTACTGTCTATGGAAAGAGAAAACGGCAGATTTAATAATTGTGTTGGTCCAAGTATGTACCCCACACTGCGAAGCGGGGACGGCATTATACTTGAGCCTTTCAAGTCTGAGGCAAATCTAAAGGTTGGTGACATAATTCTCTATTCAAGGTCAGACGGACTCTCTGATATTGTTCACAGAATTATAAGGATAGAAAAAGACGGGGTTATCACAAGAGGAGATAACAACAACAGAATAGACCCTGGAACAGTGCCTTTCAGTAACATTATAGGAAAAGTTATCTCTGCAAAAAGAGGTGACAAAACAGTAAGGATCTATTCAGGCACACCAGGTATGGCTGTTCACAGACTGATGCTCCTGAGGATGTACTTAAGACCAGCTGTTCTGTACATTCCCCGGATAGTAATAAATCTTATTGCAGATCTCAGACTGTTCTTCTTTGTACACCGCTTCATCAACATAAAAATTATTCATATAAAAAGAGACGGTACTGATGGAAAACTGCTCTATTACAAAAACAGGGTGATAGGAAAAACCATTGAAGGACCTGATAAATGGAAAATATTTCTTCCATATAATATTTTTATAGATACAAGGAAACTGAAATGAAATATACTGTTCCAAAGCTCTACACAAAGGCTATGTTTAACCTTTCTGAAGCTGTCTGCATGGACGGCAATGATGCCTCCTCTCTTGGCTGCAAGTCAGGACCTGAGGCAAGCTCGGGTTGCGGCTCAGGTGCTGCCGCCGGAAGTAAGTGTCTCACAGGAGCTGCTGCCGGCAGCAAATGCGACAGCGGGGCAGGAGTGGGGAAAGATTGAAAGGAGATAAGGTAAGGGGTGAGGGTTTTAGGTTTTGGGTTGTAAAGCAAAGGGGAAAGCGGCTATCAGCTTTCAGGTGTCAGCTATCGGCTGTCAGGAGAAGCAGTAAAGAGAGCTGTTAAGTCCCGCGCTTAGCGGGAATAAGCTGATAAGCAAAGACACAAAAAGCTAAAGCTTTTTCTTGCTTGCCCCGCCTGCCCTGTTAAATCAGTTTTTAGGTTTTATTTAACCGGGGTGAAATATACAAAGTATCAGCATAGCGAATTTCACTGGGGAAGCTTGAAGCTTGTATCTTAATTCATTCGTGGTCGTAGGCGTAATCGTTTTCGTAACTCGTAAAAAATTCAGCTTTCATGTGTCAGGAAATGCGATCCCTCCCCTTCATGTCATTTCGAAGCGAAAGCGAGAAATCTCATAGAGCATAGCCCGGTGGAAATGGTCACATAAAAGATTTGAAGTTTTTCTAATACTATTCTATACTTATCAACATGGAAAGGTTAAATACAATAATGAAAAATCCCTGGTTGGCATTAATGCAAAAATTGACGATACAGGATTTAACACAAAACAGAAATATTATAAAAAATCCTTATGAACTACGAGAAAAACATAAAAAAGAGACAGGAGGATAGGATTGCCTCTATACGCTTGGAAGCCATAGAAAAGGCAAGGCAGGCTGCTCAGTTTCTTAAAGAACAATACAGGGTAAAAAGAGTTCTTCTTTTTGGTTCTCTTGTAAATAGCACGTATCTTCACAGTATGACAGATATCGACCTGATGGTAGAAGGTCTTGAGGAGGAGTCTTTTTTGGCTGCAGGGGCTCAAGCCTGGAAAATTACCACCCCTTATCATGTAGATATTATACCTTTTGAGAAAGCAGACAAACAAATCCTTGAGCGGGCAGAGGAAGAAGGAATAGAGCTATGAATGGATTAAAGGTTTTAAAGGTGCAGGTTTTAGATGAAATAGCAAAACTCAATACCCTTATTGAAGAAGCAAGCTCAATTCAGCACAAAAGGCAGTCAAATCTTGCTATCAGAGCAGGGGCATCAGTGCTCCATGATTTTTACTCCGGCATAGAAAATATTTTCAGAAATATTGCAAAGTCCATTGATGAAAAAACCCCTTCAGGAATGAGTTGGCATTTAGAACTGTTAAACCAGATGACTCTTGATATTGAAGAACTGAGACCACCTGTAATCAAAAAAGAGACTGCCGCTGAACTTGAACAATATTTAAGGTTTAGACATTTATTCAGGAACAGATACGGTTTCAGCCTTGAATGGTCATTAATAAAGGTTTTATTATCAAAACTCCCTGAAACACTATGTTCTATTGAAAATGAAATCAACGGTTTTTTTGACAAAGTTTTGAAAAAACCTTCTTGAGCTTATGGTTCTTGAGGGGAAAGGGAAGAAGCAGGTATCAGTTGTCAGGAAAAGCAACCCGAAAGAAAGGAAAATAACGGTCGCTGTCCC
>CAZMHH010000086.1:0-16046 GCA_964566035.1 uncultured Thermodesulfobacteriota bacterium
AAAGTTCTCTCATCTTCTCATAATAAGGTGTATTCATCGCCTGTCTCCTTTCCTTAAAATATCAGGCTTACAATTAATTTTTCCATTTCTTCTCCCGCAATTTTTTTCAAAACCTCTCCTCCCGGATCAAGGGTTCTGTAATAATGCTGCATAGCCTTTTTTCTTCTGAGCATCTCTTTCTTATAAGTATCATCTGTAACAGGCTGAGCTTTTTTCATGATCTCAATCCAGGTTTTCGCGTAAGATACAACTGTTTCAACCACTTTGAATCTGTCTTCTGTGTTTGAAATCCTGCCGTCAATGGGATAATGGGACATGCTTGCCCGTGCCCAGGGCCAGGGACCATATCTTCTCTGAACGAGACACCTGCCCTCCTCGTCTGTAAGCCCCGGGATTGTTCGATTCTTCCTCCATAACTCAGAAAGCGGGTCAAGGTATTTTTTTCTGTATTCAGGATATAGAGCCATATCAACAAGGGGCATAAAATCAATGGTGATAGAAACCCTTTTGGCTGATTCATCAAATTCGCAGGCAAATATGGGAAGGTCATAGTCATCGGAAACCGTCATATTCATGGAACAGTATTTTGCTCTGTTCATATAATGAAGCTCCCCGAATGCTATTTTGTCAACCTTGTCCGAACCCTTAATTCTGAATGCCCTGTAAAAGGCACTGGCCATGGGCTTTTTTATCTCACGGGTAGGTCTTATATCTTTTCCCAGATACTCATCCATAGGTTCAAGTTCAAGTCCTTCAAAGAGTTTCGGCTTCTCTACAACCTCTTCAGCAAAGTTTATCATGTCTTTAAAATCAACACGTCCCATTTCTCTCTCCTTTTATGGCTGTTGAATAATATTGCTTTTAATCCAGAGCTTTTAAAACAGCTTATACCAGTCCAATCACCTTTTTATTTGCTTTCTTCCATCATGTTGAGAATAAAAATCTCCAAACTTCTTTTTTTTAAAAGAGATTAATAGTCTCGAGGATATGATAGAACATTTTTAGCGGCAGACTGTTTAATTCTACAATGTTCTGGAAATAAGTTATTTAAATGTATTCTTTACAACTACTACAGTATATATAATAACTTTTTTTACCTTTTGTCAAGGTAAAAACTGCTACCGGTTCTATTATTTTCAGGGTCTCACCCTGACTTTGCAAACCTCACCTGTGGCAACATCTATTTCAACACCTGCATATTCGGCAAAACCCTTCCAAACAGGAATACACCATTTGGAACAGACATCTTTCCATTCTATTTTATATGTGCCCACACTGCTGCGCATATATTCAAGTACCGATTTATATGGGCATGGAAATGTACGCTCCCCTTTTTCGATGCCAATTTTCTCATAAAGCTGATAGGAGCAGGAGGTTCTTTCAAATATACCCCAGAGAAAAATATCTTTATCCCCGAACTTTTCAATACCTTTTTTTATGTAAATATTGATAAGAGAGCCTAAAACATCAACGTAATGTTCGACAAACTTTTTATCAACTCCCCTGCCGACATAAAAATCAATATCTTTTAAATGAAGTTTTACAAGTGCGTCATTAAACTTATGAGGATAAGGGTCTGTATGGCTGTAGGTTTTAACAAGCACCTTGAAGGCATCTGCCAAGTCATCTCTCTGCTGAAATGTGCCGTCCATCCAGGCTGAAACCGCCTGCGGGATACTTAAAACAGACAGTGCTGAAAGAAACCCGGCAGACAGGGCTTTCTTTGAAAAACCTCTGCGGTCAACCCTGTTATCTTCTTCTTTAATTGAGTTCTCTTCCTGTAATACTGTTGTCTGGCGTTCCATGCTTCACCCCCTCTTTCTAATCTCTGTGGTTTTTTGAAAGTTCAACAGTACATTTTTCTCCGGGTTTTACCTCAATTTCCACACCCATTTTTTTGGCTGAACCTGTCCAGGCAGGAATACACCATTTTGTGCAGACATCGCTCCATTGTATTGTAAACTTCTCAGCAGACAGATATTTTTTGCAGTATTCAAGCATCTGTTTGTAAGGGCAGGGCATGGTTCTTTTTCCCTGCATAATATCAATGCGCTCAAAGAGTTGATACGATGATGATGTTTCCTCAAACATGTTTTCAAGAACCTTTTCAGCACCCTGGCTTTCTGCAATCTCTTTAATTCTGTTAAACAAAGGCTCCATTATTTTTAGATAATGATCAACATACTCTTTTTCCAGTCCGTTCATAACAGAAAACTGCAGAGAACGAAGCTGGTGTTTTGTGATGGTTTCATTGAATTTGTGGTTGTAGGGGGTTGTGGAATCATATGTCATGTAATAGGACTTTATTGCTTCATCAATATCATCCCTGTTCAGCAAGGGGTCTTTTTTTACCTTGTCAAGAAACGCCCTCGCAGTTGAAGGAAAAACCGCTGTTCCAAGAAATGAAAAAATAAAAGTTTTTTTTCCAAATTCCCTTCTCGTCATACCTTGCATAATTCATTCCCTCCTTCCGTTGGCTGTTTGTTCATAAAAAGAAAAACAGCAGTGCAAGCAAAATAGTGAAGAACGACAGATATTCTTAATATTTTGATTGACAGCTCAACAGCTCTTTTAGCTTTTCACAATATCCTCTGCTGCCGCCTGCCAGTGTTTTTCTATTACAGCAGCAACTTCCGGTTTGTCTTTTCTGATCTGATCAATATGGCTCAATATACCTTTTTTCATCACATCGCCGGCAGTGTTTTCACTGACATACCCAGGATACTGCTCTTTATCAGTAAGACTGAATATATAGTCAATCTCCTCATCCTTCAACTGCCCAATACCGAATGCCCTTAAAGCCTTTTCTATCTCTCCTGGCCAGCAGTATTCAAAACTCTCACGCCAGAAATTTGTATAGTCCTCATAACCTTTGCCCGTCTCAAGCACTTTTAAGGCAGCTTTTGCCGCTATAAATCCATACATCATCGCAGACTGGCAATAGGTCTCGATAAAAGCCGCAGCATCCCCGACAACAACAATATTCCCCTCAACAGGGTTCAATATACATGTGTAGAAATTAAGCATACAGGCTGCCTTATGTACAATTTTGGCATTGGTAAACCATTCCCTGAACGGACCTTCGGCCAAAAATGAATCCAGCCCCATTTTTGCAGGCATCCCGACAGGTGTTCCACAGAAGACATCCAGTATGGGCTTGTCTCCTTCCTTTGCATCGGGAAGATATTTTGGCAGCATATAAATCTGCCCCATGCCAAACCGGGTATGACCCCTGCCGACACATGTTACCCATGAATCCCAGTAAGGGTAATCAACATCATCCAGAAAATATGATGCTACCCTGTATGACCCGAAATAACGCCTCTCTTTAGAAAGGTTAAGTCCTGTCACAATCCTTGAATTAACTCCATCTGCAGCAAAGGCTGTTTTACATCTTACTTCTTTCTGAAGTCCGGTTCTGGTGCCTCTCAGGATTACCTTCACCCCGCCGTCAACATTTTCAGCACGTATCCCTTCTGTCTCTGTGAGAACCTCTGTACCGTTTGACACCGCTTCTGCAAGAAGGCTTTCAAGAATAACCTCTTTGGTATAGGGGTGAGCCACCCCCTCCTTCTCATTGACCATTGTAAGCTTATATCCGCCAGGGGTCAGTCTGATGCTTTTGACCATCTTAACAAATTTACCTGTATATTTTACAACAAGCCCTGTTTTTTCAAAATGAAGATTGTTGTCGACAATACGCACGGTATCCCCGTGGGTGTTGGGCTCGTTGATCAGCATGGTACAGCAGGAACGGTTGACCTTCTGGATATCCCTCTTGATATCCACCAGCAGAACAGTCTGTCCCGCGCCTGAGAGCTCTTTTGCAATCATCAGTCCTGCAGGTCCTGCACCTATTACTACAAAATCATATTCTGTCTTCACTTAACTCTTTCTCCCTTATGTGGTATATCTTTTTTTTGCATGCTTTCTGCAATAAGGACTTGTGGAAAACGGCAGTCACAAAATATGGCATCCACTCCGCAACAGACCCTGCAGGTTCCACACTCTATACAGGATGCCTGATCTATATAAGACTTGTTATCAATAAACCTTATGGCAAATCTCGGACAAATATTCACACATGCCCCGCATCCCACACATATCTCTCTGTCTACCTTCATACTTTTCTATCCCTTTTTATCTTCTCTGCAGTAAACACAGACATCAAAAAAACCGTCTGCAAGCTGAACTTTTTTTTCAAAATACTCAAGCTGTCTCTCAGGGGCAAATGTTTCACCACATACACTGCATCGCTTCATCCGAAGACCGGTCTTCCATTTATCAAGTATCCTTGCAGGACCTCTCACAACCTCTCCGTCAGGCATGGTCAGTTTTTCCCCTTCTACCACTTCCTGCATTGTTACCGCACCAGTTGGACAGACCGCCACACAGGTTCCACATCCGATACACTCCTCAGACCTTCTTAAAAAAGGAGTCCCCACTGTCTTCTTATACCCCCTGCCCACAAAGTCTATCGCGCTTACACCAACTATTTCACCGCAGGCTCTCACACATTGACCACAGGCAATGCAGGGTTCATATGATGGCTCCAGGGTATAGGCTTTTTTTACATCAAACCTTTCTGCAAGCTGCTTTAAGTTTTCACAGTCGGGTGACTCAAGCAGTAGAAGCTCAATTAAAAACCTCCTTATTGAATTGATGTAATCTGTATCAGTCTCAACCTCTATTGCCTCTTGCGCCTCATAACAGCACGATGATACTGTCTGTCTTTTTCCACCGGCAAATACCTCAACCACACAAAGACGGCAGCCCCCAAAAGGCGTAAGCGCATCATTATGACAAAGCGTCGGTATCCATATCCCTGCCTTCTTTGCAGCCTCAAGAAGGGTTGCCCCCTTCTCAACCTCAACCTTTACACCATTTATCCTTAAAGTCACCATTATCAGTATATTCCCTTAAAAAAATTAGCTGTTAAGCTGTTAAGCTGTTAAGCTGTTACGAAAAACCATGCACTTTAACAGTTTTTTGGTTTTGCTTATCAGCCATCAGCTTAACAGCTATATTGCTTTAATTGCATTCACCGGACAGACTTCTATGCAAGCACCGCACTTTATACAGACTGTCTCTGAGATAGAGTGAGCAGCCTTTTTTTCACCTGTTATTGCCTGCACAGGGCAGACCTTAATACATGCCCCGCAACCTGTACAGGTTTCAGAAGACACGGAATAAACAATCAGAGCCTTGCATACTCCTGCAGGACACTTTCTGTTTGAAATATGCTCAATATATTCGTTTTTAAAATGTCTGAGGGTTGAAAGAACAGGATTAGGAGCCGTTTTCCCAAGCCCGCAAAGTGATGAAGCTGTTATCATATTGCCCATCTCTTCAAGCGCTGCAATATCAGCTTCCACTGCCCTGCCTGCCCTTATTTTATCAACAACCTGCCTCATCCGCCTTATACCAACACGACATGGAACACATTTACCACAGGATTCACTCTCCAGAAATTCGAGAAAATACCCTGCCAGATCGACCATACAAGTTGTCTCATCCATCACTATTATGCCGCCTGAGCCCATTATTGAACCTGTTTTTTGAAGCTCTTCATAGTCAACACAAATTTCCATAAGAGGCTCGGGAATACAACCACCTGACGGTCCTCCTGTCTGTACTGCTTTTAAATCTCTTCCACCTTCAACCCCGCCACCAATTTCCATAACTATCTCTCTTAAAGTTGTGCCCATTGGAACCTCAATAAGACCAACCCTTGCCACTTTGCCTACCAGAGAAAACACCTTGGTTCCCTTGCTTTTTTCTGTTCCAACAGCAGAAAATGCCTCATATCCTTTATCAATTATTAACGGAATAACAGAAAGGGTTTCAACGTTGTTTATCACAGTAGGTTTTCCAAAAAGACCTGATACCGCCGGATATGGGGGTCTTTGACGAGGCTCCCCCCAGCTGCCTTCAATTGACTGGATTAAGGCTGTCTCCTCTCCACACACAAAAGCACCGGCTCCTGTACTGATACTTATGTCAAAACAAAATCCTGAATTCAATATATTATCACCTAATAAGCCGTTCTGACGAGCCTGCTTTATTGCTATGTTAAGCCTTTCAATTGCAAGAGGGTATTCATCTCTAACATATATTATACCTCTGTCTGCGTTAATTGAATATGCCGCTATTATCATCCCCTCTATCACACTGTGCGGGTCAGACTCAAGGATACTTCTGTCCATATAAGCCCCCGGATCCCCTTCATCAGCATTGCAGATGATATACTTGCCCTCTGATTTCTGCTCAAAACAGGTTCTCCATTTAAGGCCTGTGGGATATCCTGCTCCGCCTCTTCCCCTCAGCCCTGAAAGTTCTACTTCTTTTATGACCTCTTCAGGCAGTTTTTTAAGCAATATCTTCTGAAGGGAGCAGTAACCTCCGGTTGACACGTATTCTTCTATATCCTCAGGAGATATATTGCCACAGTTTCTCAACGCCTTTCTTTCCTGTTTTCTATAAAAATCAGTCTCATACAGATTTGCAATATCTGAAAAACCATCTGGTGTTGTTCTTCCTTCAACCGGCAGTTTTGCAACAGCGTCCTCGGGAAATCTGCCATTCTTAAGCATTCCCACAAATAAATCCACCTGCTCCGGTGTAACCTTCTGATAAAGAAACCTGCCTTTGCCGGCTATTGCAATATCAACCAGAGGCTCAGCATAACACATGCCAATACAGCCGGTCTTCTTTAAAACAACTGGGATTCCAATTTGGTTTAATTTGGAGCTGAAAACCTCAAACACACTGTCTGCTCCTGCCGCCACTCCGCATGAGGCATATCCAACCATTATTCTTATGCCCTCAGGAAAAAGAGCGGCTTTTCCTTTTGTCTTAAGTTCATTTAATATGCTTTTCTTTTCTGTCATTTCTCGCTTTCAAGTCCCTTTAAAATATCCAATGCTTTTTTCTGGGATACATTCCCCTCTATCTTCTCATTTATCTTAATAACAGGGGCGATGCTGCAGCAGCCGAGACATCTGACCTTCTTTAACGAAAACCGCTTGTCAGGTGTTGTCCCCTCTGAGGTATCCAGACCAAGATGCCTTGAAATGGATTCAGCAATGCTTCCGCTGTTTTTAACATGACATGCTGTGCCAAGACATACCATAAGGCTGTTTTTGCCCGGCGGATCAAGGTTAAAGGATTTATAAAAAGTGGCTATTGAATAGACTCTGCTCAATGCAACACCATGGCTTGAGCTTATCTGTTTCATTAAATCTTCTGATAAATACCCATGGCTCTGCTGTGCTTTCTGCATAACTGTTATAAGTGAATTTCTATCCTCTTCAGTCTGCTGTTTTTGCATTTTTTTACTCTTGCCTCTCTCTTGATTCAAGTATGGCTTTAAGCTCATCTGCCGATTTCTGCATGGCACCGATATATTTCGGACCAAAGGTGAAAAATCTTTTCTGTAAACCGGTAAAAGCTTCTACACCTGATCTTTTTTCTGTTAATCTGTTTATCTGGGTTTTGCCCTCAATTATCTCAAAAAGAGGGAAATATCCTGTCTTCACAGCCATAAACCCCAGTTTAAGGCTGTGTTTCGAGTTAAACATCCAGCCTGTGGGACAGGGTGTCAGAATAAGAAGAAAAGAACTGCCTTTAGCACTTACAGCCTTCTTAGTCTTTTCCATTAAATCAAAGGGGAAAGACGGACAGGCTGTGGCAAAATAGGAAAGCCCCATATCCAGAATTGAGGGCGGCAGTATCTTCTCTATTATCTGGCGGCTTAGTTCCTGTTCTGATAACGGATATTCATTTTCTTTCAAAATAAAAGGCTTGGGACCTGCTTTTTTTATCAGCTCATTCATATACTTTTCATTGTCTAAACAGATAAATAACGATTTTTCTCTTGAATTTATTATCCGGTCAATAACGAGAAAATCTTCCATAAGAATACTTCTGTCTAAAACTATAAGCGGGGGGGTGGCAAGATTTGTTGCATTTACAGGAGTTGGTACAGGTTCTGCTGTATTTTCAATACCACGGAATGAATTTTCGACGCAGAACAGTTCATATTCTGAACGTGAAAAAATATCCTTACCGCCTCCAATAGCCTTTGAAACAAGTCTTAAAGAAAGTGCTTTCCCGCACCCCTTACACGAACTCCTGCCCGCCACAAATCCCTCTTCACGAGGGAGAATGTTTGGAACATATACAGAAAATTTATCCACCTTGTTTTTATCTCCAAAAATCAATAATATTAAAATGAATATCTACTTCAAAAGCCAGGGGGGTCTCTGGGAAGACACCTCCATTGATATACAGCCTGTCCAGCACTGATAAGCGCAAAGTCCGCAACCCTTGCATAACTCTTCATCTGCAAATAAATTGCCCTGTTCATCCTGCAACACTGCAGAATCAGGACACAGGAGATAACATGTACCGCATTTAATACACTTGTCATGATCCCATGCAGGTGTTTCAAAACGGAAATACTGGTTTGTGGAACTGTTTATGACAAAAGCATCAGATGATAAGGGATGAAAAAGGTTGGTTTTCATTTAAAAGTTTCCAGTAAAAAGAGTTAATTCTTTGGTATTAGTCTTATGGATTACAGTATATGGAATGTCTTTTTATTTGTCAAGAAAAAAAAATTTTTTCTGCTTTTTCCTGATATGTACCCTTAAACATGTAACATTATCAAATATGCTTTGAAAAAAAATAATACCTTTTTCAAACTGATTTAATTTTGCTAAGCAGATCCTAATAAAAAACAGGAAATTTAAAAAATGTTCTTGACAAGTTTTGTTAATTTATGTATTATCTTTGAAGTAGTCTTAAAGACTACATTCAATAAAAAGATTCATGGAAAATAATGTGGCAGATATTTCAGATGCCCCTTATTTAACAGGTTCATATTTTGTCAATTAAA
Source organism: uncultured Thermodesulfobacteriota bacterium (assembly GCA_964566035.1). GTDB lineage: Bacteria > Desulfobacterota > WTBG01 > CAIYCZ01 > CAIRTM01 > CAZMHH01. The sequence continues at coordinate 8,900 of CAZMHH010000086.1, forward strand.
TTCATGGCAGTTTACATTGACCCCGGACAGTAGCACTGTTGGTATTTTTTTATCTTTGCTAATCAACCATTAAGAACTATAAATATTTCAGAGCAATGAAGTGAGGTATAGATGACAGAAAAAATAGATACGTTAATAAAGATAGTTGGTGCGGAAAATGCGATAAGTGATCCGGCAATATTGGATGTTTACACAAAAGACAAAAGTTTCATTTTGCCAGGCAAGCCGCTGATAGTGGTAAGGCCTAAGACATCAGATAATGTGCAGGATATAGTCAAGTGGGCTAACCAGACTAAAACACAGCTTGTACCGGTAAGCTCCGGCGCACCGCACTTCCGTGGCGATACTGTACCAGACTCAGAAGGGGCTGTTATTGTTGACCTGAGCATGATGAACAGGATCATTATGATGGACAGGAGAAACAGGGTGGCTATAATTGAACCAGGTGTAACATTCAGTAAACTCCAGCCTGAACTTGAAAAGCAGGGATTGAGACTTTCCATGCCGCTTATGCCCCGCTCATCAAAATCTGTACTGGGCAGCGTGCTTGAAAGGGAACCTATAACGAACCCCCGGTATTCCTGGTCACTGAGCGAACCTCTTCGATGTCTTGAAACGGTCATGGGCAACGGAGATATGTTCAGGACAGGCGAGCTAGCCGGTGCTAACGTCAGCACCTCTGCCCGTCAGGAAGCAAAACTAATTCCATTGGAAGAACTGCTTGAAAAACGGAAAAAAACACAGGACACAGCACTTTATCAATATGGTCCAGGACAATTCAATTACCACAAACTGATATCAGCAGCACAGGGAACTATGGGAATTGTAACCTGGGCATCTCTGAGATGTGAAGTAATGCCTAAGGTTCGCCGTTTTTTCCTTTCACCTTCTGAAAGGCTTGATGACCTTATCGGGTTTGCCTATAAACTGTTAAGGATGCGTTTTCATGATGAGTTGCTGTTTTTGAACAGTTCCAATTTAGCGTCCATTCTTGGAGAAGGAGCAGAACAGGTCATGAACCTTAGACAGGGGTTTCCCCCATGGGTGCTAATACTTGGGATTGCCGGACGCGACATAATGCATGAGGAAAAGATTGAGTTTCTGGAAAAAGATATTCGCGATACAGCTAATCAATTCGGAGTACCTATAGAGTCTGCGATACCGGGAGCAACAGATGAGCAGGTACAGAAAGTCATTCTCAATCCGTCAAATGAACCTTATTGGAAACTGCGCTGCAAGGACAACTGTCTGGACATCTTCTTTTTAACCACACTTAACCGTGCTCCGGAGTTTACAGCAAAAATGTATTCATTGGCAGAAAAGTTCAGGTATCCGCTACCGGATATAGGCGTTTATATTCAGCCAACTCATATGGGCACAAGCTGCCATATAGAATTTAATCTGCCATTTGACCCGGATAACGGTGAAGAAACTATCAAGGTGAAAGAGCTCTTTACCAGCGCAAGTGAAGAACTCTTCAAGCAGGGAGCGTTCTTTTCCCGGCCTTACGGAATTTGGGCGGACCTGGCATACAGCAGAAATCCTGAGCATACTAAGCTGTCAAGAAACCTGAAAAAAATCTTTGATCCAAATAATGTATTAAACCCTGGCAAGCTTTGTTTTCAGCCAGAAACAAAATAAAGGAGGAAGTATAAAGTGGCGCTTGAAGACTATAGAGCTATCGCGACAAGATGCGGCAGATGTTCTTATTGTAAATGGATTCCTTTAGCTCATGTGAAGAGCTGGAGATTTGCAAAGGGCTGTCCCAGTATTGAATACAACAAGTTCCAGAGTTACTCGGCAAGCGGAAGATTATGCGTCTCCCTGTCACTTCTCGAGGAAAGGAGCAGTTATACAGATGAAGGGTTGGTGGACATTGTTTTCAAATGCATGATGGACGGGTGCTGTGACGTTGCCTGCAAGATCTGCCGGTATGATTTGGAACCTGTAGAGGTGATGCGTCAATTGCGGTTCAGACTGATAGACTACGGCTGTTTTCCGTTTCAGGATATTCCACTTTTGGATCATCTTCGCAAAGAGGATAACATGATGATGGAACCCAAGGCAGACCGGGCAAAATGGGCTGATGGTCTGAATGTGAAGGATTTGACCCAGGAGAAGGCAGACGTTGTGTTCCACGTGGGGTGCAGACTCAGTTTTGATCAGGAACTGTGGAAAATACCCCGGACAGTGGTAAGCCTGCTCAAAAATGCCGGCATAGATTTTGGGATTATGGGACGTGATGAGAACTGCTGCGGAGGCAGGCTTTGTGATATGGGCTATCGCGGAGAATTTATCAAGTATGCTGAGAACAATATTGACGCATGGAAAACAGCAGGTGTAAAAACCGTGGTCACAGCATGTGCAGACGGCTACCATGCATTCAAGCGTCTCTATCCTGAGGAGATGGAATTCGGATTTGAGGTGCTTCATATTACAGAATTTCTGGACAGGCTAATCAGGGAGGGAAAGATAAAATTCACAAAAACCGTTCCCATGACTGTCACCTATCATGACCCATGTCATCTTGGAAGACGGGGAGAACCCTATATTCCATGGAAGGGTGAACAGAAGAAAATCCGTGGCCAAGTCCTGGTCTATGAGCCCAGAAAACCGAGATATAACGGTGAATTTGGTGTTTATGACCCTCCGAGAAATATACTCAAAAGCATTCCCGGTATCCGGCTTATTGAGATGGAAAGAAACAGAGAATATGCTTGGTGCTGCGGCGCCGGCGCAGGAGTAAGGGAGAGATATCCAGAGTTTTCTTCGTGGACTGCCGGAGAGAGGATTGAAGAGGCAATGGCAACAAGCGCTGAAGCGATAGTGAGCGCCTGTCCCCATTGTGAGAGGAATTTTATTGACGCGGTAAATGATAGGGGTGAAAAGATGAAAGTCTATGATATTTTAGACCTTGTCAGAGAAGCAATGTCGCAGGAGGAAGTTTAATATGGCACTATCAAGAGACATATATGAAGAATTGGAAAACATTGTAGGACAGGACAATATCACAGAGGAACCAGCGACACTGGATTCCTATGCTTATCAATGGATGGCAGAGGTAGTACCCGATGTTACCGGCGGAAGTAAGTTTTTTGACAGGGCTGATGCAGTGCTTATGCCGGGGAGTACAGAAGAAGTTCAGGCTATAGTTAAAGCCTGTAACAACCATAAATTAAAGTTTCATGTATTCAGTACTGGCTGGGGTCCATGGGCAGCATCCCCGTCCGAGGGCCAGATTTTGCTTGATTTGAGAAGAATGGATAAAATACTGGAAATAGACGAACAGAATATGCTTGCCGTGGTTGAGCCTTACGTGGTAGCTGCACAGCTACAGGCTGAAGCCATGAAGGTGGGATTGAACAATCATATAAGTGGCGCCGGTGCCGGCACCTCAGTGCTTGCCAATGCCTGCTGTTTTCAGGGAGGAGGACCGGATTGTATCTATTTTGCCTCTCCCCAGGACAGTATATTGTCCATAGAATGGGTTATGCCAACCGGTGACATTCTCAGAACAGGTTCTTTGGGATCTGATCTGGGTTGGTTCTGTGCAGAAGGACCTGGACCCAGCACCCAAGGTGTTATTAGAGGCGCATTGGGAGGAGCTGGAGGATGGGGTGTTGTAACCAAAATTGCAATAAGGCTTGTTAATTGGCCGGGTTCCCCTGTAATGCCCGTTGAAGGTACAGTACCTGCCTATAAATCTCCGCTTCCAGAAAACCATTTTAAAGCTGCATTTCCTGCTTTTCCAAGCTGGCAGGCCTTTGCTGATGCTATTTACAGAATCTATGACTCGGAAATAGGATATATTGCTCACAGACAGTTTGTTATGTGGGGGGATGAACTTCAGGCAGCTTTTCTGAAGATAGTCACCGATCCAGCCAAGCAACTTTGCGACCTTGAGGAACTGTTGGAAATGCCTGAAATTCAAAAGCTTAATGAAGAGATGCGGCGCAACTTCCAGCTTATAATGGTCGGAATGACACCAAGAGATCTTGAGTATCAGCAGAAGGTGCTGGAGCAAATACTCCTTGAAACCGGGGGATGGAACATTGCTATAGTCAATGAACCGGACATGCAGAGGTATGTCCTTTTATATATGCTGAAGCTCTGTTTCAAGAGTCTCAATTTTACCGCTACCGGAGGCTTTATTGATACGTATAACTCAGTTGCCTCTCCGGATGTTTGGGCCTCGGGAGAAATAGAAGCAGGTAAGCAATTATTGAAGAAATACGCAGGCAGAATCGCAGATGCAGGCGATCAGGCAATGGGACCTGTCGGAGGACAGGGAGGCGGAGGTGTTACAGGATGGGAGGACTTTGTCTTCTATGACCCCTATGATCCTGATTCAGTAAAAGCGGCAATCGAAGTTTCAGACGAAGGGGACAGAATAAAAGTTGCAAACAACAGACCCCCCGGTGGAATGCTGCTGGGACTGGCACGAAACACCCATGCCGATGTGGGGATACGCGCTAATAAACTGTCAAAATCACCGGAATACCATTGGCAGCGCAAACTCAAGGAAAAGCTGGACCCCAACAAAGTGGGAAGCGGCAACTATTTCTGGGGAGCTGAAAAGTCATAAGGTCTTCTTTATTACTTAAACGACTTGCAAACAGCTCGCAGGCAAAATGCGTGATAACTAAAAAGGATAAAATAAACGGAGTTAAGCAGAATGAGAATAATTGTTTGTATGAAACAGGTGCCAGACCCATCGGCATCTTCCACAGGAGTTAAGGTTGACAGCGAAGCAAAGCGGGTTATAATGCCGCAGGGCACCCCCCCGGTATTAAGTCCCTTTGATGAAAATGCTCTGGAAGCTGCGCTAAAGCTAAAGGATGCCCAGGGAGCGAGGATAACAGTAATCAGTGCTGGACGCAACCTTGCCAAACAGGTATTACGAAGATCTTTAGCCGTAGGGGCAGATGAACTGATCCTGCTTGAAGACAATGATTTTGAAAAGCTTGACAGTTATGCAACCTCTCAAATTTTAGCCACTGCCATTAGGCAAGCCGGTGAATACGATCTAATACTATGCGGCAGGCAGGCATCAGATACGGATGCAGGGCAGGTTGGTTCAGGTATTGCTGAAATTTTAACGATTCCATGCATAACCGCTGCATGTAAAATAGATATAAGCGATGGCAAAGCTGTCGTTGAACGGGTGGTATCAGACGGAATTGAAGTGGTTGAGACACAAACACCCGCTTTGGTTACCGCCAGCAGCGAAATCGGTGAGTTAAGATATCCACCTTTAAAGAATGTTATGGCAGCACAGAAGATACCGATTACGGTTCACAATAGGCAGGCACTTGGAATTGACCTATCCCCCATGAAGAAATTAAATCTGGTCACTTTATCTGCGCCCCCGGGCAGAACGACACAGTGCCAGTTTATCGAAACAGAAACACCGGAAGAGGCAGGAACAAGCCTCGCCCTTAAATTGAGGGAGGCCCGGTTACTGTAACTTAAATGAATGAGTAAGAGTCTAAAAACAGAGTAAATTTGTGCTAATCAGGAAAAGGTAAAGGTTATGACTGAATATAAAGGCATTATGACGTATTGTGAAATTATTGAAGGCAGATTGCCTTCAATTTCAAAGCAGGTCCTGGGCTGCGGCAGAAAACTGGCCGATGACCTTGGACAGGAATTATCCGCAGTGCTTATAGGAAGCGAGGTTGAAAGTCTCGCACAAGAAGCTGTTGCACTGGGAGCAGATAAAGTCTATGTTGTTGATGATCCACTGCTTAAAGATTACCAGACGGATACCTATATGTGTGTAATGGAAAAAGCAGCAAAGCAGGCAATGCCCCAAATACTCATTTTAGGACAGACCTCTGTGGGACGCGACCTGGCTCCAATGCTTGCCTTCAGACTGGATACAACTTCAACTCTGGATTGTGTCGCCCTTGCCATTGACCCCGACACAAAGCTGCTGCTGAGAACCAAAAATATCTACGGAGGGAATGCCCAGGCAACCTTTACCTGTGATGCCTTTCCACAAATCGCCACTGTGAGAGACAAGGTCATGTCCCCTAAAGATCCCGATCCCTCAAAACAGGGAGATATTATTAAAATTGATGCGGACCTGGATCCCTCCAAGGTAAGAACCAGACTGGTGAAAAGACTGAAGGAAGAAGAAGAAGGGATAAGACTTGAAGATGCTTCAATAATAGTCAGCGGAGGCAGAGGAATAGGCAGCGCTGAAGGGTTTGCCCAACTACGGGAGCTTGCATCAATATTAAAAGGCGCAGTTGGCGCTTCAAGGCCCCCTTGCGACAATCGCTGGATAGCCTCCAATATGCAGGTGGGCATTACCGGAAAAATTGTTAACCCTGATATTTATATAGCCATAGCACTCTCTGGTTCTATCCAGCATTTGAGCGGCTGCTCTCAGTCCAAGAGCATTATAGCCATAAATAAAGACCCTGAGGCAAGTATTTTCAACTATGCCGACTTTGGGGTTGTAGGGGACTGGAAAAAGGTACTGCCTTCTTTCAGGGACAAACTAAAGGAACTTCTCTCGGAATAAAACAGTCATTGATAGGAACCATAGCGATTAGTGTATGTATTTTTCCCTGCTAACCCCTGATATTTGGGCTTTAAAATTACTGTTTACTGCAGCAGAACAGTTCTTCTTTGTTGTTAAACTATTTAGCAATATTATCACGAAGTGACTTCATAAGGGGAAAGAGAAAATCACAAGTGCTGCTTAAAAGTTCCTTTCCAAGAGGGGTTACATCGTAATACTTTCTTTGTGCGCCTCTTTCAGACGGTCCGGGGCGACTGTTAAGTATTCCGTCCTTTTCCAGGGTTCTGAGTTTTTTATACAGATTGTTTTTATCAACATCAAAACCACCTTGAGTATATCTCAGGATATCTGATTTAATTTCATAGGCATACTTTGAACCCTGGTTTATGGCAACAAGGGTAATAAACTGCAAGAAGGCTCTTTTTAAATCGAAAACTATCTGATCATGGTATTGTTGTGCTATTTGTTCCCGGTTTTTTTTATTTTTTTTCTGTTTCATAACATGATGCTCCTTATGAACTTTTATTATGAGAAATTTTGGAATTCTATATTTGGATATTAGCATATTTTTCAATCCCATTGTATATATAACTTGAATTTTAAATAAAACAGAAT
>CAZMHH010000087.1:0-15975 GCA_964566035.1 uncultured Thermodesulfobacteriota bacterium
CTCCTGGATGAAACAGTTCCTGGGCATAACTGTACATTTCAAGGCAACCCTGCCCCTGAAAGGGTTGTGCTGATGGATCAGTCTCCTGCAGGCAAAACACCGCGTTCAACTCCTGCCACATACATGAAAATATTTGACCATATAAGAGCTCTTTTTGCTTCTACAGATAGAGCAGAAAATCTCGGATTTACCGCTGGAAGCTTCTCTTTCAACAGCGGAACGGGCAGATGCAGTCATTGTGCAGGAGAGGGATTCAATAAAATAGAGATGCAGTTTCTTGCCGATGTTTATGTTGAGTGTGCCTACTGCCGCGGAACCAGATTCAGCGATGATGTGCTTTCAGTATCCTATAACAGCAGATCCATCTTTGATGTGCTTCAGATGACTGTTTCTGAGGCTTTGGTTTTCTTTTCCGGCATGCAGAAAATAGCGTCTTCTCTTATGATACTTGGGATGGTTGGTCTTGGATATATAAGACTTGGACAACCATCCACAACACTCTCAGGCGGAGAGGCGCAGCGTTTAAAAATTGCCTCCTTGATAAGACAGGGTTTTGACGGCAGGACTCTTTTCCTTTTTGACGAGCCGACAACAGGGCTTCATTTTCAGGACATTAATAAACTGCTCGCAACATTTGACTTTCTTATTGAGAGGGGGCATTCAATAATTTGTGTTGAGCACAATATGGATGTGATTAAATGCTCCGACTTCATAATAGACCTGGGTCCTGAAGGCGGAGAACAGGGAGGAAGAATAGTTGCAACAGGCTCACCTGATGAGATAATGAAAAACCGAAAGTCTCATACAGGAATGTTTCTGAAAAAATATCTGCGTACAGGAAAAAAACCAAACAGTAAAAAGGCTGCTGCAAAAGAGAACCAAAAGTTAAAAGATGGCGGGGGATCCATTGAAATCAAGGGAGCAAGAGAGCATAACCTTAAAAACATCTCCATTGAAATTCCAAGAGAGAAGTTCTGCGTTATAACCGGCATAAGCGGTTCCGGAAAATCCACCCTTGCATTTGACATAATTTACTCTGAAAGCCAGCGCCGCTTTCTTGAAACCATCTCCCCTTATGTGAGGCAATACGTTCATCAGTATAAAAGACCTGATGTTGACTTAATACGCGGAATTCCCCCTGCTGTTGCCATTGAACAGCTTCTCTCAAGAGGCGGAAAAAAATCAACTGTTGCAACTATCACTGAAATTTACCACTATCTCAGACTGCTCTTTGCAAAACTTGCTGAAAAACACTGCCCATCCTGCGGAAAACCTATGGCTTCACAAACTGTCTCAGAAATTGCTGAAGACATTAGGAAAAAGTTCAACAATAGAAATATTGAAATTCTTGCACCGCAGATAAGGGCAAGAAAGGGGTTCCACAAAACAGTTATCAACAGGGCAAGACAGGCAGGTTATCAAAAACTGAGAATTGACGGACAGGTTGTCAACATTAGAGATATCTTTGCAGTTAAGCGCTATCATGAACATAATATAGAAATTATTACAGCTGAGATGATGATAAAAAAAACCGCATTGCCCTCTATCAGGGAAGAAGTCGGAAAAGCTCTTCATCTTGGCTCCGGGGAGATTATAGTTGTATGCAATGGCAGGACTGAGACTTTTTACAGCCTAAAATCCTACTGCCCTGAATGCAGGACAAGCCTTGAAGATGCAGACCCGAGGCTCTTCTCTTTCAACAGCCCTATAGGTGAATGTAAAACCTGTAAAGGCAATGGATACATATTTGACGATTATCACGAAAAGAACGAAACTGACATACTATGCCCTGAATGCAGTGGCACAAGGCTTAATGTCTCCGCCCGTTCGTTTTTTCTTCACGGCAAAAATATCTGCGATGTTGCATCAATGACTCCTGACAAAGCTATTGACTTTTTAAACTCCTTATGCTTTTCTGAAAATGACAAAAAAGTAGCAGAGCCTATTGTTGCAGAATTACTACCCAGACTCGGGTTTTTAATAAAGTCAGGACTTTCATACCTGAGTCTTGACAGAAGCGCTGATACCTTATCAGGGGGAGAACTGCAGAGAATACGCATAGCAGCTCAGGCAGGAACAAATCTCCGGGGTGTTGTTTATGTGCTTGATGAACCAACAATTGGGCTTCATCCCCATGACAGCAGAAATCTACTTGGCATTCTTAAAGAACTCAAAGACAAAGGCAGCACCGTGATTGTAGTGGAACACGATATTGATATCATAAATAAGGCTGCCTTTGTGATCGACCTTGGACCCGGGGGCGGAGTCAACGGCGGCAATGTTATTGCCTGCGGATCACCTGAAAAGATAAGGGAAAACAGTAAATCAATAACCGGATCATTTCTCTCAGGAAGAACAGCAGTAAATTACAGTTCTGTCAAACGATTGAAACAGGATAAATTTATCAGGATAAGAGATGCTTCTGAAAACAACCTGAAAAACATAAGCCCTGTTTTTCCTCTTCACAGATTAACTGTTGTTACGGGGGTTTCCGGATCCGGCAAAACCACACTTGTGCGTGAAATCCTATATAAGGGGCTGAGAAAAAAACTCGGGGTTTTCAAGGGCAATCCCGGAACACACAGTGCAATTGAAGGGGCTGATCATATCAGCCGTATTGTTGAGGTTGACCAGACACCAATAGGCAAAACTCCGCGCTCGACCCCTGCAACATATATAGGCTTTTACAGTGAGATAAGAAAACTCTTTTCATTAACTCCTGAGGCAAGAATGCTTGGACACCAGCCCTCAAGATTTTCATTCAATATCAAAGGGGGCAGATGTGGAACCTGTTCTGGGCAGGGAAAAATTAAAGCATCCATGAGTTTTCTCCCTGACATGTATGTTGACTGCGAAACATGCCTTGGAACAAGATTTAATGAGGATACATTGAAGATTACCTACAGGGGTGTTACTATAGCTCAGGTTCTGTCAATGACTGTTGATGAGGCATATCTGTTCTTCAAGGATATTCCCCTTGTGAAGAGACCCTTAAAAACATTGCAGACAATAGGGCTTGGTTATCTGACACTGGGGCAGCCAAGCCATACACTGTCAGGCGGAGAGGCGCAGAGAATAAAAATTGCATCAGAACTCAGCAGCAACTGCAGCGCACTATATATCCTTGACGAACCGACAACAGGACTCCATATCGCAGACATTTCAAAACTGATGAAGGTTATTCACAGCCTTGTTGACTCAGCAAGCACGGTTGTAATAATTGAACATAACATGGAAGTGATAGGTCAGGCTGACCATATAATTGATCTTGGCCCGGGTGCCGGAGAACACGGTGGCAATATAGTTGCCCAGGGTGCACCTGAACATTTGATATCAGACTTTCAGAAAAATTCTTTAACCGCAAAATATTTAAAAAAGTATATGAGAAGTCAGCCCGTAGAAAAAAGCAGTAGGCAATCAGAGCTGCCTTTGTGATCCTGCTCGAAAGGAACAGGTATCAACAGCAGGTTATCAGGAGACAGAACTCTGACTTCTGTAAAAACAGAAAATACTGATTCAATCAATAATGGTTTAAAAAAAATCATGGATAGTTCTGATTCTCAGACAGGAAAAATAGCACGTTCAGCTTTTATGGTGAGCTTTGCTGTTGGCATGAGCAGAATACTTGGGCTTGTGAGGGAACAGGTCTTTGCAGGAATGTTTGGAGCAGGGTTTGCCTATGATGCCTTTGTTGTTGCCTTCAGAATACCAAATCTGCTCAGAGACCTTTTCGCCGAAGGTGCCTTAAGCGCAGCATTTGTAGCTGTGTTTACTGATTATGACACAAAAAAGGGGAAAGAAGAGACATGGAGACTTGCAAACAATGTGATAACGGTTATAATTCTTTTTGTCGGCATAATTGTTATCATCGGGGCTTTTTATTCATCACAAATTGTTTCCCTGATAGCGCCTGATTTCTCACTTGTTGCCGGCAAACATGATCTTACAGTCCTTATGACAGCAACAATGTTTCCTTTTCTTCTGCTTGTCTCTCTTTCAGCTCTTGCAATGGGGATACTCAATTCAAAGGGAATCTTCTTTATTCCGTCACTTGCATCCTGTTTTTTTAATCTCGGCTCCATTGTAACCGGTGTTCTGTTTGCTTTTATGGTGCCACGGGTGGGCTTTCATCCGATAGTAGGAATGTCCTACGGAGTTTTAATAGGGGGAGTTCTGCAACTCCTCATACAGGCGCCTTCCCTTAAGAGAACCGGGTTCAGGTTTAAGCCACAGCTTAATTTCCGGGATGAGGGTTTGCGCAGGATATTTATCTTGATGATTCCGGCAGTAATTGGTCTTTCTGCAACCCAGATAAATCTTTTTATTAATACTTTTTTTGCTTCATCCTGCGCAGAAGGAAGCCTCTCATGGCTCAATTATGCATTCAGACTTCTCATGTTTCCAATAGGCCTGATAGGGGTCTCTCTTTCCATTGCTACACTGCCTGTTGTTGCAAGAAAAGCATCTGAAGGCAATATCCCTGAGTTAAAGAATGCTTATATTTCATCCACCGTGCTTTCACTGCTTTTCACTATACCTGCAACATTTGGTCTTATATTTCTTTCAAAACCAATTGTTGGAGTGATATTTGAAAGGGGCAGCTTTACTTCTTTTGATACTCTACAGACGGCAGATGTTCTTGTTCTCTATGCTGTGGGGTTATGTGCTTATGCGGGGCTCAAAATTATAGTTCCTGTGTTTTATGCAATAAAAAAAACAAAGTATCCTGTAATTGGCTCTTTTCTTACAATAATATTGAATATCCTTGTAATACTTGCAACAATTGACACATATCAGCACAGGGCTATTGCTCTCTCAACATCACTGAGCATCATGGCAAATTTTCTGTTTCTATCTTTCCTTCTTTACAGAACACTTAACGGATATAATATAAAATATATCATTGTTTGTCTGTTGAAAATAATACCCATATCTCTTTTTACATGCTATGGGGCTTTCTGGTTAAATTCAACAGGAATTGATCTAATGGGAAGTTCAACCGCCACGCAGATTGCAAGTCTGCTTATCTCAATCATAGCTGCTACAGTCTTCTATTTTGCTGCTGTCTCATGGACAGGCATTCAGGAGGCTAAAGAGATAAGACAGAAGCTTGTAAGGAAATATTTAAAAAAGTAGAAGTATTTATTTGTCACTGTTGCTGTGCCTGTATTTTATAACCCTCACCCTTTCAAGAGTGATAAGCCCCTCTTCTACAGTCTCATCCAGAAAAGGAAGGAGTGTTTCAATTTTTTCAACAGTATCAACAATTTCAATAACAACAGGGAGGTCCTCTGACAGGCGCAGGATTTTTGCCGTATGAAGACGACTGTCCGCCCCGAAACCCATTATCCCTCTCAAAACAGTAGCGCCTGCAAGATTGAGCTCTCTTGCTTTTAATACAATCTGTTCATAAAGCGGTTTTCCATTTAATACATCGCTCTCTCCGATAAAAATTCTCAGCAGTTGCCCGTCTTCAGGAAGTTTCATCTTTAACCTAACCTATAATATTTATAAATTCTCTTGCAGCAACAAACCCGAAAAATACAAGCACAAGCCCAAGTATGTTGTTTGCAAGCAGGTTTATTAAAGCCACTTTTATTTCTCCATCTCTTAGCAGGTTTAGAGTCTCCAGTGCGTATGTAGAGAAAGTAGTAAAACCGCCAAATATTCCTATAAATATAAATGTTCTTATATGTGAGGGAATGTTTTCGGCTTCAAAAAGACCCCAGATTATTCCAATAAACAGCGAGCCTGTCAGATTCACTGCAAGTGTGCCAAAAGGGAAATTCCCGTCAAAATGTCTGTGAGTCAGTCCTGAAAGTCCATATCGGGCAAGAGTCCCAATGGCTCCTCCTGTTACAAGCAATATAATTTTTGTCATAAAAACACCTTAAGTTAGCTAGCAGCAAACGGTGAAAAGCAAACTATCGGGAAAAAATTAAGTATATAGAAGGGCAAACAAGCTGCTGTGCTTTGTCATGTCCGTTCATCCACACACTAAATAAGCCCAATAAATACTTTTTTCAACAACCACATCCGCTAAAAATATAGCTGCTGACTATTCTTCCTTATCATCACCCCTATCGTCTCTTTTATTGTCATGATTTTTCTCTTCCCCCTTATCTTCTTCCTTTTTGTCTGTTTTCTTGGACTCTTTAACCCTTGTTTTTTCTCTGTAATAATTTAACTGAAAAATAAAAAGCCCTGCAAATATTATTGCAAACACTAGATAAAACAGGCTCATGCTTGTGCTTTCAGCCATTACAGCTGAATAAAAAGACCACACAACAATTATCACCTTTAATATCAGGCTAAACTTTATAACCCTCAAATTATTCCTCTGATCCATTTTGCTCCCCTGCTCTTTATTGTTTAAGTAAATCCTCCGCCATCAAATACCAAGGCACAAACATACTATATTTTTTCATATCCATTTTTAAATATCCAGCAATTGCTGAACCCTTTTCTTTCAGGGTTCTGTAAGCTGCATAACGTACCTGAAAATTGGCATCTGAAAGCAGGTTCACAAGAATTTTAACAGCTTCTTCATCATCTGAGGTTCCAAGTGCAAGGGCAAAATATCTTCTTACAGTACTGTTTTGACTTTCTGCAAAAGCCTTATAAGCATCAGGAGAAATACTCTTGCCATGTCTGTAGATACCTCTCAGGGCGACCGCCTTTACTGACATGTTCTCTGTTTCAAGAAAAATAGGGAAAATGTCTTTTGCCTCCCGGCATCTTTTATCACCAAGCGCATACAGGACAGGGATTATCTCTTCGGAAGTCCTTTCACTTGCCACAAGAAATTCTTTTACACCATTATAATCTGTTTTTGCAAGTTTTATTATTGTCTCTTCAACCGTTCTGGCTACACTCACGTCCTTAATGCCAAAATATGGAACAAGATACGGCAAAATCTCTGCCCCTCTTGAGGAAAGCACAGCAGATGCCCTTTCCCAGGAATCTTCCAGATAGAGCGGCTTTTCAAGCTCCGGGAGAGGAGCATCCTGAACACGTCTCTTTTTCAAGTTTCCTAAATTTTCTTTATCAGGCTTTCTGTACAAATATCTCCTTGAAGGCTCGCTCCAAACACAAGGATGCTTCATACATCCATGAATCCCCGCTCCCAGTTCCCCCTGTCTCCAGAGTTTTTTTTCTTTTCCATGCCTGTCAATTAATATTCCGATACTTGCAGAATCTCTTCTGTCATCATAAGAACCATACCCTCTGCATGTTGACTTTTCACTATAAACATTTTCACCTTCACAATCAATAAGCATCCCAAGTCCGCAGCTTATTCCGGCACCCTGGCTAAGCCAGTCAGCTTCATAAACATCATTCCCGTTCTTATCAACAAGAATTCCCACACCATAATCATGTCCACACCCCTGCGATACACCCCATGAAAAATATCTGTTGTTTCCTCCATAGTTTACAATTCCGCCTACAGAGGAATGAATACCGGCCCCTTGAGCATATCTTCGGGCATAGAAACTGTCATTTCCTGTGCCTGAGATTAAAAGCCCAAGCGCTCTCCAGTAACTTGATCCCTGACAGAAATAGCTTCCATTAAAACAGTTATCGCCGCTGCCGCAGAAAAGTATGCCGACTCCTCCTGAGGCAAAAGACCTTGATCCAAGCCCAAATCCTTGAGAATATGTCTGAAAAGCACCCTGCTCTTCCCTGTCATCCGGAATAACTCCGCCTGAACTGAAAACATCATTTCCTTTAAGGTCAAAAAGAAGACCTGCCCCACCTACATATCCCATTCCCTGCGAATAGAGAACACTGTCATAGGTATCATCTCCATCCTTATCAAATAGTACTCCCATGCCCATAGCTGCAGCTCCCTGCGAAAAAACTTTTGACTCATATCTGTCATTTCCAGCCATATCCGCCACCAAACCAGCCCCAAGCAAACCTGCCCCGAACGAAAAATTTTCCCCTCTGTAAAAATCATCCCCTTGCATATCCACAAGAAAACCCAGTCCTGAAATACCTGAACCAGGGAAACTCCTATCCGATGAAAAATAGGTATCGTTTCCCGAAACATCAATTATAACATGAAAACCGGAGTGATCAGAAAATTGATATATATTGTTGCCACCAGGTGAAATAAGGATTAACGGCATACTGCCCTGATACACGTCATCAGCCATACTGCCGATAACAACATTGCCTAAAGAGGTGTTTACTACGCTGTTTTCAGGAAGGGAGAAATCCTCATTTTCCAGTCTTTCTACAAGGCTGTCAACAGCAGCAGCAACTGTCATAAAAGCTTCCCACATTTTTTCCAGATTAATATGAGAAGCAAGATAGAAAGCTTTTTCTATATCCGATTCCTGCTCATGCCTCAAAACTCCCTGCCTGTATGTGCCCTGAAATAGAAGCTGAACCAATTTATTTTTTATCTGCTTCGTATCTTCTACAGAAAGAAGTCTAAAAGCATTTTCAAAAAGATTAACTGCTTTTACCATAGCGGCGTAAAGCTCGCCAAGTTCCGGAACAGGAAAATCAGGGATATCATATTCAAAGGTAGAAAAATCAGCTTCATTGAACCCGTAAATCTCTCTGCAGAAGCTCACAACATCATATATTTTCCGATCTTTTCGTGAAAACCTGCCATAAACATTGTCTGCAAGGGTTAGAAGTTGTGTCGGACGTTGCATTGCATTTGTTACAATTGGCAACAAGAGCAGGTCAGACCCGTCATTATCAAAATACACTGAAACATCATTTTTTTCTAAAAAAACTTTCTCAAGGACATAATCAAAACAGGTTTCATTAACCCTGTTTTGTCTGATTAAATCCTGTTTTGCGCAAGCAGGCAACATAAATAAACAAGAAAAACAATATGTTATCAACTGTATTTTTATTTTCAACTTATCACCATTAAATTTTTTATTTTTTTTATTTTACCTATTGAAAACTTATTTTTGAAGGCTATATTAAAAGACAGGGAAGGGAGAAGGCGCAAAGCTCAACACAAAATGAGCAGGAATTGAGAAATTAACCTTCTTAAAAACTCCTATAGGAGGAAAGGTCAACAAACAAGGAATTAGGTTTTTATTTAAGGGATGAACAACAACTCAAACCATTACATTCAATAATAACCTTCTCCCATCCCTTTAAAAAAAAACGTCTGGGACGCTCGAAAAAATGTCATAATGAGCAAAAACAATCATCATAATAAAAAAGCCCTTAGGTTAAAACAACCCATAGATGGACTAATAATTTAAATAAAAGAGTTTTTTGCCAAGTGGCAGTTCGGCGTTCCCGGATTTTTTAAAAGCCTTCAAAAAAACATTTGAAGGCTTTTTTATTGCACAGGGACAATATTTATAAGCGTAATTTCGTTAACCGAGCCTATTCTCATAGGAGGCCCCCATGTTCCGGTGCCTTGTGAAACATAGAGAAGCATTTCGTCAACCTCATATAACCCTTTGATTTTTTTATAAAAAAGGCCTGTGAGGATGCTGAACGGGAAAATCTGGCCTCCGTGTGTGTGCCCTGAAACCTGTAAATTAACACCTGCCTTGGCAGCATCCTGCAGACCTGTTGGTGAATGATACATGAGTATCGATGGTTTTGTTCTGTCAAACTGTATAGAATGAATGACAGGATTGTCCTTTTCGCCTTCCCTGTCAGGGAAATCAATTCCTATAATCTGCACCCCCTTGTAATCAAAAACCTCATTTCTCAGTACGATAACCCCTGTTTCTCCAAGCACTTTTTCTGTTTTCAAAAAACCGTCATACATTTCATGATTACCCATTACAAAAAAAGTTTTTGCTTGTAAAGCTTTTAATGGCGCGACTGTTTCTTCCCTTACCGGACCAATACCGTCAAACATATCCCCTGTGATTAAAACCATGTCAGGGTTTAGACTGTTTGTTTTCTCAACGATCCTTGAAAGGAATCCTGAATTGTGGATGGTGCCAATATGGATATCCGATAACTGCACAATCCTTAAACCCTCTTCAATGCCTGGCATGGGTATCTTAACATCCCTTGTTTTTATAAACATTGCATTTATAAGCCCGTAAGAACAAATAAGCAGAGAACAGGATATTACAAAAATCCCTTTATATTTTGGCGGCGCTTTGACAATATATCCCAAAATATCAACTGCGACAATAAAACTTGCTGTTACAAATACCACTCCAAGAAGAGTAGATGCAACAGCATAACAGATCATTGACACAATATTTGGATAAAACTTCTCAAGCAGACTTGTAAGCGGAAATGACACTGCAACCACTGTAAAAAAAACAAACCAGTTTCTTGGATTTGAAAATTCAAGAAACCTGTTGAGCCTCCAGAAAACAAAAAAGTGCATTCCATACAGCACAAGGAAAAACACTCCATAAAATGCCACATACTGCATTGTTTTACTCATAATGTTTATAGATAAGTTAAAATTAAAAGTTTCAGTGCTTAAGGATTAATAAGCAAACAGGTTTTAGTGTATAACTTATATGTCCCTGCAATTGGTTGCTTTTTTATTAACTGAACAAGCAACCTCTGATTAATGCCTTTAAAACTTAAAAATCGCTCAATTCAGGTGCTATTCTATTGCTTTTTTCTGAAGCTTCATTCTTTCAAGAAGCTCGTCAAAAGACTTAGCCCTTATGACCCGGGTAAAAGATCTGTTATAATTTCCTGCAATACTCACGCCGTCAACAGTTATATCCTCGACAATCCAATTTCCATTATTTTGTATTAAAGAGTAATCAACTTTTATCTCATCATTTGCTTTTACAATAGCGGTATAAACCCTTGCACACCTGTCTTGAACATCTTCCTTTCTGTATTCAACCTCCTCTCTGCCTATGAAATTCAGAACAAGTCTTGAATAGGAATCCTGAAAAAGATATTTAAATACTTCTATAAACTCTTCCTTTTGTTCATCGCTCAACCCCTTCCAGTAATCTCCAAGGGCAATCTTTGCCTTTGCATTAAAATCAATGCTTCTGGATATAACCTCTTTTATTGCATTAAGCCTCCTTTCCCTGTTCTCCTCCAACTGCATCTCCGGTTCCGTCTGAATCTCAATTATCCCGTCCATCATTGCTTTTACCCCTTCAGCAGGTGTACCTGCATAACACAGAGCAATCAAAAGACAGCAGTTAATAATTATAAATAAAAAAGTTTTTACAATAAACTTCATTTCAGGTATTCTCCTCTCTAATTAAAATTCAGTCGATTTTTTCCAGCGAAAAACCCTTGCCATTAGGGTATCCTTTTTTGATAAAGACAGCAAAGTTTTAAGAAGGCTAGGCAGAAACACCACAGCAGCCAACATAACACACAGGCTTCCAAATGTTGCAAGCATCCCAAGACTTGCAGTTCCCTGATGGTCAGACAGGATAAGACTGCCAAATGCTACAGTTGTGGTAAGCCCCGCAAGTATTATTCCCCTTCCGGTGCTGAACGGAAGAGCCACCTGAGATTCTCCTCTGTGTCTCCATCTCTGAAGTATTATAATCCCGTACTCCACCCCTGCACCTACAATAAGGGGAATGAAAAGTACATTTGCAAGATTAAAATCAATATTAAAAATACCCATCATCCCAAGTGTCCATACTGTTCCTATAAAAAGAGGAAGCATTGCGACAAAAGCATATACAGGGTTCCTGAAGGTAAAAACAAGAATCAAAATTATAAAAACAACTGCAAAAACAGCTGCCTTAGTGCATGAATCACGAAAAGCCTTGGTAAAAATGTAAAGGGTTACAGGATCGCCTATTGCATCTTCGTCAACCGTCCTGAGTTCATCAACAAATCTTCCAAGGAATTCGGGTTCCCATATATGACCATCGGGAAACACCCTGATCAGTAAAAGACCGTCTGCCCCTACAAATCTTTTAAGGATTTCATCAGGCAGATCAGCAAGATACATTTTTCTCTGATTATAAACATTTTCCTTAAGGATACTGAAAGTATCTTGAATATCTTCCACAAAACGTCTGTCATAGTTTTGCAGGATAAGCTGAAGCTCTTCTTCATCTGTTGACTGGATAGCTGTTCTTATCTCCCCGATAAGTTGTCTTGCCTCATCCATCTGATCCTGCAGCGGTGCTTTGCTGCCCCAGTCATCTCTGCTTTCTGCATCCATCTTAAACCGTATGGAAGACAATGTCTTGTCAATATCCTCCACATCCACATATTTTTCAGGGATTACTTCTATCGGTTCCGCTTTTGGAAGAAACTCTTTCCATGAATCAATAATTTCTCTTTTAGCATCCTGATCCACAGGCACGAGGTCTTCTATACTTCTGACACTGGATACAGTGGGAAGTTTTTCAAGTTTCATAGCTTTCTCTCTTACTTCCTCTCTTGAGTAGGCAATCAAGGCACCATACATGCTTGACAACTGTGAATCATTAAGAAGATTCTTTTCCCATATTACAGATTCAGCAGTCTTTGACTGAAGATTTAAAAGGTTAAGATCAAACTTAACACCTTTTGAAGCAAAAATACTGCCAAGGAACAATATCAAGGAGACAAATATAACAATAGCTGACCCTTTGCCTGATAAGGAATAAAGAGGTTTACTGTGATCAATGTCCAAGTTTATCTCCCTGGCGGGTTTATCAAACAGCATTGTCAACGCAGGAAGAACAGTTAAAGTGCTCATTGTTGTGACAATCATTCCCATTGAGCAGATCATTCCAAGCTCAACAAGTCCTTTAAAATCAGTTAATATTAAAGGGAAAAAGGAGAGCGATGCAGTAAAACCGGCAAGAATAATTCCAGGTCCCATTTTAACCATGGTATTTTCAACAGCCTGTGCTTTGCCGACATCCGGTTTCTGCTTTTCTTCCTGATACCTTGAAAGCCAATGAATTCCGTAGTCTATTCCAAGCCCGAGAAGAAGCGGTGCAAACACAATTGAAAGTATATTTAAATGCCCTACAACAAGAGTTGTAAGCGCAAAAGTAATGCACAGGGCAACTGAAAGCTCAATCATTTCAAATATGGGTCTTTTAATGCCCCTCCAGAATACAATAAGCAAAAGAGCAAGCCCTATAAAAGAAATAACTGTGGCAAATGACATATCATCAAACGCCTGAGTCATCTCATCCATATTAAGAGCTTCCTGTCCTGTCACGCCAACCTCAATATCAGGAAAATCTTTTCGGACATCCTCAATTGTCTGCCTCAACAAATCAAGTGACTGCTGGGCTGAATTAAAGCTCCCTTTTATTTTCCTCGGTGTAACAAAGAACATCAGGTAATTTTTATTCTCCGTCCAGAAATACCCTTCTGTTTTTTCATCCCACGAACCTTTTAGAAAACCCTCCTTCCATGGAGAAATATATTTTTGGTTTGCAATATAGTCTCTCATACTCTCAAGAGAACTTAATAGAAACCCCAGATCATATATCTCTTCATCTTCAGTTTCATTAGCCAGAAATCCTGTAAACAAAAGATCCATCATAGAAGAGGTCATTTCCTGGTTAATAATTCTGAAAAAACTGCCCACATGCGGATTCTCCGCTATGCCTCTGACAAGATCAGAGTGTTTTTTAAGTTTTTCTCCTATTGACTCAATATTCTCCTCATCAAGATAGAGTACAGCCCATGGCTTAAAAGAATCCGGATATACCCTGTAAAAGATATTAACATAATGATCTTTGTCAGCATGAAGAACATCCAGAAGAGCATGAAGAAACTCAAGGCTTCTATCCGTATTCCTGTTCTCTATGGCAACTATAAAATCATCGAGACTGTCAAAGGGATCAATCAGCTCAGAGAGTTGAATCAGTTTATGGTCTGGATAGATGAGATCTTTTTGACTCGTTTGGAAGTCA
This sequence comes from uncultured Thermodesulfobacteriota bacterium, assembly GCA_964566035.1. Classification (GTDB taxonomy): domain Bacteria; phylum Desulfobacterota; class WTBG01; order CAIYCZ01; family CAIRTM01; genus CAZMHH01. The sequence goes on from CAZMHH010000087.1 coordinate 13,818, forward strand.
AGATTCTTTACAGTATATGCAACTGAAAAGACTGCAAATAAAATCGCAACTGCTATTGTTAAAACCGGTTTCCAAGTTACTGCTAAAAAAACTCTGTAAAGAAATCTCTGAGGTAAAGACATAAATATTTTTTCCTGTTTTTTCTATTCAGCATTCAAAAGGATCAATACAAGAAGAGAACAACGGGCAATAAGTATCGTGGCCGTAATCGTTCTCGCAAACAATAACAGATAACTTCTTAAATTTGCCATTGTATCTTGCGCCTTGTATTGTAACTTTTAGGTACTCAACAGCTCTTATCAGCTATTTCACTCCCCCCATTGCATTTTCAAGCTGTGCAATAGACAGGTTGTATTGAAATATTGAGTTGAGATAATTGCCTCTATTCTGCCCATACTTTTCAATGGCATCGAACATGTTTTTAGCTGTTCCAACCCCCATATCGAAATCTGAAAAAGCAGAAATTATCCATCTCCTTGCTGCAAGAGCAGCAGTTTCATAAGCCTCTGCAGAGGTCTTCCAGTGCAGAGCTTCCTGGTATAAATTTGCAACCTCTATGGGGATATTCTGTTCTGCATAACCTCTTGTGTGAAGAAGCTTTTTGTATTCAGCCCTCGCCTTGTTAACCCTTGCCTTCCTTATTCCGAAATCAAAATCCCATTTCATACCTGCAACGATACCGGCATAGACATGATTAAAATCATCATGGATATATGGATTTTTGAGGGTCTCCCTGTGAGGGGCACCGGCAAGGGAACCATGGGCGGCAACAAAGAATGACGGGTATCTATCACTGCGTTTTGCCTCAATCATATATCGTTTTGCTTCTATACCTTCTTTGAGTTCCTGAAGCTCGGGTCGCCATGCCAGAGCTCTCTGGATACATGTCGATTGATCCTCATATTTCATTGCATCCATGGGAAGCGACCTGTCGGGGACTTCAAAATCCTGGTCAGGCGGCATTTCAATCATCGCTTTCAACGCAAAATAGGTAACATTTTCACCGCGTTTTGCCTTTGCCCTGAAACTTTTTGCCTCGGACATAAAAGCATCAACCTGGTAAAGATCGCTCTCTGTAACATTTATAGAACCTACATCAAGAAGTCTTTTTATGCGTTTTTTAGCATCATTATAAAAATCTTCTGATTCATCAGCAGTTTCAACCCCTTGTCTGGCAAGTACTAGTGCATAGTAAAGCTGTTTTATCCTGAGAGTAATATCATTTCTGTTTTTTTCAATTCTTGCTCTTCTTGCTTCAACACCGTGTTCTGCAGCACTTTTTCTGTTTGTAAGCTTTCCAAAAGTATAAACCGGCTGCATTATGGTAAATTCAAGCTTGCCGAAAATACCCAGCTGGAAATCAGGAGAAGGATCGTGTATTCTGTTGTTGCGCACTTCAGGTCTTCTTGTTCCGTCAACAGGTCCAAATAAAGACTTAACCTCTACCTGTGGATAATGAGCAGCCTGAACCTGATTAAAGTCACTAACAGCAGACATGACATCACTTTCTGTCTGGGCTATTTCATGGCTTTTTTCAACAGCCAGATCAATAAGCTCAGGAAGCGATAGAATTTTTATATCTTCTGCAAAAGCACTGGTTACTGCAAAACAAACCACCGATAAAATCAACAATAAACTGTAATATTTTTTCTTAAACCCCATTTCTTTTTCCTCCTTAATACATGTATGTTTAAAATACTTTATTTAAACATGATCGTTGCCGTAAGCTCATTCTTAGTCGTTTATCCCCGGTTGCAGGTCAATAACTATAAAAGTTCTGTTTCTCTTAAAAAGCTTAAATACTTCAACCAGACATGCTTTTCCTGAAAGCCGCCTTTACTGCGAACTGCGAACTAAATTGCTGTCCCCTTTTTTTGAAACAAGGCTCATATAACATAAAAGACCTGCGCCTGTCCAGAATATCTGCTCCATTCTAAGTGTCACGCCATAGGCAAGACCTAAAACTGAACCCAGTCCTACAGCCTGAAAAGCTATTATCCTTGTTCCTTCCTGAATGCCTATTCCAAGAGGGATTGCAAATGTCAGCAGATCAAACCAGCTTCCAAGAAACCATATCCCCGCTGCAACATACCAGGAAAAATCGTCCAGTAATACATAAAGGAAAAGCCATGTCTGAACAATACCTATAGTAAATCCA
>CAZMHH010000088.1:0-15562 GCA_964566035.1 uncultured Thermodesulfobacteriota bacterium
AGCAAAAGCATTAAAAACCCGTCAGGCAACATTGTTTTTACTGACATCTGATTCCAGATATCTGATAGCTGCTGATGAGGGTGATATAAAAGCAATTACAGTATGTTTCAAAAATTTATCTCGCAGCCACTTTTAGACATTCAAGAGAAAAATTACTTTTTACCGAATCATCTATATTTAAGTTCTTGTATAGCTTGTCTCATAAAAACGGCTAGCAGCTTTGTTCTGTAACTGACATGGCGGAGCTGTATAAATTTGCGAGCTGTTAAGCAAATTCAAAAAATGAATTTTTCTCAGAAGAATTATTTTTATGTCTCAGACAACAACCGTATATGAAGCAAACCAGCGCAGAAAAATCGGACTGATCAGGATATGGATCGTCATGGTATCTGATGTGATACGCTGCAGGGAACTGATCTGGCAGTTGTTTAAAAGGGATTTTCTGATGCAGTACAAAAAATCCTTTCTCGGGTTTGGCTGGATTGTCCTGTCCCCGTTAATCGGATTTGTTTCATGGGTCTTTTTAAATACAGCCGGGGTGTTAAGTCCCGGGGAGATTGATTTCCCCTACCCGGCATTTGTACTGATCAGCACAATGCTCTGGGGTTTTTTTACAAACAGCGTGATAGCTGCTTCAAGAACATTAAAGGCAGGGGAGGGTTTTATCAGTCAGGTCAATTATCCTCACCACACCATGCTGGTGAAGGAGATAGCCCAGTCATTTATAAATTTTTTAATCGGATTTATCTTTTTTACCATCATCCTTCTCTGCTTCCAGGTGGAGCTCAAACCTCTCTATTACTTAACGCCGGCGCTGATCCTGCCGATGCTTCTGTTTGCCTCAGCCGTTGGGCTCACCATTTCAATCATCAATGTCGTGTCGATGGATATTGAAAAAATGATTGCATATATTCTAAATTTTCTAATGTTTCTGACCCCGGTTGTCTATTCAGCCGAAAACAAAACCGGCATAGTTAAACTCATCCTTACCTATAACCCCATGACCTACCTGCATGGATGTGCCAGGGATTTGGCAGTGTTTGGACATTCAGACAGCCTGCCCCTGTTTGCATATTTAACCATAGCAGCAGTATTTTTGCTGTTGCTGTCCATGAAATGGTTTTACGTGGCAGAAGAAAAAGTCATAGAGAAGATGATATAAAAAGGGGACAGGCTCAATACTGTCCCCTTTTTTCATAACAACTCATACACAACCCCCTCGATTTGGGATCGTCTATAACTATAAACGTGGTTTACAAACTTACTTTCCAGAAAATCTTTGATATATCTGTTATCTTCTTTTGGGTATCCCACTACACCTACATCCTGAAGACGTTCAAGTTCAACGGAATTATAGTAGATATGAGTGCAGCCCTCTGCTTTTAGTGATTGGAATATCTTCTCATGATTACCTGCTCCGTCCTTAAATACTTGGTAGGGTGTTGTAGCGGAAAGATATGTGTAGCTGTGTCTTCTTTTAATATATAGATGCTGTACATCACCGATTATCAGTATCTTTGCTGTTGGCAGCGTATGGTGATTAATATATTGATATGCCGGCAACCCGTCAAAAAGAGCGCCCGGATTATCAATTCTGTGTCTGCCGAGATAAAGTTCATCCGTATCATGAATACCATTCATCCCGTACTGCATTGTACGCATGTTTACAGTATGAAAACCAATGACTATCATCATAAACAGATAAAAAGCACAGAGTCCTGTAATAAAATATTTTACAGAGCCAAAACTCTGCTTCACAGCCAGAGCAGCAGCACAAGAGGCAGCCATCAGGCATAGGATTATTGATGGATAAAGAAAACGGGCTATCAGGAAAGTAGCGTTCCAGAGCAGAAATAATATTAAAGATAAAATTAGAAGCTTCTTTAAAACAGAAGGAATATTTTTAATGAATAAAAGCATAGGCGTGAAAAGCAGAATCATCGGACCTATATTCCATTGAACCCCATATCGTTTAAATATTTCATCACTTCCCATAGAAAGCATTAAAGGGTGTTCCCAAAGTCCGTGTATTATTCTGCCGATATCTACCGGGGGATGAGACAGTTTGGAGATAGAAATTGCCATTTCACCAGACATATCCAGTCCGCTAAAAAACCCGTAAAAAGCCGGATAAAGGGGATTTCCCGTCCATATATAATTTTTTATCAGCCATGGAGAAAAGACAACAATTGCCGGAACAGACAGCTTTAAAAGTCCGGTCAAAAAGGGACGTGTAAATCCCTCCTCTTTCTTCAAAACAACATAACACAATCCCACAAAAGCACTTACCGGCAGAAATATTAACGCCGTGTATTTAACAGATGCACACAACCCCATAAATAAACCAGACAGGATAAGCCATCTGGAATTTTCCGTGTCTTCCCATTCAAAAAAACAGTGTGCGGCAAGAAGAAAGAAGAGAACAAAATGAAGGTCGTTTTTAACCAGCATTGCTGCTTCCATAAAACTCGGCACAGCCAGACAAAAAAGCACCGGCAGCCACGGAGGGATACCTGTTAGAAATCTTTTTGAAAAGCTGTAAACAGCGGCAAGCAGCAGAAAAAAAACAAACACGCAGATAACCTGTGCAGATTTCACCCCGGATACGAACATCGCAAGGGTATATATCATTTCTGCCAAAAATGGAAAATTCGAAAAAGCATCATAGGGTATATAGGAGATGCCGCCTTCCTGCAGATAATAGTTCGGAACACCCAGGTGGTAAACAACGGCGTCAATATATGTAACGGGCAGGAGGGTTTTGGCAAAAAGAAAACTGCCGGTGAGGAACAATGCTGCCCAACACAGTAATGATGCAACGGAAAAACGACCTTTGGGGGAATTGCCACGCCAGAGTCTGTATATGAAAATGCTTCCATATATGCAACAAAGTCCCAAAACAACCCATGAAAATATAAATCCTTCAATACTATAATAACCAAGCATTCCTAGAATAAAGGTATAATATCCAAGTAGCGCCATTCCTGCTGTCGTTGAAAAAATAAGGAACTGCAAAGGGCTAAACATTTTTTTTATAAAAGAAAGGACAATGCTTCCGGCACCTGCACTTGCAAGGAAAAACAGAAAAAGCCATGCAAGCTCCAGCAGTCCGGAAGTAAATATTTTTATAAAAGATGCCGGTATATCCTGGGGAAGGAATACCAGTCCTCTCACGAATAAACTCAAAGGGTGGTTTTCAATCGGGTTCCAGTCTCTAAAAAAAAAGAAACTGAATATAGTACACCAAAGTAAACATAGAATACTCCGGGCAACGGAGGGTTTAATGCTCACTCAAAAAACTCCTTCATTAAACATATCCTTGTATAAAAATCCAAAAGATAGTTCCTGCAATAAGATATTGATAAAACGATGAAATAATATAACATAACATTATAATAGATTAGCCCATATTACAATATGAAATAATGAAAGAGTGAAAGGGGCAGGGGATAAAGGCAGCAAACAGGGTTATCCGTTATCAGGAAAAAGATAAGAATATTTTCGGGACAGAGATAAAAAGGATTAAAGAACCAAACAGGTAAATGGTCGAATGTGTCGGGGGGCAATCAATATGACCATAAACCAGAACTTGCAGATAACAGCTTTTTAAACAGGAATATAAATGTTAAAAGATATATCAAATTGCAAACAATCCCTTGAGGACGATGTTGTTCTAAGGGTTGAAAACCTGTACAAAAAATTCTGCAGAACGCTTAAACGCAGCATGTATTACGGGGCTGTTGATTCCATGCGAAGCATGATGGGTATATCATACAATACAGATGTTCTGAGGAAGAATGAGTTCTGGGCGCTTGAGGATGTCAGTTTTGAACTTAAAAAAGGGGAGGCGCTTGGCATAATCGGTGTAAACGGTTCAGGAAAATCCACACTGCTTCGTCTTATAACCGGAATATTTCCACCTGATAAAGGCAGCATATCTTTTAAGGGGCGCATCGGCGCTCTTATTGCTGTCGGGGCTGGGTTTCATCCCCACATGACAGGCAGGGAGAATATTTATTTAAACGCTACAATACTTGGAATGACACGCAAGGAGATCGACGAAAAAATTAATGACATTATTGATTTTGCCGATATCGGCGATTTTTTAGATGCACCAATCAACACCTATTCCAGCGGGATGCGGGTAAGACTCGGTTTTTCTATTGCTATACATTGTGAACCTGATATTCTTCTTGTTGATGAGGTTCTGAGCGTGGGAGACTTGAGTTTTAGGAACAAGAGCATGAGAAAGATGGCTGAGTTCAGAGAAAAGGCAAATGCCCTTATTTTTATAAGCCATAATCTTGACCAGATTAAAAATCTATGTACCAGATTAGTTGTTATGGATAAAGGCAAAATTATCTATAGCGGAAATACTTATTCAGGCATAGTATTTTTTGAAGAGAAGTCGAGGGAAACAAGGTCTGAAGATTACAACAAAGCACTGTCTAAAGTCTATGAATGTGACACAGAAAAAATAGAGATTATTAATTTTGGGATTCTGGGTGAAAACGGCAACGAAGCCAATGGGATAGACCTGAAACAACCAATGATAGCATTTATTGACTTTAAGCTTAAAACCCTTATAGATGAAATGAGATTCTCCTTTGCGGTAAGAAGCGAGGATAATAAAATATGTATCTGGGTCCATAGCAATGACTACAGCAAGATAACGTTTTCCAATCTTAAGCCCGGACTATACAGAGAAAAAGTCACAATCAAGAATCACTGTCTTGGTACAGGTGTTTATTTTTTAAGCTTTGGTATTACCAACCCGAAAACAACTGAAAAATATATAAAAATTCATACACAGAAATCTTTTTATGTTAAAACAGACGGCAGAAAGTTAGAGCAGGGGGTTATTAACGTTCAAGAAGAATGGGATTTAACAAAAATAAAGAAGTAATTAAGGGATATTTTATTGATAACTGTTTTTAAAAAAAATGTCAGAAAGTATTTGTTGTTGAAGGATAAGCAGAATTTCAAAAAGGAATTTTGCAGAAAAGCCATTGTTTCTTATCCTCCCCGATGGATAACGATAGGCATAACCAACAGGTGCACTAACAGGTGTGTTTTTTGTTCTTATCATAGTGAAGATGCTAAAACATCCAGCAATGTCTATAACCTCCCTTACAGTCTGACTCTTCCTGATTTTCAAAAGATAGTTGATATGGCTTATAAGGGACGGGTTCCCCATATACATATTTGTGGAACGGGTGAACCCTTTATGAATAAAAATGTTCTTGATATGTTGGATTATACAATACATGTCTATGGAAAAACCTCCATTCAGACCAATTTCTGCAAACATATCTTTGATAAACACAATTATCTTGAGGAAATTTTAAAACGAAAAAAAAATATATCTTATATTACAACAGATATAATGTCAGGTGATCCCCAACAGCATAATGAATTGAAAAAAGGCTCTGATTACAAAGATGTAATAGATTCGATAGAGTATATTGCCAGGAACTCTAAAATAAATGTAAAAGTACATCTTTTATTAACTCAGCTAAACTATGAAACCATTAACAATATTATAGATGATATCAGTAATAGAGAAATATCAAATTGCTCACTTAATATCGTAAATCTTTACTCCTATGACTTTAATAAATACACGGCTTCCGATATGGTTTACACAAGCTCTGATATTGATATTTCAAAAACATTACAGCAAGCCGCAGCTTACGGAAAGAGAAAGAATATTCCGGTATCAGTTCCACAACCCGCAGATCTGACAACAGACATTTGCAATGTTTTCTGGACTAAAATTCAAACATGGCCGGTTAAAGGAAATCTTCCAGAACGATACCATGAAAATCTTATACCGCATGCATGCAGGGCTGTTGTAAATGGGGAATTAAATTCTCTTGGATATATTTTTGATTATGAAAACGTTATGGATTTCTGGAATAATGAAAAAATTGTTTCTATAAGAGAGTCTTTATTAAAAGGTATTTATCCAAGTGGTGAATGCAGATATTGTTATTCCTGCAACAGTAAAGACGGGGTGTTTAAACAGAAAAACAGCTGGAAAAAATCTATTGAAAAACAGTTGATTGATTTTGAAGGTTCTGCCATGGTTAAAAGTCTTAACAAAGACAGTATCTGCATTGATTGCGGAGCAAACGTTGGTCGCATTACAGAAATAATGGCAAAAAAAGGGGCAAGTGTCTATGCTTTTGAACCAAATCCATCAGCTTATAATGAACTTTCAATTAAATTCAAGGATGCAGATAATGTAGTATGCATTCAAAAAGGTGTTTTAGACAGAAATACCAGACGAAAACTTTTTTTGTACCAATACAATAAAGAAGATCCCCTGTTCTGGTCAATGGGGGCTTCAATATATGATACCAAAGATGATGTTGATAAGTCTCAATATGTAGAAGCAGAGTTTATTGATATAGTAGTTTTTATAAAAGAACTCAATAGACCCATTGATATTTTAAAAATTGATATAGAAGGCTCTGAATATGATGTTTTGCTGAAATTGATTGAACAGGGTTTATATAACAATATCAAGCACATTCTCGTAGAAACCCATGACAGACACATCCCTGAAATCAAAGAAAAAGGCTCTATTATAAGAGAAAAAATTTTAAAAAATAATATTACGAATATAGATCTTCAGTGGGTATAGATAATTAAATAAAGGACATAACTTTTGAGTAAACAAAGAAATCTGCTCTGTCCAAAATGCCAGAATTCCCTTTTGCAGACATCCGAAGGTTTTCTTTGCGAGGAATGCGGATCAAACTTCAAAAAAAATGATGGCATATATCAAATGATTCTTGATTCTTTAACCCATGATGTGGTTCCCGAGGATTGGAACCAATATAAATGGGAATTAGTCGAAGAGGAGAGAGCAAAAAATAGGATGATGAAGGTTTTACCCTATATTCCGAAAAAAGGCAAACATCTTGATATTGGTATCGGTAGAGGTGAAGGGACCTATGAAGTAAGCCTTATAAAACAGACTTTCGGGCTTGACTATGGAAGCAAGACATTGAAACTGGCTAAAAAGTTTCAACTAGATCTGATACAGGCTGACGGCAGGTATTTACCATTTAAAAATAAATGTTTTACTTCAATAACTGCTTTAGATGTTATTGAACATATACCCAATCCACATCTTCTTCTTGCTGATGTTTACAGGGTTCTCACAGATGATGGTATTTTTATTATACAAACACCTGTAGCAGAAACAGAGGCTGTAAAAACAAAGGCTAAAAAAATATATAAAAAATTTAAAACAATAAATAAAATTGATAAGATATGTAATAAAATAAGATACAAATTAAATAGAATTGCCTATGACGGTCCGGCACCTGCTACCGGCAGTCAACCCTATGATATTGTTTTACAAAACCAAACACTTCTTCAGCTTTTAGAATATGCCAACTTTCAGATATGCAGAAGGAAAAAGGTTAATTATTTTGTATCCAGTTTTTTCATACAGCTTTTTTCCTATTCAGACCAGTTTATACTAAAAAAAAGAGGCAGAAGATAACAGCTATGTGCGGAATAGTTGGAATTGTTGCAAAGGATTGCAAAAGATATGAAGAAATCCTGGGTCGTATGATAGGGGTTCTACATCATAGAGGTCCTGATGATTGCGGGAAGGTTTTTTTTAAAAATTGCGCTTTGGGACATACTCGTTTAAGCATCATTGACATTGATTCAGGTAACCAACCGATGAAATCCCCAGTTTCTGAGATAGCAATAACTTTTAATGGAGAAATTTATGGTTATAAGGATATCAGACAGCAATTTGAAGACTATCCTTTCAGGACAAAATCTGATACTGAAATAATCCTTGCATTGTATGATAAATATGGCAAAGATCTATTGAAAACTCTGCCTGGGATGTTTTCCTTTGCTATCTGGGATCCAGCACAAGAAAGACTTTTTTGTGCAAGAGACAGGTTTGGTGAGAAACCTTTTTATTATGCTTTTGGAAATAACGGAGAGTTTATATTTGCCTCTGAAATTAAGGCAATAATTGCTTCAGGTTTGGTTAAGCCATGTCTTAATATTTCAGCATTAGATCATTACCTCAGATTCAAGTATGTTAACCCGAGACAATGTATCTATAAAAACATATCTACACTGCCGCCTGCTCATTATCTTGTTTACAGAGATTGCAAGCTAACTGTAAAAAGATATTGGGAACTTCCGGAAACTTTGAAACATAAAATAACTTTTAAAGAAGCAGCGGATGAACTGAAAAGACTTTTGAAAAAATCGGTAAGAAAACAGTTGGTAGCCGATGTTCCTGTAAGTGCATTTCTAAGCGGCGGACTAGATTCAAGTTCGATAGTAATACTTGCAAAGGAGGTAATACCCGATATTACAACTTTTTCTTTCGGGTTTGAAAACAGCCCTAAAAACGAACTGCCCTATGCGCGGGAAATTGCAGCGCTTTGCAACACAAATCATATAGAATTGTTCGACAGCGATCCTAATCTTGCTGATCTGTTAATTGAAATGCAGTCAATATTTGATGAACCTTTTTCTGATTCATCAAATATCCCAACCTATTTAATTTCAAAAGAAGCAGCCAAGCATACTAAAGCGGTTATATCGGGGGATGGCGGAGATGAACTGCTGGCAGGTTACAGGGAGTACTATATGCCTCTGTATAATCTGTCAGAATATATCAAATTGAATGATGTTTTCTCATTCTTTCTAAAAATGTGGCTATTGTCTATCAGAGAATTTAAAAATAAAAAAATGAAAACAAAAATAAACAGGCAACTTGAATTTCTCCGTTGTGATAAAAAGAGAGAAACCTTAATTTCAGAAATGCACTATAAAACAGTCTCAACTTTTTCAGCAGAACAGCTTGTTGAGCTCGGTCTTAATCAATCTAACAACAACAATATTCCGGACCTTTTCAGTACAAACTCGGTTGATGATGCCTTAAGGATAGATTTATTAAACTATCTTCCAGGTGATATACTTGTAAAAACCGACAGAGCATCTATGGCAAACAGCTTAGAGATCAGGGCGCCTTTTCTTGATCTTGAACTGGCTGAATTCTGCATCTCCCTGCCCATAGAATACAAAATTGATGGAAAAAACGATAAACTTATTATGAGAGAATGTTTTAAAAAACAATGGCCCAGAAAAATTGCAAATAGGTCCAAGCAGGGCTTTGGAGCGCCACTCGAAAAATGGATTGACCAGAAGGGTTTTAAAGACCTTAGGAAAGAATTTTTATCTGATCATAGAAAAAAAATATTCATGTATCTTAGTTATGACAAAGTTCAGAACCTTATTATCAATAATCCCAGCAAACTCTGGAGTTTATTGACTCTTTCTGTCTGGATGGAAGCACATAGCTTAGATGCGTAGAGACCACAAAAATGATTTTCCGGGATAAATGCGAACTCTGTTGTTCGTCCAATAAACAGATATTAATATCGAGGGATTTCACGGATCTGTCAATCCTTGATTTTATACAAGGATATTATAATAACAGGATTTCAGTAAGTGTTTTTGACGGAGGATATTATGAACTGGCAAAATGCAGCAACTGTGGTTTTATTTGGCAAACCTATATTCTCAATAATGAGAATATGCAAAGACTCTATTCAGATTGGATCTCAAAAACAGACAGTTTAAATAAAAAAAAGAATGCGGATATTGAATTTTACAGAAAATATGCGTCTCAGGTTTATTTCATAGCATTGCTTTTTGATAAAAAGCCAGCAGACATAAACATTCTTGATTATGGAATGGGCTGGGGATACTGGTGCATGATGGCAAAAGCCTTTGGATATCAGGTTCATGGCTACGAGGTTTCAAAAGACCGAATCAAATACGCGAGGAACAATGCCATCAATATTCTTGAAGATTCTTTGGAACTGTGTCGTTACAGATATGACTTTATAAATATCAATCATGTTCTTGAACATATCATAAACCCTGTTCAGGTTTTGGAAAATCTTTACCAAGTTCTGAACCCAAACGGTGTTATTAGAATATCGGTTCCTGACGGAGCATCGATTGAAGGACAGGTTTTTGATGAAAACTGGAAGGCTTCTAAAAATGCTGTACACCCATTAGAACATATCAACTGCTTTACAGGATCTACACTTATAAAACTTGGAGAAGCTGCAGGAATGGAATATTTTACTAAAGATAGTAACACAACACTTTATTTTAAAAAAAAGGGGGGTGTTGCTGGGAAATTAAATGAGCATGAACAAATACAGTTATTTGATAATAATAGCTTATTAAAGGATATTCTAAACAGTTATTCATATAAAATCGGAAGAACAATAACAGCACCTGTCAGAATTTTAAAAAATTTATTCTATAAAAAATGAGTAATCAAGAATTCACCAATAAAAATGTTACCGCAGTTATACGCACAGTTGGAGAGCGTACAGAGAAAATATGCCATGAACTGTTAAGAAAACAGATACCCGAAGGCAATATCCATATTGTAAGAGAGTCGCCTTTTACCGAAGCCCTACGCAAAACATTCGAAGTCGGAATAGCGGCAGACCGCAAATGGACATTTGTGGTAGATGCTGATGTGCTACTCAATGACGGCATAATTCAAGAGATGGTTGATAATGCAGAAACCCTTGATGAAAGCGTTTTTGAACTGGAAGGTAAAATAATTGATAAATTTCTTGACAACCCACGGGAAGCAGGAAACCACCTGTATCGAACCTCCCTTCTGTCTGAAGCCCTGCAGTTCATCCCGGATCCCTTAGAATCCCTCCGCCCTGAAACCCATGTAAAAAATGCAATGCAGGAAAAAGGATATAAATGTTTGGTTACAGATATATTGGTTGGATTCCATGATTTTGAGCAATTTTACAGAGATATTTACAGAAAGTCTTTTGTTCAGGCGAAGAAACATAATCTCAGGGTCAAAAAACTTCTGAGACAATGGCAGGTTATGGCGGAAACAGATGTCGATTACAGGGTTGCTCTTGCCGGATTCAGGCAGGGGAATAAACACAGCAAAAATATTGCGGTAGCAATAGATCCTTTGTATGAAGAACTTTTTAAAGTTTTTTCAGATGAGGCAGCCATAGAGGAAAAATCCGAACCATATAATATCAATGTTTTAAATGAAAGAATAAATAACTCATTGATACAGATTTTAATTACAAAGGAGCGAGAAATAAAAACAAAAGATAAAGAAATAAGACAAATTGAACAAACTGTTCGAAATATTAAAGGGAGTTATTCATATAAAATCGGAAAGTTGATAACATTACCAGTTAGCTTTTTTTTGAAAAAATATAGGAACAGATAAAAATGCCTGTATTTATTCTGCAGCCTGAATCAATTTATACGACATTAAGGACATGAAAATAGTTCTTAATATATATGGTATATTTCATGTTGCCGGCGGCGCTGAACGTGCTCTGGTTGATCTGGCAAATGAACTTTTAAAAAGAGGTCATAAGGTTGCAATTGTAATCGACCAAAAAAATGTAACTGAATCCGACAAACCTTACTATTATCTGGAAGATGGGGTAGAAGTTTATAATATAAATCAAAGCATTGAAACAGATACACTAAGCAGTTCAAATCAAAGGAACAGTATATCTTTTGTTAAGACAATTAGAAGGAAAATAACAGGTCATATTGAATTTAGAATTAAACAAACACTTGATCACTTCAACAAATATTATTTTTTTTATTATCTTTCATGGAGGATGAAATACCGGAATAAAATCAGAAATCTAAAAAATCAAATTTGTGCTTTAGAGCCGGATATAGTGATCTCTTTTCTGTCCAACACCTTTATTTTTACCGTTGAAGCAGTCAAACATACAGGCATTCCAATAATTGTCAGCATAAGAAACGATCCGAGGTTTTTTTACGATAAAAATGACCACCACAAATTCAATTTAAAATACAGAGCTGTAAAAAAAGCAACGGCAAGCACTGTTCAGAACATCTATTTTAAATCCTTTTTTTCTGAAAGTATGCAGGCAAAAACTTATGTATTACCAAATGCAGTTAAACAGGTTTCAAACAAATCTGACACTGGAACTGTAAAATTGCAAAATGTAATAATTTCTGTTGGCAGACTTCATCCACAAAAAAATTTCGGCTTATTAATAAATGCTTTTGGGTTAATTGCCCATAAATATCCCGACTGGGTTGTTAAAGTATTTGGTGAAGGGGAGTTATATACACATCTTGAAGAATTAATCAAAGACCTGCATCTTGAAAACAGATTCTTATTGATGGGAGTAACCAAATCTATAAATCAGGAGTACGGTAATTCATCCATTTTTGCCCTGCCGTCTCTTTATGAAGGTTTTTCTAATGCTCTGACTGAAGCAATGGCGCATGGTTTACCATCAGTGGCAATAGAGGATTGCTTTACAAATAAAGAGTTAATTGAAAAAGGGGAATGTGGACTGATAACAAAAAATGATCCTGCTGATTTTGCCGTGAACCTTGAGTTTTTAATGAACCATCCTGGGAAAAGACTCCTTTATGGTAAAAATGCCATAGAACATGTTAAGCAGTTTGAACCTGAAAAAGTCTATAATATGTGGGAAGAGATCATGTATGGAGTTACTAAGAAGGATCAACTTATACAGCAGTAATTTATTGATCCTGCAAATCCGAACTTTATATTTACGCAGAAAACATGGATAATGAACCGAATAAAAAAAGTGTCACTCCTAAAAAGACTAAAATCATAATGGTGGTTTCAGGATTCCCTTATCTTTCAGAGACATTTATTTCATTGCAGATTGCCGAACTTTATAGACGCGGATATGATATAACCGTTTTAACTATGGGCAGTATTAAAGCCGATTTAAGTAATGCCCCTGATTATCTTTACAGTATACTGGATAAACTAAAAATTGTGGCATTCCCCGATTATTATGGCTTTGGTTTTAGAAGGTTGGTATATTTTATTACTTCACTTATGGTTAACTCCATACTATCTCCAGTCTTTTCCGTACGTCTTTTTTTTGATAAAGTTTTAAGGTTTAAATTAGCTGAATTTGTCAGAATTCAAAGCGATGCCTTTTTTACTCGCAGGTTTAACAATGCATCTATAATCCATTGTCAATATGCAACAATTGCAAACAAATTAAATAAAAGATTGACAAATTTAAAAAAAATGGGTTTTTTAAATATCGATAACAAACTGGTTTCTTCAATACGAGGATATGATATTACCAAGCAACCCACTATAGATAAAATTGATTGGGAGGAACTTTTTAACAGCTTTAAAATGTTTTTACCAGTTTGCAATCATTTTGCCGGTATTTTAAATCAAATGGGATGCAAAAAAAACATCAAAGTCGTTCATTCTCCGGTTAACACAAGGAGCTTTAGTCCCGGCGGTTACAGAGACACCAATGAGCATGAAAATGTCAGGATAATATCTGTAGGCAGATTAGTTGAAAAGAAAGGTTTTGATAATGCTTTAAAGGCAATCTTTCTGTTGAGTCGAAAATATAACCATATACAATACAAAATAATAGGAGACGGTGCTTTACGAACTTTTTTGGAAAACATGGTTGTTCAACATAATATATCTGACATTGTGGAATTTACTGGTTCTCTGTCCCCGGACAAAACTCTTGAAATTATGGCAGAATCAGATATATTGCTAAATCCGAGCAAAACAGCTTATGATGGTGATAGCGAAGGCATACCAAATGCACTGAAAGAGGGGATGCTTTTGGGGTTGCAGGTTGTGGCAACAAAACATTCCGGTATCCCGGAATTGATTGAGCACAATTTGGACGGATTCCTGGTTTCTGAAAACAACCCTGATGAACTTGCAGAAGTACTGGAAAAGTTACTCAATGACAGAACAGATTGGCATGACAGATCGGAAAAGGCAAGAAATAAAATTCTTAATATCTTTTCAATCGAAAAA
Organism: uncultured Thermodesulfobacteriota bacterium; assembly: GCA_964566035.1. Classification (GTDB taxonomy): domain Bacteria; phylum Desulfobacterota; class WTBG01; order CAIYCZ01; family CAIRTM01; genus CAZMHH01. The sequence continues at coordinate 13,898 of CAZMHH010000088.1, forward strand.
ACAACTGATGAATTGATATCTGCATACAACTCCATTATTTGTGACCAGATAAGAAATTAGATATTCAGAATACTAATTTACAAGAGGGCACTTTTTTGAAAATCGGATTCTTTTATGTTCCCTACTACCCCTTAAGCTCAGGACGATCAGTACACGGATACCACCTCGTGAAGGGATTAAAAAAAAGAGGGCATCAAATACTTTCATGTCTGGGTGATGAAAATCCTGACTGCACAAACTTTGAGCGTACTAAATCAGGCGCCCTTAAACTGGCAAGACAGGCAGACGTTCTTTATATAAGAATAAATACCCATTCATTTCTCAAACTGTCAACCCTTCTGAAACTTGTTCGTCCTTTTTCTCTTCCTGTTGTCTGGGAAGTAAATGCCCCCACTGAAGAATTACAGGCAGGTTTCCCGGCTGGAGCAAAGCGTGATAAAATAATACGAAATGAAAATATGAAACGAAAGTTGCTTGCAAAATTTGTCAGTGCGGGAATCGGTGTTTCTGAAATACTGAAAAATTATATCAAAAACTTTCTCGGCATAGAAAAAGCCTACTGTATTCCAAACGGATCCGATCCGCACCATTTTTTACCGGATAAAGCCTTACCAACTCCATTAATTCATCTGGCAAACAGATTTAAAATTATATGGACTGGAAATGCCAATCCCTGGCAGGGCATTGAACTGATTGTTGAAACCGCAAGGCGGATGGAACAGACTCATCCCGATGTTATTTTTATCATTGTCACAACTGACATCAAATATAATTTCCCTATACTGAAAAATCTCCTGGTACTTAAGGGGGTCTCCTATGCAGATATTCCCAGTTATATTCTTGCCTCTGATGTATGTCTCTGTCTCTACCATGAATATAACTGGCTAACGTACGGATTCTATGGATCTTCTCTTAAGCTTTTTGATTATATGGCTTCAGGGAAACCAGTAATTGCATCAGACATGGGACAGATATCAACTGTTATACATGATGGAACAAACGGACTTCTGGTTGACAGTCGTATCGATTCTATAATTAATAAGATCATAGAGCTTAAATCGAATCCGCAAAAAAGGGCATTCCTGGGTAAAAATGCCCGTGAAGACGTAATAAACTACTACAACTGGAACAGGATTGCTGAACAGACTGAGGCTGTTCTCAAAGAAGTTAGTGGTTGTGTATAAAAATTATTATTAAAAATAAATATGTCTCATTTCATAAAACCTGAAAAATTAACCATCGAAGCAAATGCAAGTTGCCAGCTACGGTGTCCTACATGTCCTACCACCAGCAAGGGGTATCCTCCTGTTGTTGGCAGCGGTTACTTAAAATATAAAGATTTTGCGAAGCTTATTGACAATAATCCTCAAATAAAAGAGGTTCATTTTTCTAACAGAGGAGAGATGTTCCTCAATCCGGAACTTTACTTGATCCTCCAGCATGGATTTAAATGTAATTTGTCCATGTATTGTAATACTGGTGTAAATTTAAATAATGTTACTAATGAGGTACTTGAAGGATTAGTTCAGTTTCGTTTTAAACATCTGCTTTGTTCAATTGATGGAGCAACTTCTGAAATTTATAAGAAATACAGGGTGGGAGGGAATCTGGATATTGTATTGGAAAATATAAAAACCATTAACAGATTTAAAAAAAAATATAATT
>CAZMHH010000089.1:0-15554 GCA_964566035.1 uncultured Thermodesulfobacteriota bacterium
AGTTTTTACAGGGGGTTAGTTTTGTTTCGCTGTACAAAAAAGTCAGTTGATCCAAATTAAAAGACTGTCCAGATATGTCGCAATCCCTTATTCATCAGGTCTTAGTTTCCTACCAAAAGAACTGGAAGTTAAGGTCAGCCCCTTTCATGATCTCGTCGCAATCCCTTATTCATCAGGTCTTAGTTTCCTACGGATGCTGAACAGGCACCACACAGAATGCTTGTTCGGCTTGTCGCAATCCCTTATTCATCAGGTCTTAGTTTCCTACGCATGGGCTTTCTATATCGACTTTAACAGTGTTTCGTCGCAATCCCTTATTCATCAGGTCTTAGTTTCCTACCAAAAAGACAAAAAAGAAAGGGATGAATACTTTGCCTCGGTCGCAATCCCTTATTCATCAGGTCTTAGTTTCCTACAAGATGCCAAATAAAATTCTAAAGGAGAAAATTATGGTCGCAATCCCTTATTCATCAGGTCTTAGTTTCCTACACTTTAAAAGAGTTAAACCTGATATAATAAGCCTCGTCGCAATCCCTTATTCATCAGGTCTTAGTTTCCTACAAAGCAGTGAATTACTTAATAAACTACTTAATGAAATATTGTCGCAATCCCTTATTCATCAGGTCTTAGTTTCCTACAGTAACAGCCCGGATGCTGTCGACCCTGCTCGACTGTCGCAATCCCTTATTCATCAGGTCTTAGTTTCCTACGAGAAAACACACAACTGGCAATTACATATAATGATGAAATTATTGTCGCAATCCCTTATTCATCAGGTCTTAGTTTCCTACCCTGCTTTCCGGACAACTGAAGCACGGGAATTTTCAAGTCGCAATCCCTTATTCATCAGGTCTTAGTTTCCTACATTGGCTGGTTCTTTAATTGGAGAAGTTGCTGATAAGTCGCAATCCCTTATTCATCAGGTCTTAGTTTCCTACGGTACTGGGGAGCGACTACAACAAGAAAGGAAAATGGAGTCGCAATCCCTTATTCATCAGGTCTTAGTTTCCTACGAAAGGAAAATGGACAAATTCGACCTTTCGCTGCGTGTCGCAATCCCTTATTCATCAGGTCTTAGTTTCCTACAAGTGAGCCACCTGCTGAAACAAGAGGGTTCCGGCGAAGTCGCAATCCCTTATTCATCAGGTCTTAGTTTCCTACAATGGAACGTAAGTTCGACCCCGAAAACAAGAAAATCGTCGCAATCCCTTATTCATCAGGTCTTAGTTTCCTACAGGAAAAAGCATGGCAAAAAAGAAAAAGACATTAACATTTGTCGCAATCCCTTATTCATCAGGTCTTAGTTTCCTACAACATTTAAGGACTTGGTGCCAGGATTACAGAGTTTCAAAGTCGCAATCCCTTATTCATCAGGTCTTAGTTTCCTACTTGGCTATCATTATGTTATTGGCAAAAAAGGCGAAAGTCGCAATCCCTTATTCATCAGGTCTTAGTTTCCTACAAGCAGCTTGAGCTGGAACATTGAAAGCACTCCATGCGTCGCAATCCCTTATTCATCAGGTCTTAGTTTCCTACTTGGAGTGCATTACAGCACTCTAAACAAGCTGAAGGCTGGGTCGCAATCCCTTATTCATCAGGTCTTAGTTTCCTACGAAGCTGCCACAGAAATATTAAATTGGCGGAAAAAAAAGTCGCAATCCCTTATTCATCAGGTCTTAGTTTCCTACAAAAGAATTTACAGCACTTGGTGAAAAAAAAGGGTTCAGTCGCAATCCCTTATTCATCAGGTCTTAGTTTCCTACATAGAGGCTCTTCACCGGCTCTGTTACAGGGCCGGTTTTGTCGCAATCCCTTATTCATCAGGTCTTAGTTTCCTACAGTGTCGTCGCACGGCTCTACTGGTGGGATCCAGTAGGGAAGTCGCAATCCCTTATTCATCAGGTCTTAGTTTCCTACTAAGCATCCCTCAATAGAGGCTCTTCACCGGCTCTGTGTCGCAATCCCTTATTCATCAGGTCTTAGTTTCCTACTGACAAAGGCGTTATAAAGCATATAATATATATATGGTCGCAATCCCTTATTCATCAGGTCTTAGTTTCCTACTATGAAAATGAAACTGAAATTGATAATGAGAATAATTCTTGTCGCAATCCCTTATTCATCAGGTCTTAGTTTCCTACGGCAGCAACGGATGGATATATCCACTTCAAAAAACAGTCGCAATCCCTTATTCATCAGGTCTTAGTTTCCTACCTGAATGCCCCAGAACTCGGTCAGGACGACCGAGGTCGCAATCCCTTATTCATCAGGTCTTAGTTTCCTACGTAGCTGTCTTTTTCCATATTGTGTAAAGCAATCCTGGACGTCGCAATCCCTTATTCATCAGGTCTTAGTTTCCTACCAAGCTGAAAAGCTTTAAAGAACAGTGCTTGGTTGAGAAGTCGCAATCCCTTATTCATCAGGTCTTAGTTTCCTACGCATGGGTTACGGCTGAAACTGCCCAAGAGCTATTGTCGCAATCCCTTATTCATCAGGTCTTAGTTTCCTACTGGGAAAAGAGAGAGGATTTATCGGGTTGCCCAGCCCGAAGTCGCAATCCCTTATTCATCAGGTCTTAGTTTCCTACGGAGAAAAAAAAGATGGAAAAACAAGATTATTATACAATTGTCGCAATCCCTTATTCATCAGGTCTTAGTTTCCTACGGATCTGTTTGACGGATTGCGGAGTTTTAAAGAACAAGTCGCAATCCCTTATTCATCAGGTCTTAGTTTCCTACGCAGGTTCCCGATCTCATTGAATGTGCCAGAACTCGGTGTCGCAATCCCTTATTCATCAGGTCTTAGTTTCCTACACAGATTTTTGGAAGATATTGATAAGAGAAGGAAAAGTCGCAATCCCTTATTCATCAGGTCTTAGTTTCCTACTCGGTCAGGACGACCGAGTGGTTTGCTGGGTGAAAGAAGAGTCGCAATCCCTTATTCATCAGGTCTTAGTTTCCTACCCAGCCCGAATTTTTTTGAAAACCTCGACAACCTCGAAGTCGCAATCCCTTATTCATCAGGTCTTAGTTTCCTACAAGAGGTCAAATGGCACGCCTAATTTTAAAGATGCCGAGTCGCAATCCCTTATTCATCAGGTCTTAGTTTCCTACAAAAAACTAAGCCATCATGTAAAAGGCTTAGTTTTGGTCGCAATCCCTTATTCATCAGGTCTTAGTTTCCTACGAGAAAAAACTAAGCCATCATGTAAAAGGCTTAGTTTGTCGCAATCCCTTATTCATCAGGTCTTAGTTTCCTACCTTGGGCTGGAACATCGAAGCAACACCCTGTCAGGGTCGCAATCCCTTATTCATCAGGTCTTAGTTTCCTACAACCACGGAAGGTTCCCTGTAAGCCTAAATCACCCAGGTCGCAATCCCTTATTCATCAGGTCTTAGTTTCCTACGATTTATCGGGTTGCCCAGCCCGAATTTTTTTGAAAACCGTCGCAATCCCTTATTCATCAGGTCTTAGTTTCCTACTTTATATAACTGTATCTGTCGTTTCAAAACACTCTGGTCGCAATCCCTTATTCATCAGGTCTTAGTTTCCTACTTTCAGGAACAAGTCAAGACAGAAGAGGTCAAGCCAGCGTCGCAATCCCTTATTCATCAGGTCTTAGTTTCCTACGTTAGCATACCCTCATAAATAACAAAAGGCACTATTGTCGCAATCCCTTATTCATCAGGTCTTAGTTTCCTACTTCAAAATGTGTGTGATAATTCATAAACCTAATAATTTGATGTCGCAATCCCTTATTCATCAGGTCTTAGTTTCCTACTTTGATTTTAAGTAAGAACATCCTCAGACGTTGTTACGACGTCGCAATCCCTTATTCATCAGGTCTTAGTTTCCTACTTTTCCTTGACCATGACTTCTGCGTCGAGGTTCTGTCGCAATCCCTTATTCATCAGGTCTTAGTTTCCTACCAAGCTTCTTAGTTTTAAAGAACAAGTCCTGACGGAGAAAAGTCGCAATCCCTTATTCATCAGGTCTTAGTTTCCTACAAATGTAAGGTTGTGTTTGACCCGAAGCCAGACGATGTTAGTCGCAATCCCTTATTCATCAGGTCTTAGTTTCCTACGAAATTATTAGCATTATGGATGTACCTATTCGATCAAGGTCGCAATCCCTTATTCATCAGGTCTTAGTTTCCTACTTGGGCTGGAGCATTGAATTGACTCCATGCCAAGAAAAGGTCGCAATCCCTTATTCATCAGGTCTTAGTTTCCTACAGATGCTTACAACTCTGCTCGACTTTATGGTTGAGTGTCGCAATCCCTTATTCATCAGGTCTTAGTTTCCTACAATTCAAGCTTACTGTCAGGAACGCAACAATAAAATAAACGTCGCAATCCCTTATTCATCAGGTCTTAGTTTCCTACACAACTCTGCTCGACTTTATGGTTGAGTTTAATAGGTCGCAATCCCTTATTCATCAGGTCTTAGTTTCCTACACAGGAAAATCCCTGATAAACACATCTGTCCAACACAGGGTCGCAATCCCTTATTCATCAGGTCTTAGTTTCCTACAGTAAGAAGTGAGGATGTTTTAGGGTACGGAGAGTCGCAATCCCTTATTCATCAGGTCTTAGTTTCCTACTTAGTAGTGTGCGAAAGATTCAGGGGTATACCAAAGTCGCAATCCCTTATTCATCAGGTCTTAGTTTCCTACACAACTTAAAGATAGATCGGTACAAATTGAATATGAGTCGCAATCCCTTATTCATCAGGTCTTAGTTTCCTACAGAATTTAAAAAATCCCTGATTTATGAGTTCTGGAAAGAGTCGCAATCCCTTATTCATCAGGTCTTAGTTTCCTACTTAATTAACTACAATAGAAAAGGATAAAATATGCAAATGGTCGCAATCCCTTATTCATCAGGTCTTAGTTTCCTACACCGGTACAGATTGAATATGAAAAAGACAATACCGGTAAGTCGCAATCCCTTATTCATCAGGTCTTAGTTTCCTACGCGCCGGTTTGAAGACGGTCTCCGCAAAAAACTCCGCAAGTCGCAATCCCTTATTCATCAGGTCTTAGTTTCCTACAGACCTGCCCATGTCTGAAGTAAACAACGTTCTTGACGTCGCAATCCCTTATTCATCAGGTCTTAGTTTCCTACCATTTTTGAAGGAAAACAATTTGACCGGGTCAGTAAGCCGTCGCAATCCCTTATTCATCAGGTCTTAGTTTCCTACACCTCTGGGACTGTGAGAGGTTCACGGTTCTTGAGGACACGTCGCAATCCCTTATTCATCAGGTCTTAGTTTCCTACTATAGAGGACACCTTAAGAAAAACAGAAGACAAGGGTTTGTCGCAATCCCTTATTCATCAGGTCTTAGTTTCCTACGAGCCGGCGGGTTCCACAACAACTCCCACTACAAGGTCGCAATCCCTTATTCATCAGGTCTTAGTTTCCTACAAGATAAAGGCAAACGGCACGCCTTAAGTGCTGAATGTCGCAATCCCTTATTCATCAGGTCTTAGTTTCCTACAGGCAAGGAGGAAATTATGGAAAAAGTTCTAAAAAACATGTTTGTCGCAATCCCTTATTCATCAGGTCTTAGTTTCCTACCAAACGGCACGCCTTAAGTGCTGAATCTCAAAGCCCGGAGTCGCAATCCCTTATTCATCAGGTCTTAGTTTCCTACGGCGTATAGAGGACACCTTAAGAAAAACAGAAGACAAGGGTTGTCGCAATCCCTTATTCATCAGGTCTTAGTTTCCTACTTCCCACCATCAAAACTGCATTGAACCACAAAAACCCCCGTCGCAATCCCTTATTCATCAGGTCTTAGTTTCCTACATCACAAAAAAACTTCAATAAAAGGATTAAAAGCCATGGTCGCAATCCCTTATTCATCAGGTCTTAGTTTCCTACTAGCAAAGAAACTCCCAATTCATTACATTATAGTACGTCGCAATCCCTTATTCATCAGGTCTTAGTTTCCTACGGAGGAAAGTATGAACATTCAAGATTTTCAAAAGCTGTCGCAATCCCTTATTCATCAGGTCTTAGTTTCCTACAAGATATAAGGCTCAGGCTCTACTTTTAAAGATATGTCGCAATCCCTTATTCATCAGGTCTTAGTTTCCTACGATACCCAATATCAATCAATCAGCCACAAGGCAAAGAAGAGTCGCAATCCCTTATTCATCAGGTCTTAGTTTCCTACTTAATAAGGGGTTAAGCATGAAAAAGAAAAAACAATGTCGCAATCCCTTATTCATCAGGTCTTAGTTTCCTACTTAAAGAACAGAGCGCAATGCTCACACTGGAAGATGGTCGCAATCCCTTATTCATCAGGTCTTAGTTTCCTACTTACGGAGGGCACCATGAGAGATGCGACCCGCGTCGCAGTCGCAATCCCTTATTCATCAGGTCTTAGTTTCCTACAACCGTTACTATGTCAAAGCAACCGCTTTCTTTTCCTGGTCGCAATCCCTTATTCATCAGGTCTTAGTTTCCTACTTTTCTTGAGAGAAAAATATTATCCCTAACCATTAAAACAAAGTCGCAATCCCTTATTCATCAGGTCTTAGTTTCCTACATATTCTTAGGTTTATAACTATAAATTAATTAAAAGTCGCAATCCCTTATTCATCAGGTCTTAGTTTCCTACTCAGCAAACCGTAGCCCTGTCAAGCATTAAGTGCAGGGGTCGCAATCCCTTATTCATCAGGTCTTAGTTTCCTACGGCTATAACCCTGAAGACATTGGAAATCTGTTAGTTGAGTCGCAATCCCTTATTCATCAGGTCTTAGTTTCCTACGCTATAACCCTGAAGACATTGGAAATCTGTTAGTTGAGTCGCAATCCCTTATTCATCAGGTCTTAGTTTCCTACATGACAAAAAAGAAAATACAAAGACCTTATACAGATGTCGCAATCCCTTATTCATCAGGTCTTAGTTTCCTACAGTTTCAAGGATCAATGTTCAGTGGAAAAGGTCAAGCGTCGCAATCCCTTATTCATCAGGTCTTAGTTTCCTACACGGAGTTTCAAGGATCAATGTTCAGTGGAAAAGGTCAAGGTCGCAATCCCTTATTCATCAGGTCTTAGTTTCCTACATGGAAAAGACATGTTTGGGGTGCATTTCAGCACTCTGAAGTCGCAATCCCTTATTCATCAGGTCTTAGTTTCCTACTCTACCCCATGCACAATATGTAATGGAAAAGACATGTTTGGGTCGCAATCCCTTATTCATCAGGTCTTAGTTTCCTACCTAAAGTCTCCTCTCTATCCTCTACCCCATGCACAATGTCGCAATCCCTTATTCATCAGGTCTTAGTTTCCTACGCACAACATGTTGTGAAAAAGTGTCAGAAATGTTCGGGGTGTCGCAATCCCTTATTCATCAGGTCTTAGTTTCCTACGTTTAGGGATCTCATCCCTAAACTCAAAAGTTTTAAAGGTCGCAATCCCTTATTCATCAGGTCTTAGTTTCCTACTTGGTACGGGAGGTAAAGTTCCACCGCTGGGAAGGGAGTCGCAATCCCTTATTCATCAGGTCTTAGTTTCCTACATGTCTGCCTGCAGAAAGGTAGGTGTGTAATGGCAGATGTCGCAATCCCTTATTCATCAGGTCTTAGTTTCCTACGCAATAAAAAAATACATGGAGGAGGTGAAGAAATGAGTCGCAATCCCTTATTCATCAGGTCTTAGTTTCCTACCGCCTTATGCTTGGTAAATGCGCTGAAGCCCTTGCCCGTCGCAATCCCTTATTCATCAGGTCTTAGTTTCCTACTTAACAGCGTTCACGGGCGCTGATACGTTATAAAGTCGCAATCCCTTATTCATCAGGTCTTAGTTTCCTACTGTACCCCATATAACCTCCTAATTTTTAATTGTTTTTTTGGCTGTTTCCGCAGACCTCTCTGTTTATCTTTATTATATGTCATAATTTGCTCCTAATTTCAATAAAAATATTTCATAAATCAATGAAAAATCATGGTTTTTTATTTTCCGCAGACCTCAAAAACGGGCTTCAATAAAATGATGTTTTTACAGTATGTTACAAAATAGCCATTTTTTAGGGTAGGTCTGCGGAAATATAAAAACGTTAAATAATAGTAAATTCTTCATCCTTTTGTTTAATTTTCTTCTTCCCGATACTTTCAGCATTTTTAATACATTTTGAGCATATATAATAATACCTGACACTGTCTGTCTCCTGTTCCATTAAACCTACCATTCTTTCCTTCATCTCATTATATACTTCATCTGTAAGACTGCATTCAAATACACTCATCAAAACTCTTGTTCCGTAGTCTTTCATTGCCTTGCCGATTTTTGCAAGGCGCATCGGATCGCTTATATCATAACTAACAACAAAATTCTTTAAATCTTCAGACATGATATCCCCTTTCAGTGGGTTAAATATTGCAACCAAATTGGTGAACCGTGGTTATTCGACTTCGTATCCATCGCCCTACACCAGAAAAAATTCCTCATCTTCGGCTATTTCGCCCCAACCGCTTATCTCAACCTTACCCTTACAGCCTTTGCAAAATCTGTAGAAACAGACCTTATCGGTTTTTCTGTCTATAAGTGTTTTTACCTTTTCTTTAACTTCATTGTATTGCTCTGTAGAGATATCCCCTTCAAAAACGCTTTTCTGAACCCTCAGCCCATAGTCCTTTAAAAATTTTGAAACTTTTGTCCGGGTTTTGTTGCATGTAATGTCATAAGATATTAGTAGAAACATTTTGTATTATCTCATTTCTATAATAATTTCAGTTTTTCTGTGTTTTAGTTTTTCCCGCAACCTATATTTTGACGGCTTCGTAAAAATACAACCATATTGTCATTTCGACCGCAGGGATAAATCTCCTTATTTTAGTATGTTACGAGATCTCTCACGTGCGTTTCGTGCCGCGCTTCGCGGTATTCGAGATGACAGCGGGGGACTTTTACGGCGTCATCATATCTTGAATATGGCAACTGTTTTTCATAAATAATTCAAAATCAAAAGCCCTTTTTATTATAATCCTTTCGCCTTTTTCTTTTATTTTAGGGCTATCGGTAAATATTCGCTGTCCTCCCCTCGCAGATATCTGGCAAAATGATAAACCTGTTCTCTTATACAATCCCGATAAGAGAGATTCTGATCTTTTATTGGATAATGAATTGTTTGAGCCATTCTTCTTTCAAACTGGATTATAAACTTTCTAAACCCTGCATCGGTTAATTTTACGGGCGTTTTAATCTCAGCGGGTCTTAATTCTTCCCCTCCATTGTCAAGTTTTTCAGAGTCAAAGGAATCGTCTTCCTCAAAATCAGCCTGAACATTATCAACAACAAAATCTTCTGTTGTCAGAACTCTCAAATTGATGGCGCTTAAAATTATAGAATCAATGATCACAGGTCTCCATTCTTCCATAAGATCAAGAGCAAGAGACGGTCTGCCGTAATCAACAGTGTGAAGAAACCCTAAATACGGATCAAAACCAGCCATATACGTTGCTGACAACACAGTGTTAAACAGTAAAGTATAACCAAGACTTAAAAGAGCATTGACAGGATCTGTGGGCGGTCTCCTTATTCTTTTTTTAAAAACAAACTCTTCGGGCAATATGCCGTAAGGGAAACCATCAAAATAAAGTGCGGAGCCCTTGCCTTCATATCCTCTGACTGCATCTATGTCTTGAGCCTCTTCAAGCTTTTCAATTAAATTTCTTATTTTTAGAATATGATCAGAAAGTTGTTCAGCGCATCTTTCCCTGTTGATTCTCATAAGTACAGAGCGCAGATTTGTGAGCTTGCCACGGACAATTGCTTTAGAAGTGTGGATGATAAAACTGGTATCATCGCCGCGACGGAACTGTTCTTTCCTCAGCACGATATTTTTGCTTGTCAAAGGCTGGAGTCTGCCGAGATATTTCCCCTTAAGGGTCATAAAAACCGTATCAATTTCATTATGCAAAAGATGTCTGATTGCTGATGGGGTGAGAAAAACATTGCCTAAAACCACAACCTGACTCAGTTTGAAGGTATGAAAGGTGTGGATCAGTTTGCCGTCTTTTTTGACAAGAAGACGACTGCCTTCCTTTGATATGGAAGAATTCTGTTCCATAAGATATGCGACACTCATAGTTTACTCCATGTTAGCTGTTGAGCTGTTAACCAGCTTTTTATTTCTCATCATTCATCCTTTAGCTCCTTCCTCCTTGACCACAAGCCCGTTGTCTTCCCTGCCCAAAAGCCCAAAAGGTGTTTTAATCTCGATAATCTTTTTTTTATTCATTTCAGACAAAATAAATCCCTCAAATCTTTCAGCTGTTTTATTTAAATCCTTTATTTCACGCCGAAGCATAATATACCTTCGCGCCGCTTCCTGCAAAGACTCAGGCGAGCGCATTTTGTCTCTTCTTTTTCCTTCTAAAAGTTTGGGATTAAGGTATATCAAAGGCGATGGATAACCCCCTTCCGGTATATCAAGGGTACAGTCGCATTTTACATAGGAAGTCAGTTCAGGAAGAAGTTCCCGGATTTTAGGACAGCTTACGGGATTTTTGCTTAACTGCGATACCACCTTATCAACCTTTTCAGGTCTGTAGTCAGGGGTCATCTCAAGGGCATAGTGAATTGCGCCGTCATTATCTTCAAAAAAGCCGATGGTATGATATACTACAATCTTCTCGTTTTCTGAAAGCCCCCTGCCGGCTCTTGCCTTATTGATCAATTCTGCACACACCGCACACCCATCGGTTAATTTCCCAATGCCTCCGGTTTGCTCAGCAAAACTATCTGATGAGTCTCTAAGTCCTCTATAGGCGCTGCGAAGATAGGTTTTTGCGCTCTCGGTGCGGATGTTTCTTATCTTATGTATGTAATCTATCTGTTCCTCTATTATATTATCGTCCTTATCAACAAAGAAACAGCGCTGGTCGGTTTTTTTGTTCACACCCAGCGGTAAAAGAAGAGGGGTTTTCTCCCATCCTGCTGCGGATAGATGATAACCTATATCAATTTCTGTCTGCAGATCGGATGAATGGGCAGGAAGCCGATTTAAAATCTGTTCAAAAAACTTCTTTGCAAACTGGTTCTGGACAAATCCGTCAAAGAAAAACCAAATTCTTTTGTTGTGATCAACAATGTTCTCAGGGTAAGCCGGCACATCCAGATTACGGCAAAGCGTTACAATCTGAAGACTATAGTCCTTTATTTTATCATCAACCATCGATTGAAAGCTCTTTCGTTTAATATTTTCAAAAATCCTTCGTGGATTTGCCCTGACATGTATCACGGCAAATCGAAGAGAGTCATCCTTGCGCAGCGGATAAACGGCAAGAGAAACCCTGCCAAGAACATGATCCATTAGAAGAGAGTTTGAAAGTTGGTGATCGCGGTAAACAAAATTCTCTGAACCGGTCTGATCAATTACCTGCTCGGCATAACCCATTTCCTCACCCTTAAATAGAAATAGCATTCTATGTAGTTGCTCAAGGGTAATCCTTGGTTGAAAATTCAGTTTGCTGTTTTTTCCTTGATGGGAATTTCCTCTGTGAAGGGTTCTTGCAGCCCCAGACTGCCCAAGCATCTCATAGATGCCTGAGAGCAGATTTTTCGCAGCTTTGTGGTCACGATGTTTTTCAAGGGCTTTTTTCAAAAACTTTACAGCTTTTTCAAACGACCCTGCCTCTGAAAAAAGCAGACCGGTGTGATAAAAATAATCTGCATTGGTATTGTCAAGCGAAATAGCTTTCTGCCATGATTCCAGCGCTGGGCTTGCCATCCCCAGCCTCTCACAGAGAGCTGCGTAGCCGGCATGGGTTTGGGCAGTATTATTAGAGTTAAGACGATACTTATAAATAATACGTCTTGCCTCTTTCTCATTGCCTTCATCCACAAGATGAAGGGCAAGCAGGAGATTTTCTGAAACATTCTGTTCGTGTATGCTTGAATCGTACATAAAACATCTTATTCATTATGTTGAACATGGGTGATTCAACTGCCGGAGGCTTTTTCTCAAAAGCAGGGAACACCAGGAGCAGAAATTTTATACACCTGCGGAAATGCGGCAAAACAACTCAGGGACTATGGATGCTCATTACATCCTGCTTCTCATAAAGTTTCTGCGCTGGCGATATCCTGACATCGAATCCCCTCTTTCGTCTTTATCCAGACTGAAGAATACAAGGTGAATGATGCTGTTCTCAAATATAAGAGCAGAGCCGACAAGCCCGTCTGCCTCAAACCGGAAGTCAAACCCCTCGCCTGTGGATGGAAACCTGTTTTCTCTGCATCTCAGAGCATTTTCAATAAACCGTTCTGCCTTATGGGGGGCAGGGGGCTCAAAAGATTGTTGTCTTTTAAGCAGAGTGTCTATGGCATAACTCTTCACAAGTTTTGTGTGAAGCTTTAAATAAGCATCAGCGCGTGAAATAAGATCAAATCCGGCTGGTTCTCCGTTTATGAAAACAAGACTTCCTCTCTGCCCGGGCACACACTCAAAAGCCCTGACAAAACTGTCCAGATCCTGCTTTTTTGCCGTGTAAACATCTTTCATTGCCCGAGTTGGCGAGGCTACTCTGGCATCCTCATGGAATTCCGCAATGTGATCCCAGACCTGTCCCTGGTCTGATTTAAAACTCCTGTCGCAAAGAAGGGAACGTGACACGGATTGTGCTTTTCCAGCCCTTGCCTTTCTTGCCATGATGACATCGGAATTGGAAAAGGTGCTTGAAGTGTACTGCCAGCGCCCCTCTTCAGTGCAGCTCACAGGTATTATGGTTTCTGAAGCGCCTTTGAGCAGAATCGTGGTATTGATAACCCTGTTCTGTTTGGCGCCTATCAGCTCCTCTCCGTCCAGCAGCAGCACGTATTTCTCAGAGGTGTTGATGACCTTCAGCTCCGGCACATGCCCTGATTTGTCCACCTCAGTGACAGTGATCAGATTGTTATCCAAAGCTTCTTTCAAGAGCAGATAATCCGGACCATCTGCAAGTTCCCCCAGCAGCGGGAAGACGCTCAGGTTTTTGTGGGTCTGAAGCTGCCCTAACCGGAGTTCTGAAAGACATTTTACAATTAGCTGATCCATATTAAAGCCCCTTTTTTTTAAATAATATTATCCAGTTTAAACTTTAGCTGATTAGAATTTTTTGCCATTTTGCAAATTCGAACCTCGCCTTGATTAAGCTCCTCATGAGACCTCTCCCCGCTCATTCATGGAATTAAAAGGTCTCATGATTGAGCATAAATTTTTAAACTATACGCCATAAGTACTTTCTAATTATCTTCAACCAGCAGCGCTTCTCCGCTGATCTCCCAGTTGCTGCAAGCAAACAGACCGGGAAGAATAAAAAGCCCTAACACAAAATCGTACCATTTTTCGTTGGCAACCACATTGTCTGCAACATTGGCGTTCATCTGCCTTAGTTTAGACCTGATTGCCGGATGTATGATGTTTCTATCCGTCATGTCCTGGGAGTAGTTGAAACATCCCCCCTTTGTAACGGAAAACCGCCCCAGGTTTTTCACCTGCCCTTTATTTGCCAGAGCCTGGGTCTGGGTTTTGGCATATTCATCAGAATAGTAACCCTGTCCCAGTCGATACTGCAAAGATGGCGCACAGGAAGACAAACAAGTAAATATTAGAACAACTGTAACAGATATTATCCGTCTCATAGAAACCCTCCTTTTTTAATATGTTGATGTATTTGCTAATGCTAACTAATTGATTTGCTTCGTTTGTTTATTTAATTTTCTTTTGTCATCTCCCCAACCTTTGACCATGAAGGATCAGGGGTTAATGTCACAAAAACATAAAGTGCATTGTCATTAAGCAGAAGATGAGCATTATCCTTTTTACTTAATGCAGCCTGAATTTGTTCTGGTTGAAGTTTATACAGTCCACCGCTAATTGCATCTACTGCAAGACCAATGAGTCCACCAAATAAAATATTGCCCCAAACCCATCCACTTGCCTTTCTGGTAAGGGTAGTCTCATAAGGATTGTAACCCTCAAGCTCAATCTTGATCATGTGATTATTTTTTCGTTTCAGATCTGCAATTACAGGTGTTGTGCCAAAAGACTGTCCACTAACAGTTACTTTTGCTCCTGAAGGTGTGCTGCTGATACCTATATTTTGTGAAGTCCCATTTATTATTGAAGCACAACTTATCAATGTGATTGCAGTAAAAACAAGCCCAACTACCTGTACCGCCATTTTAATTCTCATCTTTTCTCCTTTCTATTAATTTTAAAAGTTGATTTTTACTGACTGTTTCAGGTAAAACCACCCCCCCTCTTATACTGAAAAATATCAGATATTTTGACACCCTGTTACTCAACATAATTGATTCTGAAATGGAGTTCAATTACAAAAATCGGGATAGTTTACCAATGGGTGGACTGAAGGATAAGTTTTTTAGGAGATTGGGAGTGAAAAACAGAGGTTATTGCTGTGATGAAGAAAATATGGAAAAAATTTAAGAATGGATTAAAAATTATTTTTAACTTTTTGTCTTTCCTCTAAAGCCCTGTCACTGCCGTAATGCAATACACGATGACAGGTTGGGCATACACATATCATCTGACGAGGATCATCGATTCTGTACTTTGCCAGTTCATATTTGTGATGCGCTTCAGCATACAGCACACCATTCTTCTGTTCAAAAGGTGGTGCGCTGCATATTTCACAGGTATATCGAGCCATTTCTTTAACAAGCTTTGAAAACGACTGATTTCTTGAAAGTATTTTAGCTGTTTTAATACGTTCCTCAACAGGCTTATTGAGAATGGTGTCAGATAGGGATTGAAGTTCTTTTTCTGCTTCATCGCTGGTTTCGGGAATGCCTATCTGCTTATTGAAAGAATCAACCTCAGATTTTGTCGGCTCAATTTCATCTTCAATCAAGTCGATTTCATTTTCAGGATGATCGGTTTGCTGAACCGTGCTTAGCTTGTTTTTTAACCAGAATTCCTTTATGTTTCTTTCTGTGATCATCCGCCAGTTTTTCTTCAGATTTTTACCGGTATTAATTACATTCTGCTCAATCCAATCAAGGGTTTTCTTCATTGAAAAAGAGGCGTCTCCGTCAAAGAGAGTATCGTGGGCTTTCACAAAATCAGCCTCCACAGGCAAATATTCATCCTTTTTAATTGCAACTGGCTTATTTTGCTTTTTATCCACAATTTCACAATCACGGAACTGAACAAGAACTCCGGTTGTATATATCGACAAATCCGACAACCGCGACGCATCACGACTTGCCGCTGAATTATCAATATACACCAGGCTGTCATCCAGAACATCATCAAAACTGATGTTGATTCTTTTTATAGATTTACTGGGTGTTAATCCTTTTTCTGTTATGGGGTTGACACCCTTAACCTTTTTCAATGTTGTTACCTGTTTCATGCCACCGTTTGTGCCGATATCTACAATCACATACCTGATAGCAATGTCATCCTTTATATCTTCCTTTTTAACGGCGTTACCGTATAATGCCCTGCCGTTTGTTTTCGGGTCATCTCTCCATCCCCTTTTGTGACTGTGTCGCAATTGATTTTTGTGCAATATATTTATTTACAATAATGATGT
>CAZMHH010000090.1:0-15430 GCA_964566035.1 uncultured Thermodesulfobacteriota bacterium
TGAAAAAAATAATAAAATATTTTAATATTTGCTCTAAACTTTTTTAAACTGAGCGATCTTTCAGATATATGTTGCATAGGCAAAACAGTCTTACTGCTATTTTTCTTTTACGATAAGTTCATCCAGAACTTTTTCATATTCTGTCAAAGCCATGTCCCATCTAAAGATTTTTTGAGGGATGATATCAAATTCACCCTGGTAAGCCCTGTATATTCCTGCTGCAAGAGCTCTGCTGTCTGCTTTTTTTACCTTTATAACCCTTCCGGATACAACTTCGGGTAAAGAACCGGTATCTGTAACCACAACTGCTTTTCCAAGGCAGCAACTCTCTGCTGCGGTAAACCCGAACCCTTCTGAAAGAGACGGTACCACAACAACATCTGCAATATTTACATAGTCAGCAAGCTCGTTTCTATCCACAGGAGGCATAACCCTGACATGGTCGCTGAGTCCCAGTTTTGAAATCATGGAAACAATATTATTATACTCCCGCCTTGGTTCAGAGGCAAGAATCATGACCAGTCTGCTTTTTTTTATTTTTTTGACTATTTCCCCGGAAGCCTCGAGCAGATACTCTATCCCTTTTGATCCCCCGGGTCTCCCAAAATAGAGATACATAAATTCGGCATCACCTGCTATATGATAGCGAAGAGCCCTGTTTAATGGTCTTGGGCTAAAAAGCCCTTCATCTATTCCATGATATATTACCCTGATATTTTGCTCAGGGATTTTATATTTCAGAAGTTTTTCCCTGGTATAATGGCTAAATACTATATAAACATCAAATTTTCTTGTTGTAACATAACGCTCGTAAAAACGATACATATAATGGTTTTTCTTAAAATATTTCCAGTTTTCATCAAGAATTTCATGAACAAGTATGGCCGATTTTTTTTTAAACTTCTTTGCGAGCAGGTATCCTGCAAGAGCAGATGAGTAAGTGGCTGCTATTATAATATCTGCTTTACGTGCATGCTTAACTGCATAAACAGGAGCTGTAATGCTGTGAAGCAGGCGGGGAACATTCGGGGTACGATAGACATGAACATTATTTATAAGCGAGTAAGTGTCTGAACAGCCGAAAAACTTTTTTGAAACTACTGCCAGGTTATGTTCTCTGTTGAGATATTCAGAAATTTTTTTATTAACTATCTCAGCCCCGCCTATATAGGGATGGTAATAGTCAAACAGCAGCAGTAAATTCATAGAAGATAAATTATTATTAAGATTAAAAACAGTTAGCCAGTCTTGTCTTTTCGAAAATCCCTTAATGCAAGCCTTCTGACTATTTCGGTTATTTCCCTCTCATGCTCTTCCCTTGTGATCTGCAGGTTGAGCATCCAATAAATAATGATTACAAGCAAAAAAAAGATAATGGCATTAATCCCGCTTTTTATCCCCGTTATCCGTGAAAGCCAGTGCATGACAAAATCAGGGAAAAGCGCTGTAAAGGAAAGACCTCCCCAGACAATAACCCATACAACAAGTTCACGCACAGTAATTCTGCGCCTCTGAAAACGGGAAAGTGCCTTTGCAACCATCAAGACAGAAAAGAGCGGAACAAAAAGTTGGTATACCGATAAGTCACTTAAGTTCATATATGTTTGTCACCTCATAAGACTTTGAAGTATGAGTTTAAAAACGGTTTTAAAACCTGCAGCAAGGTGCTGTCCCTTTGAGAGAGAATAATCTGTATAAACAACAGAAACAGGTACCTCACCAATTTCAAGTTTGAAATTACCTGCTAATCTTATTATTTCAATGCTGAATTCATATCCATTTGATGTTAAACAGATTTTTTTAAGTGCTTTTGGCGAAAAGGCTTTAAAACCGGACTGGGAATCAGAAACAACTCTGCCTGAGAGCAGAAAAGAAACAATATTTGCAATTTTATTATATATCTTCCTGTTAAGAGGAACAGAGTTGCTGTTATTCAAAAAACGTGAACCTATTGTTACATCATAGTTTTTTTCAAGATGGGTTTTAATCAACTTCTTGATATCAGAAGGGCTGTGCTGACCGTCTGCATCAATTGTAACCACAATATCAGGATTTAGTCTTTTTGCAACTTCAAACCCTGTCTGTGTAGCAGCCCCGACTCCGCGGTTTATTATATGGGAAACAACTACTGCTCCGGCATCCTTGGCAACTTCAGCAGTATTATCTGTACTTCCGTCATCTATAACGAAAATATCACGGAACCCTTCAGCACAACACCCACCAATAACATCCCTGATGCATAGTGCTTCATTATATGCAGGTATTACAATAACTGTTTTCATGGACACAGAAATAAGATCGGCTTAAATTATTATACCCCAATAAAAAACTTACAACAGAATAGAGGTTTTGTAAATGTTTTTTCTTCCTGATTTCATTATGCTCTTCTATCCAGCAGATTACCATATACCTTTAATTATAATCTTTCCTCACCTCTATTTATTGACCTTTATACCTAATTGATTTACATATATTAATATATTTGATTGAGCTGGAAGTTCAAATGCTTTATTTTTATATTAAAACATAGGGGTTTTGAATATCTTAATACTGCTTGTTTTCTATTGACAGCTACTATACTAAAATATATTGCAAAAAAAAGAAAATTAAGATATTAATAATACGGTCCAACAAGGTATTGGGAAGGAAACAACTATGAAGAAAGCTCTAATAAGCGGAGTTACAGGTCAGGACGGTTCCTATCTGGCAGAGTTGCTTCTGGAAAAAGGCTATGAGGTTCACGGCATTATACGAAGAGCAAGTTCCTTCAATACAAAGAGAATTGATCATCTCTATATTGATCCCCACAACAAGGGAGTCAGGTTTTTTCTACACTATGGCGATCTTACTGACAGCAGCAACTTAAACAGGCTTCTTGAAAAGGTAAGCCCTGATGAGGTTTACAGCCTTGCTGCTCAATCTCATGTTCAGGTCTCTTTTGAAGTTCCTGAATACACTGCAGAAGTTGACGGGGTGGGAACCCTTAGGTTTCTTGATGCCATAAAAGAAGTGGGGCTGAAAAACAAAACAAGGTTCTATCAGGCTTCTACAAGTGAACTTTACGGCAAGGCTCTGGAAGTTCCACAGAGTGAAACAACCCCTTTTTATCCCCGATCACCCTATGCTGCTGCAAAACTCTATGCCTACTGGATTGTAGTAAACTACAGGGAAGCCTATGGTATTCATGCTTCAAACGGAATACTTTTTAACCATGAATCACCACGGCGGGGTGAAACATTTGTTACAAGAAAAATTACAATGGCTGCCTCCAGAATCAAAACCGGTCTGCAGGACTGTCTCTATATTGGAAACCTTGATGCAAAAAGAGACTGGGGCTATGCTCCTGAATACACTCATGCCATGTGGCTTATGATGCAGCTTGAAAAACCTGATGATTTTGTTATAGCAACGGGTAAAACACATAAAGTAAGAGAGTTTATAGAGAAAGCTTTTGAATACATCGATATAAATATTGCATGGCAGGGCAACGGCGCTGATGAAACAGGTGTTGACACGGCTACCGGTAAAACTGTAGTCAGGGTTGACCCAAGATATTTCAGACCTACAGAGGTTGATCTTCTACTTGGTGATATAACAAAAGCAAAAGAAAAGTTGAAATGGCAGCCCAGGGTAAACTTTGAAGAACTTGTAAAAATAATGATGGAGTCAGACCTCAAACAGGTAAGTTTATAGACAGGCATCCACAGAATAAATAACAACAGACCACTCTTATAATGATTTTAGTGCTTCACGACTATTTTGAAATACCCGACGGCGGAGCCAGACTGTCTCTTATTCTGACTAAAGCATTGAATGCCGACCTGTGTTGTGGTTTTAAGCTGTCTGATCATCCATTTATTAACAATTCAAAAAAATCATACCGGCAGCATGCCCTCTGTCAGGGATGGCTTCCACCACCGCCGTTTAAGCAATATATCATAGCAAGAGCATTTAGAAAAAAAACTTCTTTTTTGAAAAAATACAGACAAATTATATACAGTGGTTCATATGCTCCACTTGCAGTACATCACGCTTCCGAAGCCTTAAATATTTGTTATTGCCACATACCACCACGCTTTATCTTTGACCAAAAAGAGCATTTTCTGGAAAAGATTCCCTTTTGGCAGCGTCATGCCATGAGAATCTATCTAAAACGCTTCGAACTTTTATACAAAAATGCAATGCGTTCGATAGATATTATTGTGGCTAACTCACAAAATATTCATAATAGAATATTCACATACCTGGGACTTGATTCAACCATAATCAATCCCCCCGTAGATACATCCCGCTTCAAATGAATGGGGCAGGAAAACTTTTATCTCTCCACTGCCAGACTTGATCCGCTTAAAAGAGTTGGCTCAATTATCAAAGCATTTAAAAAACTTACTGATAAAAAGCTTCTTGTTGTTTCCGATGGAATTGAAAAAACCAGACTAAAAAAACTCGCTGCCAACAGCCCCAATATATCTATATTAGGCAGGGTTGATGAAGCTAAACTCCTAAGACTTATCGGCACCTGCATTGCAACAATATATGTCCCGGATGATGAGGACTTCGGAATGAGTCCTATAGAGTCTATGGCTGCGGGTAAGCCGGTTATAGGTGTTTCACAGGGAGGTATCCTTGAAACTGTAATCCCGGGGCAAACAGGTATCCTCATTTCTCCTGATGCAAACCCTTATGATATTGCAAGTGCAGTAATGGAGTTAGATTCTGCAAAGGCTCGGACAATGCGCATTTTTTGTGAAAAAAGGGCATCAGAGTTTGGCCTGGATATTTTTATAAAGAAAATCAAAAGAACAATGCAGTAAAATTTATTTCTCTTTTTCCTATAATTGAACAATAAACAAAAGAGCTGAAAAGACCATACAATCAACAGGACAATCAGACAATGATATCAAGAATGCTTCCAACCATGTCTGAGCTTGCAGCAGCCATCGTTACATTGGCGCTGTAGCCATAGGAAGCAATTTTTATATCAACTATCTCTTTTGCCAGGTCAACGTTTGAAAGGCTGCGGTATGGTTCAGCGGGGGGAGAACCTTCTGTGACAGGATAGACAGGGCATTCAGCAGTTGATTCTGAAACATGCAGTTGGGGGTTTCCTGCGGAATTTGACCCAATTGTTGAGCTTAATGCTTTAAATTCATCTGTGTTTATATTTGCAACATTGTGAGCTGACACCGCAGCTTTTTCAGCATGGGTCATGATACCGGCAAGTGCACTATGAAGAGCATTTACCTGCATTTCACATGTAATCTCCCCGTTCAAATTTTATTGTCTCAACAGAAGCCCTTATTAGAGCTTCCTCTATAATATCTCTTACCCTTTCTCCTGGGGGGAGTGAATCTGCTATTGTTTTAAGACTCTCTTTTTCTTCCTGCATACGCACTACTACACCTTGAATATCACGCAGAGTATAATCAGAACTTTCAAGTTTCTCGCAATACTCTTCCATAACATTAAGGAAATCTGAAACCTTTGTTAATACCTCATTCTTGTTTGCTGCAGGGTTTATAAAAAGTTGGGGTATCTTATGCAGAGCGGTTTTTGATATAACACCGGAATGGGATGTTTTCACATCTTCTATTCTTTTCTCAAGAATTTTGTCAAATTGACTGTTTTTTATCTTTTCTGTATTATTTTTATTCTTTAAAAAGGGGCTCTGAAGATTTTCATAACCTGTTACTTTCATTATAATAATCCTTTTTAAAACATAAAATTTACAAAAACTCTATATTCTTAATATCGACGCTTTATTCAGTTTTGTAAAGGACTTTTTGCGTTTCATCTGCTTTTTTGACAAGTTTTAAGAAACAGGATTTTCACACAGTGCAGTCAGATCAACAACCCTCACACTTCATCCTCTGAACTTTTCCTGAAATTTAACCGCCTGACATACCTTCACCAACAGCTTCCGTGCTGTTATCAGAGGCTGTTTCCTTGATATCCTGTTCTTTCAGGGTATCAATATCAGGTATCATTGTTTCTAAGTTGTAGTTTTCAACCACATAGACCTGGTTTTCACCCTCGACCATTGCAAAACTCTGAAAACTGTTCTTCCCCTCTCCAAAAAGAAGTGTTTTTGAACTTCCGTCATTTAAAAAAGCCGTGATCCGTTTTTGAGGTTCCCCTAACCCGAATTCTTTCAACTCTCCTTTTTCAAAATCAGCACTTTTAAGCCCTGCAAACCTTTCAACCGCCCTGTTTGCCTCCTGCTGATTAACAGTAAACTCATCAGGGGCAACTGCATGCCATGTACCATCGTCGTCTTTTTGCAGAACAAAAGAGACTTCTCCCTCTATACTGTACTTGACAATATCCTTTGCAGGGATGTCAAAAACAGTCTTATCCCTCCATTCGCCAATATCTTTTTCAAATACGGTTTTTAAAATACCTTCGGTCAGTATAACTTCATCTGAACCCGTCTTTTTTAAATATGTACTGAAAATATCCGGGCCACTCTTTCCTACATAAAAGGAGGCTAATAAGTTTTCATTCTGATCCTTAATCTCCACCTCAACCCCTGTGTTTTTGGTCACCTCAAATGCTTCAAATTTTTCAGGGTTTTTTGAAGCAACTGTTCTTGCTCTAATCCGAGCTGTTGTATCCAGCACTTTATTGACATTGGAAAGATCTGCTTTATATGTTTCATTGTCTGAAAAAAGCGTCCATCCTTCTGTATTTTTTTTCAGAGCAACAACCCCTTTTTCAGGACTTTTAATTGTTATCTGTTTGGCAACTTCCCTTTCTAACTCTTCAAATAGCATTGGAATTTCAGTTGTTTTCTGCTTTCTTGAAATGTTCTCAGATACAACATATAAAGAAGCAAGAACAACAAAGACTATGGCAAGTATTATTAAACGATTTAATTTCACTGTTTCATCTCCTTAAACCCCTGTTTCTTTCTTCTTTTCCGCCAGTAATACTGAAATAGACCAAACAACACTAATAAAAATGCGACCCCGAATGTGTTGATGTATCGAATTGCAGTCTTCTTTTCCTCTGTTAAAATATCCAGGGATCTGTCACCTACGGTTCTGGATCGAATTCCGATAAGCCGGTCACCTATGGTCATCCAGTCTATGGAGTTCAAAAAGAACGTCATGTTTCCTTCAAACTGAACAGGAAAATCACCTGCTATGAATGTTGAATTTCCAGCTACTATTATCTTTGTTTCAGGACTTTTATCAATAATTTGTCTGTCCTCATCCATAGTATCTGCTTCAAGAATTGGCCACTCCTGGGTTATCTCCTGTTCTTCAAGCTTTTTCGCGGGAGAAGGTATATCTTTACCTTTAAAATAACTTGTAAATCTACCTTTAATTGCCACTGCCAGATCATGCTGTTTTAAATCATCCCTTGAAGGCATATAGTCTCTTTTTGGTGAAAGGTCAAAGTTGCCTTTCTGCAGCCATGAATATTCAGAGGATTTTGCAATAACAGAAAAACTCTTTTCATCATCATCTCCGATTAATATCTCTATCGGGCTTACCCAGGGCATCACAATACTGTCCAGATGATTGATTATAGGATGTTCATCAGCTATGTTTTGTCTCAGAGCCCTCACCCAGAAGGGGTATGGAAGAAAAATGTTGTATCCCCCACTCCGGAAAGAAGCCTGGGCATTTACCCTGTCAAGAACCAGCGCCTCCACAATCTTCACACCATAGTGTTCTATCAGCTTTGTGACATTAGAATCAGTTACAACACCCTGCATAGTCCTGTCCTGAATCTCTATCTTATCTACAAGGAATATCGCCTTTCCACCTGACATGATATACTGGTCTATCTCAAAGAGTTCTCTGTCTGAAAGCTCACCCGGATCCGCAATAACAAGTACTGCAATATCATCCGGAACTTTCTGCCCTTCTGAAACAGACACATCCCTTGTGAAATACTGCTCCTGCAGGCTTGTATTTGCTCTGTTGAAGTCAGACTGTAGAATCTGAGAGTCACCTAAGAACCCTACTGTCTTAATTTCTGACCGTGTAACCCTTGCAATTTTTGAAGTCAAATCATATTCAAAGTTCTCCACATCGCCTAAAGACTGGATAACCTCATTGTTGTCTCCATAGAGTACAGCAAGCCCCATATAAACATTCATTATAGAAGCCTGATCTTTTTCAATTATGTTCAGCCTAAGCTGAGGTATTCCCATAAACCTTAGCTTCTGCTGCAGTGTCTGGTCATTATCAGGGTCTATATACTCAAGTGCAATGTTTCCGCCTCCATACACCTTATACTCTTCAAGTATATCTTTTATCTCCTCAATTACAGGAGACATATAAGGAGGAAGTCTCTTTGAAAGATAAACCTTTATGTTTACTATATCATCAAGATCCTGAAGCACTGCTTTTGTTGAATCAGATATCGTATATCTTTTATTCTCGGTAAGATCTATACGAAAAAAATTCTTGTAGGAAAATATATTAATAATTCCAAGAATTCCTGCAATAAGCAGAACTACAAACAGATAATTCGTGCCTGTTAAAATTTTTTTAAGTTTCATAGACTCTTCTTTCTACTTCCTGCTTTCAATTGCAAGCTGATTGAGAAACAGAAAAAAAACAATTACAGAGAAATAGTATATAATATCCCTTGAATCAACTACCCCTCTTCCTATGCTCTGAAAATGAGCGCCAAGCCCAAGGAATGAAAAAATTCCTACCAGCGAATCAGGAAGATTGAAAAGCACAAAATTTTCTCCACTTATCAGCAAGATAAAACAGATAATAAGAGACAAGATAAAAGCAATAATCTGATTTTCTGTCAAACTTGAACAGAAAAGCCCAATTGATATATAAGCCCCTCCCAGCAGACAGGCGCCAATATACCCTCCCCAGACAGGACCTAAATCAGGGCTTCCTATTAACATAAGAGTAACAGGCAGAGTGAATGTCAGGACAAGGCTTAAAACAACCAGAAAAAAACCTGCCAAAAATTTGCCGAGCACCACCTCATGTTCCTTAATCGGAAGTGTCAAAAGTGATTCTATTGTCCCAAGTTTTTTTTCCTCAGCCCATGCCCTCATGGTGACTGCAGGAGCAAGGAAAAGGAAGACCCAGGGAAGAAAACCGAAAAAAGCCCTCATATTTGCCTGATTTGCAAGAAAAAAAGTCCTAAAAAAAAGCCAGTTGACAACAACCAGAAAAGAGATGATAAAAATATAGGCTATTGGAGAACAAAAGTATGATTTAAACTCTTTTAAAAAAATATTTTTTATATTCATATAATTATACCTCTCTGCCTGTCAAATCAAGGAAAACATCCTCAAGATTGATGGTTTTTCGATAAAGCTCGCTAAGCGTCCATCTGTTTTCAACGGCAAGCAAAAACACCTTCTCACTTAAATTCTGACTGCCTGTTGAAACAAGCTCAAAGCTGTGTATTCCATCATTACTTCCTAGATGGCGTATTTCTGCAAACATTTCCGACTGCTCGATTTTTCCCTTTATTTCTTTAAAATCCCCTCTTACAGAAACACATACCGTCTGTCCGCCTTTTGCCATTGCGGACAACTCGGAAGGAGAACCTGTACCTGCAATTTTTCCATTGCTTATAATGAGTACCCTGTCACAGGTGACTGAAACCTCCGGAAGTATATGAGAACTCAATATTACTGTTTTTTCCCTGCCTACAGACTTTATCAGGTTTCTTATCTCAATTATCTGGTGAGGATCAAGCCCTATTGTAGGTTCATCAAGGATAAGGACTTCGGGGTCATGGATAAGAGCCTGGGCAAGCCCGAGCCTCTGACGATACCCTTTTGACAACTCTCCGATATCCTTGTAAAGAACTGTTTCAAGCCCGCATGTATCAATAACTTTTTCCATTTTCCGCTTGTGCAGGTTTTTGGCAATATGGCGCATCTGAGCAATAAATTTAAGATAATCAAACACTCCCATATCCATATAAAGAGGATTGTTTTCCGGAAGGTAACCTACTCTTCTTCTGACCTCAATTGAATCGGATTTTATATCAAAACCCGCAATCTTTGCGCTGCCCGAATCAGCTTTCAGATAGCATGTCAATACCCTCATTGTTGTTGACTTGCCGGCGCCGTTTGGACCAAGAAAACCTACTACCTCTCCTTTTTCAACCTTAAACGATACGTTCTGAACAGCTTTTGTCAAGCCGAAACTTTTGCTTATACCCTGTACTTCTATCATTATTTTAAACCTTTTTTTGGGGTAAATAAGATTTAATGAAAAGAAAACCTGAAAAACATTTGAAAGCAGTATGGCAAGCTACTGCTACAATAAAATATTATTGAACATTTTCCCGGTTGTCAAGAAATTTTCGCAATGCTGTTTCATAAAGTATTCTATAGCTGATTGTGCCTTCAGTCTCACCACTTTGAACTGCCTTTATAATAATATTACCAAGCTCTCTGCAGAAAAGATCTGAGGCAGCAGAACGGGCGATACTCGATGAGTTATAGCCACACTGAGTCTGATTCAAAAGACGAAGGGCTTTGAGTCTCTGGTTTTCGGAAAGCATGTTCAAATCAAGTGTGGGTACTGACTGAAGATAATATTTATTTCCTTTTTTTACAATCATTTCCCTGTATTTACCCACTATCAGTTCGGCTGTTGGATCATGTCCAACGGTTTTGTCAAGTGCTGCAGTTGTAAATATATATGAATTGCTGTCTTTACTTCCAGAGAATAAATACCCTGTTTTTTTACAGTAATCAAATATATCTACACCTTTTAAAACTTCAAATTGGCCAGGTTCTGATTCCTCTATCTTCTTGCCTATTATGTCCTGTGTAACTATATTGGTAAAAGCAGCTTTCCCGCCTTCAAGATTAAGCGCTAATATACCCAAATCCCTCCCCTTTGTGCTTGTAAACACGACAGGTGTCTGCATGACATAAAAATCTTCTGATTCATCTGAAGTTGATAATATAAAATCTATTCCTGAAACCTGCTCAGAGAGTTCAAAATTTCCATCTTTGCCAAGACCTGAGAGCATTATTATCACAGAACAGCCTATCGACTGAAGTTTAGTTGCTGCATTACGCGCAGAGATAACAGGATCATCAACATAAAACCCGTCAAAAGCCCCTGAAGGTTCTGCAATGCCGAATATGCCTATTTTCTTTCTTCCGATTGTTTTTACCAGATACTCTCTGAACAGAAAATTTCCGTTAGAAGACAACCTTATGTTTGCAGACAACAGGGGAGAGGATATACTCTCTTCTCTTAAAACCACTGCATCTTCAGCAGCTACATTCAAAGCATCCGGCTTAAGATAATTTAGAAGAGCGCTCATGTACTGAACCTTGTCCTGATCATGTTTTTTTTTAAGAAGACCTCCTGTTTCAAAGTAGAGAACTTCCGGACAGTCGGTGCGCATTTTATTTACAAAATAGGCTCTTCTTGCAAAACCTCCCCTGTTCCTTGAACCGCAGCATACAGGCTCAAAATGTCCTTCTGTACTTCCTGAGAATACCACTGTAATATGCCTCACAGCAGGTTCAGGATCTCTCTTTAGCGTTTTTATTCCTGCACAGGAAAGAAAAAAAATCGGCAGAAAAAATACCATAAGGGATGCTCTGAACAAATACATTATTTTCTCTTTCTCATTTTTTCTTCATATTATCTTGTGTTTATGATAACAGATAGGTATTATGAATACAATAGTCTGTATTTCATAGAATTGTTTTTAATTTCATATATTCTATGTTAAAGGCTTATAACCATCTAAACAGTTAAATTGAGCAAGACAAGAATTTTAATACAAAATCAACCAGCAATAAAGGAAAAAATGACTATATCAAAAAGAGTTTTTCTGCCAACCATATTTTTTTTTCTGTTATTTTCCTTGCAGACGGCAAGAGCCGGAGATTTTCCAAAACCAAGGGGTTCTGTTAATGATTTTGCTGCTGTAATTTCACCAGACATTGAGGAAGCTATAAGAGAGCTTTCAATAGATATCCTTGATAAGACAGGAACCTCTGTTGTGGTTGCAACTTTTCCCGACATTGAGCGCTACGATATAGAGGATTTTACAAACAGGCTCTATGAAAAATGGGGTATCGGCAAAAAAGGAGAAGATAAGGGAGTTTTGATACTTCTTGCCCTTAAAGAGAGAAAAATACGGATTGAAACAGGTTTCGGAGTTGAGGGTATTATACCTGATGGAATGGCAGGAGCAATTATTGATAACTATGTTCTGCCTGATCTCAGGCAGGCAAGATACGGAAAAGGGCTTTTGAAATCTGTGATTGCAATAGGCCAAATACTTGCAAAAGATGCCGGGGTTGAGATTGGAAAATATGGTACTTTGCAAAAACAGCCGAAAGCGGATCAGAGCCCGGGCACGTTTTCAGGGCTTTTATTCTTAATTTTTATAATTATTTTATTTTCCCTTGGAGGCAGAGGAGCGTTACCTCTACTTCTGCTCTCAGGAGGCTTGTCCCGCCAAAGAGGCGGTTTTGGAAGCGGCGGTTTCAGCGGCGGATTTGGGGGGTTTGGCGGAGGACTGAGCGGAGGCGGCGGAGCAACAAGAGGGTTTTAAAATTTTCTCATAGTCTACAGCCCATAGCTAAAAACCCTCTCTAAAAATGCTATACTAAAAACATAATTAAAGGAATTTAAAAAATGGTAAAAGCGCCTGTAAAACCGGAAGAAATTTTTGAGGATATAATAAATGATTATAAGGTGATTTTTGACTCCGACCTGCTGAGCATAGTTCTTTATGGAAGCGCTGCAAGAGGAGAATATATACCTAAAAAATCAGACATCAATTTCATGATCGTTCTCACCGAAGAAGGAATAAACAGTCTCAGCAAGGCTCTTAAAACAGCAGGAAAATGGAGAAAGAGAAAAGTGAGCAGCCCTCTTTTTCTAACCAAAGCCTACATTGAAACATCTCTTGACACTTTTCCTGTAGAGTTTTTAAACATAAGATCATCTTACAGACTGGTCTATGGGGAAGATATCTTAAACGAAATAGAGATTGATAAAAACCTTTTGAGGTTACAGTGTGAAAGAGAGTTTAAGGGCAAACTGCTCCAGTTAAGAGAAGCTTTTATTGACACAGAAGGCGATAAAAAGAAGATTCAGGAGCTTATCACCCAATCTCTGCCAACATTCTTTTCCCTGTTTAAAGCACTTCTATATTTTTATGACAAACCACATCCTAAAAATGACAGGGAATCAATATCGGCTTTATCGCAGTCAACAGGTTTAAATATAGATCTTTTTTTTGAAATCATTGATATCAAAAAGGGGATAAAAAAACTTGAAAATAAAAGAGCAGTTCCCCTAATGGAGGAATATATTTTTGAGGTCAGAAAACTTGCAATGTTTGTTGATAAAATAAATATAGCCACATAATACTTGGTTTTCAGACAGAAGTAAAACCTTAAAAAAGCAGCCGGCAGTTACCAGGATCAGAAAAATAGCATATATTGGTTTATCCATGTAATTCTTACCTAAATTGATAATAAATCTTTTTTTGGGAGAAAATTGAAATGAACAAGTTTTTTACAACTATTATTCTCGGGGCTTTGATGTTTCTTTTTTCGGGGTGCGGTATGTATAACCAGTTGGTAACCCTTGATGAAGGTGTCAGCGAAGCATGGGCACAGGTTGAAACCCAGCTTCAGCGCCGCCTTGACCTTATTCCAAACCTTGTTGAAACTGTGAAAGGATACGCTGCTCATGAAAGAGAGGTGCTTATCTCAGTAACAGAAGCCAGGGCACGGGTTGCAGGAGCTGGAACAATACCTGAAAAGATTGAGGCAAACAACCGGCTCGCCTCTGCACTGAGTCGCCTGCTTGTAGTTGTTGAAAGGTATCCTGATCTGAAGGCAAACCAGAGTTTTGTCCGTCTTCAGGATGAGCTTGCAGGAACCGAAAACAGGATTGCAGTTGCAAGAAGACGCTACAACGAAGCTGTAAGGGACTATAATATTGGGATAAGAAAATTTCCTCAAAACCTACTGGCAAAAACATTTGACTTTGAGAAAAAAGAGTTTTTTGAAGCACCTCCGGAAGCATCAACTCCTCCAAAAGTACAGTTTTAAGGTTTTTCGTGCCTTTCTTTCAAAAGTATATCTTCAATGCTTTTAATTCTTTTTTCAACCAGACGGATTCTTTCAAGTATCTGGCTCTGATAGTTCATATAACTGTCTGCATTGGAAATTATTATTTCCCTTAAATCCTTTATCTCCTGAATTTCATTTTTTGCCGAGTCTTTTTCTTCACTGTCAAGATATGCTTTTCGGCTTACCCGCTGGTCATTTTTATACATATCAATATATTTGATCTGTCCGTTTTCATAGTATTCACGGGCAAGTCCTTCTTTTTTGTTTTCCCTGAAATTCCATTCCCCTTTCAACACTCCATTTTCGTAATATTCCTTATAAAGACCACCCTTTAAACCATTAATATAGTTACCCACTGACTTCAGTTGTCCGTTTTCATAATACTCTTTTACAATCCCCTCTGGCTTTCCATTAATATTTTCAAGTTCAGACTTTAATCCTCCGTTTTGGTAATATTCCTTGGCAATGCCTTGCGGCTTTCCAGCCCTTGCCTCCCATTCGGATTTAAGTTTGCCGTTTTTATAATATTCTTTGCATGTCCCTTCAAGCTTTCCGTTAAGAAAACAGGTTTCTTTATAAAGACATCCATCCAAATAATATTCCCTTGTAATACCGCTTGCCCTGTCATCCCTGAAAGTCATTTCAATCCATAAACCACCTTTTTCAAAGAATATTTTTGTAACTCCATTTCTTTTGTTATTTTCATACTCAGCCTCTGCCAACAGACTTCCGCGCGGATAATACTGTCTTACCATTCCGTCTGGAATGGATCCTTCAAGACTTATAACCTCATAGTTTTTATCAACCCTGGCTCTTGCAACTTCTTTCCCATCCTTAGAAAAAACCAGAGTAATGGTGCCGTCACTGTTATCAATTTTTTCTCTGATTACTTCGTCTGTTTTCATATAGCTTCCTGTAGTTAAAATAGCTGTTACACTATTGGCTTATAAACTGTTAAGCAAAAACTTATCAAAACAATATCCAGGGATTTGGTGTTTTTCTCACTGTCTGTCACCTTTATTAAATTTAAATATAATCGGTTTATTTTTTTTCTGCAACCTGCAGTTCATTTTTGATGGATCCGTAAAAAGTCCACAAAACCCCCTCTCCCTAAAAGAGCTGATAAGCTAATAAGCTGATGGCTGATAAGAGGAAAAACAAAAAAGAGTTTGCTTAATAGCTCAATAGCCAACAGCTTAACAGCTAAAACAGGGTTGGGGTGAGGGTGATATAAAAGCAATTACAGTATCTTACAATTAGCAGTCTCGCAACCTGTTTTGGCAGTTGAAGAATAAATTGACTTTTTACGGGTTCATCATTTTTAATAAATCAATGTAATACTTATTTGATATTACTTTAAGAGAA
>CAZMHH010000091.1:0-15416 GCA_964566035.1 uncultured Thermodesulfobacteriota bacterium
CTACATGCCGTCGACTGGAAAAAAACAGGGTTTCCGTTCGGACACTAATTAAGATGGAGCGGTAAAAAGTCTAAAAACAACCATATTGTCATTTCGAACCCTGCGACAGCAGGGTTCGAAATGACAATATGGCTATTACGACACAGTCTGTCAAGGGAGAGGGAGTTTTGTGGACTTTTTACGGAACCATCAATTAAGTAAAGCAGGGGGGAGACAAATTTGTGGACTAACGGGCAATCAGGCAGCTCCTCAACAGGATTTAAGATTAATTTGCTTTACCAAAAAACCATTTGACATCTTTATAAATATCATTAAAAATTATTATTTATACTCAGTTTTGATGGACCCGTAAAAAGTCAATTTTTTCTTAAAATGCTAAAAGAGGCTGCGGGGGGTGATAGTTGTAACGTACTGTAATTGTTTTCTAATCACCCTCACCCCAACCCGTTTTAGCTGTTAAGCTGTTGGCTATTGAGCTATTAAGCAAAACCTTTTTTGTTTTTCCTCTTATCAGCCATCAGCTTATTAGCTTATCAGCTCTTTTCAGGGAGAGGGAGTTTTGTGGACTTTTTACATGACCATCAGTTTTAAAAAGGGCTTTTATTAATTATTTCAGGGAAGGTAGCTTGTTATGGAAGAAGTAAAATCGGGTTTGAACAAAATCAAGACCATAGGAGTTGTAGGCGCTGGTCAGATGGGAAAAGGAATTGCTCAGGTGGTTGCCCAGACCGGTTTTAAGGCAATTATTGTTGAGCCTTATTCTGAGATGCTGACGAAATCGAAGAAGGATATTGAAAAAAATATTGTGAGAGCCGAAGAGCTTGGGAAAATAAAAAAAAAGGAAAGGGATACGATTCTTTCAAATATTGACTATCAGAAGGAAATGGAGAGCCTTTCAGTTGTGGATTACGTGATTGAGGCAGCTGTAGAGAATGAGGCTGTCAAGATTGATATTTTTTCAAACCTTGATAAAATCTGTCCTCCCCATGCAATACTAACCACCAATACAAGCTCTGTTCGTCTTGGTAAACTTGCAAGGGCAACAAACAGGCCTGAAATGGTACTTGGGATGCACTTTATGTATCCTGCTCAGAAGATGAAGTTGCTTGAGATAATAAAGACACCTGCAACATCTGAAGATTGTTACAATATTGTAAAAGAACTTGCTCTCAAGATGGGGAAAACACCTATTACTGTCACTGACAGCCCCTGTTTTATAACAAGCAGACTTATTCAGACCCTTATAAATGAGGCTATTTTCACACTGCATCAGGGGGTTTCAACCAAGGAAGAGATAGATACTGCTCTGAAACTGGGAATGAATCACCCAATGGGGCCGCTTGAACTGGCGGATTTTATAGGGCTTGATGTTGTGCTTTCAATGCAGCAGGCGCTCTACAACGGATTCCAGGATCCTAAATACAGACCGTGTCCACTGTTAATGAGTCTGGTTGAAGTGGGGCACCTTGGCAGAAAAACACGTAAGGGTTTTTATGAATATAATGCTGACGGCTCGAGGAAAAAGTGAACAAGCTGATAAGCAAGAATCAGGTATCAGCTTTCAGAAAAAGGGCGGGGATTGGAGCTGACAGTGGGTGATTTGAAATGGCAAGGGGGGTGTTGTTCAGTACTTCTTAATAGAGGTTTTGATGTAGAATATAAAAAAGAGGTTTTTTATGAAAAAATTTATTTGGCTATCATCATTTTTTTTATGTTTTTTCATGTTTGCAGGTTTGTGCATTGCACAGGAACTTCCTGAAGCATTGGCTGAATTGCCTGATGATGAAATGGTTGTATTCTCAAACGGGTTTCTGAGTGTCAATGCCGTTGATGTTAGAGCTGAAGAGCTAATGAAAGAGATTGGTGAAAAGGGGCCCATAAAAGTTGTTCTTTATGGCGATGTTTTTTCAGAGATTCCCATAAGCATAAAGTTTGAAAAAATGGCTCTAAGAAAAGGCATAGAGAGGATATTAAAATCAGCCCAGGTAAGCAACTATCTTCTCCACTTTGACGGCAATGATGGTAACACAAGGATAGTTCAGATAGATTTGATAGGAACAAAAGGCGGGCAGAGATATCTAACGGAAGTTGCAAGAGCAATGCCTGCACCTGCATCCCCAAGGGATGTCAGGCAACCTGTAAGACCAGCTCCCCAGCCTGATTTTGTTCCTGATTTTTCAAAAGAGGATATAGATAAGCTGCAGGAGAACTTTATGCATGTTATGGATGACGTGCTTCGTGCACAACTTGAAGGTGGCACCCCGCCAAACCCTGAGGAAATAATAGATCTCTTTAAAGATGCAATACCCCCTGACATGAAGGACAAACTTCCTGCAGAAGTGCTTGAACAGATGGAGCAGATGCAGATACCGCAGAGATAGCAAAATCTGTAATATAATAAATCTATGTATCCATTACGGGGACAATTCCTCTGTTCTTTGTTGTTAAAAGGGCGTTAACTGTTATTTTAGTCTTGGATTGCCTCCGTTTACCCACCAGTCTCCTTTTTCGTTAAACCACCAGTTGCTTGAATCTGTCTGAACTATTGCTTCTGCAAGTTGTTTGGCTGTTTCTGTTTTCAGTCTTTTAACAGCATAGGCAATCCATTCGTCGGCGTATTTGTTGCCCAGGTCTTTTTTTTCCTTCAGCATTAAAATAAGATCAAGCTGATCTGCGTCGTTTGCCAGGAAAGATTCTTGTGTCTCTCCGCTGTTGAACTCATCAACTATCTCTTTTATCTCTTTTCCGAAAAAAACGGAATCAGCAATGTCATTAAGCGCTTTTTCTTCGTCCACCCGGACATATTTCTTATGAACATAGTTATGATCGCCTGTTCTTGCCTCAACAAGATCATGAAGTAGACACATTTTTATCAGTTTTGCTTCATCAATGCTCTCCACCATTTTAGCAAGCACAAAGCCTATCATAGTTACCCTGAAGGCATGTTCTGCAACCGACTCTTTACCGGAACCTAAAAAGGCAAGCCCGGTTCTGGGGGTTCTTTTAAGCATTCCTGTTTCAAAAAGCAGGTCTGCGATTTTAGATAGTTTGTTATTCATTATCCGCTCATTAAATAGTTTTCAATAAAAATATCAATATCTCCGTCAAGAACAGCATCAACATTTCCCACCTCTACGCCTGTTCTATGGTCCTTTACAAGTCTGTAGGGTTGAAGAGTATATGATCTTATCTGACTTCCCCAGCCGATCTTTTTTTTTGATGAATGAAGCCTGTCCAGTTCCTCTTCACGTTCTTTAAGTTCAAGCTCATAGAGTTTAGCCTTGAGGATTTTCATTGCAGAAGCCCTGTTCATGTGTTGAGATCGTTCATTTTGACATTGAACAACAATTCCTGACGGGATATGTGTGATCCTGACGGCGGAATCGGTTTTGTTAACATGCTGCCCCCCTGCTCCGCTTGCGCGGTATGTGTCAACTTTTAAATCTTTTTCCTCTACCTCCACAGTTATATCATCCTCAATATCAGGATAGACGAAAACAGATGCAAATGAGGTATGTCTTCTTGCCCCTGCATCAAAGGGTGATATGCGCACCAGTCTGTGAATGCCTGTTTCTGCTTTCATAAGACCGTAGGCATATTCTCCGCTCAGGGCAAATGTTACGCTTTTAATGCCCGCTTCATCTCCATGCTGAGTATCAAGCAACTGGGATTTAAACTCTTTTCGTTCTGCC
Source organism: uncultured Thermodesulfobacteriota bacterium (assembly GCA_964566035.1). Classification (GTDB taxonomy): domain Bacteria; phylum Desulfobacterota; class WTBG01; order CAIYCZ01; family CAIRTM01; genus CAZMHH01. The sequence goes on from CAZMHH010000091.1 coordinate 3,693, forward strand.
CAGCGTAAATACATGCGCAGGATCATATTTGCCCAGTCCTGAGCCTCGGTACCGCCTGCTCCTGCATTAATGCTCACAATGGCATTGTTTATATCATTCTCACCACCAAGCATTTTTTTGAATTCAATATTGTGGAGTTTTTTTTCCAGGGTTTCTATCGAAGAGCTAAGTTCTCTCTGTGCCTCTTGGCTGTTTTCGTCTTCTGCAAGTGCAAAAAATATCTGACAGTCTTCATAGGCTTTTTCAAGGCTTGTCAATTCTGAAAGAATGCTCTCCAGTGATTTGCGCTCTTTCTGAACTGTTTTTGCCTGCTTTGTATCGTTCCAGAATCCGGGAGACGAGGCTTTTTTTTCAAGCTCAGCTATTCTTTTTCTTTTATTATCTGCTTCAAAGATAACCTCTTATGTTGTTAATTCTTTTTTCAATCTGAGGCAGTTTTTCCGTCCATTGAACTGTCATGTTTTCCTCCTGATAAATTTATTGTTTTTGATTTGGTTTATGGTAAAGGTTAGGGTTATGAAAAAGAAACACAGAATACAGCAGAAAAAAGCAAAAACATCGCCATATTGTGTGTAAAATGTTATTTCATCCTTACAGTATATCATATCAGAAAGAACAGCTTCAGTAAATATTTCAGTTTTTGCAGCAATTTTGCCGGAAGGTTCTATAAAGGCGCTTATGCCGGTGTTTGCAGTTCTGGCAATATATCTTCTGTTTTCAACAGCCCTGAAAACAGTCATTGAAAGGTGCTGATACGGAGCGCTTGTTCTGCCAAACCAGGCATCATTTGTGATGTTAACAACAAATTCTGCCCCATCTTTAACAAATTGTCTGACAAGGTCTGGAAATATTATCTCATAACAAATAACGGATGCAAAACTGAAATCAGAAAGTTGAAAGTTTTTTATCTTATTCCCGGGAGTGAAATCTCCAACACCTGCAACCATCTTTTCAATAAAAGGAAAAAACCTCGCAAGAGGCACGTATTCTCCGTAGGGCACAAGGTGAATTTTATCATAGCGGTCAACTATTATCCTTTCAGGAGAAATTAGAAAAGCGCTGTTATAATATTTTATTTCTTCATTTACAACTTCAAATGAAGGACTGCCCAGCAGAATATACGAACCTGTATTTTCCACAAGCTCTGCCACAGCCTGCATATATTTGTCCTCTGCCTGAAAATAAAAGGGTGTTGCAGATTCAGGCCATATTACAATATAGGGGTTGGTATCAGCGCTTTCAAGTGTGAGACGTCCGAGGATATCAACTGTTTTCTTCAAATAAGATGGATCCCATTTTACATCCTGGGCAATGTTTGGCTGGATAAGAGCTGTTTTTATGCCCGCAGTTTTTTTGTTCTCTGAAACGGGTATTTTTATAAATCCATATATAAAAGCCCCGGTCAGGCATATTATGCAGAGAGCAAGTTCTGCTGTGACTACCTTGGAATCTTTAATCATTTTTAAAACAGCGCAATTTGCGAGCACTATTAAGAAGCTTATTGCATAAACACCTGTTATATCAGAAATTTGAATAAGAGGCAGAACCATATATTGGGAATAACCAAGGTTCTCCCATGGGAATCCTGTTAAAACCCATGATTTGCAGTATTCGCATGCAGTCCAAAAAAAAACAATTGCAGCAGTAAATGGAATAAAAGATTTTCTGGATACATAACTGGATAGATATACAGGAACAGAGATAAAAAGGCTTAAAACAGCTGATAGAAGAATGTAAATTATAACAGAAAGGATAAATGGTATTTCACCGTAGCGGTTCATTGCAACAACCACCCAGTAAATCAGCACAAGATGAAAAATGAATCCCGTGGTTGAGGCAAGAACAAAACTGTGAAACGGGTGTTTACTCAGTATAGAATAAAAAAGAGGCACAAGGCAGAACCATGCAAGAATGTGAAAGTCAAAGACCGGAAATGCAAGAGGCATAATCAGGCCTGAACAAGCTGCAAGGATAAAATCCTTTATTTTTATTGAAGATAAAGTGTCCATTTACTTTTTAACAGTTCCGTAAAAAGTCTCCGATTAGAGAAATCCCGTTTGTTTAAGCACCTTACAAGACCCCTTGCCGTGCTTTGCGGGATTGGAGTTGACAGTGCAAGACTTTTAAAATAATGTTTATCTTAATGCCCGGTAAATTTTGTCCCATGATTATTAAGAGATATATCTTTTTACACTATTTTATCATAAAATAAAAGAGGCAATAAGCAAGGCCGGTCGCAGCAAAAAAGATACAAGGTGTAATATACATGCAAAGGTTTAAAAGCATTGGTATCAGATGACAGGAAAAAGGATGAGGGAGAAGATGGATGGAAAACTTATGGGTTTTTTTTACACTGCCCGGTGTACTGATATGGTTCATTGTTTTTGTTCTTCCGTGGAGACCATGGCAGACAAAAGAGAGTTTTGATGCAGAAAAACAATGCTCTGCTTATGATGATTTGAGCAATGTCACTGTTCTTATCCCTGCAAGAAATGAGGAGGAAAATATTGCAAGGGTTCTGTTATCGGTTTTTGAACAGGGAAAGGGTATAAAGGTTGTTCTTGTAGATGATATGTCGACTGACAACACCCTAAAAGAGGTTCGATCAACAGGTTATGAAAGCCTGAAAATTATTCCAGGAGAACCGCTTGCTGAAGGCTGGTCAGGCAAGCTATGGGCGCTTGAGCAGGGCAGAAAAGCTGTAACAACCTGTTTTACTCTTCTGCTTGATGCTGATATTGAACTTGTTCCCGGAACCGTTAAATGCATGCTTGAAAAAATCCATAAAAACTCTCTGAGCTTCATGTCGCTCATGGCATGGCTCAGGATGGAGAGTTGGTGGGAAAAGGTTTTAATGCCCGCTTTTATCTATTTCTTCAAGCTTTTATATCCATTCAGACTTTCAAACTCATCCTCATCATCAATCGCTGCAGGAGCAGGCGGCTGTATACTGCTTAAAACAGAAATCATTGAAAGGATGGGAGGATTTTCAGCTATAAAGAGTGAGCTTATTGATGACTGTGCTCTTGCACAAAGGATAAAAATGTCGGGCTGTAAAACCTGGACAGGAATTACTCATTCAGTTAAAAGTCTGCGAAGATATGACAGTTTGGGATCTGTCTGGAAAATGGTTTCCCGCACAGCATACACTCAGTTGAAATATTCTCCGCTGTTGCTTTCCCTCTGTGTAGTTGTTATGGTGTTTGCCTTTGTATTTCCGGTTGCAGGTCTTGCATCAGGGGGTATACTCTCAAAAATATTTTCAGCAGCAGCTCTTTTTTTTATGTTTTTATGTTATATTCCGACTCTGCTTTATTACAGGCTTTCTTTATTTTATGCTGTTTTAATGCCTTTGGTCGGGGTATTGTTTCTTGCGATGACATTGTCATCTGCCTTTGATTATTACAGGGGAGAGCGCTCACAGTGGAAGGGCAGGGTATATGGGAGATAGCAATTTAGCTCGTAGTTGGCAGCTCGTAGCAAAACCTGCCCGTTAGCTTAATCCATTTGAAAGCGGCCAAGCGGGCCTCAGCAAAAGCGGATGAGTTGCTAACTGGGGGGGTGTATTTTTACCTTTAGTCATAAAAAGTATTTTGCTGTATGGTAATGGCTTGTTTCAGGAATGACGAAAACTGTTACGATCATGACCGTGAAATGTTTTTGCTACCAGCTGAGAGCTATGAGCTACGCTGCTTATAATTTATTGGACAAATTTAGTCAAATCTGTTAATATTCAATACCAAAAATTTCAAAGATAAGGTTAAATAACAGACTATGATTAAAAAGGCTTTGATAATTGCCTCTGATGACAATGGGCTTCAGAAGGTTTATGGCATTCCTGCAGTGCAAAGACTTATTGCTCTTGCGTTGCAGGCAGGTTTGAAGGTGCATATAGTTGGAAACCTTGAAAATTATCTTTCAATATTGAGTGATTATGATCATCAGCTAAACTTTCAAAGCCTGAAAAATGCAGAAGAATTAAAAGAAGCATTAAAAGGGCTGCAAAGTGCAGAAGAAGATGTCATGATACTTAAGGCAAATCATGTAATAGACAGGAAGGGTTTTAATTTTTTTATTGAAATGGCAAAAGACTCTGATCTGTATATTATGGAATCCCAGGGACACGGTTATGCTGAGCCTGTTTGTTCAGCGCATGCAAAGTCTGTTTCTGCTCTTGCTGAGAGCATTTATTCAGGGGTAGAGCCGCCTCAGGAGCTGTTAAGCAGAGCAAGGTTAATACAGAACTTTCTGTGCGCCCCATATCTTATGGGAGAAGGGGAGTGCAGGAGCAGGGCTGCTGAAAAACATCTGATGAATTCTCTTTCAGCACAGACAAGCCAAACCGACGGGTTCATGTCCCGTTATTTTGACAGATATATCTCACGTTTTATAAGCAGGATTATCCTGAAAACCCCCCTTACTCCTAATATGGTAACCATGATAGGGGTTTCAATAGGTTTTCTGGGTGCTTATATGTTGGCGCAACCTGCCTATATTACACAGCTTACAGGGGCTCTTTTATTTGTTTTATGCATTATTTTTGACGGGGTTGACGGAGAGGTTGCAAGACTCAAGCTTAAAGAGAGCAGATTTGGTCATTACTTTGACATAATAACTGACAACATAGTTCATATTGCTGTTTTTATTGCAATTGCTGTTGGGCTTTACCGCCGGGCTGATAACCTTTTGTATATACATATGTTATGGGTGCTTTTAATCGGTTTTGCGTTCTGTGCAGTATCTGTTTATTTCTGTATTCTTTGCAAGAAAGAAGAAGAGCTTAAAAAAAGGCCATTGCTTATGCGTATCATGGCCCTGCTTACAAACCGTGATTTTGCATATATAGTTTTACTGTTTTCAGTTTTTGATAAACTGAACTGGTTTTTTATCGGAACTGCATTCGGTACATATCTGTTTGCTGCCGGGTTGTGGGGCTTTGATTATTATGAAAAGAGTTCAAAAAAGGCGACAGACCACAAGGCTGGCGCATAGGGTTCAAGATGACAATACTCTGCCCTTTGTTATTTTAAATGAGCATAATCTTTCCGTGTCATCTCGAACGAAGTGAGAGAAATCTGGTTTTGGGTTTGTATCTGCAGCGAGATTTCTCACTCTGCTGTCGCAGGGTTCGAAATGACAATAGGGTTGTTTTTAGACTTTTTACCGATTCATCTTAATTGAAATAAAACAAATAAAACGTACCGGAAAGACCAGATGTATGAGTAATATCCATCCCTCAGCAATAATAAGTTCAAAGGCGGAAATCGATCTTTCCGTTGAGATAGGTCATAATGTTTTTATTGATGAAAATGTAAAAATTGGAGCAGGCTCAAAAATATATGCCAATGCATATATTACAGGTTATTGCGAGATAGGCAAGAACAATCAGATACATATAGGAGCTGTTATTGGTCATGATCCTCAGGACTATGCTTTTGACAAATCAATAAAGAGCAGGGTTGAAATAGGTGATGATAATATTATAAGGGAATACTCTACAATTCATCGCGGGACAAAACCTGATACAAAAACAGTTATCGGCAGCAACAATTTTCTTATGGGAGGGGTGCATATAGGTCATAATTGCAGTATCGGCAGCAGGGTTGTTTTTGCAAATTATGCCACCCTTGGTGGTTATGTCTCTGTTGGTGATAATGCTTTTATATCAGGAGGTGTTGTCATTCACCAGTTTGTATCCGTTGGAAGGCTTGCGATGCTAAGCGGCAACGGCAGGTTCAGCCAGGATATTCCTCCCTTTTTGACTGCCCTGGAAAGAAACTCTGTGGAGTCTGTAAATCTTGTGGGGATGCGCAGGGCAGGGTTTTCTGCAGATGTGATAAAGCAGATAAAAGAGCTCTACAGTATGTATTATCTTTCAGGTTTGCTTAAGGTAAGAGCAATAGAGAAGATGGAAGCCTCGGGTTTTGCTTCCCCTGAAGCTTTGGAATTTATTGAATTTATAAAAGGTGCAAAAAGGCCTCTTGCCACTCACAGAAAGAGAAGAAGCTCTGAAGGAGATGAGTAATAGAATTACAAGCTGCAAGGCACAAGTTACAAGGAAAAGCAAAAGACTGTCATTTCGACTGAGCGGAATGATGGAGAAATCCGGTTTTAAAACTACAGGTTGTTTCACGGGATAAACAGGCTATAGGGAAAACTGAAAGAGCTGTTTTTGCTTTTTCCTGAGGGCTAACAGCTGACTTTTCTGTTTATAAGACCTGCCAGATATCCTGCCCCGAAGCCATTATCAATGTTTACAACGCTTACCCCTGAGGCGCAGGAATTCAGCATTCCAAGAAGCGCTGCCAGACCTCCAAAACTAGCCCCGTAGCCTGTGCTGGTTGGCACTGCAATCACAGGCCTTGAAACAAATCCGCCCACAACACTTGGCAGGGCTCCTTCCATTCCGGCAACAACAATTAAGACATTTGCTTTGAGAAGTTTATCCTTGTGGCTGAACAGGCGGTGAATACCCGCTACACCTGCATCATATATATGCTCAACCCTGTTGCCCATTATTTGCGCAGTGACAACAGCCTCCTCTGCGACCGGTATATCAGAAGTGCCTGCTGTTACAACAAGTATAGTGCCGAAGCCTTTTTCTTCTATTGTGCCTTTTGTTAGTGTAATGATTCTTGAAAGCGGATAATATGTTGCCTCTGGAAACTTTGCTTTTACCTTTTCAGCCTTTTCAGAGGAGACCCTTGTAGCAAGCACATGGGAGTTGTTTTGAGTCATTTTTAAAATTATTTCGATAATCTGATCTGAGGTTTTCCCCTCTCCCCATATAACCTCAGGGAATCCTTTCCTCAGGGTTCTGTGATGGTCTATGCATGCAAAACCAAGATCCTCAAAAGGCAGGTCTTTAATGGTTTTAAAAGCCTCCTCGACAGAGACAGAACCGTCTTTAATCTTATTTAAATAATCTTTTAGGTTTTTTTCATCCATAAAGGTGTTAGATAAGCTGTTAAGCAAAGGCAATGTTAGCAGCGTAGCTCGTAGCTCATAGCTGGTAGTTCGTAGCAAAAAAAAACCTTAAAACCAGATTTCTCGCCCCGCGAAGCGCGGGGCTCGAAATGACAGGGTTAGCTGGTAGCAAAAGCAAAAACCTTGCAGCTTGTATCTTTTTAATGTGCTATTTAAAATGCGCAAACCCTTCTTTTTCAAATTTCAGCGGTTTCCCGTCCGTGCCGATTATTTCAAGTACCCCCTTATTTCCTGTTACTTCACCTATATGTGTAATCGGGATTCCAAGCTTTTTTTCAAGGGCTTTTATTTCAGTGTTCTTTTCATGACCTGCTGTGAAGAGTAGTTCATAATCCTCCCCCCCGCATAGAGCAGGATAGAAATATTCTTCATCCTTTCTCAGGGAGCAGTATGTCCGGTAACTTTTTGAAAGTTTCAAAGAAGAGCTGAAAATGCTTGCACCAACCATACTTTGCTCCATTATATGTCTCATATCTGAAGCGATTCCATCGCTGACATCAATCATACTGGAGGCAATCCTGTGTTTTGAAAGAGCTTTACCCGCTTCAATTCTCGGAACAGGGCTGATATGTTTTTTTATAATTCTGCTTTTTGGCTCTTTGAAAGAACCTTTTCTGAGAATCTCGAGCCCAAGAGCTGAATCCCCGGGATAGCCTGTTACAAAAATATGATCGCCCTTTTTAGCCCCGTGCCTGAAGACAACGCGGTCTTTTTTTGCCTCTCCGATAATTGTTATGGAAATGGTAATTCCTCTGTCAGAAGCAACTGTATCCCCGCCAACAAGCAACAGGCTGTATTTATTTGCCATGTTTTTCATTCCAGCATAAATGTCCTGTATCAGCTGCAGAGGTGTTGCCGCAGGTGCGCACAGGCAGACAAGGTAGTAAAGGGGATTACCCCCCATTGCGGCTATATCACTTAAGTTCACAGCAAGGCATTTCTTGCCAAGCATAAATGCAGTGGTATAGTTAAGGCTGAAATGAATATTCTCTACAAGAGAGTCTGCGGTTATTAAAAGACAATTATTAGAATCTTTCTCAACAACAGCAGCATCGTCTCCGATGCCGGCAATAAGAGAGGAGGACTCGATATTGCTGTTTCTGTTTAGCAGTTCTAATTTTTTTATAAGGCTGAATTCACCTGTTTCTTTTAGCAGTGGATTTTTGTGCAACTAATTTCCTTTTTGGTTTTTTTGTAGAAGGTTTTAGCGGCTTCAAAAGAGCTTTATCCAGAACATCGTCGATGTGACGGACAAACATGAAATTTAATTTTTTCTTAACTGTTTGGCTTATTTCTTCAAGGTCTTTTTTATTCTGTTCAGGGACAATTATGTTAGTAATATTATTTCTGAGTGCAGCAAGTGCTTTCTCCTTAAAGCCTCCAATTGGAAGAACCCTTCCACGAAGAGTAATTTCACCTGTAAGCGCAATGTCTTTTCTGACAGGTATTTTCTTTATGCAGGATATGATAGCAGTTGCCATTGTTATTCCTGCCGATGGCCCGTCTTTAGGGATAGCGCCGGCAGGGACATGAATATGTATATCATGTTTTTCAAATATGTTGTAGGGTATTTTGAACTCATCTGCTTTTGTTCTTATATAAGATAGAGCCGCCTGGGCAGACTCCTTCATGATATCTCCAAGGGAGCCTGTTAGCACAAGCTTACCCTTGCCTTGCATAAGTGTTGCTTCGATGTGCATTATCTCTCCTCCTACTTGAGTCCATGCAAGGCCTGTTGCAATTCCTACTTCATGAGTTTGCAGTTCTTCTTCCGGAAGTTTTTTCGGGGGTCCGAGCATTTTGTGGAGGTTGTTGCGGCTTATCTGGTGTTTTATCCTGCTGCCTTCCGCTACTTTCCTGGCAATCTTGCGGCAAAGTGTTCCTATTTCCCGTTCAAGGTTTCTAAGTCCAGCCTCGCGGGTGTACTGGTTTATAACCATAGAAAGTGCGTCGTCTGAACATTGAATAAATTCTTCAGAAATGCCGTTTTCCTTCATCTGTCTCGGGATAAGAAACTGTCTTGAGATTTTAAGTTTCTCCTCATCTGTGTATCCGGCGAGCTCGATTATCTCCATGCGGTCTTTCAGCGCGGACATTATAGGTTCAACCATATTTGCAGTTGTAATAAACATCACATTTGAAAGATCGAAATTTATATTTAAATAATGGTCGCTGAAGGCTGAGTTCTGCTCAGGGTCAAGAACTTCCAGCAGTGCTGCTGAAGGATCCCCCCTGAAATCAGCGCCGACCTTGTCTATCTCATCAAGCATGAATACAGGATTTTTAGTGCCAGCCTGTTTTATTCCCTGAATAATTCTTCCGGGAAGGGCTCCTATGTATGTTCGTCTATGACCCCTTATTTCAGCCTCATCCCTGATGCCTCCGAGAGAAATACGGACAAATTTTCTACCCAGAGCCCGTGCAATAGATTTTCCAAGAGAGGTTTTACCTACACCGGGAGGTCCTGAAAAACAGAGAATCGGCCCCTTCATCTTCTTGTTAAGTTTTCTTACAGAAAGATACTCAAGAATCCTTTCTTTTACTTTTTCAAGGTTATAGTGGTCTTCATCAAGCACCTTTTTTGCTTTTGGTATTTCAAGATTGTCTTTTGTGGCTTTGTTCCATGGAATTTCTACCATCCAGTCAAGATAGGTTCTTACTATTGAAGCCTCAGCAGAGTCAGAATGCATCTGTTCAAGACGGCTTAACTGTTTTCTTGCTTCTTTTTCAGCATCAGAAGGCATTTTTGCTTTTTTTATTTTATCCGAGAATTCACTAAGTTCCTGACTCTTTTCATCCAGGTCTCCAAGCTCTGCCTTTATTGCCCTGAGTTGTTCTCTAAGGAAGTATTCTCTCTGGGTTTTTGACATCTCTTCTTTTGCCTGAGTCTGTATTTTTGCCTGAACAGTTGAAAGCTCGAGCTCTTTTGAAAGATGTTCATTGACTTTTCTAAGCCTGTCCTCAGGGTCAAGGGCTTCAAGTATTTTTTGTGACTCATCTATCTTAAGTCTGAGATTAGAGGCAACAAGATCAGCAAGTCTTCCTGGTTCGCTTACATTTTCAAGAACCTCCATGACCTCGGGTGATACAAGCCCTTTAAGGGAAAGGATTTTTTCGCATTGCTCTTTTACGTTTCTTATAAGGGCCTCTGTCTGAACACTGACATCAGAAATAACAGGATCGGTTATCTTTTCAATCTCCACAACAAAACAGGGAGAGGTTTTTACAAACTTTTTGATTTTTGCCTTTGCAAGCCCCTGAACAAGAATTTTTACCCTGTTGTCGGGAAGTTTGAGCTTTTTCATTATCATTCCAACTGTTCCTATGGTGTACACATCTTCAGAATCAGGATCATCCTTTGAATGATCTTTCTGTGTTGACAGAAGGATAAACCTCTCATTTGCCATTGATTCTTCAACAGCTTCTATGGATGAATCTCTGCCCACAAAAAGAGGAAGAAACATATACGGGAAAACAACGATATCTCTGACAGGCAGCAGAGGCATTGTTTCAGGAATTTCTATGGGGTCTTTTTCAATCTGAAAAACCATGATTATTTTTTACCTTAACCTTTCATAAAAAAATTGAAGTTTGTTAACTAATTATATAAGTATTTTAAGCCTGTGGTCAAGGGGGGAGGAGTTTTATTTTAATATTAACATCATCTGTCTTATATGTTATAATTTCGGGCTTGAACTTTTTTTGACAATAAAATAAAATGAACAGATTAGCAACTCAGCTCATAGCAAAAGCTAAAAGCAGCTATCGGCTGTCAGGGGTCAGCTCTCAGCAAAAACCAGCTTACAGGCTTTTTAGCCTGTATTTTCTGACTTCTGCTTTCTAAAATATCAAACATACTAATAAACCATTTATCGGAGGAATGATGAAGTTAACTGACGGTGTCTATGTTTACCCCTGGACAAACTATATGGAAAACAACTGTAACACATATGTGCTGAAAGGGGATTCTTTAATCCTTATTGATCCTGGTCTTAAAAAATATGTTCCGGATATTATTGAGTCAATGAAGAAGGACGGACTCGATTCTGAAAATATAAGCCATGTTATTAACACTCATGGTCATCCTGACCATATGGACGGTGATGCATATTTTATGGATTCGGATATAAAGATGTCGCTTCATGAAGCTGAGGAAAGGTTTTTAAATGATATTGGAAAACAGTTTTTCAGCATGTTTGGTCTTGAACCTCCGCGCTACAGGATTGATTTTTTTGCTTCTGAAGGCAGTTTGAGTGCAGCTGGTATAAACCTTGAGATTATCCATACCCCGGGTCATTCTCCCGGCTCAATATGTCTTTACTGGGCTGATAAAAAAGTTCTTGTTTCAGGAGATGTTGTATTCAGTGGTAGCATAGGAAGGACTGATTTCCCCGGAGGAAGCGGATCTGTGCTCAAACAGAGCATAGAAAAGATTTCACCCTATGATATTGAATTTCTGCTTCCGGGGCATAACGAGCTGATAGAGGGGGCTTCTGCAGTGAAGCAAAATTTTGATTTTATAAAACGTTCATTTTTCTCGTTTTTGTAGAGGGGTTAAAGATAGGTGAGATTTCTCCCTTCGGTCGAAATGACAAGATGTAGTTACAAGCTGCAAGTTCCAAGCTTCAAGGAAAAAGAAAAATCTGGTTTTAAATTTTTGTTTTTTGCTACGAGCTACCAGCTATGAGCTACGAACTAACTGGTTTTTTGTTTTTTGCTACGAGCTACCAGCTATGA
>CAZMHH010000092.1:0-15354 GCA_964566035.1 uncultured Thermodesulfobacteriota bacterium
TCAAAGAACCTTAAAATAACTAAAATTTATGCACAACAAACCCAGAAGACCCATTTTTCTAAATTGATGAATGTTTAGGACCTAATGGCAAAAGGATAAGAGACCATCTCTAACGGTAAAGGTGGTTTCCTTTTACCATGACTTCTTTACCTCCAAAGAACAGTTTCTGTGAATAATTTTTCAGTTACCACCGGTCCTTCTTTTTGTTGAAAGCTCTACAATTTTTTCTCTTGCCCTTTTATTTGAGGAGTCTATTTTGAATATCTTCTCATACTCTCTTTGTGCCTGTTCCAGCCTTCCGAGTTCTTCATATATTTCAGCAGTTCTCTGCCGCCAGAGTATTTTGTCTGGCTCTAAACCTGAAAGCGCTCTGTATGCCTCTACTGATTTCCATTTGCTGCCAGCCTTGTAGTATAAAACAGCCGTAGCCTCCAAGGCTTTTTTGTTTTTTTTGTCAAGCTTGACAATTTTTTCAAATGTTTCCGCAGCCTTTGAAATCTGCTTTGTTTTTTCATAGGCTTCCGCAAGATTTATCAGGTAACCAATATTTTTTTTGTCAAATTCAATTGCCTTCTGGTAATGAGAAATAGCCTCTTTTGTGGAGCTTCGTTTTTCAAGAAGAAGACCAAGCCTGTTATGCGCTTCAGCGTTGCGGGGTTGAGCCTTTAAAAGTTTTTTGTAGTATTCTATTGCCTTGTCTTCCTTGTTTGCCTTTTCAAAAAGTCCGGCAAGATGGATAAACATAGATACGTTACCACCCGATAGTTGTTCTGCTTTTTCAGCATAGTGTATTGAATTTTGCAGGTTATCTGCCCGAAGGCTCATCTCTGACATATACATAAACAAATTAGCATCCCTTGGATTGTATTCTGCAAGAACCTGAGCATTGGCAAAAGCCCTTTGCCACTCTTTTCGTTTCTCATAAATTTTTATCAGCTTCTGTCGGGCATTATGATGAGCTCTGTCCTCCCTGAGACTTTTTCTGTAATTATCAATGGCCAGAGACGTATTGCCCGCCGCTTCAGCCAAAACGCCTGCATCGTAGTAATGATCCGATGCTTCAGAGGGTTCAGCCTCTGCAAGGAGCTGATATGTTTTTATCATGGCATCTCTGTTGTTTAATCTTTTGTATATATTCAAAAGAGATTTTATTGCCTCAACATTTTTTTTGTTTATGTCAATAACAGCCCTGTATTCCTCTGCAGCCTCTTTTATTCTGTTTTCCCCTTCATAGAGTCTTCCAAGCGCAATTCTTGCGTGTTCTGAACTGGGGTCTGTTTCTGCAGCTTTTTTATAACATGCTATTTTTACGTTTTTATCCTCCACCAGATCAGCTCTATTTATCCAGTCTAAAACATCCATTTTAATTGTAAATGAAATTTTTCCAAGCTCGGATGCTTCTTTTGAAACTGTAACGAGGTATTCTGTTGCTTCTTCAGGTGAGAGAAGCGGGATAAGGTCTATGCCATAAACAGTCTCTATTTCCGGAAAGCCTTCAATCTCTACGGAAATATCATCTGGAGGTAAAAACCTGTATATTCCACCAAGAACAACCTTTGAACAAATAAGCCCTTCGGAATATTTTACACTGAAATCATCTCCCGGTTTTGCCTCAATCTGCCTTTCGTCTGTTGAAAAGACTATTCTGTTTAGAGAAGGCTGAAATGTCAGGTCAAATCCAAAAACAAAAACCACCGCAGCTCCGATGCCCGCAGCAACCATACCAAGAAATAACCTCTTAAGCCATTTTTCGGTAACATTTTTTTTATGCCTTTTTGATTCTCCGATGTATATATCCCTTACCGGTTTTTTCTCCTGGTGTTCTTCAAAATCAAGGGTCTTGCGCCTTGCATAAATTTCAGATTTTCTTGTTCCAAGTCCTATTTTTTTTTTCATATCCGCTCTTTTAATTTGCTTCCTGCGAAAAAGTTGAGCATGTTGCACTTTCCTGACACTGCTGGGCATTGCACCCGAAAAGGCCCTGGTTGAGATATCGCTCTCCCCTGTCAGGGGCTATTGTAACCACACACGCACCGGGGTTTTCCTCTAAAACCTTAAGGGTGGCAAAGAGGTTTGCACCTGTGGATGGGCCTGCCATGATACCCTCTTCGATTGCAAGACGTTTGCTCATATCCATTGCCTGAAGGGTTGATACCTGTATTACCTTGTCTATCAGTTTCATATTGTTTTCAATAATAGGCGGAATAAACCCCTCTCCTATGCCCTGAATTCCATGTAGTCCCGGAGCTTCTCCAGATATAACAGCAGATTCTGAAGGTTCGACAACCACCATTTTGCAGTCAGGATATTTCTGCCTGACTGCAAGAGCAGCTCCGATAACTGTTCCTCCGGTTCCGGCTCCTGCAATGAAAAAATCAATTTTTCGCGGAACCTGCTTTATAATTTCTGTTCCGGTAAATATCCTGTGAGCATCAACGTTGTCAGAGTTTTTAAATTGATCAGGAAGCCATGCTTCGGGATATACCCCTTTTAATTCTTCGTATCTTTCAAGGGCACCCTCCATGTCCCTCTCCTTAGGTGTGAGTATAATACGTGCTCCAAAAGCCCGCATTATCTGTCTGCGTTCAATGCTCATATGTTCAGGCATTACAGCAATAAACTCATACCCCTTAACCGATGAAAGCATGGAAAAGGAAATACCTGTGTTACCGGTTGTAGCTTCAATGATTTTACCGCCTGGTTTTATAAGCTTTTTTTTCTCAGCCTGTTCAAGCATATATGCAGCCATGACATCCTTTATGCTCCCGCTTGGATTTAACAGCGACATTTTAACAAAAACATAACCCCTTTTTGCTCCGATATGGGACAGCTCAACCACCTTAGTGTTGCCGATCAGTTTTGATAATGTTTTCATAAAAAACCTTAAATCGTATTATTAAAAAAATCTCAGTTCTTTTCAACGGTGCCGCATTCTTCAAGAGCTGACCCAGTAAAGTAAATTATACATGCAAATGATGATAAATGAAAATATTTTTAATTGAATTGAAATTTCAGCCGGATTTATGTTTGATGGTTCAGTAAAAAGGCCTCCGCTGTCATCTCGAACGAAGTGAGAGATATTATAAGGTACTGCAAAAAAGGAGATTTCCTAACACAATGAAACAACGAGATTTCTCACTCTGCTTTCGCAGGGGTTCGAAATGACAATATGGTTGTTTTTAGACTTTTTACTTCTCCATCAAAATTAATTAAAAAACTCATTTAACATATAAAAATTCACTTTTTTTTATTTCAAATTATAATTCAGCAATATTCATTAAAAAATAGCTACAACATGTTGTGCTGTATTTTTTTAATAATAACAACATATTGTACTGTCAAAAAATCCCCAAAAAAAATTAAACTTATTGAAAAAACTTGCATTTTTTTCTTGACAAAGCCGATTAATAAATATAAATTCACTATAAAGTGGTTTAAAGTGGTTTAAAGTGGTTTAATTATCTTTAATATGGGGATAAGAAATGTTCAGGGGAAGGACAGAGCAGGTAATAGATCCAAAGGGGAGGGTTATTCTGCCTGTGAAGTTCAGGGAAATTTTAAATACAAGATATGATAATAACCTGATGATCACAAATTTTGACGGATGCCTGGTCTGCTACCCTATGCAGGAGTGGACGATAGTTGAAGACAAAATCAGAAAGCTTCCAACAGGATCCCCAAGCATAAGATCATTTAAAAGATTTTTTATGTCAGGAGCCTCTGAATGCCCTGTTGATAAGCAGGGAAGAGTTCTTATACCCCAAAGCCTTAAACATTATGCAGCTCTTGAGAGGGATATTGTTGTTGCAGGACAGATAGACCATTTTGAAATATGGTCAAACGAAAAATTCTATGAAAACATTAAACTTGGTCAGGATATTCAGGAAACAGAGGAGATCAGTGCTTTTATTAATGACCTCGGACTTTAGGAAAGTGTATGAAAGTAAAACATATACCGGTTCTTTTAAACGAGGTTTTATCTTATATCAACTACCGGGAAAACGGTATTTATGTCGATGCAACACTTGGCAATGGTGGACATTCTTTAAATTTGCTTAAAAACTACCCAAAGGTAAAAACAGTTGTTGGAATAGACCGTGATGAAGAATCAATTAAACAGGCCGCAGAAACCCTTCAGGAATTCAAGGATAAAACAATTCTTGTTAATGCAAATTTTAAGGATATAAGAAAAGTTCTTGATGAACACAGAATAGAAAAAATTGACGGTATAATTTTTGACCTGGGGGTGTCAATGTCTCAGATTAAAGACCCGAGCAGGGGGTTCAGCTTTAGAGAGGAAGGGGCTTTAGATATGAGAATGGACAGGAAAACATCTCTTACGGCAGAAGAATTAATAAAAAACCTTTCTGAAAATGAACTTGAAAAACTTCTAAAAGAATACGGAGAAGAAAGATGGGCAAAAAGAATTGCCCGTTCGATTAAACAGGCTCAGCAGCAAGCCCCTTTAAAAACCACGACTGAACTGGCACGCATAATAGAGAGGTCTGTTCCTTCAAAACATCGCATACCTAAAATTCATCCTGCCACAAAAACGTTTCAGGCTTTAAGAATAGCAGTAAACAGTGAATTAGATGCAATTCAAGAAACTCTCAACGAAACAATAGATATTTTAAATCCAGGGGGAAGAGTATGCGTTATAACATTTCATTCCCTTGAGGACAGGATCGTAAAGGATGTTTTTCGAACCTGGGCAAAAAGCTGTATATGTCCTAAAAATATTGTTGTATGCGTTTGCAATAAAAAAAGCATGGCAAAGATAATTACAGGCAAACCTGTAATTCCTTCAAGCGAAGAAATAATTGCAAACCCCAGCTCCAGAAGCGCAAAGCTGAGGGTTGCAGAAAGGACGTAGGTAAAATGACTCACAGTTCCGCAACAGCAAACCGTTTTATTCATACAAATGTCCTGTCAAGACAGCATGTAAAGAGAACTGAATCAAAGGAAAGAAAGCGCTCAGTGTATGTTATAACAATGAGCATTCTGCTGCTTCTCCTCTTATTTGCTTTTCTCTGGATAAGAATATATGTGTTTGAAATCGGGTATCAGATATCAGCAGAGGTAAACCTTCAAAAACAGCTTCTTCAGGAAAACAGGAAACTCAAGATTGAAAGAGCGTCATTGAGTTCCCCATCCCGCATTGAGGAGATTGCCAGAAATCAGCTGGGGATGGTTTCACCTGACAACACTCAAACAGTGGTGATAAAATGGTAAAAATAAAAGCCCGTTCAATAATAGTTAAAAACATAAAAATAATAGGCATACTCTTTCTTGTACTGTTTGCAATAGCTGTGGTAAGAGCATATTCCCTGCAGGTTCTGAAAGCAGGAAAACTCAGTGAAATGTTAGATTCACAACGCAAAACGGAAGTTGAGCTTACACCATACAGAGGATCAATTTATGATACCAACGGAATGGAACTTGCCGTAAGCCTTGAAGTTAAATCTGTTTACGCCAGACCTTATATTGTGGAAAACAAGGCTGATACCGCAAAAAAACTCTCTTCAATACTTGGAATTTCAGATGCAACTATCCTTGAACTTCTTAAATCAGAAAGAAGATTTGTTTGGATACAGAGAAAAATCTCCCCGGCTAAAGCCGCTGAAATTAAAACACTAAGCATTAAAGGCATTAATTTCGTCAATGAGTCTCAAAGATTTTATCCCAATAAAGAGCTGGCAGGTCAGGTGCTGGGGTTTGTAGGAACAGACTCAAAGGGACTTGAAGGCATAGAACTTCAATACAACAATATATTGAGCGGAAAACCAAGACACCTTGCCGTGGAAAGAGATGCTCTTGGCAGACACCTGTTTCTTGAACAGGTAACCTCTCATAACCTGTTTCAAGGCTATGATATAACCCTTACCATTGATAAAAACATACAACACGTAGCAGAAAAAGAACTTGAAGCAGCAGTGTCTCTTTCAAACGCAAAAAACGGGCTTGCTCTTGTGCTTGATCCATCCACAGGAGAAGTTCTTGCTCTTGCACTGACTCCCCGTTTTAATCCGAATAACTTCAGCAGATTTACAGCGGCAAACTGGAAAAACAGAGCTGTGACAGATATGTTTGAACCGGGTTCAACATTTAAGACATTCCTTATTGCAGCCGCGATAGAAGAGGATGCAGTAAAACCATGGGACAGTTTTTTCTGTGAAAACGGCGCTTACAGGGTTTCAAACAGAACAATACGTGATGTCCATTCACATGAATGGCTTACTGTATCTGAAATAGTTAAGCACTCAAGCAACATAGGGGTAAGCAAAATAAGCAGATATGTTGATACAGATGACTTTTTTAGCTATATAAGAGGATTTGGATTCGGTCTGACCTCACAGGTTGACTTTCCAGGTGAAGCATGTGGTTATGTCCCGATTCCTCACAGACTTCCCGAACACACAAAAAGCGCCATATCCTTTGGACATGGTATTTCCGTTACAGCTGTTCAACTTGCTGCAGCTTACTCAGCAATAGCCAACGGCGGTATTGTCTATACACCATATTTTGTGAAAAAGGTATCCAGCCCTGATGGC
The DNA here is from genome assembly GCA_964566035.1 of uncultured Thermodesulfobacteriota bacterium. GTDB lineage: Bacteria > Desulfobacterota > WTBG01 > CAIYCZ01 > CAIRTM01 > CAZMHH01. Next base: position 6,552 of record CAZMHH010000092.1, read on the forward strand.
ATGACAATCCAATCCACAGAACCAAATAAGCTCAGGCGTGTTGTTTCGGAACAGACCACAGCAACCATTAAGGAGATGCTTAAAAGTGTTGTAAGCAGTGACGGTACAGGACGCAGGGCATGCCTTGATGGTTTCAGCATTGCAGGCAAAACAGGAACTACCCGGAAACTTGATGAAAACGGGCAGTATTCATCGAAAAAACTTATTGCATCTTTTGTAGGTTTTGTTCCTGCAGATAACCCTAGAGCAACAATACTGGTTCTTATAGATGAGCCTCAGAGACTGACTTATGGTGGCGAAATTGCCGCACCGACTTTTGCAAGGATTGCAAAACATATTCTTAATTATTTTAATATTCCTCCAGACAGCCCCATACAGAAGGAAAACAATCTGATGAGAACGGTAAAAAGCAAACATATAGAAGAGGTAGTGTTTGTAAAACAGTGATGGCTGTTAAGCAAAACAGGTGAAAGACTGTCGACAATGGGTTGCAGGATATACAGGAAAAGTAAAGGCTTAGCAGTTATGATCATCCATACATATAAGAGATAACAGGTAATTATGAAACTTTCAAACCTTATAGAAAATATTGGAGAAAAGCAGGTTTTTGGAGAACAGGATGTTACCATTGATGAGGTAATCACCGACTCCGGTAAGGCTTATGCAGGATCTCTTTTTGTTGCTATTCCGGGTTTTACATCAGATGGTCATCTGTTTATAGATGATGCCTATGCAAGAGGATGCAGGGCTTTTATAACCGAGAAAAAACTTGAAATACCTGGAAGCTGCTCTGTTGTTGTTCCAAACTCAAGGCAGGCGCTTGCACTTATTTGTTCTGCATTTTATGGTAATCCTTCAAGATATTTAAACCTTATAGGAATCACTGGAACAAACGGCAAAACGACAACAGCTTTTCTGTTAGAGACAATTTTGAAAGAGGCAGGCTTTAATGTCGGGATAATTTCAACAGTTGTATATAGATTCGGTTCTGAAATCAGGCAACCCGCGCATACCACCCCTGATCCTGTTGAGCTTCAAAAAACGCTCCAGGAGATGCAACAGGCACAAGTTCAATATGTTGTCATGGAGGTATCCTCCCATGCAATAGATCAGAAACGCCTGGAAGGATGTAAGTTTGCAGCCGGAGTATTTACAAACCTGTCCCCTGAACATCTTGATTACCACATAACAATGGATTCATATTTTAAAACCAAGCAAAGGTTTTTCACTGAAATTTTGCCATGCAGCGGAGAAAAAACTGTGGCTGCAATAAACGTTGATGACCCCAAAGGAAAAATGATTTTAAATGCTATAAGTTATCCGGCATTGGAATATGGATTTAAAAAAGGAGATCTGACAGTAAACACCTATGAACTGTCCCTTGACGGAATCCGGGCAGAACTGTCTTATCGAAATGAAGAAACAATAATTATAAGTTCCAAACTGACAGGGGTTTTCAATCTTTATAACATAATTGCTTCAGTTGCAACAGCAAAAGCACTTGGCATTTCATCTTCGGTTATAAAATCGGGTATTGGCAAAGCCAAGTCCCCTCCAGGCAGAATGGAGAAAATAGAAAATTTAAAAGGGGTTTTAATATTTATTGATTATGCCCACACTCCGGATGCTCTTGAAAATGTTCTTAAAAATCTTATTGACTGCGGTGCAAAAAAAATAATCACTGTTTTTGGATGCGGAGGGGACAGAGACAAAACCAAAAGACCTGTAATGGGAAATATAGCCGCAACTTACAGCTCTGTTGTAATAATTACATCTGATAATCCACGCACTGAAGATCCCGCCAAAATAATCAGTGAGATTGAAACAGGCTTACTCAGCCAGGGTTTTCAAAAAACACAGTACAAGCTGAACGCTGATTATATGGAAAAAGTCTATTTTGTGATTCCAGACAGAAAAACAGCAATAAAAAAGGCACTTAATACGGCTTCCAAAGGAGATGTTGTATTGATTGCCGGCAAGGGACATGAAACTTATCAGGAGATAAAAAAAAATAAAATTCCTTTTGATGACAGAGAAGAGGCAAGGAAAGCAGTGTTAGCGGCATAGCTGTTAAGCAAAAGCTTAAAACAGCATTCAGGGTTTACAGGAACAGGCATTCAGTAAAAACAAAAAAACATCTGCACACTATAAATGCTTCTTAAATTTACAGGACAAATATTCATGGAAATGAGACTTTCAGATATATGCAGTGCAGTAAACGGAAAAATTCTGTCCGGATCCGTGGACTCCCTTCTTAGATCAGTTTCAACAGATTCAAGAAAGGATATGCATGGTTCACTTTTTGTTGCGCTGAAAGGTGAAAATTTTGACGGTCATGATTTTATTGAACATGCTTTTGACAAGGGGGCTGAAGCATGTCTTGTTGAGAAAACCAGCTCTGTAAAGAATGCTGTAATTGAGCGTTTCAAGACCAAGACTATTATCGAGGTTGAATCAACACTCGAGGCCCTTGGGGATCTTGCATGCTGGTGGAGAAAAAAGTTTGCCATCAAGATTGCAGCTATCACAGGCAGCAATGGAAAAACAACAACAAAAGAGATGGTCTGGAATATTCTGAAGCAAATTTCCAGCTGTCTTAAAAACAAGGGCAACCAGAATAATCTGATAGGGGTGCCCCTTAGCCTTTTTGAGCTTTCCACACAGCATGAAAAAGCTGTGCTTGAACTTGGCACAAATCAAAAAGGTGAAATCAGAAGACTTTCAGAGATATGTTCTCCTGATGTCGGTCTTATTACAAATATAGCTCCTTCACACCTTGAAGGTCTTAAAAGTCTTAATAATATTATGGAAGAAAAAGGCTGCCTGTTTGAGTCACTGCCTTCAGACGGCACAGCGGTAATAAATGCAGATGATGAAATGGTTTTAAAGGCTGCACATAAATCAAAAGCAGATAAACTCTTCTTCGGTTTTGAAAAAGGCGACATAAAAGCCTCGAACATAAGAGAAGACAACAGGGGGAAAACTTTATTTACTCTGCAAATATTGGACAAAAGCAGAACCATTGTTTTACCAGTGCCTGGCAGACATTCTGTCGGCAATGCCCTGGCAGCTTCTGCTGTTTCTTACAGCCTTGGAGCAGATATTGAAACCATTGGTAAAGGGCTTGAGTGTTTCGTTTCAGTTCCGGGCAGAATGGAGATAATAGATATAAATGGTATAAAGGTGATAAATGATTCCTACAATGCAAACCCTGCTTCCATGGAGGCTTCACTTAAAACCCTGTCCTCCTTGCATACAGATGGCAAAAGGGTTGCTGTTCTTGGAGATATGCTTGAACTCGGGAAAGACTCTGAGCTTTTTCATCACCAGCTTGGTCAAATGGTTGCAGCACTTGGAATAAACACCTTTTTTTTTGCAGGAAAATATTCAGCATATGTCAAGACAGGAGCTCTGTCAGGAGGCATATTTGAGGAAAATATTCTGGCCTCCGAGGATTTACCCGCTTTATCAAATATGTTGAAAGAAAAAATATTACCCGGGGATACTGTTCTTTTGAAAGGTTCCAGAAAAATGGGCATTGAAAGGGTAATAGATATACTTAAAAAACAATGATTTTGAGTAACAATAGAGGGTGGAGAAAAGGAATGAATGTCTGTGAAACAAACAGCCGGGCAAGGATACTCGTTGTTGATGATGACGAAGATCTTCTTTGCCTTCTCAAAGATGCTCTTAAATCACAGGGTTATATCGTTGATATGGCAAACAATGGATTTTCAGCTTTCGAAAGACTTAAGAAATCGGAATTTGATCTTCTTCTTACAGATATAAATATGCCCAATATGAACGGGCTTGAGCTGCTTGAAAAAATAAATGCTGAATCTATTAATATTACACCAATAATAATGTCATCAATGTTTTCAAACAAGCTGAGATCTGATGCCAAGGAAAGAGGCGCTATGGTATGTCTGGATAAACCGTTTTCTCTGGGCAGTCTCTTTTCTGTTATTAAAAACAGTTTTCAGCAAAGAGAACTAAATTAAATAAAGGCAAAGAAGACCTTATATGCTCTATAACCTGCTTTATCCTTTAAGTGAATACTTTATAGTATTTAACGTTTTCAAGTATATTACGTTCAGGACAATATATGCCACAGTTACTGCGCTTATTATTACTCTTGCATTCGGTCCTGTTTTTATCAGCAAGATCAAGCAGATGCATTTTAGACAGTATGTTCGTGATGATGGGCCCGAAACCCATTTAAAAAAAGGGGGCACCCCAACAGGAGGTGGAATTCTTATACTGTTATCAATTGTTGTTTCAACGCTTCTATGGGCTGATATACATAACACCTACATACTTGCTCTTCTCTTTACAGCAACAGGGATGGGGCTGATAGGGTTTATTGATGACCGGAAGAAAATACAGAAAAAGAACAGCCATGGACTGAGAATGTGGGAGAAACTGGCGCTTCAGACCATTGTGGCGGTTTCTGTTTCCACTTTTTTATATCTTCAACCGGAATTTCAGACACATCTGTCAGTTCCCTTTTTTAAAAGAGTTGTGCCGGACCTTGGACCCTTTTATATACTGTTTGCAACTTTTGTTATTGTTGGAGCATCAAACGCAGTTAATCTCACGGACGGGCTTGACGGGCTGGCAATGGGCCTGGTTCTGATAGTTGCCTCAACATACCTTATGTTTGCATATATCACAGGTCATACCGGGCTTTCTGAATATCTTATGATCTCCCATATAAGCGGAGCAGGAGAGTTAGCAGTATTCTGCGGGGCAATGATAGGAGCTGGAATGGGGTTTTTGTGGTTTAACTCACACCCGGCGCAGATTTTCATGGGTGATGTAGGTTCCCTTTCCCTTGGGGGTTCACTTGGAGCAGTGGCTGTTATAACAAAGCATGAGATATTGCTTGCAATTGTCGGTGGGGTTTTTGTTATGGAGGCTCTTTCCGTTGTTCTGCAGGTAGGCTCTTTTAAGCTGCGCAAGAAACGCATATTTAAAATGGCTCCGATTCATCATCATTTCGAGCTTAAAGGCTGGCCAGAACCCAAGATAATTGTAAGGTTCTGGATTATTGGAATTGTGCTTGCACTGCTTGCTGTGAGCACTTTAAAACTGAGGTAATAATATTATGGAGTTAAAGGGAAAAAGAGTTCTTGTTGTAGGAGGTGCAAAAACAGGCATCGCAACAGCTCGTTTTCTTCTAAAAAAAAGCGCTCTTGTGATGATAAGCGAAAAAAGCTCTGTTTTTAATCTGCCCTGTGATATAAGCAGTCAGATTAAAGGTATTGAGACAGGTGGACACAAACCTGAAACCTTTTTAAATCAGGACATGATTATTGTCAGCCCCGGCGTACCGCTAACTAACATGGCTTTAAAAAATGCAGCAGAAAAAGGCATTGAGATAATAAGTGAAATAGAACTTGCTTTCCGGTTTTTAAAGACCCCTATTATTGCAGTGACCGGAACAAACGGAAAAACAACTACTACATCACTGCTAAGCACCATATTCTCAGAATGCGGAAAGAGGGTTTTTACAGGGGGAAACATCGGGACCCCACTTATCGAATATGTAAACGGCGAGCAGACATCTGATTTTGTGATTGGAGAAATCAGCAGTTTTCAGTTGGAAGGAGTAAAACTTTTCAGGCCATGGATCAGCATACTTCTCAATATCACAGAAGACCATCTGGACAGATACACATCTTTTGCAGAATATGCAACGGCAAAGTCAGCGATTTTTGCCAATCAGGGAAAAGGGGATATTGCGATTCTGAACTATGATGACCCCAATACCTTGGCACTGGAGAAAAAGATAAAGGCAAGAAAAATATTCTTCAGTACAACCAGAAGGCTTTCAGAAGGAGTTTACTACAACAACTTTGTAAGATTCTGTGATAGCAGTGGCAATATCAATATACCGACAGAAGGATTCCGCCTGGCAGGAATTCACAACAGAGAAAACATAATGGCGGCTTCTGTTACGGCTCTCCTTTGCGGACTTAGACCAGAAGGGGTTCACAAAGCTATAGCCTCTTTTAAAGGGCTGCCACACCGAATGGAGTTTGCTGCCGAAATAAATGGGGTGAGTTTTTATAATGATTCCAAGGCTACAAATGTAGGGGCATGTCTTAAATCAATTGAAAGCCTTCCGGCACCCGTTATTCTTATTGCAGGCGGAAAGGACAAACATGGGTCATATAAACCACTTGGCAATTTAATAAGAAACAAAGCCAAACTGCTTATTCTGATAGGAGAAGCAGCAGACAGAATCGAGCATGAATTAGAAGATTATGTAAAAATCATAAAGAAGAAAACCCTTGAAGCAGCTGTCTCCACCGCTTTTAAAAATGCGTCCGCAGGAGATACGATACTGTTCTCCCCTGCTTGTTCAAGTTTTGACATGTTCAGCAGTTATGAACACAGAGGAGACTGTTTTAAACAGAATGTTATGAAAATGTTAAAAAAGGGAAGTACCGGATAATGGATAATAAAAGCTTTATTGAAAACTCCCTGATATTCATATCAATATTTCTTGTTGGACTTGGTCTGATAATGATCTACAGTTCAAGCTCTATTTTTGCAGCTGAAAAATTCAGCGATACCGGTTTTTTCTTTAAAAAACAGTTTTTGTTCGGGTGTATTGGCATAGGATTGATGTTTTTATTACAGAGGATACCCTACGATTTTTTAATGAAAATAGCTTATCCTCTTTTCTTTATAAGTATTGCTCTGCTGGTTTTACTCATGATTCCAGGAATTGGGACAAAGGTAGGTGGAGCCGTAAGATGGTTGAGGGTTGGCCCGGTTTCATTCCAGCCTTCAGAAATAGCAAAACTTGGTGTCGTACTTATAATGGCTTATTCACTGTCAAGAAAGGATCCTGAAAAACTGAAAAAATTTTCAATAGGAATCCTTCCTCATCTTATATATGTTGTGCCTGTTTCAGTGCTCATACTTCTGCAGCCTGACTTTGGGAATGCCATGATTCTTCTGCTTCTGCTCTTTATAATACTTTTTGCATCCGCTGTTCCTTTAAGATATCTTTTTCTGCTTGCAGGCTCCGCAGTGTTTGCAGGTGTATTACTGGTTTACAGCAAAGGCTACAGACTTGAAAGACTTTTTGCTTTTCTGGATCCATGGGAAAACCATCAGGACAGCGGTTTTCAGATAGTCCAATCATTCCTCGCCTTCGGTGCCGGGGGTTTATGGGGAACAGGACTTGGTAACGGAACCCAAAAGCTTTTTTATTTACCTGCACCGCATACCGATTTTATTCTTGCAGTTATAGGAGAAGAGCTTGGTTTTGTTGCAGTTGCTATTGTTATAATACTTTTCAGCATCCTGCTATGGTGCGGCATAAAGATAGCTCTTCATGCAAGTGATAAATTCGGAGCATACCTTGCTCTGGGCATTATCTCCCTGATATCTGTTCAGGCGGCATTGAACATGGGGGTTGTAATGGGGATGCTGCCCACAAAAGGGCTTCCGCTTCCTTTCCTGAGCTATGGGGGAAGTTCCCTTGTTATTAATCTGGTATGTATAGGTATTTTACTTAACATCTCAAAAAACTGTCATTTTATGGTAGCAAAATGAATATAGTGATAGCTGGCGGAGGAACGGGAGGACATATATTCCCAGGCATTTCAACAGCCCTGGAATTTAAGAAAAAAGACCATGAGAACAGTGTTGTTTTCATTGGAACAGAAAGGGGTATAGAGTCAAGGGTAGTTCCTGAATATGGGTTCAGACTTGAAAAAATAAAAATATTCGGTTTTAAGGGAAAAGGACTGATAAAAAAAATGATTTCACTGTTTTCAGTTCCATATTCATTCATACAGGCATGTTTTCTATTAAAAAAACTCAAACCAAGTATTGTTCTCGGGCTTGGCGGTTATATAGCTTTTCCGGTAATACTTGCATGTTTTTTTATGAATAAACCATGTGCAATACATGAACAGAACAGTTTCCCCGGTGTTGCCAACAGATTGCTTGGAAAAATTGCAGACAGAGTATTTATAACATTTGATGAGAGCAGAAAGTTTTTCCCGGTTGCCAAAACAATTCTCTCTGGTCTGCCAGTAAGGCAAATTGGGGCAAAGGCTGTAAACATTGAAGGGATTGAAGACAGGTTCTGCATCTTTGTTATTGGAGGCAGTCAGGGTGCAAGGCAGATTAATCTTGCTGTGCTTGCGGGGCTTGACTATCTGGATGATATAAAGGCAAAACTCTTTTTTATACACCAGACCGGAGAAGCAGATCTTGAAATGGTGAAAAATACTTACAGGCAAAAAGGATGGACATGCTATGTTCATGGATTTATTGATGATGTGTTTTCATGTTTCAAGGCAAGCAATCTTGTTGTTTCACGGGCAGGTGCTTCAACCCTTGCTGAAATAGCTTTATGTGCAAAACCTTCTCTTTTGATCCCCTATCCATTTGCGGCAAATAACCATCAGTTCTTAAACGCAAAGGCATTTGCTGAAAAAGAGGCTTCAAAAATAATTCCGTCACAACAGTTGAACGAAAAAGTTTTGGCCGATTGCATAAGAGAGTTAATGGAAAACAGAGAGAAGTTGAAGTCCATGGCTTTGGCAGCGGAAAAACTTGCTAAACCATATGCTGCAAAAAAAATTGTTGATGAATGTTATTATATCATGGGGGATAAAAATGTATAAGGATTATACAGCAGATTATTCTTTTCTCAGAAACATGTGTAATCATTTTCTGCTCAATAAAATACTGATAGCAAGATACCACACAAGAAAAAGTCTTATAATTAGTGCGTGAACGGAAAAGCATTTTGAGCAGATTTTGCAGTGTGATG
>CAZMHH010000093.1:0-14951 GCA_964566035.1 uncultured Thermodesulfobacteriota bacterium
GGAGAGGGACAGGGTGAGGGGGTTTAAAAAGATTTTTATAAATGTTCTATATGCGTCTCATAGTAACCACTCTGAGGGGGTGAGTAGTTACGATAAACCTGTAAAAAGTCTGAAAAAACCCCTCTTCATGAAAAAAACTGATATGCTAAACAAGCAAATCTCAGATGTCAGCAAAAACATTAAAAACCACTCAGGCAACATTGTTTTTACTGACATCTGATCCCTGATATCTGATAGCTGCTGATTAGGTTTATATGAAAGCAAATACAATATGTTACAAATATCATTCCCGTAGCCCCTTTTGGCAATTTAAGAAGAATTTGACTTTTTACAGGACCATCAATTTTCAATAAACCGAAGATAAACAATGTTTTGAGCCCTGCATCTGTTATGTTGTTGCCTCTGCTGGAGGTGGTTTTGACTTTTAAACCCATTAAAGCGCTGATAGAATCTATGAATATAACAGCGAATTCTTGTAACCACACACCCAAAGCGCAGACTGATAACAACAACTATACCACAGACAAATATAACTATAAAAAACCACATCGGACTTTTGGTTTAAAATATGATATATTGATAAAATATTAAAAAAAACTGAAGAGATTTTTAAACTTGAGGACATCACCGACAAAGCATATAAAATCATTATCATTTTTGCCCATAAAGAATTTGAGATTGACCAGGTATATTTGAATAAACAGCTTAATAAAACCGCCAAAACAGAATTAAGTGTAAGGCTTCTTTCTCTTGACAGTCTGCTCGGTGAAAAAAGAGATGCCCTGTTCACCCCTGATAATGCAGATATAAAAGTTACAAAACAGGGCAGTCAATACAAGGTGGAGATCAAAAAGTTTTTCAGTCCGTATCTGAAAAACAAAATTGATGACTATAATGCTAAAAAGACAAAAAAGGGAACCATTGAACAGGATTTATCAAAGGCTGTGAAAATAAGCAGCAGTGGGCTTGAACTGATTGAAGCTGTTCAATTCGATACTACCCTGAAAACAGTATGGAAAAGCAACCCTGACTTGGAAAATAAGGCTGGAATAAAGGAGAAAATCAAGGGTGTTTATATGCTTGGTACGAATCAGTTTAAAATAAAAATCAGAAATATCGCAGGGGATGAAATAATCATTGGCAGCGACGAATTATATAAGGATAAATAAAATGGAGGCACTGCAAATTTTCAAAAATTTGCTTTTCAGCTTTTACCTGCTTCTTGTATCTTACATCTGCGTGTTTGCCGGTAGAATTTTCAAGAATAACCCGCATGAACATCATATTGAAAGGGGTTACAAATATTCAAAAGCAATAATGGAATTTCTAAACAGTGTAAAAAATGATGATGCTGTATATTAATTAATATACCCATCCTCTGTTGCTTTTGCAAAAAATTGCATAAAAAAACACCCGTCGCCTTAGCTGTTTCGGCATCCGCTATTCAGACTGTGTCGTAATAGCCAAATCTGTCATTTCTCACCCTGCGACCGCAGGGTGAGAAATCTCAAGTGCTTGATTTTGCTTGCAAAGAGATTTCTCGCTATCGCTCAAAATGACATAAAATTCGATTACGACACAGTCTCATTGTTGGAAGAGGTTAGAGAAATTATGACCCAAATAAATGTTTTTGACAGGTATTGTAAAGAATATGATGAATGGTTTATTGAAAACAATGATATTTTTATTTCTGAATTGAAGATTTTAAAAAGCTTAATCCCAAAGACCGGTAATGGAATTGAGATAGGGGTTGGAACAGGAAGATTTGCTTCAGAACTGGGAATATCAATTGGCATTGACCCGTCTGTAAAAATGGCAGAAACTGCAAAAACCCGAAACATTAAAGTTGTTCAAGCAAAAGCAGAAAACATGCCTATTGAAGATGAGTCCTATGATTTTGCAACAATGATTACCACAATATGCTTTGTTAATAATGTGAAAAAAACCTTAAGTGAAGTAAATAGAATTTTAAAAAGAAACGGAGTGTTTCTTGTAGCATTTATTGACAGGGAAAGTGATCTCGGAAAAATATACCAGAAAAAAAAGGCGGATAATAAATTTTACAGGAATGCAACTTTTTATTCTACAAAAGAAATAATCAATTACTTAAAGTATTCTGACTTTAATATTGATAAAATAAAGCAATCTCTTTTTATTAAAGACGGTATTATTGAAACAAAAGAAATTAAAGATAATTACGGAACAGGTGGTTTCGTTGTAATAAAAGCTGTAAAATCAAAACGAGGTAAACATTGTTTGTGATTTCTTATAAAAAAATATATTTAAAAACTCCAAATACAGGATTGTGTTATGGGACTTCGTTTTTGGAGAAGAGTTAAAATAGCCCCGGGAGTAACCTTAAACCTGAGCAAAGCTGGTGGTTCACTCTCCATAGGCCCGCGCGGTTCAAAGGTAACAGTAAGTTCCCGCGGTAAACGGGCAACCGCAGGAATTCCGGGAACCGGCATTTCTTATACCTCCACTTTTCCGCATAAATCCTCAAGGGGAAGGAAGACAAAGGCAGCACCCTTAACTCCAACGGTTCAACTCAAAGATCGTCTTTCACCCGGTTTTTTTAAGAGGCTGTTCATGCCTGATGATGAGAAATCCCTTGTAGACGGTTGCAGGGAACTGGTATTAGGAAGCGAACAGAAGGCATTTGAACATCTGAAAAGAGCAGTTCATCTTGCTGACGGTGCATATCTTGCAGGATTTTTGGCTTTAAAAAAACAGCTTTTGCCGGAAGCGGCATACTATTTAAAAGCTGCCTCGCAAAAACAGAGCCGGTTGGGATATTATTTTTCCAAGTACGGCATGTCAGCAGCCATGAGCCTGTCAATTACAAGCACTATATCCGTGCATGTAGGCCCGGATATTCGGGGTGTATTGCTTGCACTGACAGAGGTCTATCAGCTGATGAAAAACAGAGACGATGCTGTTGAATGTATGAAAAAACTCCACAAACTTGATTCAAAAGATATTGTAATCAAACTCTCTTATGCGGAATTGCTGCTTGACAATGACCCTCCGGACGGGAACAGTTGCCGTAAAGTTGTAAAACTCGCAGCAGGAACCGAAAATATGTCCGTTTTTCATACAGCATTGATGCTTTACCAAGCCAAAGCGCTCCGGTGTCTCGGCTTGTATTCAGCTGCCCGGGATACATTTACACGTGCCCTGAGAAGAAAAAAAGGAAGGCCTGCAGAACTGCTTTATGAGCTTGGTTATGAACGTGCAGGTGTATATCAGCAGATGGGACAGACCTCAAAAGCAAAAACAGCGCTTGAGAAACTGTATGCAGAATATCCGGATATTATAAACGGTGCCGGTTTGGAGCTACAGAAAACTTAATAATTGCACCGACAGGTAATGTTTGCTAGAATTAAAAGAGAGTATACAGGCAACAAGTATGACACTCCATATACAATACAGTACAATAGACTTATCAGGTAATTTAATCACCCCTTTATCTCTTATGTTTACACTTGTTCTCTGTGGTATGTACAGTTTTTGCCCGACAGACAGGTAAAAAATTCAGTCTTTTCTCTCCTTACTTAAGAGCTTAAAAGGTGATCTCTTTAAGGTATTTACCTATAGATATACATTAGCTGTTAAGTTAAGGAAAACCTTAATTGAGCGATTTTTAAGTTTTCACCCCGCAATCTATTTTGGCATTTTAAGAAAAAATTGACTTTTTACAGGTTCATCTTATTTTACAAAAAGTTGTTAAATGGATAAAAATTCAAAAATTAATCGTTCTGGAAACGATCAGCATCTCAAAACAGGATACATACAGGTAACAGGCGGTAAAGTCTGGTACAAAACAGTTGGAAACAATATACAGGCAACACCGCTGCTGGTATTACATGGGGGTCCGGGCGCTTCCCACGATTATCTGGAACCTTTAGAAAAATTTGCCGATGAGCGCCCCTTAATCTTTTATGATCAATTAGGCTGCGGAAACTCAGACAAGCCCGATAACACTTCTTTCTGGAATTTAGAAAGATTTGTTGATGAGCTGCAGCAAGTTATACACTTCCTTGCTCTGGAAAAAGTGCACATCCTGGGACAATCATGGGGTTCATCACTGGCGGTTGAATACTACCTGACTAAACATCCTCAGGAAGTAAACAGCCTGATTCTTTCCGGACCTCTTTTAAGCGCTTCACGGTGGATAAATGACCAGAAATCTTATATCAAACAGTTACCCGGGAAAACCAGGAAAGTAATTCTGCAGTATGAAAAAACAGGAGAATTTGATTCACCGGAATATAAAGATGCTATGATGGTGTTCTACAAAAAACATGTCTGCCGCTTGGATAATTGGCCTGATTACCTTAGCTGTGCTTTCTCCAAACTGAATTTATCTCAATATGAGTATATGTGGGGACCCAGCGAATTTACTGTAACCGGAACCCTGAAAAATTATGAACGGGTAGAGCTGTTAAATAAGATAGACATCCCGGTTCTTTTCACGTGTGGTGAATATGACGAGGCAACACCTGATACCACCAGGTATTATCAGCAAAACCTGCCCGACTCCAGGCTTCATATTTTCATTGATGCTTCACATGAACACCATATTGAAAAAACTGACGAATATTTAAAAACAGTAAGGAAATTCCTTAATAGTATTGATAATATTCAAAAAAAAACTGTGTTTAATGAAAACATTAGTTGTAATCTTTAATAACAAGTGCTTGCATAAATTATTAAGAGCAATTTTTTTATGTTTTATTTTAATCAAATTCTTTCAATCAGCCTTACTGCAGCACCTTGGTTAATCTTCGGACTATTTGTAGCCGGACTGATAAGGGCGCTGATTTCTGAAAAAACAATCCAGATCTGGATGGGAAAACCGGGAGCTTCGGGAATCTGCAGGGCAGCAGTGATTGGTGCACCGCTGCCTCTTTGTTCCTGCGGCACTATACCAACAGCTATGTCTCTTCATCAACGAGGAGCCGGGCTTGGACCAACCATAGCTTTTTTGATAGGCACACCCGGTATTGGCATAAATTCTGTTATCATAACCTATGTTCTGCTTGGTCCATTTATGTCAATGGCACGGGCTCTTGGAGCAGTAGTAACTGCCATAACCACAGGTTTGCTTGTTGAAAACTCTAACAAGCCAGTCCACAACGGTAATTCATATAATGGATATCGTAAAAAAATATGCTCCGATAACGTAACTTCCGAAACTGCTTCAGAACCATCATCACTTATTATACGATTAAGAACAGGTATTGGATATGCATTCAGCGACCTTATTGACGACATCAGTCTATGGCTATTAATAGGATTTGTGGCATCAGGCCTGCTCGTTGCATTAATGCCTCCAGAAATACTTGCAACTTACGGGAGCGGACTGATGGCTATGCTTTTACTTGCAGTAGTTGGAATACCAATGTATATATGCGCAACCGCCGTCACCCCTATTGCGCTTGCAATGTTATTTGCCGGCATATCACCGGGCACTGTGATGGTCTTTCTGCTTGCCTGTCCTATCACCAGCGCTGCTACACTCGGCATAATTTACAGAATAATGGGCAAATCTGTGCTTATTCGCTACATTTCAGGAATAATTATAACATCGGTTTTGATAGGATTGACAGTTGACCAGATACTATCCTTAACAAGTATAAAACTTACACTTCAGCCAGAAGCAGTCCGGGAGATTCTCCCTGAATGGCTGGAGTGGACTGCACTCTCACTGCTTGTAGTATTGGCGATAAAACCTGTGAGAAGAACTTTAGGAAATCTTTTTTCGGCGGCTAAAAAGAAGCGTTTATAAAACTCTACAATAAAGGCGGTCATGGCGCCGGATTGAAATAAAGAACCATACCGACTATAGAAATAAAGATAGCCCCGATCATGGCGGGCAGATGATACAGACGGGGATTTACAGACAGTCTTCCAGTGGGCAGTTTTGCCAGAATATTTCTGGTAAAAAGAGAAACAAGCGCAAATGAGATAGTTGTTAATGCAAGTCCTGCTGCAATAAATACCATTGCAATAATTCCCGCAAAGATAATATCAAGGGTGATGGAGAAGAAAAGTATAAGAGCAGCCCCGGGGCATGGCACCATCCCGACTGCCAGAGACAGGGAGAGCAGGCTTTTATTGTCTGTTTCTGAAACACATGAACAGGAACTTTTATTGTCAGGATAAAAGAAAGCCCGTCCTGACTTAAAGATCAAAAACAGCCCGACAATACAGATAAGCCCTGCGCTTATTTTTTGCAGATGTCTGCCGGCATGATCAACCGATCCCAGTCCGCCTGACTTAACCACAAAATATAAGACCATAACCAGTATCACTGCAGAGATCACATGAAGAGAACTCGTCATCGCTCCCATCAAGACCCCCTGTCTGACAGAGGCTTTTCGGCTCAAAAAATAGGTGCTGACAAAAACCTTGCCATGTCCCGGACCCAGTGCGTGAATCACGCCGTAAGCAAAGGCAAGTCCAAGGTATGACCAGAAGGCAGTTCCCCACGGATTTTCTCTGATCTGACGGGCGTAGGCTCCTGATTTCTGCCGAATCTGTGCCTGCCATGCAATGATAAGGGCAATTGCTTTTTGTCCGGCATATTTTAACTTTTCGGGCAGGAAGTCACCGGAGGTAAAAGATTTCTCCTGTTTCTTCTCTTCTGATTGGGGGGGTGGAGAGATAAATGGGTTCTGCTGTGCAGACAGATTGTGGCTGAATAGAGGAAGAAGGCAGAAAATCAGTAATACATATACGGCTTTTTTTCTCATGATGGATTAATCGTCAGTTTTACTGCTGTTGGAACCATACAGCCAAAATAATAGGTAAGCTCAGGCATTTCCTGAGTGCTGTAATCAACCTTCCATGCAGACACATTTCCCTTAAAACCGACCTCGCCTGCAGGAAAAACAATCTGGCTGAAGAAAGATTCATCATAAACAGCAATATATATCTCTTTGTTTTTTTTATCTATCTTAATATCCAGAGGTACAAAACATGAATATACGGCGTGATTGTCTTTTATATCAACAGAGAATTTTTCAACCTTTTCTACAGGAACTTCCTTATCGCCGATCAGAACCTTTGTTAAATAACCATGATGTTTGAGATTCATGAAGGTCTGTTCATAGATTAATTTCAGCTTCTTATCACTGAACTTTCCGTTTTCATCGGGTCCATACTCAGAAACACACCATGCACTGTAATATTCATCGTATGTCCAGCGATGCCACACCCCCTTAATCCCTTTTTCATCCAGCTCAATATCAATCCCTGCATCTATAAATACATGAGGATGGGCAAATACTTGAACAACCGGTAAAACCATCAACACCATCGTGAAAACGGTTATCAACCAGATACAAGATCTTTTTTTTCTGTTAGGGAATATCAAGAGACTCCTTTCAAATAATCAAAATAATCAGGGTCAGTCATTAATTTATTATTTTGTTCATGTCTATTAAAAACAACCGTCACCTTTTCTGATAAGTTTTTCAAACTCTTCAATAGTTATTCCGGCATCTGATAGAATAGACTTGAGGGTTTTTCTTTTAAGGGTTTTGCCCGAATGAGTCGGCACATTGGTGCGTCTTTTATCCAAATCCCGATAATATATTGCATGGCTGCCGCCGGATTGCCTTTTAAATCTAAATCCAGTTTTCAGAAGAACTTTTACAACAACATCTGAAGTTACTGCTGGAAACTTCGGACTCATACTGCAACCTTAAGTGTTGTGATTGTCAAGTCATCTTCAGGTAAAGACTCTCCCTCCTCGATATAATCTAAAATAAAAGCATTTAGAACCTGCTTCATTTCAATGAGTGTTTCTTCATAAGTATCAGATTCAACATGACATCCGGGAAATGCGGGGCACATTGCAAAATACCCCCCTTCTTCACAAGGTTCAATTATTACTGTATATCTATACTCATTTTTTCTATTCATAACACACCTTCTTTCGTTGTATAACCTTTTGATGCTAAACAAAACCTTCTTCTTTATGG
This sequence comes from uncultured Thermodesulfobacteriota bacterium, assembly GCA_964566035.1. Classification (GTDB taxonomy): domain Bacteria; phylum Desulfobacterota; class WTBG01; order CAIYCZ01; family CAIRTM01; genus CAZMHH01. The sequence goes on from CAZMHH010000093.1 coordinate 7,992, forward strand.
AAGCTCTGTTATACTCAGGACATCTTATAATAGCAAAGATTTTCAATGCTTTATTTTCAACGACAAACAATGTCTTTTACATAAAACAGATATTTCCTGATCCTGCACTTATATTATTTTACATTACCATTCAAGACTGTCAAACATTTTATTCCACAGAACTGTCAAATTTGAGGGAACCGGTGACAGCCGTAAATTAAACCTCTTCAATGAGGGTCCGAACTTAGAGAGCCTTTAATTGGCGGCAGGCTTAGGGGTCACACATGTTGATCTGAGACAGTAATAAATTTTCTATTGCTGATATTTAACACATAATACCTCATAAAACCCAAAAAATATCATCCATTATTGAATAATAGATTATGCAACAATACTATGCAACAACAATTAAACAGTTAATACAGGATATTGCGCATAAGGTGTTGCATTTAAGGATTAGTGCAACACCTACAGCACAACAATTTATTATATAAACTACTATAATAACTTTATTTTTTAATCATGATCTCATTGGCATATAGGTTGCAGTAACCAAACTATTAAAATAAAATTGCTCAGAAAGAGATTAAATACTTGAAACTTTGACAAAAAGGAACCATTGTGAAGAAACTGAAAACATTTATATATGCTTTAGCAGTATCGGCTTGCATGGTATTTTTTTCTGGATGCATACTGCTTTCCCCCACCAATCCATATACCGAAACAACACATCGGGCAAAAAGTAAATATATCTCATCTCATCGCCCCCGAATACAATCAATTCAAGAGCCTCTTACACTTTCAAAAGCTATCGAAATTGCATTATCCAATAATCCTGAACTGGGAACAGCCCGTTATAAAATTGATAAGACAAAGGCTGATCATGATATAGCCATCGCCGCAATACTGCCTAAATTGGGTATAGAGGCTGGCTATGATCACTATCTCGATAGACATAGATTAGGACCGCCCAGATATATTGGCGAACGCCGTACTTACAGCGATGGGGTTTTTGCTTCTCATCTGGTACTCAATATGCCGCTCTTTGCCGGGGGACGCCTTATAAGCAATGTTCAAGCCACTCAGTTGCTTCAAACAGCTTCAGAGCAGCAACTTGCCCACAATGAAGAGGAACTGATCTATAATGTATCCAGTGTATTTTATAGCATAATGGCACAACATCACGTGATTGAATCGCTGGTCTTTTCGCAGAAAACATTAAAACAACACCTGAAACGTATCACAGAACTTATGCAGGCCCAAAAAGCTGCCAAAGTTGACAGATTGCGCACCGAGGTTCGCATTGCGGACCTAGAGGAAAAACTGCTCAATGAGCGCAATATTCTGGACATTCAGGGCCGTATTCTGACAAATCTACTCGGAGTTAGTAAGGGAAACACAGTACCTGTTGAGATCGTTGGGAAGTTGGAAATTAATGCTGCTCCAGTTATGGATGTTAAAACAGCTACGGAAAAAGCTTTGGCCCAACGCAACGATTATTTAGCAATGAGAGCAATCTTGGAAGCTCACTCCAGGAAGGTGGACATTGAACGGGCAAAACGCTGGCCCAGATTGAATCTCCATGGCTCTTATGGCGGATTATGGGCATCAGGCCGTGTTGACCGCAATGGAGATGACTCTTTCGACGAAGTTGGCAGCGTCGGTTTCCTGTTGGATATTCCCCTGTTTGAAGGTGGCAGAATAAATGCCGGCATTCGCCGTGAAAGGTCAAATATGGCGGCAACTCAGGAAAAAATGCGAAAAATAGAACTTCAGATCCGATTAGACGTACAGACGGCGCTTCTTAACATATCATCTTCCAGTGAACGTATGAAAGCCACTGAAATATCTATAGAACAGGCAAAGGAAAGTCTGCGAATAGAACAGAAAAAATATGCTTTTGGCAAAGGAGCAATCACCGATGTGCTGGATGCTCAGTCAGCGCTGCTCAATACACAGGTCAATTACTACCGGGCATTAGCCGATTATAACACATCCCTGGCTCAATACGAACTCGCGTTAGGGGAGACAGGGTATTGAGAAGCGCATGGCATGCCAATAGATTTTTCTGGAGTATAACATGCAACTATTCAGCTCGCAGTTCACAGCAATACCCTTACGGGGTAACATTTATATGACATGAAACGGACAAGGAGACAGAAATGATCAGTATAAAACCATTGACAGCCATAGTGATTGGGTTGGCAGTCAGCTTTTGTATGTTGGGTTGTGATACAGACAAGAGCTTGCAAAAAAAACATAACAAACCAGCTTATGTTAAAGCAGTTGCTGCCGAAAATATGCGCATAGTTGAAATGCTGGAAACAACAGGAAATGTTGTTGCAGTAAACTCCGTGACATTGGAGGCAACAGTTGAAGGTCCGATTTCCTATTGTCCCTGGCGGGAGGGTGACAACGTAAAGACAGCAGGACAGAAACTCATAGAGATAAACCGTCCATTATATCGTCAGGAAGTGGCCACCGCAAAAGCATTGTTAGATGTGGCTCAGGCAAAGCTGTCAGACCTTAAAGCAGGTGCACGTCCTGAAGAGATTAAGCAGGCCATGGAAACAGTCCGCCATTACCAGGATTGTACAGATTTTGCCCGGGCTGATTTAGAAAGGGTCCGTTCATTGGTTACAAGCGGTGCGCTTCCGGCAGAGATGGAGGAAATGGCACGTGTGAGTTATGTGGAATGTCATACAAAACTTGAGTCATCCAAAGAACTCCTGGCAATGCTCAAAGCAGGTCCGACCAAAACAGAGATCGCCGTTGCTCTGGCTGAAGTTGATGAAGCAGCTTCAAGGGTGCATCTTGCGCAGGCAAAACTTGATGAATGTATTCTCAGAGCTCCCTTTGCCGGTGTTATCACAGAGGTATTTGTCCGTCCCGGAGATTTGGCAACACCGCGTACAAAACTGCTAAAGATGATGGACCCATCCTCACTGGTGGTGCGAATAGGACTGCCTGAGAGCAGCGCTGCTGCTATTCGGGCGGGTACAAAGGCTGAAGTTCGACTGGATGCTTTTCCTGAGAAAGTGTTTAACGCACGCATTGATCGGATTTATCCACGGTTGGAATTGGGGTCGCGTACGCGAATAATTGAAATAAAGATTATTGAACCGGTTACACTGATTCCAGGGCTTTTTGCCAGGGTATCAGTACAGGGAAGGATAATTGAGGATGCGATAGTCATTCCGGACGCTGCTGTGGTAACCACACATAGGGGACAGAAAATGGTCTATGTCGTAAAGGATGGAAAGGCAAACAGACAACCTGTGACACTCGGACTGGAACAAGGGGATCATGTTCAGATCACGGATGGCATTCTCACAGGTGATACGGTGATTACAGAGGGGAATTTAAATCTCAAGGATCAGATGTTGGTTCGCCTTGACGAACCGGTTCAAAAGGATATCAACAAATCAAAACAAGGGAGTATGCAATAATGAAAATTACCATTGCAGCACTCAAACGTCCGGTTGCTGTCACTGTCCTTACCATTGCAGCTCTGGCTGCCGGCATGTTCAGCCTTACACAACTTGACCTGAACTACCTGCCTGATATTTCCTATCCAATGGTTAAGATTCACATCTGGTGGCGCGGAGCAACTGCAGACGATATTGAAAACAATGTTGCCGATCCCCTGGAAGAAGTAATAGCTACGGTTGATGACCTAGATTATATTGAATCCTCCAGTATTGAAGGCATGTACACCCTGCTGGCAAATTTTAAATACGGGATCGATGTAGAAGTGGCTTTTCAGGATGTCGTGGCAGCAATGGGACGAGTCACGAAAAAATTGCCCCGTGATATAGACCCTCCTGTTATTATCAAAGCAGACCCATCGCAACTGCCCGTAATAGAACTGATGATTTCTTCAGAAAAATATGACCTTATCTGGCTTCGGGAATGGGCGGAAAATTGGCTGGCGGATAGACTGACCAGTGTCCCGGGTTCAGCAGGGGCTGAGATTGTCGGAGGACTGGAGAGAGAAATCAGGGTACACCTTGATCCAGAACGTCTCCAAGCCTACAAACTCTCTCCGACTCAAGTTGCTGAGTCTCTTTTTGATGAAAATCTTGAAACATTTGCCGGACGGATGACCATTGAACCCAGAGAAATTATTGCCCGTACTATGGGAGAATTTGAGAATCTTCAGGAAATTGAAAATGTTGTCCTTGCAATTGGACAAAATGGTGAATCAGTCTATATTAAAGATGTAGCCCGGGTAGAGGACGCACATGCAGAGATGCGGATTAATACACATATCAACGGTAACCCCTGTGTTGAGGTTAAAATACTTAAACAATATGCAGCTAACCCTGTCAGGGTTGCAGACGGCATAAAAACCCGTCTAAAAGAGTTACAAAGTCGGGGAGATATTCCTGAAGACATTTTATTCCATTACATAGAAGACGATGGCATCTATGTCAGGAATGCTGTTGACGGCGTTAAAAACTCTGCAATTTTGGCTGCAATTCTTGTCGTGATTGTCGTCTATCTGTTTATCGGAAGATGGCGTCAGGTAATTGTTATGCTGGTTGCACTTCCGGTTACGCTGTTGATAAACTTCGGGCTGATGATGGCAGCCGATTTTTCTATCAACGTATTCTCTTTGGGAGGACTGGTTGTGGCTCTCGGGGTAATTTTGGACAACTCAATTGTTGTCATGGAAAACATCACGCGTCTTAAATCTGAAGGCATTGCAGACTATTCCCTGCTGGGGGTTCAGGAAGTCGGAACAGCTATCATTGCCGCAACACTCACATTCCTTGTAATTTTTATGCCATTTGTATTTGTTCCCGGCATGGTTGCAATTCTCCTGAGCGAACTTGTGTTTGTTGTGGGGGGCGTTGTGGTTATATCGCTGCTGGTGGCACTGACCCTGACACCACTGTTGACGGACAGACTTCTGAGGTATGAATCCAATCGTAAAATATCCCGGCTTGCAGACGCTTTTGATAAAATTATCGACAATGGTATTCTTTACTATCAGCGGTTGCTGGATATCTGTTTGAGAAAAAAGCTGCCAGTGATGATTGTTGTGCTAATACTGTTTGGCACCGGAATTTGGTTGACCACCCGTTCAGGAACAGAATTTTTACCCAAACTTGATGATGGACGGGTAATGGTAAAGCTCAAAATGCCCAGTGGAACCTCCCTTGCGGAAGTGGATCGCATTTTAACACGGGTAGAAAAACGCCTTCAGGATTTTCCTGAAATACAAAGCATATTCAGACTTTCAGGCGGAAGGGTTTTTGGGCTCTATACCCTTGAGGTGGGCAATGAAGGCAATTTAGATATTCAGCTTGTTCCGCGGAGCCAGCGCAATATCACTACAGCACAGTTCATCAATAAAATAAGACCCTATGTAGCTGAAATACAATCTATGGAACCAGGGGCTAAACTGCCTGTATTATCAAGACCACTCAAGGGGTTGCGTAAAGTGGGCGAGCAGGATGTGGAGGTCTATATAAAGGGAAGTGATGTCGTTTTACTCTATGAATTCTCTGAAGCTTTAGCTGCCCGGATGAATACAACACCGGGATTATCGGGTGTAAATATCTCAATGGACATGACCAAACCGGAATACCGTGTCCATATTGACCGTGCCCGTGCATCTGCTATGGAGATTTCAGTAAACCATGTTGCAAAAACATTGCGAGCGCAGATACAAGGGCTTGTCGCAACCCAATACCGCGAAGGCGTCGAATATTATCCTATTCGTGTTATGGTACCGGAGATCTCGCTCGCAGGCAAATCCGATCTCGAAAAGCTTATTATAGAGACCCGTCATGGCGAGTCCGTTTATCTCAAGGACATCGCTATAGTTCAAAGAGCCACGGGACCGGTGGAAATCTCGCGAGAAGATCAGGTTGCCCGGGTGATTGTTCGCGCAGATCCTTCCGGCATCAGTGTCGGGGAAGCGCTTGCACGTGCCGAACAAGCTGCTCTTGATCTCAATCCGCCACCCGGTATTGAAATTTCTATGGGCAGCCAGGCACGCTTTATGGAGGAAAGCCGTCAGGTGTTAGGGCTGATCATTGGATTTGCCGCACTCTTTGCCTACGTTATACTGGCAATTCAGTACGAATCCTTCCTGCTGCCGCTGCTTATTATCCTGAATGTTCCCTTAGCCCTCACAGGATCCCTGCTCGCCCTGTCGTTTGCCGGACAGTCCGTAGGGGTTACAGTACTGATTGGTATCCTTGTGATGATGGGCGGTATAACATCACAGGGGGTAGTCTTATTAACCTTAGCCGAAAAACACCGTCAGGGCGAAGGGTTATCCCCCCGGGATGCCATAAGCAAAGCAGCACCAACCCGTATTCGTCCAATCTTGATGACCCAGTTGACCACCATACTTGGATTGATACCGCTGGCAATGAATATAGGTGAAGAAGGCGGCATGCTTGTCACAATGGCAATTGCGGTAATAGGCGGGCTGCTTTATTCTCTGCCGCTCACGCTTCTGTTTTTGCCCTCGGTCTATGGGGCAGTTATGACCGTTTACAAAAGTAGAACATAATATTTTTTATCAATATTGTTGAACCGGTAAAAAGTCTAAAAAACTTCAAAAATATCTTTACAGTCCTTGTGAAAACTGCCTTTTTTAGGCATACCTTTTTGGACAGCCGAAGGTTTCTAAACGCCAGACATGCGAGCAGACTAACAGGCTCGAAAGCTGATAGTAAACCAACCGTATTGAAGGTTTACTATCAGCTACGAACTAATTCTGACAACTGATACCCTGAGTAGGACGTGGCTTTAGCCATGCTTCGATTCATGGCACGGCAGAAGTCGTGTCCTACGGTTCTTTTGTCTTTCCTTACTTCTGTTTTTTGCTACGAGCTACCACCTACGCTGCTAATTTGCTGATACCCGGCAATTAGAACCTGAAGTTTATATCAGCCTGGAATAGGTTTTCGTGGTTCTTTCTGCCTCTGTTCTTCTCCATGCTGTAGTAGCTGAGACCTC
>CAZMHH010000094.1:0-14889 GCA_964566035.1 uncultured Thermodesulfobacteriota bacterium
GCCATCACACTGCAAAATCTGCTCAAAATGCTTTTCCGTTCACGCACTAATTATGAAACAGATAACAGTTGGTGTTACGATGATGATTCAAATAACTGCGATACCTACGGTAGATTGTATGACTGGGAAACAGCCTTGATCGTTTGTCCGGACGGCTGGCATCTGCCAAATGCTGCGGAGTGGAACACCTTAACCGATTATCTTGATAATAATACAGGGGGAAAGATGAAGTCAACAGGCACCATAGAAGCAGGAACAGGTTTGTGGAACGCCCCCAACACCGGTGCCACAAATGAGAGCGGGTGGTCAGGTTTGCCAGGCGGCGGCCGCCACCGCTACAGAGGCTACGGCGGTTTGGGCGACTACGGCTTCTGGTGGAGCTCGACTGAGTTCTATGCCGACCTCGTCTGGGGGCGGGGTCTGAACTACGACTACGGCGGCTTGGCCCTCTACGGCTACGATAAGACAAGCGGTTTTCCCGTACGGTGTCTCAGAGATTAGAAGCATCTGTTAAGTCCCGGGCTTCGCGGGAATAAGCTGTTAAGTAAATGCGGGTTAGATCGTAGCATTAAATTTGGGACAGTCACTGATTTATTTGCATGCAGAAGATGATGTCTTTTTAAAAGTCCTTTGATTTGTGGATGCCCCTGGTTTATTGCTGCTTTATTAAAGATCATTTATTTTATTATACCCGCCCTGAATAGACCCAGAACCTGTGTTTTAAAAGTTACAAGCTTTTTTGATGTATCTACGAATTCAGGTTCAATGTCATCCCAGTCCTTGGTTATATGATTGTAAATAAATACCTTAAGGGATTCGGTCTCAGTCTGCAGTCCGATAAAAGGAATCGATATTATTACGTCTCTGTTAAAGATGTTTCTATAGGGACCAAAGTGTACCGCAGGGCCTGCAGCTGTTGCACTCTTTATTAACGGTGGATTTGCTCTATATCCTATCACTATCTCAGTATCCTCCCACATGCAGTCAAGAGTATCTGATGGATCATTTATTGCGGTAGCATTATCAGGTGTAAATGTAGCGGGTTTGTAAGGGTAGGGGTCTGACGGAACAATAATTTTTGAACCATTTATCGGTGATAACCAGTTTGTAACCTCAACTGTACCACCATCAAGTTTAGTCAAAAACTGAGTAACTTCGATAATCGGTTTTTCTCCTTCCGGATATAATCCAAACCTTTCCAAGCCGCCACTCAAAACAACATAATATGCAGTGGAAAATTCCATTGGAAGATTGCTGTATGAGGACGCTACTGCTATTTCAGCTACAGATTCAGCAGAATTACAATCAACCATGTTTTCGTCAATGTCTTCACAATGCCACATGTCATAAATCCCCGCCTCGAGATCTTCTTTTGGCGTAAGGGGCAATCCATTTATTTCTTTCATTCGCAATATTGTATCAAGATTATCATAATTCCAATGACAAGGGGCTACAATAATTTTATCAAGCCCCTCCTCTATGGCCATTTCAATAGCATCTCTTATATTTATAAAAACCGTCTCACCACCATAGCCTTTTAAATCAACATCACTTCCCAAAGCATAGGCATAAAAATTGTCTTCCCTTAGATCACTATCTCCGTTTTTGCTAAAAACAAGGTTATATCGAGTTCCATAGGCTTTTTGAACGGCTTTTTTCCAGGAGAGGTAGTTTAGATAAGCATTCTCATGAAATACTTCCTTACTCCATGGATGGGCAGGATGAAAATCTAAACCACTTTCATTGGCACCCCAGGTTAGACCACGAGTCGCATAGATTATGCCAATAGTACTTCCCTCTGACCACGCCTCAATAAATCTCTTTAAATTAATAACATTCATTGCATTAAATTCAGGAGTTCTTCCAACCTGCCGTGTTTGATGAATGGTAATATCGTCAAGTTTTCCTATTTCACAAAGCGCTTCTTTAGTATAATTTAGAGTAAAAAACTCATTTGCATATCTATTATGATCGGTTGTCTCTCTGGCAAGAAGCATCCGCGTAAATCCCTCCTCGGCAAATTGGGCTGCAACATCCCAGTGATGCTCTGTATAGCCTGTTATCTTGTTATAAGTTCCATGGCGCATATCTATTCTATTTCCAAAAGCGTCATTCATTAACTTTTCAAGATAAGCATCCTGTTCCTGAAGACATACGGGGGGCATTTTAGCTTCATGTGTTTCTGCTGGCTGACCTGTTATAAGCCCATAGTAGCGCATATAGCTAACAGGAGTTGCATCGTATAGATCACCAATATTATTTATAAAAGGAGCAAATATACTACCCCCTATTTTATACCATCCCTCCAGATAGTCTTCACCGGTTCTGGGATCAGGTGGAAATTGCAACTTTCCATCCCTATCCTTAACCTCAACAAGAGGCTTTATAGACATGGTTGAAGGTATTTCACTTTCTGAAACAGGCGCTTCATCAGGATTAGCGCTAATATATAGACCTGTTTGCTCATCATAGCGATAAATACCTGAATTATCAAAAATAAGTTCATAAAGAGTTGAATCTCCAATAGGACCACCCCCGGGTGTTTTAAATGCTAACTCCCAAGGAATAATTAACATATGAGCCTTTTGTGGATAAGGCCCGACATGTCCAGATTTACATGGTTGACCCTCATACTCTGTTACATCACCAATTCGAGCATAATCATGACTTCGCCATGCATACTCAAAAACATATCCTGCAGGCATACCCCAACCGGTTATTAGCACTGCAACTTTTTCATCTTCCTCAACCGGATCACATCCAGGATAAACAGCCAATGAAATTAGTGTAAAAATAAAGAACACAGTTGATTTTAGAAAACACTTTGCCTTATTTGTTTTCATGACTTATATCCCCTTTTGTTTCTATTATTATATTTATAAAATTAATGTAGGATGTTTTTATTTATAAGTCAAGCTGCGGTACCAATTCCCTACACCTGCAACCAAGAGAGAAAAGGCAACGGTGCTATTTTTTTTCCAACCTTGTATTTATGCATCGCCCCTGCGGTTTCAACTCACCCGAAATCTTATGCAAATATGCAAACATAAAGCTCCCTTTTTTTTGTCAAGAGTGACCCTGTACCCTCCTATACCATCCCCTTCTTGTGCTTATGATAGGTGAGGCTTTATCTCTAATAACCCCAGTCCGCATGGCTTACCGGAAATTTGTTGAGTTCTGTCTTCAGTTGTTTCCAGTTTGGCAGATAGGTTTTTAAGTAATAGAGAAATTTTTCATTATGATGCCGTTCTATGAAATGAAGCATCTCATGCACAATAATATATTCCAGACAATGCTCAGGTTTTTTTGCAAGTTCCAGGTTTATCCAGATTCTTTTCTTCTCAATATTACAGGAACCCCATTTTGTTTTCATCTGTCGGATACACCACTCATTAACCTTGAGATTCATTCTTTTTTCCCATTTCTCTATCAATGGGGGGATATGTTTCTTCAATTCAATGCGATACCACTGGTTCATAATCTCGTTCCGCCTGGAAACCGTTGTCCCGGGTCTGACATACATATCCATATAGGTTTTGTTTCTTAAAACAATTTTGGGGGGAGCTTCATGTTCGATAATATTTAATAAATACCTAACCCCTTGATAATAATGGCTTTCTCTCTGTTTATATTCTCTTGCAGTGATTCTCTCCTGATCTATAAATTTCTTTTGTTGTCGTTTTATCCAGCCCAGTTTTGAAACTGCAAACAGGTGAAGGGTATCATCCTTCGTTTCAAAAGGCGCTGAAAGACGAATCCTGCCGTTTGGAGGATAAACAGCCAGATGAATGTTCTTGATATTTTTCCTGATAACATCAATCTGAATATCGTTGACAGTAATCTGTTCCATGTCAATAATCACTCTGATTCTTAACTATATCAAATATCCTGTATGTTTCGGCATCTTCTGAAATACCATGTTCATTCAATGTGGTCTGAATTGCATATCTAACAGCCTTTGATTTCTGAATATTATCCCGCCATCCGTCTTTTCGGGTGCTCAGAACTTTTTTATCCAGTTCAAGCGCAAGCGTCTCGTTACTGCCGATATTATCATATAATGCCCTTTTGGGAGCTGTATCTACTGAGCTTGGATATTGAGTCGTTGATTCTGGTTTCTTTATTTTTGCTGAAAGGGCAACTATTTCCTTGAGATATTTCTCATATTCTACAATTTGCTGTTTCCGGGATTTTATCAACTCATCAAGCAAGATACTCATCTTTTCATAATACATCGGGTTTGCGGGACTTTCCTCTATAATCACCCTTCTTAAATTGTTTTCCACGGTCTCTGCAACAGCCTCTCTGTCTTTTCGAATATTTTCAGGCAAATCCTCATCAACCGCTTTTTCCCCTTTTGTGACTAACAAATCCACCAGGGTCAGATCATCAAAATTTGCAAGGGTTCTGCTCTCTTCAGCGCCAATATAACTGTCAATAAGATGCCGCATTGCAGGTTCAAACTGTTTTAAATCCACATAATCGCCGCTTGCAAGCTGAATCTCTTTTCGCAGCATTTCAAAATGGGCAACATCCTGTTTAATTTTCTCAATTTCCCTGTCTGAATAACCTGCCTCATTCATCTCATCTGCAACATTTACATAGGCTCTTATCAGGGAAAGGGTCAATTTATATAGTGCAACCCGTCTGGGTTCTGTGTCCTTTAAATCATCAGGGTTTTCGGTATTCTCTCCACAGAAATATCTGATATGGGCAATGGTGTCTTTTGGCGGGCTAACCGGTTCGCAAAGCGCTTTAATTGTCTCCAATGCTTCATCCAGTCGTTCTTTTCCTTTTCCCAGCCTGTCCTTTAATAGTCCTTCAATATCCTGTTTATCATATCCGGAAAATGCCGCAGAGGTATAATCCTGATATGCCTGTTCAAGACTTTTAAACAGATCCATATAGTCGATGATATACCCATAATCCTTATCCTCACCATGTATCCGGTTTACCCTGCAAACTGCCTGAAACAGCCCATGATCCCTCATGTTCTTATCAATATATAAATAGGTTGCAGGCGGTGCATCAAATCCGGTAAGCAGTTTATTGACAACTATCAGCAGTTTCATCTGACCGGGCTGGTTTACAAACTTATCTTTTACCTCTTTTTCAAAATGTTCTACCTTGTTGATAGCATCCTCTGGGGATTCATTGAAATATTCCGCCAGCATCCTGCGATAGATTTCAAATCTCTGGAGTTTCTCTGTATATCCTTCCCCGGATTCTTCACCTTTTATATCAACATGGGTTGGCACAAAGGATGTTACAATTGCGCATTTCTTTAACCCGGCATTCTGAAACAGTTCATAATAACGACAGGCATTATATATGCTGTCTGATATTAAAAGAGCATTTCCATGTCCATTTTGAAGACGTTCCTTTCGTTCCATATCCAGCATAATGTCAAGCACAACTTTTTCCAGCCTTGACTTTGAGCTGAATACCTTCTTTAATGTTCCCCATTTTCGTTTCAAATCTATCTTTGCATGATCGGTCAGTCCTCTGGTCTTCAGTTCAAACCATTCATCAATCCTGTCATGGGATGTAATCTTCTGCTCTATGTTCCGAGCCTCATATCTCAAATCAAGCACCACCTTATCCATTACCGCCTCATTGAATTTATAGGTATGGATATACCTTCCAAATACCTCAAGACTGGTCTGTTTGTCTGACTTTAAAAGAGGAGTTCCGGTAAACCCAACAAACAGGGCATCAGGCACAAACTGTTTCATTGCCTGGTGCAGTTTTCCGGACTGGGTTCTGTGACATTCATCAACAAACACATAAATATCGCCTTTTGCACTATAATTGGTAGGAATACTTGCTCTTAGGTTATCAATATAGGAATCAACAGCTTTGTCGTCAATCTCCTCTTTTCCACCAAATTTATGAATAAGAGAGCACATCAACCATGGGGTGGTGCTGTTTAATCTCTCCAGCAGATCCCTTCCGCTTACAGTTCGATATATCTTTTCCTGAACACCTTGATAGACCCCATCAATCTGTTTATCCAGTTCTTCCCTGTCTGTGATGATTAAAACACGGGCATTGTTGTTAAACTCCCTGATCCATTTGGTAAGCCAGACCATGGTTAAACTTTTACCACTTCCCTGTGTATGCCAAATTATTCCGCCTTCTCTGCGTTTGATAAAATCCTGAGCTGCTTTAACACCAAAATATTGGTTTGGTCTGCACATTTTTTTGGTGCCGCTGTCAAATACGATAAAATCATAAATCAGTTCAAGAAACCGGTCTTTATTGAGAAGTTGAATAATATTTTTGTCCAGCAGATAATCATATTTATCAGCCTTGTCTCTGATAGGTTTTGTGATAGTTAATAGATGGGTATCATTGGGATTGAGTTCTGTGCTGACCTCTTTCCATTTTCGAAAAAACTTTTCCTTTGTCTCAATAGTACCGTATGCAATCCCTTCAACATCATTTCCAGCCATTACAAGCTGGATGGTTGAGAAAAACGGTTTAATAAATAGGTGTTTTTGATTATCAAGGTTCTGCCTGATTCCTTCTGTTACAGATACAGTGCTGCGTTTTAGTTCCAGCACACCCAGCGCAATACCGTTTACATAGAGCACAATATCGGGTCTTTTCTTATGAAGTCCTTTAATGGTTACCTCTTCAGCAATATAAAAATCGTTATTCTGTGGGTTTTTCCAGTCAATTAAAGATACAGTATCTTTGTTCTGTCCGATATCCGGTTGAACATCAACGCCATATCTGAGCATGGAATAGACATCTTTATTGACATCATAAAGGGATTTGGTCTGGTCATTTGCCGTTTTGGTAAATTCATACAGTGCCTTGTTAATAAGGTTATCACTATATCCCTTTTTTTTGTTGTTTTTGAGCCAGGAAACAAGAAGCTCTTCCTCAATATTGCTGTTGTTTTCTCTGTCTTTCCAGTCACCGAGATAGTTGTATTTCAATTCCTTATCAAATAGCTTGACAACCCGGTTCTGGGTCTCCCGTTCTTTTTTGCCAATAGCGCTCATGTTAGCCCTTGAATAGCATTAATCTATAATAATTTGTAACTACTAACACCCTAAGAGTGGTTATCGTGAGTAGCATATTACAATTATAAATCTTTTTAATCCCCCTCACCCTGTCCCTCTCCCTCGGCGGGTAGAGGGGACGAGGTGGCATGTCTGTTATCTATAACAACAGGGTGGAAGTTGGGGAAACATTAAAAATATTTTTTTTATAAAGATCGCAACCTTCTATTACTTTATATTTCAGCAGTAACACTGCAACCCCTCCCCCTCTCCCTTTTTTTTGGATGGGAGAGGGACGGGGTGAGGGTGATAAAAATCCTGATGCTTTACATAAGCCTCCACCAGAGCAAACCGTTTGTGAATGGAGTGAGTAGTTACAACTATTCAGCTTATTATTTAGAGACTTAAAAACAATAATGTCACCTCTACAAGGTCATAATAACGATTTATGGGCAATGAGCAGAATAATTACAATAATTTTTCATATCAGCCTCACCTTTCCTGTCAGTAACGATTGCATCATACCTTGTTTTATCAGTTTATATTTTTCTAATTTTTTCTGTAATGATTCAATTTCTGTGTCCATGTCGGAGAGGATTTGGGCGATACGGGTTTGTTCGGAAGGGGTTGGAAAAAAAATATCCATTTCTGTCAAAGTTCCCATTTTAATATATGGTGTATTTCCCAAGTTGACCTCAACATCTATTCTCTTTGAAAGGAATACATCTAAATATTTTTTTACATATAGGATGTTTTGATTAAAACCTGTTAGCACGTATGTTCTTTGGTATGCATTAAACTTTCCATTATAGTAATGAACATAGCCAACATTTTCCCCGTTCCCAGATATTAATAATGCCTCAGCATCAAAAGCATATGTATCAATGAAATAATAGTCTTTTGCGCAAGTATAAAAACGATACGTTCCATTTGGTTCCATCGCATTGGCATCAAGTTTCCCAGTAGTAATGGTTTTGCAAATTTCCCCCAACTTCTTTACTTCCCACCCCTTCTTCGGTCTCAGCAGTTCCTGCATTGCCCCTTGTTTTATTGCCTTCTTTTTTTCAATAAGTTTTGACAATGCTGTAATAAGAGAATCTGCATCGTTTAAGGCATTTGCTATTGCGGTTTGTTCGGATTTGGTGGGTAATATAATGGTCATTTCAGCGATCATATCTCGACGAACTGAATCAACCGAAGACTTCGCCGTCATCTGAGCTATTCTACTATAAAAATATCTACTAAAATAGAGATAAAAATAGTACCCATTTAAGAGATTAGAGAAATTACTAATTTTATAAACACGTTGATGAAAATCAAATCTCCCATCTATATAATGAAAAATCTTTCCTGTTCCTACACCGTCACCTGCAGTGAGGACAGCCTCTCCGTCAAAACAGTAAGTATTTATTCTTTCGACTGTTTGAGAACGTACAAAAAAGGGATAAATTCCAGCATCAACCTTGTCCTGTGTGTTCTTGGCTCCTGTTGTAATTTGTGCTAAGTTTTGGATATAATCGACCTCCCAATCCTCAGGTATTACCCCGACCTCTGTCTGTTTATATCCCTTTGGTATCTCCATATCGCTTACCATTCGTAGTTCATCTTTTTTAAATGTTTATCAACTTTTTTAGTCATCTCATCTACCGCATTGCTCAGCTCAGGGAGGGGGTTTTGATACCGTTCTGCCAGTTCTTTAATCCGTTGGGTGAGCCGGTAACTTATTTTATCAAATTCGGTATGGATTAACTGCTCGATAGAATTCATCCATTTCTTATCAACGGTTATGCTCTTGATATCCTGGATGCTCAGTTTCGGGTATTGAGAGATAACCTTCTTTTCAAGCTCTGATTTTGCTGTTTTTATCTTTGCCTGAATATCAGCTTCCTGATCCATGAGTTTCTTATATGCCTGCAACATATCATACTCATCAGCATTATCAGCATTTCTTTTTCCCAGGTCTTTTACTGCCTTCTGTAAACCGCCTTTACTTATCTTTCCCTTATCATCAATGGCATTTGCAAGAAGCCCTTCATCGCCGCCATGTTCTTCTCTCATCTCTTCCATATTGGCAATCAGGGTCTCTATCTGTTCTTCCAGATTAATGATACTATCCCGCTCCTTTGAAAAATATTCCTGGATTATCAAATCCGGCGTGATAAGTGTTCCTTCCAGTCCTTCTATACCCGGTAACTGTCTGACAATCTCCCGGTTTCCTTTCTGGGTTCTTTTCTCTATTCGTATGACTTCATTGCCGGCGCTCCAGCCATCAGCAGTCAGTTCATACATATCATCCTGCATGATCTCAGCCCAGTAGTCCATTAAATGCTGATAAACATCGTATTCGTTGATAAGCGCCTTACCATAGTAGGTTTTGAGCAAACTCTCAGAAATATTATGTATCTCCAGTTTCGGATTACACCCTTTTTTAAGTGTTTTCAGGTAATCGGCTGTTTCCTGTTTCCATTTATTAAACAGCCTGTTCATCTTTTTCCCGAATGCAATAAATTCAGGGTGATGAAAAATAGTGTCTTTTATCTGCTCATTGCTCACCCTTAACTGATAAAAATCCCTGCGATTGGCAATCCTTTTAAACAGACTGTCCTTTAGAGATGGATACACCTGCCAATAATCATCCAGCGCTTCTATATCTCTTTTGGGGATACCGCCAAGCAGATGTGCGCCAATATCCTGGATGTCTTCCTCTTCATGGCTGTCAATATATCTGGGAATATTGAGGTTGTAATTATTTTTCGGGTCTACAATCTCCTCAACAGGAACAATCCTTGAATATTTCGGCACTTCAATCCGGTTGTTGAACACATCCACAATTTTATGGATATCCTGAGAACGCAGACGGTTTTTATTGCCGTCTTTCATAAACCCTTTGCCGGCATCAATCATAAAAATGGTTTTCCGTTTATCTGCATCTTCCTTATCCAGAACAATAAGACAGGCGGCAATTCCGGTTCCATAAAACAGGTTTGCAGGAAGTCCGATAACCCCCTTTATATATCCCTTTTGAATAATCTTTTTTCGTATGGTTGCCTCCTGGTTTCCACGAAACAGAACCCCCAGCGGCATGACAATACAGCCTTTTCCGTTGGATTTCAGGGATGTGATCAGATGCAACAAAAATGCATAATCCCCGTTTTTCTTCGGCGGCGCTGCATCGTAGCCATCAAATCTTTTATAAATGTCATTATAGGGGTCAAGTCCGTTCATCCAGGATTTGAAACTGAAAGGCGGATTGGAAACAGCATAATTAAACTGTTTAAGCGCTCCGGTGGTTTCATCTGTGAACTGGGGTGAAGCAAGGGTGTTTCCCTGAACAATCTCAGCATCCGGGTTATTATGCAGCCACATGTTCATCACAGCCAATGCACGGGTGGCATTATCATTTTCCTGCCCATAGATAGTGATTCCATGCGGGGCTTCATCTGCGGCTTTCAGCAATAATGACCCAGAACCACAGGTCGGGTCATAAAGAGACTCTTGCTGACTTCTGGATTTGTTGATACTGATAACCTTTGCCATGATTCTTGACACTTCAGCAGGTGTATAGAACTGCCCTTTACTCTTCCCGCTCTCGGTTGCAAAATGCCTCATCAGGAACTCAAACGCATCTCCGAGCAGATCATCCCCTTCGGCACGATTGGAACTGAAATCAAGTTCAGGTTTCTCAAAAATTGAAATAAGGTTTGTAAGTTTATCAACCTTGTCCTTGCCTTTGCCCAGTTTCTCATCATCGTTGAAATCAGCAACCGTGATAACCCCGGTCAGTCCATTTGCTTTTGCAAACTCTCCGATAATTTTATTTATTTTATCTCCGATGTCGGGTTTGCCCTTTTGGCGCACCATTTCATAAAAACTTGCATGTTTGGGCACATCAATCATCGGGTCTTCTTTATCAGATACATATTTCATAAACAGCATTACCAATACATAATCCTTATATTGGCTTGCATCCATGCTGCCTCTCAGTTCATCACAACTTGCCCAGAGTGAGCTGTATAATTCAGATTTTTTTATCGCCATAGGTTTCTTTTCTTTTACGGGTTAATGTTAGGGGGGTGACTGTATATTCATTATCCAGTTATTTCTTATTCTTCTTCAACGACTGTTTTATCAGGCTCAATATATATTCTAAATCATCGTCATTATGTATTTGAATCTCATAGTCTCCATTGCCCCAGTGTCCTATTGAAGAGACATCTCTTGCAATGCCCTTCGGATCATCAAGTTCTCCCTTTGTTAAATTAAGCCATATTTTTATACTCTTTTTCTGGAGATGGATATCAACCACATTTGAACCTGAAATAAATGCAACATAATATTTCTTGGGTTTTATCTCTAAATTATCAATATTGAGAATTGCATTTTTTACCCTCTGATAGAGTTCCTTGATCTCCTCAGTTGATTTCTCCAAATGCTCTCTTTCTGTATAAACTTTGATCTCTTTGGATACTTTTTCTATGGATTCGCCTTTGCTTATTGTCTTTATGCTCTCCTGAGAACCGGATGTCTGAACCTGATTGTAATTTACTGTCTTATTTTGATACCGTTTTATTTCCCAGAGTTCTATCGGCAGGTCTTTAAAATTAATGGCTTCTTTCTGGTATGTTGTGAAGGAAGGAGAGATAAATATAACCCGTGACTGAGACCAGTCCACATCATCTCTTTTCAATGTGTCTTTACAGTTTTCATTGTATTCAAGGATAAAGTCGGATTTGTTATTTAACATCAGGGATAGATAGGCATATCCTTGATCAATGACGCTGAAGTTTTTATCTTTTTTATATTCTATGATGACAAAACTTTCAGCACCTCTGTCAAATGCAAGGGTGTCGATGCGGAAGTTGTTTATATTAAATTCAGTTTTAATAAAATCCAGCCCAAAGATCGTCTGGAGATTTTTTTCTGTTAAACTCTGTATCTCCTTTTCGAGCTTAAAAGACAGCTCTTTTATGGGATCAAGCAGTTCATTGTTTATGATATTGAAAAGCGGCATTTTTCCTCCTTTGTAATTATAGAAGTTGAGAGTAAAATCATTACTCTATTGGCAATGTTTTCTAATATATTCAAAAGCTTCTGAGCTTCCCATATCGCTGTTGTTTGACAAGCCTCATAGCGTCATTAAATTTTTCATTTAAATTGAGTTGATCCATAAGACCTTTCTTACATGGGAGCAGTATATATTTCAATACGGAATTAATAAGGTTAAGAGCCCAACTTAATACTTAAACCATTACATTTTCTTATAAAAATGTCAATAAATATTAAAAATACAGGTAAGCATTGTCTGATATTACCAATTACTTCCTGAATAAAAAAAGCACCCAACCCTTGAAATAAGGTTAAGTGCTCTTTTATAGAAAAACAATATTATTAAATATTATTCTGTTACAGGCTCATCTTCCTCTTCATCTTCAATTTTATCCTCTATCTTTTTCATAAGTTGATCCGGTGATACTTTCTCCTTTATATCATCTATTTCGGTGGTAACTTTTTCTTTTGTCTCAGGCGCTGTTTCTTCAATGGTTTCCTTTATCTTCTCTAAATCAAGTTTACCTTTATCTACTTCATCTTCTATTGCTTTATCAATTTTCTCTATGGACTCTTGCTCTTTATCTACTTCTTTTTCTATTTCTTCATCAATTTTCTCTATGGACTCTAGTCCCATGACCTCTGGTTCTTTAATTGGTATAACTTGCTCTTGTGGAACAGGCGCTACTTTTTCTCTTTCAACGGGTTCAATGAGTTCTATTTTCTCATCCTGTCCACAACCGTAAATAGAGATGAAGGTAAAGCAAAACAGTAAAACAAGGATTAATTTTTTCATAACATGCCCCTTCTTTTTGAAATGTTATTAGTAATAAATAGGTTTATTTATCATTTAACCCAGAGAACCACATAGATGTCAAGCAAAACCGGAACTGTTTATTTTTATATATTTCTTATCTTCCTGCCTTCACTTTTTACGAAATTATCAAATAAAACTGTCCCCATTATTTTCGAATTCACACAAATATTTTTAACCACGGAATACACGGAAAGTAGGGGGCTCTATCGCTCATAATGCGTTCCTTCTTATCCACTCTTTGCCTGCTGCGGTCAACCGGTATTTTTGCAGGCGGCTGTTGGGCTTGTCAGGTATGGTCATTTCAACAAAACCCTGCCCTTGCAAAAGGCGGAGTTGTTTTTTTAGCTCGCCGGACACGGATTTATGGCCAAGTTTTTGCGCCAACTCAGCTTTACCCGAGGACTTCTGCGCCAGCAGTAAAAGTACTTTGACGGCCAATGCTGACTCGGGCCGTGACTCGGGCCGTGACTCGGGCTGTGACTCGGGCCGTGACCCGATGTCAACGGGTTCCGGGCGCTCGCTAAACTCAGGCACCTTGACCACGATTCTGAACACGTCCCCCTCGATCAGTTCTGGATCGGCTCCCCCGTATGCTTGACTGTATTTCATCATTTTGCGCATACCGGAACCAAGTTCGTCGGCACGGCCGATCTGCCGGAAGAACTTGGCAATCACAGGATTCTTGGGGAATGGGGTGAAGGTCTCCGGATCGAGTCGGCCAAAGCCATGGGGACGGCTGCTGTTCTCGGTACTCACCTTACCGTACTCGATGATCAGCTTAGCCGGAAAGGCATTGGTGTATTCCCGATGAATCAGGATGTTTGATGCAACCTCCCGGAAGATGGCATCTCTGATGCTGATGCTGGTCGTGCCCTCAAGATAGAAAGGATCTGGCAGGTGTTTGTGGATAAAAGCCATGATGCGGTCATAGCTCTCAACGAGATTAACATCCACAAAGTCCCGGTCGTCGTAGCGATCCAGATTCACTTTGCGCAGGATCAGATCGGTGCGGTGGTGAGAAACCGTATTCAGCAGCGGAAGTTGCTTTCCGAGAAGCAGTATCCCCGCCAGGGTAATACCGCTGAGACCACTCTCGGAGTTTGTCTGGTAAAGTTGAGCGCTTTTGAGCAACTCCAGATCATCCAGATCTTTCCATGGATGATCTTCCCAGCGGATGATTGCAATTTTACGGCATTTGGCGATCAGGTCGCAATCGAGGTCATCCAGTCCCAGGTGCGGGAACACGCGGTTCTCGCTGTAGGTGGCCTGTTTGCGCTGGTAGAGTTGAGCCACCTGCACCGTGTTATCCGTAATATCGAGATCCCCGTCCTCATTGCGATCAAAGATGCGGCCGTTGCAACGGTGCACTTGTGAACTTTCGGGAACATAAATGTGGATGAGCTTTTTGTTTCCCAGGTCGGCATCATCAATGGACAGGTAGGTCGGCGGGGTTAGCTTCTGAGGATTGTTAATGGTTGTAACGAAGTCCTTCCTCACTTGTTCAAGCGCATTCGGATCGATTCCAGGCACCGAACCGTCATCCGCCACACCCAGCAACATCGTCCCGCCAAGAAAAAAGGGGACGGTTCTGTTTGTTTTCTAACCTTGTATTTTTGGCCGACCTTGCGGTCTCAACTCACCTGTTATCTTATGCTTCCTGGTCAACATTCCAATAAAATCACCGCTGCCATAAGCAAGTTTTCTGTCCATCTCCCCCTTCATAGACTTCCTCTCTTTCAGCATTGCTTTTACAAACTCACGGTACCTCTGCTGGCACTCTCTTGTATTCTCCCCAAAATTACTGTAAAAGGGATGTTTATCAAGCAAAGGGTTATTTCTCCCGTAAGCATACCAACCGTAACTGCTCCAACGGTATTTCCCGGGACTCTGAACAATACCTGCACGCACAGGATTTAATTCTACATAACTGCCGCAAGCCAGTAGATAGTTATCTTCATCAACGATCATGCTCTTATACCTGTCCTGCCAGAAATGCCCAACATGCCTGTATTT
>CAZMHH010000095.1:0-14857 GCA_964566035.1 uncultured Thermodesulfobacteriota bacterium
AACACACCTTTCAAGTTACGCCTTTTTCCGCTCTTAATCAAGCAAATTTTGAAACCACAAAAAAAAGCCATGGACATAAAATCCACGGCTTTTGTTTTCGTTTGCTCAATCCCGCGAAGCATGAACTTAAACAGTACAATAGGACACGGATTTGCGCGGATCAACGCGGATTTGAAAATCATTTTTACTGGATTAACAAGATGAGCCTTTCAGCAAAAAAAATCGCCTTTCGGCGATATCAATCTTTTTTTTGATGTTTTTAATCTGCGTCCCATCGCCTTTGCTTTCAACTTGTGTCTTGCAGCTTGCCACTGCTTCTCGCGTCCGATCACGCCCTTATGGTTTTGAGTTTTACTGCGAGCTGAGTTGCTCCCTTACCGACCCAACTTTGCTTACAAAAGCTTCTTAAACTCATCAATGCTCATGCATGCATCTTTGATAATCCCAGCCATTGTAAATGCATCAACAGGATTACCCCTTGGTATTGTAATAATATACTTTCCATCAGTCATAGCTATATGTTTCCCCTCTCTTTCAATCCAAAACCCTTTCTTTTGGAACACTCTTACAGCTCTTTGATGATTTATACCGGGAAGCTTAGGCATGGGCAACTTCTACATACCGGGTTATACTATCAGCAGAGAGCTTGTCAACGACTTCCAGATAAGCTTCTATTGCATCCTGAATGTTATCCAGTGCTTCATTTTCAGATTTTCCCTGTGACCAGCAACCGGGCAGACCTGGAACCCAAACTGAAAAACCTTCTTCTGTCTGCTTAAGATTTACCTTGTATTTCATAAGTATCCAACCCTTTCATTCACTGAATTTCTGGTGTCATGTATATTCTGACACCTATAATTTTGCCAACGCTTCTCTCCTCATCAGTCATACCCCCCCTCTTTTGAAAAAATACGCTGTTTTCCGCTTAAAATCAAGCAAATTTTGAAACCACAAAAAAAATCGCCGTACGGCGATCCCAATCTTTTTTTGATGTTTTAATCCGCATCATCCGCGCAAATCCGTGTCCCATATTGCCTTTGCTTGCAGCTTGTATCTTGGAACTTGTTACTCCTTTATGTGTCCCATATTGCCTTTAGTTTTTCCTGATAACTGACTCCTGAAAGCCGATAGCTGCTCTTATCTCCCTCTCATTGCGCAGCGTTCCCTCACATTCCGGTGCAATGGACTTTGCCTTCTCCACAAACATGAGCGCCTCCCCGAATTTCCCCTCCTGATACAGCACAAACGCCATATCATTTAATGCTTCTACATTCTGCCCGTCAGATTCAAGAGCCTTTACGAGCAGTTCTCTTCCCTTAAACAGGTTACCGGACTGTATCAATTCTTCAGCCTGTTTGATTAAATTTTTCATTTCTGATTTTGAGTCTTCTTGGGTCTTTCTTTTAAAGTCTTTGCATAAATTGTCAGATTCTTGAATCTGTTTTTTAACCTTAACTTTCTCTAAATCCATAAATCTGCAATAAAAATCCCAATACTGTTTATTGTGGTCTTCTTCGTATTGTTTAATGTTGTTATCATAAATTTCTGCTAAGCATACATCATTTTTGTCTTTGTTTACAACAGATTCAATGACTTTCAGAATCTGCTCGGAATATTTTTCGACTGTAAAATTATCCCTAGCTGTTTGCCATGCATTTTCTCCCATCAAGCGGGTTTGTTCAGGATTCTCAATCATTGCAACCATACACTCAGCCAAAGCCTCGTATCCGCCCCTATACAACAATCCATTATATCCATGTTTGATAAGTTCAGGTGTTGCGCCACCGTTAAAACCGATCACCGGACAGGAACATGCCATTGCCTCTGCTGTGACCCTTCCCATAGCTTCATTCTGAGAACACATTAAAGCAACATCTGTATTAAGAAAAATACCAAACGGGTCAGGAACCTCTCCGAGCAGGAATACGTTATCGCTTAGATTCAGATTATTAATCAGGGTTTTCAGCTCTTTAAGTCTACCGCCGCCTGCTATAATAAGTTTTGCCTTGGGATGTTTTTGAATAACCTTTGAAAAAGCAGTAATTGCAACATCCTGCCCCTTACTGCCGTTGACAAGTCCGACAAGAGAAAAGGTATCAACCTTATTTTTAAGTTTTTTCTTGCTGTTTTTGCAAATTTCATAAAGAAATGCTTCCGTTGCTACTCCATTATAAATAACTTTAGAACAAGGATGTTTATAGTTTGGCAAAATATAAGATTCAAGCGACTTTGAAATGAAGATCAAGCCTTCAGAACAACACAATATCCGTCTGAACAAACTCCTTCCTATATCAGGTTTTATTTTATAATCAAGATCTCCATATTCACGAAGATGCCAGATATGTGGCTTCCCGATAAGTTTTGCAGCCAGCAAGCCAATATCCATAACAGAGCTGTTTGAATAAACCAGATCAATTTTCCATTCCTTAAGCTGTGAGGATAAAGATTCCAAACTGAGTAATGTATTATTGAGCCTTGATAATGTCTCATCAACTGTTATCTGTTCTGCTGAAAAGAGCCATGGAAACCTGTGTACAAACGTTGGAAACCCTTTGCTCTCAAAATAATCTGTAACAGCCCCTTTTCTGTGGGCGATAAGGAAAGGCTTGTAATTCTTATTTATCAGGCCCTCAACCAGATTTATCAGAGACCGATTGGCGCCGTATAAAGAATCGTAATGAGTAAAAAAGGCTATATTAAGTTGCTTTTTTTTTGGAAGACTCTTCTTTATATTTCTTCTAATAAGCAGATCTTTGCGATCACTGTTTTGCTTGAAATTTTTGGTTACTTTATCCCAATCAGGATATTTTGCTCTTAACCTTTGAAAGGATTTTTGCTGTTTTTCAATTTTGTTTTTATAATGCTCTTCATTTTGAACGTAATCATGATAAATGATAGGTCTAGGCGAGTATATTTGCTTTCTGGTATCAGGGTCAAGTTTCAATAAATCAAAATATAGGGCTAACCCTCCACCGCCAAATTTTATTTCATCATCCCACCCACCGGCTTTGTAAAAAGTTTCAGCTAAATAACTTGTATTACCCTCCAAATGAGCAAAAGTAGGATATTCATTATCAGATATGTAATACCATGATTGCAATTTATTCAATTTATTGTCTGTTTTAGGAATGTAAACACCCCTGCAGGCAATAATTTCATATTCTTCAAATAAGGATAAATGGGCTTGAATTAAATTATTCTCGGGAATTCCATCGTCCTCCAGAAATAGAAGGATTGGTGCTTCAGCAAATACGGCGCCAACATTTCTAGATAGATAAGCCCCGGTGTTAGTGTTCAAACGAATGTATGTGTCAATATACGGTTTTAAACATTCAAATTCACCTTGTTGCCCGCCGTTATCAACAAAAATTAATTCAAAATTCTGGTCACGCTGTTTTTGCAGGATCTGAAAATTCTTGATTGTGTCCGGATGCAGGCGCCAGGATATGACTATTACAGATATGGAAGGATTTTTGATTTCCCTAAGATGAGTGAGTGTTTCAAAATATCTGGCATAGTTATTTTCTTTTTCCTGCCAGCCTTTTTCCATTAGACCTCTGGTTAGTTTCCCGTAACATTTATTGTTAGATTTATCTGATGTCAAATCTTGCACTGTGGTCTTACAGATTACTTTTTCGGGGTTAACCTCAATATCTTCATATCCTGGCAGATACTTTGGAAGAGGAATATCAGCAAGACAGCCACATGCATCAAAAGGACATATAACGGGCTTGTTCAACTCATGAAGGGATGTAAAAGGGTTAAAAATATTTATATTGCTTTTCATCTTCCCCCGAAAACAAACTGCAGGAGTCACACTTCCGTACTGATCTATTGACATCAAGTTTGCGCCAGCATGGCAAACCATGCCTTTATACTTGTTTAGACCTCTGGCTATTACCTCGTTGGGTTTGTAAAAAACCCTGGAGATTGCATCACTGGACTTGTTAAGAGTGTCTACCAGAATGCTCTTTTGCTCTGAACCATCGTAAAAATTATTTAGCCATTCCAAGTCTTCTCTGGTGTATCTTTTGTCAGGATAAGTGCCAAAATTTTCTCGAACCAGCTTAATGTCAATGGTCAAATGTTCAGAGGCAAACTTTTGTATTTTTTTATAAAGCTCCCTTATATTCTTCATATGATCAGGATGGGCGATTAGCCATAAATTCACCTTGAATCCATGATCTGACAAAAATTTTGCATTGTTAATAAACTTATCAGCCACAGCATGTTCGAGGTGATAGGAAGAAACAAAGCTGACTTTTGAGTTGTGAATAATATCAGAACTTATAAATTTTTCATAAAAAGACACGGGCAAAGAGAGATTTGTGACCGTATTTACAGTTATACGATTTTTATCTCTGGCAAATATATACTCAATCAGTTTTATATAGTCTGGATGGATTGTAGGCTCACCACCGCTTAGCGTGATGGCGATTTTCTGGTTTTTCAAATCAACAAGATGGTCGACTGCTGTCTTTAACTTATCAAAACCGACAAAATCACCAGAGTTATCTTTTACTGTACAATAACTGCACTTATAGTTGCATTTTCTCGTAAGAATCCAGTTGATATCAAGCCTGTCATTTTCTAAGAGCTTAAAATTACCTGATCTGATAATTTGTGCTGGGGTGTGGATAATCTTTTTAAAAATACCATTGGTTTTATTATGTAAATCATAGGTTGTGACTTCTTCACTGTTCGACTTAATTATTTTAGGTTTTTGAGTTGTAGAAAAATTTATTGATCTTTTTAATGAAGTCTTTCTTGCAGTATCAAGAACTAACGTCAGGTACTCAAGCTCATTGCTTTTTAATAAGTCGTTATATTTGGAAAATATTTTTTGGATGACATCCTCATATTGGTCAATATTATGACAGGTAATTTTGTTTGTTACGATTGCAAAATGTCTAAAAGTCTCATCTCTGAAATAATCAGCATAATATGACTTCCCAATCCTTTTGTAATATCTGGACATCCAAGCTCGGGTATTGCCATTATGAAATATTTGAGTAACTTCGTTTTTGCTGGACCATATAGAATTTGAATGTCTACGGTAAACGGCGTTTTTTATGTATCCTAAATACTTTCCTTTGCCATAATTACCTAAGATAGATGTAAAAAATTTATCTTTATTTAATACATTGCGTACTTCACTTGGAATATTGTAAGGAATATTTCTGTAACATCTAGTTAAGGTTAATATCATGTTACCTTTAATCAGTTCATCTTCCGAAAAATCTCTTTGTAATTCTTCAGGCAATTTTGACAGGCTAATCACTTTTCCATTTTCATTAATTATATCAGCGTTATGATAACAGACAATATAATCAGGATTTGCCTCTAAAAAGTCAACTTGCTTTTGTAATTGGTATGGATCAGTCCAATAGTCATCGCCTTCGCACTTAGATACATATTTACCAGTTTTTGGATGAGGTTTAACATGTTTATCAGTTTTCGGATTCTTATTGTATTGATTTTCTATCTGAATGGTTGATTTAATTAGCTTGGGGTATTTAGACTCATATTCTTTGATAATATGTGCAGTATTGTCGGTTGAAGCGTCATCATGTATCAACAATTCGACCTTAAAGTTCGTACGCTGCATTAAAAACCCTTGAATAGCATCTCGTATATAAGATCCATGCATGTAAGCACTGCATTCTATTGACACTAATGGCCTTACTTTGTCAGGCCATAACTGTTCTGTAACCTTAATTGATGAAGAAAGAAACGGATATTCGGTTGTACTTCTGAAGTCATTGTGGTTCTCTGACATTTCTTTTATCCTTTGATGCTTATATACGAAAAACATTAATTAATAATTTGTTTATCATGAGTAGCACCTTTACCAAATATATAACTATGGCTGATAGAAATTAATTCTTACTGACCAAATAATAGTTGATCAAGTTCGTCAAAATTTTGCAAACCAAGGGAATGAAGAAGTTGGAAATTGTGCCCGAATGTTTTTCTGAAGTATCCGTATGGATAGCAATTTTCTATCGGTTTAGGTGTAAGTTTTTCAGTTAGCAAGGCGGTCAGATTATGGAATGATGCTGGTTCATAGACAGCATTATGACCTGTATATGGTGCATTAGCGAGAATTATAGATGGTTTACCATAATAAGTAGCCTCAATACCAGCTGTAGATAGGTAGCTGATTACTTTATCTGATCTTTTTATAAGAGAGTATGAATCTATATTTGAAAATGATGGTACAACAATGGTATTCCGAGCATCCATGTTGTTCCAAAAGTTTCTATCATGTGAACATTTATTTTCTTGATTTGGGTGTACTCTTATGACCAAAACAGATTTATCTTGATTTTCCACCCACTTTATCAGCCACCTGACAGCTTCCTCCTGACTTACGAATAAATTGCTAGTTTTAATGCTTGGATGTAGATATTTGAATTCATCATCGCTTGAATTGAAGAACGATATAACCTTTTTATCAGTAATAAATCCACTATTATCTGAAAAATTCTTTGTATAAATATTATTCCTGTTTTCATCATAAAAGGATATAGCTTTTTCTTTTTTTTTAGTATCATTTGCTTTTTCCCAATATTCGTATGCTAACTTGCTGTTTTTGAAGAAATCGAACAACCTATGTTTTTGCAATCGTAACTTTTTATGTTTGTATGATCTTTCATAGTAGTATGTTTTTTTTGAATCAGTTAAACACGTAATTGGATATGTATTATAGGTTCTTCCATTATATACATAGAATGCACTGTATTCTTTATCCTCAATAATACTCTTTGATGCTTCATACGTGAATGCGCTATACTTGAGATAATTTTCAATCATTATTTTATTCTTTACAACATTAGGAGTTGAACATTTTGTTTTTATTGTAAGACTAGATGCTACCGGTACACCTATATCAAATTTTTCATACATTATATTTTTCAATGAGCTAATATCAGATATTTCTTTTACAACTGAGGCTGAATAATTATTTATTTTATCTTGTTTGCTTTGATCTAATGATTTTATTCCTGCAAAGGAAATAATTTTACTATTATCAATTTTAAGTGTATTCTCTACAAACTTAAGTACTTTTTCCATTCTATACACCTGACGGTCTCCAACAATTATGCAGACGTGAACATCATTTTTTTCTTGAATTAACTTGTAAGTTAATTCAAGAAATGTCCCGTATATATATGGTCTTTCTATGTCTGTACAGAATACAATTTTAGAATGCACGGTTTAGTTCCTTGATTTGATATAGAGCAGAGCCCTATAGTTCGTTTACCTTGTTGTTTTTGCACTTATAATTATGTATTAGTGACATCACAATATCATCTATTGAGTATTTGGGTTCCCATTTGAAATCTGTAAAGAATGCAGTTGAGTCCAGTCCAAAATTGTTAATAGCATGGTTTGGAGTTTCCAGAATAATTTTTGATCCATTTTTTTTTGTGTAATCCTTAGAAATGTCTAGTATTTTTTTTGCAATATATTTCAAAGTATATGTTTTGTTTGTTCCTAAGTTATAGACAGGTTTTAATTCTGATAAATTCTGTTTACATATTTGGAATATACTAGCTGCTGCATCACGGACATCCATTCTTTCCATTTTCTGTTCAGCCCCGTAAATTATTAAATCAGAACCTTGCAAGGCTTGGACTACCATTTTTGACATGAAATCATTTCTGCCATTTACAATATCAATGCCACCTGCAAGGGCTGCCAGTCTGATGGAGGTAAACTTGGTTAGTGGGTTCCCTTTTCCCAGTGACTCCAACAAGATTTCGCTGGCATATTTGGCCTGCGCATACTGGGTTTCTGGTGAAGGCTGTGTTTGCTCAGTCCATAAGGGCTCGCTTGCTTGCCCGTACACGCTTTGGGAGCTGATATTTATTATGAGGGGCACTTGATGCAACACGGCCCTGGTAAAGATCTCGCCGGTCAAGTGCAGGCTCTGTGCTATTTCTATGTTTGTGCAATGAGGTCTGGCAAAGCCGGCATGAATCAGAACATCCACATTGCCCAGGGATAAAAGGCCTTGTTCCAGGTCTTTGTAAGAAAAATGCCTGTCACTGTAATCACCTAAAATTGTTTCAGAACGCTTTTTTTCTCTGCCCAAGGTGACCAACTCATAATTTTCTGCTTTAGACGAAATTAACTTTGAAAGCTCCTGGCCCAGGTTGCCGGTGGCTCCAGTCAACAAAACCGTTTTTACTTGTTTAAGGGGATTTTCATTTAAAGTTTGGCTGAGCTGTGCAACTTCCTGATTTCTATCAAAACATATGGATTTATCAGCAGTTTGCCTGCTGCCGAAACGATTATAGTTGAGGCGAAGTTTGTTTTTACCTTTATCAATCCCAAGCCATTCTTTAACACAGGCTTCAACTTCATTGAAACCCATTAAAGCCCGAAGTCCGGTGATCCCGGTAAATCTGGGGTTCATCTCAAACAGTTTTAAACCATTTTCAGTAAGTCTGCCCTGGATATTGAGAGGACCTCGAAGTCCCATGCTGAGAAGTGTTGGAGTCAGTTTGTTAATGATACTCCATATATAGTCACGTTCATAAGGAACAACTTCTATTGGAACGCCATTATTCAGCTTGTTGTAGGAAGCCATCCTCCCCAATAGCTTGCCTTCAGAATTATAGACAACCTGGATAGATATCTCAGAAACTTGAGGATTCCTGTTTTTTGAAATCTCATTCATATAATACTCATAGTTGGGATCACTTTTTACAGGTACGGCCAATTCCTGAATGATGTGATCTTCATCAATTTTGTTCAGATCATTATTATCCCTTATAATCTGGATCCCTCTGGAGGCAAAACCTCCGCGAGGCTTAACAATAAACGGAAATGTAATGTCTCCGGTTTCAATATCATGCTCAAGGGTATTTTTATCGTAGCACTTAACAAAAAAATCAGCGACTTTGCTAAGTTCCTTGCTCATGCGATCCTTGTCCCTGCAAATGGAAATCAATTCAGCTCCAGAGCAGATCGTCCTGATCCCGGCAGACTTGAATTTGTCAAAATTTTGAGCGTAAATAAGGGCTTCATCATCCAAGCCTGGAATAATTAAATCGACTTTATGTTCCTGGCATTTTTCAATGAGGTTTTCGACAAACCTTTGTTCGTATATGCTTGATGTGTAGTCATACACATCGCAGTCGTAAGCACCGTAAGCAAAAGGGTTTGTTCCAAGCCCAATAGTTTTAAGAGGTAAGCTGGACAGCCGGAGAGAATTGATTACTGACTGGCCTACACCGCTGCCTATGCAACTGATGCCTATTGTAAATTGTGACTTCATAAAACCCCTCTCTTAATGTCTCAAAAAGCAATGAATGTATTTTTTGAATATGTTTATTGTTTTAGAATAATGTCACAAATTTTATGAACATCGTCATGCTTCAAAGAATCGTAAACAGGCAATGTCAGAATTTTGGAAGAAATATCCCTGGCTGTACTAAGGTTACCTTCAACAGAAATATGTTTATAACATGAAAAATCACAGACCAGAGGATAAAAATAACGTCTTACAAAGACGTTATGTTCTTTTAGTCTCTGATAGAGACCATCTCTGCTGATACCTGTCTCTTTTTCATCAATTTGAACTGTCATATAAGCATAGTTGTATTCGACATGCTCTGGAAGTGAAGCAGGCATTCTTATTCCGGGTATATTTTTTAATCTCTCATGATAAATGTTGCTGATAATTTTTCTTTTTTCAATCGATTTTTCAAGATGCTTGAGGACCAGAATTCCCATGAGCGCCTGCATTTCATTCATCTTGGCATTTGTGCCTGGCATAACCACCTCAACCTCGCTCTTGAAGCCGAAGTTTTTCAAATAATCAAGAGTTTGTTTCAGTGCTGGTTCTTTGAAAGCCAGTAAACCGCCTTCCAGAGAGTGATAGAGCTTCGTAGCATGAAAACTGAACATGCTCATGTCGCCAAGGTGGGCAATGGATTGACCGTTGACCTTTACTCCGAAGGCATGGGCTGCATCATAGATCAGCCGCAGGCTATGCCTTTTGGCTATATCGGCTAGGGCTTCGTGATTGCAGGGATGACCATAGACATGAACAGCAAGGATGGCCGTGGTCCAGGGGGTGATGGCTTCCTCTACCTTTTCCGGGTCCAGGGTATAGTAGTCTGGTTCAATGTCTACAAACACCGGCCTGATTTTGTTCCAGTAAAGCGCATGTGTCGTGGCCACAAATGTATAAGGGGTGGTAATGACTTCACCGCTGATGCCCATTCCCTGAAGGGCGATTTGCAGGGCCAAAGTGCCATTGTTGAATAGTGAAATATTTTCAGTCTGTAAGTAACCTCTTAGTTGACGGGCATAGCGACGAAGCACAGGACCATTATTTGTTAGCTGGCCGCTTTCCCAGATTTCTCTTAAACTTTCACAAAATTCTTCCAATGGAGGCAGAAAAGGACGAGTGACGAAAATTGGCTTGATAAATTTTTTTGTCACAACAACTCTCATTGTTTTAAATTTTTAAATCGATCTCACATGCATCAAGCTCTGAACAAAATTTATGTGTCTGTTAAAACAAATTTTACGATTAATTAGAAAAGTATTATAATTCACGGATTATATTCACAAGCAATGTTTAGTAATCCCCGTGTGAAGGGTAAAGCTTGCCTGCAAAGTATATACGTTTTAATATAAGCAATAGTTGTGCCGAATATTTTGAATAGGCGACGAGAAAAATTTTTTAAAGATGAACGGTGGGGGGGGAGACGGTTATTACTGGGAAATGGCTGGAAAATTTAAAACGACAGATATTCAGCCATGAAGTTTAACCAGGCAAGACCTCATTTATTTTGGCACAATAGGCATTGATCAATCAAGAGCTTTATAATTTGTCGTTCTAACCTTGACGCGTACTTTTTGTTCACGGGTACGATGTCGGCAAAATCATGCACTTTCCAGAGCTTTGGGGGAGTAGAAGTTTCCAGTTCGGAATAATCTATTTCCGTAAATTCGATACCGTAGGCCCCTCGAAGCCAGAGCAGATCATCCTTATGAGTATGTAAAATTTTTTGAGATACTTCACTAAAAAGATTCACCTTTTCACGGCCCGGATGTTGCTGCGCTACTTTGGCCAAATTCTTATGCAGCCAATTGGTCTGTACATTGAATACATTATCGCATTCAGGAAAATTTACCTTCCGAAACTTCTGTACACAATATGTCACTTCCGGAGGTGGGGATGGATTGCTCTTTCGAATCTTTAACTGGGGGCTGTTCGGAGAAATCTCGGGCACAAACTGATTGATAAAATCCCGCACAATGCAGTTCTGATAAAATCTTGATAAATTAAATGGAACTACATGAACACGACCAGGAAAGGTTTGCTCATAACTTTGAATAATGGATTTATATTCAATTCGAAATTTTGCCGGATCAGTAAACGTGCTAGAGGCTTTGAGCTGTTGCTGAACCATAGAGCGATAATGTCGGTCTGGCCGCCGAACATATACGACGACATTTATATCTGTGCTCCAGAGCCCAAGAAGCTTTTGCAAATACGGTGCTTTATCGCAGCAGGCAAGTATGCCCAAAGATTCCCCTGACAGAACAACCCTTTTAGGGCTTTTTGTTTTATTTGCTCGGAGATACTATGCAAGAAGATTTTTCTGGCCTGCTCGAACCGTCCGTCTTTTTGATCGAAAACACCTCGATAAATTCTAAGTGCGCCAGGATTTCCTGTTACCATAGCTCCTAGAAAAAAGTGATTGTTTCCCAAACCGGGAACAACCGGGTACAATACTCCGTGTTGACTCAAAAAATCACATGAATGACGCAAAGACTCCTGCAGGGTGGTGGTTCCAGTCTTAGGCATTCCAATATGCACTGTTATTTTCATGGATTGAGCATTAATTGCCAGATGTTAATAATTCCGTATCTATGCTACCACAATTTAATCATCCCAAGTCATTAAGGGCTTGTCAGGTGATAAGGTTGAGCCAGTACCTGAATGTTTAACCATCGCAGGCATCAAAAACCTGGCAATACAGGTCAGGGCTATGATTGATATTTGCAAAATTTCATGAATTTTTGGGGCTTCAGCCACTAACATACCTGAGCCTATAGGTTATCAACCCAGGTAATTGCGTCGTCGATTTTTTCTTGAAAGGCTGGGGTTAAGAGCTTCCTGTCAATCTCTTCTTTTGTGTTCCTCAAATCCTCAGCAACCATGGACAAGATCGCCTTGGGTCTCAAGCGTACGTCTTGAACCCACTTCCCGTCACAGCGCGAACACATAACCTTGTCGCCCTCAAATGAAGCATAGTCACGATCAATATGGGCTTGTCGAAATTGCTGGGCCTTTTCGTTGTTCCAGAGTTCATGATACGGGGCATCATGGATATTGCCGAGTACATGCACACAGTCCCAGTCTATAGGGCAAAGAGAGACGTCGCCAGTGGGCCTGATAATGATCCGATCAAAGGCATTGAGGCACACGGGAAACTTTTTAGGATCAGTGATCTTCTCGTATCCACGTTGCACGAATTTGGTTTCATCCCGGATTGCCAACATATCGTGGAAATTCAAAATGTCACTGGTATAGATGACATGTACGGGGAGTTTGGAGAAAAATTCACGGATATCGATCTTGCTGGACAAGGCCAGGCGGGAATTCACCGTAGAGATATTGACATACACCTTCATGCCTTGCTCATGGTTCATCTTGAGAAATGTCAGGATGTTCAAGAGCGTTTTTTTGAGGTTTCCGCCCCGGCGCACCTGGGGATAGATTTCAGGGTCAACAGAGTCGATTGAAAAAGAAACCCGATCAACCTGAGCGTCAATAACGGCCTGTGCCTTTTCCGCTGTCAACAGCGTTCCGTTGTTGATGATATTCAGGAAAAAACCCCGCCCCTTGACCTCCTTGATCATGGCTAGAATATGCTTGTGTATGAATGGTTCGCCATGATTGCCAAAGGTTATTGTCGAAGATTTCCCTTCAGCTTGATCCAGAATTGTTCGAAATGTTTCCATGGTCATGTCTGGAAAAGGACGAAAGCGCTCAATGCTGTGGAAACAGGTAATGCATGACAAATTACAGCGGTTGCTAATGTCCAGATCGACCTGGTCGGGGTAATATGGAACTACCGTTGGAATCTGGTCTTGCTTAAAAAATGCGTACTGTTCTAAAAGAAATTTGAGTTTCATTTCTTTTTGATTATCGTTACCCCAGTTCATAATTTACTCCACAAAATGATTAATTATGTTCAAATCGATTATATCATAGACATCGCATAACTCAGGCAATTTAATAAATCTGTAGATTTTTTTTGACAAATCAGAAACATATACTCCGCTATCCATTGAAATTGATGATAAATAATGATTAGCTTCGTTGAGCATTCGATTTCTTGACTGCCCTATATAAGCAATTTTATCATGAATAAAAAGTCCTCGAATGAAACCTTGCAGTTGTAAAACTATTTGACCTTTTCCGTTAAAAAGTTTTCCTGTGAGTGATTCTAAAACATAAAAATTCTTTTTATGTATCTTTATAGAATGTGGAAATAGAAGATTGCTCATAATTGGACCAACGATTTTTTGTGATGGTAAATCGATTTCCATGACACATCCGTCATAAACTCCATTTTTACGCATACTACTAAAAGATATCATTGATACAAATAGACGATCACCACAAACAAACAAATCATTTACATGTCCGTTGTATAAGTCTGGCTCTAATCCCGTTCTCCCCAAGTATAGCTGATTTTTTAGTGAAAAGTCTTTTTTGCTAATAAACGAAATTCGATCAAACTGGGCTTCAGATGCTATCACGATATCTTCGTTTTTCCAGTAAGCTAGCCCATGTAGTTGCGAAACTTCATTGCTTTTATATCTAATTATTGTTTCGCATGGATTAATAGAAATTATTTCATGGATGTCTCCTCTTTCTGTGGCAACAAACAGGCTATTATCGCAAAATAATAATCCTCTGAAAGATCCCTTTTTTAGTAAAGAATATTTTTCATTTTGACCATTCAATATGTATAACCCACCATTAACGCCATATGCACTTATCAGTAAACTGTCTGAGCATTTTAGTAAATTATCGAATATTGTATGATCTTTTAATACTGGAGTAACATATACTTCAAATTTTTTATTAATTTCATGAACTTGATTTATTATTTCTTTATAATGCTCTGCGCATATAATGATTATATAATTTTCAGGATCGATCTCTTTTAGTGAAGATGGCGAATGAACAGGCACACCACAGCATTCTGTATTCCATTTATGAGGTTCATTGTCTACAAAATAATTAATAAACCCATCAAGCAAATATTGAGTCTGTACACCGATGTTGCCAGCTCCGAATCCAATCAATTTCTTTTTATTTGCAAGCATATAAACATTTGATCTGCGCAAGAAATCAACATCCATTACTTTCTCCAATTTTATATATATGTTTTTTCAATTAAAAATTGACAAAAAAATGTAGTAAGCAAATAAAAATTCACAAACATAATGTACGATAGCAACTTGCAGCATACTTGGAACGATATTTTGGTTCTAATGTGTTCTACTCCTTTTGCAACATATCCCAACTTATCTGGGTATCAGCGGCCACATCCCTGTTCAGAACGCGACCGATTAGTTTTGGTATTTCACGAGCTCGAAGGCCGGAGCCGGGACGCTTGAGGGCGACGTCTGTGGCGGCAAGTCTGGCTCCTTTTTGAAGCGCCTGGGCCGCAACCACGGACCTGCGAAAAACATGCCTGAATTCCAGCTCACGAGAAGGAAGATCCAGGGTTTTATTTCCGAGCATGTCTTCCATCCGCCTCACAGCTTTGACAATTGCGCCCAGCTCGACAGGGTCCGCGCTCATGGC